>NZ_BBMB01000010.1 GCF_000971235.1 Demequina subtropica
GCTTGACTTTGAGGCGGATTCTGAGCACTCGCCACCTCCCAGGGCGCCGACGTCGGGGATGAGCGGCGCAGAAGGGGCCGGGCGCATCGGTAGACGATGCGCCCGGCCCCTTCTGCGTGTGCGGTCAGGAGTCCTCGCGGTCCTCCGGCTCCGGCTCGGCGTCGGGCTCCGGTGCCGGCTCCGGAGCGGGCATCGCCGCCGCATCGGCCCTCGCGCGCTCCTGGCGCGACTGACGGGTCGCGAGCACGACGGCCGACACCACCAGCCACGCGCCGAGCGCGGCGAGCGCGATGATGGCGATGAGCTGCAGGTCGACGTCGTACCCGGAGAGGGCGGCGATCGCGCACGCGCCGGACGCGGCGACGATCGCTCCCCAGATGACGCCGGTCACGCGCTCGGCGGCGCCGCGGCGGGGACGGAGCTCGGTGGTCATGACGCGACCTCCTCGATCACGATGGTGGCGTAGCCGTCCGTGCTCGACGCGGTGTCGAGCGTGAGCAGAGGGTCGCCCGGATTGGACAGGGTCAGCGGCTCACCGGAGTACAGGTCGCACGCGACGCCCCGGTCGGGCCAGTACACGGAGGTCGGGACCGCCTGGTCCGCCGTGACCGCGAGCGAGCCGCCCGCGGCGATCCGCACGGTCGTGTAGGCGGCGGTGACGTCCACGGCGGCCGCCTTCTCGAGCCCGGTCTTCGCGAGGAGCCCTCGCGACATGCCGTCCGACGGCGGTGCCTCGTCGATCGCGTAGCAGCCGGCGGGGAGCGTGATGGTCGCGTAGTCGCCGTCGAACGCGCTCAAGGCGTCGTACGGGGTGGGCTCGGGCTCGGCCTCGAAGGAGGACGAGGCCTCGACGTCGGGATCGCCGACACCGATGTGGATGCCGTCGCCGTCGACCTGCACGTCCGGGAAGTACGGCTCGGCCCAGCTGTCGCGGACGTCGTCGGCCTTGGCGATGAAGATCGCCGTGGGGATGAGCATGACGGCCGAGGCGAAGGCCAGGAAGCCGAGCCGGCGGCCGCTCAGCGCGACGAGCATGAGGATCACGCCCACGCCGGTGACGAACAGCGCACCCCACGCGACCAGAGGCTGGACCGCGAGGTCGCCCTGGCGGTCGGCGATGGCGATGCCCGCGATCGAGAGGATCAGCCAGGCGAGCGTGAGCAGGTAGAAGGGGGCGCCGGGGCCCGGCACGCGTGCGGGGCGCGGGGGTCGTGGCGGCCGGGTGGGCGCGGCAGGAGGCACCGCATACGGCGCGCCGTAGGGGGCCGCGTACCCGGCCGCTGCATCGGCCGCCTCCTGGGCGGAGGCAGCGGCCTCGTCGGCTGCCGCGGACACGTCCGCCGCCACCTGCTCCGCCACCGCGGTGCGGTACGCCTGCCGGTGCTCGTGGCGGGCCTGGCGCGCGGCTTCGCGCTGCGCGCGGCGGTCGGCGGCCCACTGCGGCGGGGCGGCGTACTGCGGTCCGCCGCCCGGGGTGCCGGACGGCGGGGTCGCGCCGTCGCGGTGGCGGTCGCGTCGCACCAGGTAGACGATGAGCCCGATGATCGCGGCGAGCACACCGAGCGGGACCGCCACCGCGAGGATCGCCGCGGCCGCGCGGAACACGCCGCCGCCCATGCCGTCGTTCCATGCCGCGTTGGCGGACCACTGCCACGGTCCCGTGTTGTCGATGGAGGCGAGGCCCACGAGCGCCACCAGCGAGATCACCACGAGCGCGCCCACGTTCGGCACGCCGCGCCCGAAGTCCTGGGCGATGATGCGCCCGCGTCGATCCGGGAGCAGCGCCCATGCCGCGGCGTAGGCGAGGAGCACGATGCCGTTGAGCACGATCGCGAGCCCGACGAGCCCGACGCGGGTCCACGCCCTCGACCAGCCGAGGCGCTCGGCGACGCCGCCTGCGACGCCGCTGAAGACGCGGGCGTCCGAGCGGGTGAGCCCCCATCCGCGGATGGTGGTGAAGAACCCGGCCTCGGGAGGCGGGGTCTGCTGGTGGGTCATGTGTGGTCCTCCGATCTCCCTCGAGTCTCGCCCCCCGGTGCGGGGTGCCGCTATGAGGGAACGCCCTGATTCGGACCCTGATCCTGCGGCGGGCCGCCCGTCCTCCCGGCGGCCGAGGTCGCGGCGCGGGGCCCTGTGCCAAGGTGGTCCCATGACGGCCACCAGCATGCGGATCGCGCGTCCGCTCGAGCGGCGCTCGCCCGCCGTGCAATGGTGGCGCGCGACCGTGGGGCTGGTGCTGCTGGTCATCGCGGGCGTGATGCTGGTGCGCCGCTACGAGTGGGCGAACCTCGCGTGGTGGCTGCTGCCCCTGCTGCTCTTCGTGGTGGCCGTGGTGCTCGTGTGGAGCCCGCTCGAGAACGCCGTCCAGCTCGACGCGCGCCGTCCCGACGTGGGCGGGCTGTTCTCGCGCGACGCATGGCTGCGTGCGGTGGGTGGCGTGGTGCTCGCGATCGGCGCGCTCGGGCTGTTCGCGGCCGGGACGTCTGGATGGAACCAGGTGACCCGGGCGATCGTGGTGCCCGCGGTCGTCGCGGCGGGCATCGCGCTGGTGCTCGCCCCGTGGTGGCTGCGCCTGATCCGCCAGGTGGGGGTCGAGCGCGAGCGCCGCGTGCGCGAGTTCGAGCGCGCCGAGATCGCGGCGCACCTGCACGACTCGGTGCTCCAGACGCTCACCCTCATCCGCGCGAAGGCGGACGACCCGGCGGCGGTCGCGCGCCTCGCGCGGGCGCAGGAGCGCGATCTGCGTGCGTACCTCTACCAGGATCGCCGCAGCACCCAGGAGTCGGTCGCGACCGCCCTCGGGGCCGCGGTGGCCGAGGTCGAGGACGCGCACGGCGTCGAGGTCGAGGTGGTGACGGTCGGGGATGCGCCGACCACGCCCGGGCTCGCCGCTGCGGTCCAGGCGGTGCGTGAGGCAGTCCTCAACGCTGCCAGGCACGGAGCCGCGCCCTACTCGGTCTACGCCGAGGTGACCGCGACCGGGCTCGAGGTCTTCGTGCGCGACGGCGGTCCGGGCTTCGACCCGGCGGCGGTGCCGTCCGGCCGGCTCGGGATCCGCGAGTCGATCATCCATCGCGTCGAGCGGCATGGCGGGACGGCCGAGGTCCTGTCCGCGCCCGGGCGCCGCACCGAGGTGACCATCACGATGCCCCGGGAGGAGCAGCCATGACCGTGTCCGTGGTGATCGTGGACGACCACGACGTCATCCGTGTGGGGGTCCGGGAGAGCCTCGACGACGACATCGAGGTGATCGGGGAGGCACGCGACGTCGAGTCCGCCGTCGCGGTGGTGCGTGAGGTGCAGCCGCAGGTGGTGATCCTCGACGTGCACCTGCCCGGCGGGACCGGAGGCGGGGCGCTCGACGTGCTCGCGGAGATCCTGCATCGTCCCGGGGCGCCCCGCGTGCTCGCGCTGTCCGTGTCCGACGCGGCCGAGGACGTGGTCGCGACGGTGCGCGCCGGCGCGCGCGGGTACGTCACCAAGTCGATCTCCGGGCCCGACCTGTCCGATGCCGTGAGGCGGGTCGCGACCGGCGACGCGGTGTTCTCGCCGCGCCTGGCCGGGTTCGTGCTCGACGCGTTCGGCGCCGCGGGCGGCGAGGTCGCCGCGGCCGACGAGGACCTCGACAAGCTCACCGAGCGCGAGCAGGAGGTGATGCGGCTCATCGCGCGCGGCTACACCTACCGCGAGGTCGGGGAGAAGCTGTTCATCTCCGTCAAGACGGTCGAGACCCACGTGGGCAAGGTGCTGCACAAGCTGCAGCTGTCCAACCGTCACGAGCTCGCGCACTGGGCCGCGCAGCGTCGGATCGTCTAGCCGCGGCCCGGGCCGCTCGACGCCTCGGCTCCCGCAACAGGTGCGGATCGTGTGCGCCCGTGCGGTCCCCGGATGCCAACGCGTGCGGATCGTGCCGGCCGGCGCGCGGCACGGGGGAGCGGCCGCACGATTCGCACGCGTTCCTGCTCGCAGGCGCTCTCGGGTCGCACGATCCGCACCCCCTCGGGCACGGTGGTCATGGGGGATGGCGCGCCCGCCTGCTACCCTGGGCAGTACTTGCAGGGCCGTCGACGGCCCTCCTGCGTCGCAGATTGCTTCCACTTCTCGCCGGCGCCCGACCATGATGGCGGCGCGGCTCGTAGAAATTCTCTTCGGCGAACGAGAGCGGACACCTCCGCCTTCGCCACCTTCCCCGGTGCCGCGCGAACGCGCGCGCCGGTGGCTGCCCAGAAAGGCACCCATGTCCTCCACCACCTTCGCCGAGCTCGGCGTGCCCACCCCGATCACCGATGTGCTCGAGCGTGACGGCAAGACCTCGGCCTTCCCCATCCAGGTCGACACGCTCCCCGACACGCTCGCAGGCCGCGACGTGCTCGGCCGCGGTCGCACCGGCTCGGGCAAGACTCTCGCCTTCTCCATCCCGCTCGCCGCGCGCCTGGGCGCCGGTCGCGCCAAGGCTCGCCCTGGCCGTCCCCGTGCGCTCATCCTCGCCCCCACGCGTGAGCTCGCGACCCAGATCGACGCCGTGGTCGCGCCGCTGGCCGCCGCGTACGGCATGCGCACCGCCACCATCTTCGGCGGCGTCAGCCAGCGCCGTCAGGAGCAGGCGCTCTCGCGCGGCGTCGACATCGTGGTCGCGTGCCCGGGTCGCCTCGAGGACCTCATGGGTCAGGGGCACGTGTCGCTCGACGCCGTCGAGGTGACCGTGCTCGACGAGGCCGACCACATGGCCGACCTCGGCTTCCTGCCCGGCGTCACGCGCATCATGAGCAAGACCCCGCAGCGCGGTCAGCGCCTGCTCTTCTCCGCGACGCTCGACAACGGTGTGGACAAGCTGGTCAAGCGGTTCCTCAGCGATCCCATCCTGCATTCGGTGGACGATGCGTCGAGCCCGGTCGAGGCCATGACGCACCACGTCTTCCACGTCGACGGCGCGGACGCCAAGAAGGACGTGGTCCACGCGCTCGCCTCGGGCACGGGCCGCCGCATCCTCTTCACGCGCACGAAGCACCAGGCCAAGCGCCTCGCGCGCCAGCTCACCGCCGCCGGGATCCCCGCGGTCGAGCTGCAGGGCAACCTGTCGCAGGCTGCGCGCGACCGCAACCTCGCGGCCTTCTCCGGTGGGGGCGTGCGCGTGCTCGTCGCGACCGATGTCGCGGCCCGCGGCGTGCACGTCGACGGCATCGAGCTCGTGGTCCACGTCGACCCGCCGGCCGAGCACAAGGCCTACCTGCACCGCTCGGGCCGCACCGCGCGTGCGGGCTCTGCCGGTGATGTGGTCACCGTCGTGATGCCGGAGCAGCGCAAGGAGACCGAGCAGCTGCTGCGCAAGGCCAAGATCACGGTGCGTCCGCAGGCGGTCAACGCCGCGTCGAGCCCCGTCACCCGCCTGGTCGGCGAGGTCGCTCCGCACGTCGCACCGACCCAGGCCGCCGCGCCGCAGTCGCACCACACGTCGCACCCCGGCGACGGCCGCTCGGCCGGCGGCTCGCGCCCCGGCCGTGGCCGCCGCTCGGGCGGGCGTGGACGCGCGCAGGGGTCCTCCTCGACCACCGCGCAGGGCCAGGGCCGCCAGGCTCGCGGCCAGGGCGGGGCCAAGGCGGGCGGCTCCGCGAACCGCGCCCAGGGCGCGTCGAAGACGACCGGGACCGGCGCATCGTCCGGCGGTGCCGCGGCGTTCTCGGCGCGCGGCGGCTCGGGATCGGGCCGTCGCCGGTCGCGCTGATCGGACATTTCCTACGAATCGCATTTCCCCTTGTTCCAGGGATGACGTCGCTATAGCCTGCGAGGGTGTCAAGCGCGGACGCATCTGAGGGGTCGGCCGCGGGAGGACGGCGCCTCGCGCAGGCGGACCTCCCGCGCGCCTATGCGGCGCGCCCGGATGCGGATCCTCTCAAGGCCCCGCAGTTCTGGGCGGCGTCGGCGACCCCGGCCGGGGGTGTGCCCCGGGCGCGCATCGCGCCCGAGGTGCCGGCCCCCGTCGACCCCGCCGTGGTGCTCAGGCGCCTCGCGGAGCTCGCGGTGGCGGAGGCGACCACGGACGTTCGCGTGATGCCGGACGACCACACGCCCAAGGTGCTGCCGCGGCGTTCGGAGTCCAAGGGCGGCGGAGCGCTGTCCGGCGGCGTGCCTCCGGCGCCGCCTTCTCGCGAGGCGTCGACGGTCCCGAGCCGGCGCAGGCTGCGCGCGACCCGTCCCGATCATGAGCCTGCGCCCGAGGAGCAGTCGGATGCCGCGATCCGCAGCGAGCGCGCGGACGTCCTCGCCGACCTGATGCCGAGGCTCAAGGGTCTGTCGGAGGACCGCCGCCCCGAGATGCGCTCGCTCTACGCGCTGTGCTACTCGCTGCTCGCGTGCGAGGGCCGGGCCCCCGCCGACCGCGAGGTGTGGCGGGCGTTGCTCGGCCTGAGCAAGTACGACGTCGACCCCGGGGTCCGACGCATCGCCGATGCGGCGCTCTCCGACCTCGAGCGCCACGGCACGGTGCCGCGCGGCGCGTGAGCGGCTACACGGCGTCGGTGTAGATCCCGAGGTCGTCGACGGGTGCGGCGTCCCCGACCCAGAGGATCACCTCGTGCGTGCCCGCGAGCGTGGGGTCGGAGTACGAGACCGGGGGGACCTCGTCGACCATCTCCTCCATCGAGTGGACGGTGACGCCGGAGGTGACCGTCACCACCGCGTCCCCGGAGGACCAGCTCGCGGTGCACGTGAACGAGCGGCGCTCGGCGGTGGCGCCCTGACAGGCCGGCGCGACCTCGACGTCGCCTGACAACTGGTTTTCGAACGAGTCCACGAGCTCCCGGAAGGTCGCCGGCAGGCCGTCCGACTCCTCGTAGGTCCAGCACCGCAGCGGGCGCTCGGCGGACGGGTCCGCCCACCCGTCGTAGAGGTCGCCGCAGGGCACCTCGGTCGCCCGACCGGGCAGCGGCGTCCAGGAATCGAGCGCGTCGGCATCGAGCGTCGACGGGCTGGAGCAGGCGGTCACCAGGGCGATCGCGGCGAACGCGAGAAGTCGGCGCATGGCGCGAGGCTAGCGTGCTCCGCCTGGCCCGTGGACGGCCGCCGCCGGTGTCCGCCCGAGCGCCTAGAATCTCTCGGGTCATGGATGCGCTCTTCGATCTCGACGGCTCCGTCCCCAGCGAGCCCCAGCCCAGCACGCCCGCCGCCCAGCAGCCGGAGCCGGAGGAGTGGGGCGCGCCCGACTTCGAGCCGGCACCCGAGGAGGCGAACGAGCCCGAGCCCGAGGACGCGTGGATCCCGCCGACGCCGATCCTCGCGGGCCACCACCGGCCGGAGCCCGCGCCGAACCGCCCGGTGCGCGACGCATCGTCCCTGGTGAAGGGGCTCAACGGTCCGCAGGCGGAGGCCGTCACCCACGAGGGCGAGGCGCTGCTCATCATGGCGGGCGCCGGGTCCGGCAAGACGCGCGTGCTGACGCACCGCATCGCGCACCTGCTCGAGACGGGACGCGCCCGCCCGCATCAGATCCTCGCGATCACGTTCACCAACAAGGCGGCGGCGGAGATGCGCGAGCGCGTCGAGGCGCTCGTGGGTCCCGAGGCGCGCCGCATGTGGGTCGCGACGTTCCACAGCGCGTGCGTGCGGATCCTGCGCGCCGACCACCAGCTCGCCGGGCTCAGCAGCACGTTCTCGATCTACGACACGTCGGACTCGGTCAACCTCATGAAGCTCGTCATGAAGGAGCTGAACCTCGACCCCAAGAAGTTCACGCCGAAGGCGATCCTGGGCCGCATCGGCAAGTTCAAGGACGAGCTGATCGACCCCGAGGTGGCGCTCGCGGGCGCCTCGATGGCGTCCAAGTTCTCGATCGAGCACGCCGCCGCGACGGCGTACCCGCTGTACCAGCGCCGTCTCGAGGCGGCCAACGCGGTCGACTTCGACGACATCATCGTGAAGACCGTGAGGCTGGTGCAGGAGCACCCGCAGGTCGCGCGCGCCTACCGCGAGCGGTTCCGCCACATCCTGGTCGACGAGTACCAGGACACCAACCACGCGCAGTACGTGCTGGTGCGCGAGCTGGTCGGCCCGGCGGACGATGCGTCGCTCCCGGCGGGCGAGCTGACCGTCGTGGGTGACGCGGACCAGTCCATCTACGCGTTCCGCGGCGCGACCATCCGCAACATCATGGAGTTCGAGAAGGACTACCCGAACGCGCACATCGTGCGCCTCGAGCAGAACTACCGCTCGACCCAGAACATCCTCACCGCGGCCAACACGGTCATCCAGAACAACTCCGACCGCCGTCCCAAGAACCTGTGGACGGACTCGGGCGCCGGCGAGAAGATCAAGGGCTACGCCGCCGACACCGAGCAGGGCGAGGCGCAGTACATCGCCACCGAGATCCGCCGGCTCATCGACGAGGACGGCATCGAGCCCAACGACATCGCGATCATGTACCGCGCCAACGCGCAGTCCCGCGCGGTCGAGGAGCGCTTCATCCGCGCCGAGATCCCCTACAAGGTGGTCGGCGGCACGCGCTTCTACGAGCGCAAGGAGATCAAGGACATGCTCGCGTACCTCGCCGCCGTGGTGAACGAGGACGACGACGTCGCGACCCGCCGGATCATCAACGAGCCCAAGCGCGGCATCGGCGACACCGCGGTCGAGTCGGTCGAGGGCGTGCGCCGCACGCTCGTCGCGGCCGGCCAGGAGGCCAGCTTCGGCGTGGCGCTGAGGCATCTGGACGATGCGGGGCTGCAGGCACGCTCGCAGCGCGCCATCGAGGACTTCGTGCGGCTCATGGACGATCTGCGCGCGCTTGCGAAGGACAACGGGCCCGCGGGCGTGCTCGACGCGATCGCGGACCGGTCGGGTCTGCTCGCCTCGCTGAGGAAGAGCGAGGACCCGCAGGACGCGAGCCGCGTCGAGAACATCATGGAGCTCGTGGCCGTGGGCCGTGAGTTCTCCGAGGACAACCCCGACGGCACGCTCGCTGACTTCCTCGAGAAGGTCGCGCTGGTCGCGGACGCGGACCAGGTGCCCGACGCGGACGGCAGCGGCGGCGTGGTGACGATGATGACGCTCCACACGGCCAAGGGCCTCGAGTTCCCGGTGGTGTTCCTCACCGGCATGGAGGACGGCACCTTCCCGCACATGCGGTCGATCGAGTCCGGCGACACCAAGGACATGGAGGAGGAGCGCCGCCTCGCCTACGTGGGCCTCACCCGCGCCCGCGAGCGGCTCTACCTCACGCGCGCCGAGGCGCGTTCCTCGTGGGGCGCGCCGCAGTACTTCGGGCCGAGCCGATTCGTCGAGGAGATCCCCGACGAGCTCATGGAGTGGACGCGCGCCGCGGTGACGATGGGCTCGCTGCGCGAGCGCTCCGACCGGGGCTCCTCCCGTTCGGGCGCCTGGTCGGGCATGGGCTACGGCGGCAACCAGGACCGGGGCGACGGCAACACGTACTCGCGCGCCGGCGCGGTCACCACGAAGCGCGTCCCCCCGAGCCCGCCGGGGGCCGGCTCGGGCGACATCGGCTTCGAGGTCGGCGAGCGCGTGCTGCACGACAAGTTCGGCATGGGCAAGGTCGTGGGCACCGAGGGCGTGGGTCGCAACGCGGTGGTGAAGGTGGACTTCGGCGGCGAGGTCAAGCGCCTGGTGCTGCGCTTCAACTCCCTCGACAAGCTGTAGGGCACGGCGCTAGCGTTCCCCCAGATATCTCTGGGGGGATGATGCGCAAGGCGGCATGGATCGGTCTGGTGGTCGCGCTCGCGGCCGGGGCGGCGGTCTGCGTGCCGCTGCCGTTCGTCGCGACCGAGGCCGCGACGGCACCGTCGGAGTTCTCGGCGACGCTCGAGGACACCGAGACCGACGGCTGCGGCACCGTGACGGTCACCGCGGGCCTCAGCGGGACCGTGCAGCATCCGCTCGTCGACGTGCTCGGGATCGCGCGCCTCACCGGCGTCGAGGTCACGGACGCGCGCCTGAGCGTCGCCGAGGAGCCGGGATGCGGCGAGCGCGACGCCGTCATCGCCGCGGGCTTCGCGGGCATCACCCCGACCGGCGAGTGCAGCGAGTGGAACATCGATCAGGAGGAGGGCAGCGCCGTCGCGGTCGACTGCGGGGGTACGGGCGTGCGCCTCGAGGTGGCGACCGACGAGGGTGCCGGCGCGGTGGACGGCTCCGGCCTGACGCTCACGATCGCCGGCGGCGTCACGCGGGACGACGTCTGGTGCCTTCGGGTCGACTCGGGCCTCATGTTCCGTGACGGCGGGGCGTCCTCGACGGTGGCCTCCTCGGCCTCCGACGTGCTGTGCCTCGATCTCGAGACGTAGCGGCCGGGCGCCCGCGCGCGGCGCTCATCGTCCCTCCGCACTAGGCTCTACCTGGACTTGAACTCAGGGAGGGCGCAATGTCGGAGAAGACCTCGAAGGTGTCGATCGTCGGCGCGGGTGCCGTCGGGGCGACCCTCGCCTATGCAGGCCTGATGCGCGGATTCGCGCGCACGGTCGCGCTGTACGACATCAACAAGGCGAAGGTCGAGGCGGAGGCGCTCGACCTCGCGCAGGGCATCCAGTTCATGCCCGAGGCGACGGTGCTCGGATCCTCCGACATCGGCGTGGTGGAGGACTCCGACGTGGTGGTGATCACCGCGGGAGCGAAGCAGCAGCCGGGCCAGACCCGCATGGATCTCGCGGGCGCGACCATCGGCCTCATGGACAAGGTGCTGCCGCCGCTCCTCGAGGCCGCGCCGAACGCGATCTACATCCTCGTCACCAACCCGGTCGACGTGGTGACGTACGCCGCGATCAAGAAGTCCGGCATGGACCCGTCCCGCATGTTCGGCTCGGGCACGGCGCTCGACACGTCGCGCCTGCGCCACCAGATCGCCGACTACTGCGACATCGCGGTGGGCAACGTCCACGCGTACATCGCGGGCGAGCACGGCGACTCCGAGGTTGCGCTGTGGTCCTCGGCCACCATCGGCGGGCAGCCGCTGGTCGACTGGCGCGGCCGCGACGGCGAGGTCGTGATGACCCCGGAGGTGCGCGAGCAGATCCACCACGACGTCATGCGCTCCGCGTACACGATCATCGAGGGCAAGGGCGCGACCAACTACGCGGTCGGCGCCGCGGGTGCGCGCATCGTCGAGGCGGTCCTGGGCGACCAGCGCCGCATCATGCCCGTGTCGACCCTCATCGACTACCCGAACGTCGGCGAGGTCTGCATGTCGCTGCCAGCCGTGATCGGCCGCAACGGCATCGAGCACCAGGCCGCGACCCCGATGGACGACGAGGAGAAGGCGGCCCTCGAGGCCTCCGCCCGCTCGATCAAGGAGACCGCGAACCGCTTCGGCGTCGGCTGACGCTGCACGATGCCCCGGTCGCCCGCGCGGGCGACCGGGGCATCGTCACGTCCGGGCTCAGGCGAACAGATCCGTCGAGAGGTAGCGGTCGCCCCGGTCGGGGACGATGAAGACGATGGTCGCATCGTGCTCCGTCGCCGCGAGCCCGAGCGCGACGTGCGCGGCGCCGCCCGCGCTCATGCCCGCGAGGATGCCCTCCTCGCGGGCGAGCGCGCGCGTGGTGCGCGTCGCATCGTCCTGGCTCACGTTCCGCACCTCGTGCGGGACGGTCGGATCGAAGATGCGGGGCAGGAACTCCGGCTCCCACGCGCGGATGCCGGGGATGCGGGAGCCCTCCTCGGGCTGGACGCCGACGATGCGGACGGCATCGCTCAGCTCGCGCAGGCGGCGGCCCGTGCCGGTGAGCGTGCCCGTGGTGCCCATCGAGGACACGAAGTGGGTCACGCGTCCGTCTGTCTGGGACCAGATCTCCTCGGCCGTCGCGGCCATGTGCGCGGCGGGGTTGGCCGGGTTGGCGAACTGGTCGAGCTGGACGCCCTCGCCCGCGGCCTCCATCGCGTCGGCGGTGGTGCGCGCGAGCTCCATCCCGCCGGCGGGGTCGGTGAGCACCAGCCGTGCGCCGTACGCGGTCATGGTGCGCGCGCGCTCGACGGACAGGTCCGCGGGCATCACGAGCACCATGGCGTAGCCGCGCACCGCCGCGACCATGGCGAGGGCGATGCCGGTGTTGCCGCTCGTGGCCTCGATGACCGTGTCGCCCGGACGGATGCGCCCTGCGGCCTGCGCGGCCTCGATCATCGACAGCGCCGGACGGTCCTTGACCGAGCCCGCGGGGTTGGTGCCCTCGAGCTTCGCGAGCACCACGGTGCCGCGTTCGGCGGCGCCGGCGGCGAGGCGCTGGAGCCTCACCAGGGGCGTGCGGCCGATGGTCTCCTCGATGGTCGGGTAGTCGCGCATGCCCCTAGTGAACCGGAAGCAGGGCCGATGCGCGACGATGCCCCCGGCCGGGACCGGGGGCATCGTGCGTGGCGGGCTCAGACGCCCACGAGCTCCTTCTCGCGCGGAGGCTCGGACGCGCCGCCCTCGACGGAGACCTGCGGCAGCCAGTCCAGCCACCGCGGGAGCGTCCAGTTGCGCTCGCCCAGCAGCGCCATGATCGACGGCACCAGGATGGTGCGGACCACGGTGGCGTCGATGATGACCGCCGCCGCGAGCCCGAAGCCCATCTGCTGGAACTCCGCGAGGTCGCCCAGCGAGAAGCCGAGGAACACCGCGACCATGATGAGCGCCGCGCCCGTGATGAGGGAGCCGGTGCGGGACAGACCGAACACCACCGCGTCCTTCGTGTCGCGCGTCGAGTCGTAGCGCTCCTTGATGCGGCTGATGAGGAACACGTGGTAGTCCATCGACAGCCCGAACAGCACCGCGAAGAGGAACACCGGGATCCATGGCGCGATGCCGTCCACCTGGGCGAAGCCGAACAGCTCGGCGCCCCAGCCGTACTGGAACACGGCGACCAGGAGGCCGAACGCCGCCGCCGCGGAGACCACGTTGAGCGCGATCGCGGTGAGCGGGATCGCGAGCGAGCGGAACGCCACCAGGAGGAGCAGGAAGCTCGCTCCCAGGACGATCGTGACCAGCAACGGCACGTGGTCGACGATCACGTCGCGGAAGTCCACCGACTCGGCCTGCCCTCCGCCGACGCTCGCGGTGGCCTCGGTGCCGCCGAGCGCCGCCGGCACGATGTCCGTGCGGAGCCGGTCGAGCGCCTGCTCGGCGGCCGGGTCGGCCGAGTCGAACACGTCGCGCGTGTCGATGAACGCGGTGGTGCCGCGCCAGTCGACGGTGGTCTCCGCGAAGGCCGGGTCCTCATCGATCGCGCTCGCGAGCGTCTCGACGGCGGACGTGGAGCCGCCCGCGTCGTCGATCGCGACCAGGGTCGACGACTGGCCGTAACCGAAGTCGTCGACCAGCACCTCCATGCCCTGACGCACGTCGTTGTCCTCCGGCAGCGCGTCGATGCCCGGGAACGTCAGACGGATCGAGAGCAGGGGCAGGGCGAGCGCGAGCAGCACCGCGAGGCCGCCGGCCGCGAAGACCGCCGGACGTGCGACCACGGTGCGGGCGATCGCGCTCCACACCCGCGGCTCGCGGCCCGGGTGCGCCGTCGGGATGCGACCGCGGTTGACACGGTGGCCGAGCAGTCGCAGGACGGCGGGCAGCAGGGTGAGCGCCGTGATGACGGCCATGACCGCGACGATCATCGCGCCGGCGCCGAGCGAGCGCATGATGGTCGACGGCACCACGAGCATCCCGACGAGCGAGATGAGCACGGTGACGCCGGAGAACAGGATCGCGCGGTTGGCGGTCGAGCCGGTGATCGCGACCGCGTCCTTGACCGTCCGGCCGTGCGCGAGCTCCTCGCGGAAGCGCTGGACCGCGACGAGGCTGTAGTCGATGCCCAGGGCCAGGCCCATCATCGTGATCATGTTGACGATGAAGAAGGACAGCTCGAACACCTGACCCACGATCGCCGTGGCGCCGACGGCCGTGGTGATCGCGACGATCGCGACCATGAGCGGCAGGCCCGCCGCGACGAGCGCGCCGAACACGATCACGAGGATCACCAGCGCGACCGCGATGCCGATCATCTCGCCGCGCACCAGGGTGTCCTCCGCGAGCGAGTCGAAGATGACCTCGGCGGTGGTGTCGCCCACGTTGTGCAGCGAGAAGCCGGCGGCCGCCGCCTCGTCGGTCGCGGCCGAGACCGCCTCGCCGACCGTGTCGGAGTCCGCGTCGACCACCGCGGTGACCAGCGCCGTGCGGCCGTCCTCGGAGACGGGATAGGGCTCCTCGAGGCTCGGCGCCGTGACGGACTGCACGCCCGGCAGCGCCTCGAGCCCCGCGACCACCCGCTCGACGGCGGCGGTGAACTCAGGGTCGCCCCACGTCGCCGAGTCCGCGGTGATGACCACCGTCTCGTCCGTGGTGGAGTCGTCCGCGCCGCGGAGCTCCTCGTTGCGATCGGCCGCTGCATCGGACTCGGTCGCGACCAGCATGCGGTCGTCCTGCGTGAGGGCGTCGCCGAGCCCCCCTGCCGCGACGACCGCGGCGACGATCGCCAGCAGCCACGCGGTGATGGTCAGCCACGGCCGTGCGGCGGCGGCTCGGGCGATGCGCCCGGTGATGCCAAGCTCCATGATCCCCTCCTCGAGATCGCCGGGACCTCCCGGCTCACCTCGACGCTAGGGAGGCGACCCCCCTGGGATCTGCGCGCTCAGGGATGAATCGGGCATGCCCCGCGGGTGAACTCGGCGTGGTCCTCGCGGGGGAGGGCGCGCATCGTCTCCCCCGGGAGGGGGAAGGGTTCCATCCGGGCGAGCGAGGGCGCATCGGCCCTGCTCACGGCACGATGGAGGCATGCACGCGCTCGGTCGTTACTTCTCCGCCCTGTGGGATCCCCGCACCTGGGGGGCGGTGCTGTACTTCGTCATCAGCCTCCCGATCGCGATCGTGCTGTTCACGTACGCGATCACGGGATACGCCGTCGGGATCGGGCTCGCGATCGTGTGGGTAGGCCTGTTCGTGCTGGTCGGCGTGCAGGCCTCCCTGCGGCCGATCGGCGCCGTCGAGCGGGTGATGGCGATGCGGATGCTCGGATTCTCGATCCCGCAGCCCCTGCCTCCGCGCGGCGCGAACGATCCGAAGCTCGTCCACCGTGCGCTCGCGCTGTTCGGCGACGCCGGCTCGTGGTGGGTGCTCGCGTGGATCGCGGCGAGGATCGTGCTCGCTCCGATCGCCTTCGCCTTCGCGATCGTGCAGCTCGTGGTGCCGATCAGCCTCCTCGCGGCGGTGGTGATCGTCGCGTTGCATTACCTCGGGCTCGACGGCTGGCTCCAGATCGAGAACGCGACCGCGGACGAGCGCGCCGTGGTCGACACGGTCATGTTCTGGACCGCGGTCGGCAGCCCGCTCCTCATCGCCCTGATGCCGGCGCCGGCCTGGATCGTGCGTGGCCTCGCCGCCGTCCACCGGTGGCTCGCGTCCAACGCCCTGGGCATCTGCGGCAGGGACGTCGCGCGCGCCGCGACCGCTCGCGCGGAGCTCGCGGAGGAGCAGGTGCGCATCGACCAGGAGCTCCACGACAGCATCGGCCACATGATCACCATGAACATCGTGCAGGCCGGCGCCGGCGCGCACGTGTTCGACTCCGATCCGGAGTTCGCTCGCCAGGCCTTGCGCAACATCGAGGAACGGGGCCGCGCCGCGATGGGCGAGCTCGACCGCATCATCGCCACCATCCGCGGCGACGATCCCGGCGAGCGCACGCCGCTGCCCGGCATCGCGGACATCCCCGCCCTCGTCGAGGCGTCGCGTGACGCCGGCATCGTCGTCGATGCGGAGCTGGACATCGCGCCGGTGCCTCCCGCGATCGGGCGCGCCGCGTTCGGCATCGTGCGCGAGTCGCTCACCAACGCGGCGCGGCACGCCCCGGGTGCCCCGGTCTCCGTGCGGGTGGTCCGCGAGGACGATGCGCTCGCGATCGACATCGTGAACGGCCCGGGGGGTGCGGCGCCGGCGGCATCGTCCGTGCGGGCGAGCCACGGCGTGGCGGGCATGCGCGACCGGGTCACGCTGCTCGGCGGGCGCACCGCGATCGGGCCGCTGCGCGACGGCGGCTACCGCGTGAGGGCGCTGCTGCCGCTCGAGTCGACCATCCGTCCGGCGGGTGAGGGCTCCGCGTGGGACGATCTGCGCGAGGAGGTGCGCGCATGAAGGTGGCGATCGTCGACGACGACCCTCTGGTGCGCATGGGGCTGCGTGCGATCGTCGGCTCGGAGGACGGCTGGGACGTGGTCGGCGAGGCCGGCGACGGCGTCGACGCCGTCGCCCTCGCGGAGCGCGAGCGGCCCGACATCATGCTCATGGACGTGCGCATGCCCGGCATGGACGGGCTCACGGCGACGCGCGAGATCATCGCGCGCGGCATCGCGACCCGCGTGCTGGTGCTCACCACCTTCGAGGTCGACGAGTACGTCTTCGACGCGATGCGCTCCGGCGCCTCGGGCTTCGTCCTCAAGCGCATCCCGCCCGCCGACCTCATCGAGTCGATCCGCGTGGTCGCGCTCGGCGAGTCCCTGCTGTTCCCGTCGTCGACCCGCGCGGTCATCGAGCGCTTCGCGTCGCGCGGCCTCCAGCGGCTGCCCGAGCTCACCGAGCGCGAGGAGGACGTGCTGCGCGCGCTCGCGCGGGGCCGCTCGAACGGCGAGATCGCGGCGGACCTGTTCGTGTCCGTCGAGACGGTGAAGTCGCACGTCGCCTCGATCCTCATGAAGCTCGGCGTGCGGGACCGCACCCAGGCGGTCATCGCGGCCTACGAGAGCGGCTTCGTGGCGCCCGGGGAGGTCTCCGAGGCCTGACAGCTGCAACGGATCCCACGGCGACACGCCGAGCCCGTCGGCGCATCGTGCCCCGACGCGCCGGAAGACCGGGACCGGATCCGTTGCTGCTGTCAGGTGGGGCGGGGGACCTTGGTCCTGTCGCTTCGTGAGACGTGGGTAGCATGAGGCCTGCAGCATCGGACCAGCGCGCCGACGAGGGCGCGCCCTTCGCGTGAGGACAGTGCATGGACCTGTACGAGTACCAGGCGCGCGACATGTTCGAGAAGCACGGCGTACCCGTGCTCCCCGGCATCGTCGCCGAGACCCCCGCCGAGGCACGCGCCGCGGCCGAGCAGCTGGGCGGCGTGGTCGTCGTCAAGGCGCAGGTCAAGGTGGGCGGACGTGGCAAGGCCGGCGGCGTCAAGGTCGCCAAGACGCCCGAGGAGGCCGGGGCCTACGCCGAGGCGATCCTCGGCATGGATATCAAGGGCCACACCGTCCACCGCGTGATGATCGCCGCGGGTGCCGCCATCGCCGAGGAGTTCTACTTCAGCGTCCTCCTGGACCGCGCCGAGCGCCGCTACCTGGCCATGTGCTCCGTCGAGGGCGGCATGGAGATCGAGCAGCTCGCCGTCGAGCGTCCCGACGCGCTGGCGCGCGTCGCCGTCGACCCGCTGGTGGGCATCGACCAGGCGAAGGCCTACGAGATCGTCGACGAGGCGCGCTTCCCGGCGGACCTGCGGGACGCCGTCGCGGACGTGATCCAGAAGCTGTGGGCGGTCTACAAGAACGAGGACGCGACGCTGGTCGAGGTCAACCCGCTCGTGCGCACCGAGGACGGCTCGATCATCGCGCTCGACGGCAAGGTGACCCTCGACGCGAACGCGGACTTCCGCCACGAGGACCACGCGGCGCTCGAGGACAAGGCAGCCGCGGACCCGCTCGAGGCCAAGGCCAAGCACATGAACCTCAACTACGTGAAGCTCGACGGCTCGGTGGGCATCATCGGCAACGGCGCGGGGCTGGTCATGTCCACGCTCGACGTGGTCGCCTACGCCGGCCGCGAGTTCGGCGGCCAGAAGCCCGCCAACTTCCTCGACATCGGCGGCGGCGCCTCGGCCGAGGTGATGGCCAACGGCCTCGACGTCATCCTGCACGACCCGCAGGTCAAGAGCGTGTTCGTCAACGTGTTCGGCGGGATCACCTCCTGCGTCGCGGTGGCGGACGGCATCGTGGGCGCGCTCGAGGCGCTCGGCGACAAGGCGACCAAGCCGCTCGTGGTGCGACTCGACGGCAACGCCGTCGAGGACGGCCGCGCGATCCTGGCGCACGCCAACCACCCGCTCGTGACCATCGTCGAGACCATGGACGGCGCCGCGGCCAAGGCCGCCGAGCTCGCCGCCGCGGCCGCCTAAGGAGACACCATGGCAATCTTCCTCACCGCAGAGTCCAAGGTCATCGTCCAGGGCATGACCGGCTCCGAGGGCATGAAGCACACCCAGCGCATGCTGGCCTCCGGCACCCAGGTCGTGGGCGGCGTGAACCCGCGCAAGGCCGGTGCCGAGGTCGAGTTCCCCGGCGACGTGCTTGTCCCCGTGTACGGCACGGTGGCCGAGGCGATGGCCGCGACGGGCGCCGATGTCTCGGTGCTGTTCGTGCCGCCGCCGTTCACCAAGGCCGCGGTCATGGAGGCCGTCGACGCGGGCATGCCCCTGGTGGTCATCATCACCGAGGGCGTGCCGGTCGCCGACACGGCCGAGTTCTTCGCCTACGCGCAGTCCAAGGGCACGCGCCTCATCGGCCCCAACTGCCCGGGCCTCATCACGCCCGGCCAGTCCAACGTGGGCATCACGCCCGCGAACATCACCGGGCCCGGCAAGATCGGGCTGGTCTCCAAGTCCGGCACGCTGACGTACCAGATGATGTTCGAGCTCCGCGATCTGGGCTTCTCGACCTGCGTGGGCATCGGCGGCGACCCGATCGTCGGCACCACGCACATCGACTGCCTCGAGGCGTTCGAGAACGACCCGGACACCGCGGCGATCGTGATGATCGGCGAGATCGGCGGCGACGCCGAGGAGCGCGCCGCGGCGTACATCAAGGAGCACGTCACCAAGCCCGTGGTGGGCTACGTGGCCGGCTTCGAGGCGCCCGAGGGCAAGACCATGGGCCACGCCGGCGCGATCGTGTCCGGCTCGGTGGGCACCGCCGCCGCCAAGAAGGAGGCACTCGAGGCCGCCGGCGTGCGCGTCGGCACCACGCCCTCGGAGACCGCGGCCCTCATGCGGGAGATCCTCACCGCGTCCTGACGCGCGGACGATGCGGGGCCCGGGTGCGCGAGCGCCCGGGCCCCGTTCGCGTTCCCGTCCCGACACTTCCAACGGATCTCGAAGCGCCACGCCGGCCTGGACACGTTCACACGGCCGGGCGCCCGGCGTGTCGAGTCCAACTCCGTTGGCACTGTCGGAAGGGAGCGGCGCGTGGCGGTCCGCCGCATCGTGGCCCGCCCGGGTGACCATGGATGCCATGCCCACCCCCCTACCCGAGAACGCGCGCCTGCCGCTGTTCGCGCGCATCCGCGCGGCGATCCCCGGGTGGATGGGCGGCCTGCTCACGGGCGTGCAGGGCGTGGTGCTGTCCTACCTGGTGGTGCTGGTGCCCGCGCTCGCGGCGGTGGCCGGGGCGCCGAGCCTCGACGGCTCCGCGGCGGTCGACTGGTCCGGCGCCACCGCGATCGCCACGGACCTGTGGCTGCTGGGCCACGGCGTGCCGTTCGTCACGGATCAGGCGACGCTCAGCCTCATCCCGTTGGGCCTGCCGCTCGTCACCGCGGGGATCCTCGCCGCGGTCGCGCGGCGCTTCGCCGTCAAGACCTGGGCCAGCTGGGCGCTCGCGGTCGCCGCGTTCGCGATGGGAGCGGCGCTCATCGGCTGGCTCGGAGCGCCGGACGGGCTGCGCTCGGGCTCCGCGGCGCGGGCCGCGCTCGTCGGCACTCTCATCGCCGCGCCGGCGGTCGCCGCGGGGATCTGGCGCGCGTACGGCGCGCGCCTGCGCATCCTCGACATCATCCCCGACCCCGTGCGCGCCGGCCTGCGCCTGGGGCTCGGCACGCTCGCGCTCGTGATCGCCGCGGCGGCCGCGGTGGGCGGCGCGTGGGCCGTGCTCGGGATGGACCACATCTCGGTGATCGCGGCGAGCCTGCGCATGGACCCGCTCGGCGCCGGCGCGCTCGCGGTGGCGGAGACGCTCTACGTCCCCACCATGGTCTGCTGGATGGTCGCGTGGCTCGTGGGACCGGGATTCGTGGTGGGCACGGGGTCGCTCTACGCGGTCGACACGCTCACCGCCGATGCGCTCCCGAGCGTGCCGCTGCTCGGCGCGCTGCCCTCGGGATCGGGCGGCTGGTGGGTGTGGGCTCCCGTGGGCGTGGTCGCGCTCGCGGCGTTCGCCCGCGCGCTGCTGTCCCGCCGCATCGGCCTCGACTGGGACTCGGCCAAGTCCGCCGGCGTCGCGATCGCCGCCGTCGCCGCGGGGCTCGCGACCCTCACGGCGCTCTCGCGCGGCTCCGCCGGACCGGGCAGGCTCGCCGACATGGGCGCGGAGGTGGTGCCGGTGACGCTCATCGGCACCGCGCTCGTGATGGTGGGCTACGGGCTCGTGTGGGGCACGCTCGCCGCCTGGCGGTGGACGCGGGGCCGCGTGCGCGGGGACGATGCGGCCGTGACGGGCCCGGTGCCGCTCGCGGGCGTGCGGCCCGACGCGGCGGAAGTCAAGGACGCAGCTGCGCCGGCACGTTGAGGCCCCAGCGCTCGAGCATCTCGGCCGACGAGTCGAGGTACTCGTCCAGGCACGCCTGCTCGGCGGTGTGCGTGATGGCACGATCCTGGCACTCCACGAGCGCGAGGATCTGCTCGTGGAGGATCACGAGGCCCACGCCGGACAGCAGTGCGAGCGCCGAGACGCCCAGCCCGATCCAGAGCATCGTCTTGAGCGCGGTCAGCTGCACGCCCTGGAGGCTCACGAGCGCGACGATCATCGCCGCCGCGCATGCGGGCGCGAGCAGGAGCGTGCTGTACCCCCACAGCGCCCCGAGCATCGGCACGAGCAGCATGGCCGCGAAGAGCACGAGCGACCAGCGGACGGCGCGGCGCGCCCGCGCGCTCACCTCGGGCGCGGCAGGGGTCGTCGGCATGCGGCTCCCTCGGTCGGTGTGACCCCCAGCATGCCGATAGGCTCGGCGCTGTGACAAACCCACCCCCGGCCCGGCGTGTCGTCGTGCTCGCCTCGGGGACCGGGTCCATCCTCCGCGCCGTCGTCGAGGCCGCCCGCGAGGAGGCGTTCGGCGCCCGCGTGGTCGGGGTCGTCACGGACCGGGCCGACGCGGGAGCGCTCGACATCGCGCGCGAGGCCGGCATCCCGACGGCGGTGGTGCGCCTCGAGGACTTCGGGTCGCGCGCGCTGTGGGACGAGGCCGTCGCGCGGACGCTCGCGACCTTCGACCCCGAGCTGGTGCTGCTCGCGGGATTCATGCGGCTGCTCGGCGAGCCCACGCTCGACCGGTTCGGCGGCCGCATCGTCAACACGCACCCCGCCCTGCTGCCTGCCTACCCCGGCGCGCACGGGGTGAGGGACGCCCTCGCCGGCGGGGCCAAGGTGACGGGCTGCTCCGTCATCCTGGTCGACGCGGGCGTGGACACCGGGCCCATCGTCGCGCAGGCGGCGGTCGAGGTCCTCGACGACGACACCGAGTCCACGCTCCACGCGCGCATCAAGGAGGTCGAGCAGGTCCTGGTGGCCCGCACGCTCGGCCGGATGGCGCGCGAGGGCTGGACCGTCACGGGCCGCTCCGTGCGATTCGGAGCGCCGACACCCACTCCTGAGGAGGAATCATGACCGAGCGTCAGGCCGTGCGCCGCGCCCTCATCTCCGTCTACGACAAGACCGGCATCGAGGAGCTCGCGACCGCGCTGACCCACGAGGGCGTCCAGATCGTCTCGACCGGCTCGACCGCGCAGCGCATCGCTTCCGCGGGCGTCCCCGTCACGCCGGTCGAGGAGCTCACGGGCTTCCCCGAGTGCCTCGACGGCCGCGTCAAGACGCTGCACCCGCGCGTCCACGCCGGCATCCTCGCGGACCGCCGCCTGCCCGACCACGTGCGTCAGCTCGAGGAGCTGGGCATCGAGGCGTTCGACCTGGTGGTGGTCAACCTCTACCCGTTCGCCGCGACCGTCGCGTCGGGCGCCTCCGACGACGAGATCGTCGAGCAGATCGACATCGGCGGCCCGTCGATGGTGCGCGCCGCCGCGAAGAACCACGCGTCCGTCGCGGTGGTGGTGGACCCCACCGACTACGAGGCCGTCGCCTCCGCCGTGGGCCACGGCGGCTTCACCGTCGCGGACCGTACGCGCTACGCCGCGAAGGCCTTCCAGCACACCGCGGAGTACGACGTCGCGGTCGCGACCTGGATGTCCGCGCACGCCGAGGACGAGCCCGCGGCCCTCGCGCCCTGGATGGGCGCATCGTTCACCCGCGAGGCGATCCTGCGCTACGGCGAGAACCCGCACCAGTCCGCGGCGCTGTACACGGACGGCTCGGGCGCCGGCATCGCGGGCGCGCGTCAGCTGCACGGCAAGGAGATGTCCTTCAACAACTACGTCGACGCGGACGCCGCGGTGCGCGCCGCGTACGACCACGCGGGTCCCGCGGTCGCCGTGATCAAGCACGCGAACCCGTGCGGCATCGCGGTCGCGGACACCATCGCGGAGGCGCACGCGAAGGCCCACGCGACGGACCCGGTCAGCGCCTTCGGCGGCGTCATCGCGTCCAACGGCGTGATCACGGCCGATGCGGCCCGCCAGATCGCGGAGATCTTCACCGAGGTGGTGGTCGCCCCCGGGTACGAAGACGAGGCCATCACGGTGCTCACCGCGAAGAAGAACCTGCGGATCCTCGAGATCGACCCCGCGCCGCTCGCCTCCGAGTGGCGCCGCATCACGGGTGGGCTGCTGGTCCAGGACGTCGACGCGATCGACGCGCACGGCGACGCGACGGCCGCGTGGCAGCACGTGGCCGGCCCCGTGCCGGACGAGGCCCTGCTCGCCGAGCTCGAGTTCGCGTGGCGCGCGTGCCGCGCCGTGAAGTCCAACGCGATCCTGCTCGCGAAGGACGGCGCGGCCGTCGGCATCGGCATGGGTCAGGTCAACCGGGTCGACTCGTGCCGCCTCGCGGTGAGCCGCGCGGGCACCGAGCGTGCCGCGGGCTCGGTCGCGGCGTCCGATGCGTTCTTCCCGTTCGCGGACGGGCTCGAGGTGCTGATCGAGGGCGGCGTGAAGGCGGTGGTGTCGCCCGGCGGGTCGGTGCGCGACGCCGAGGTCATCGCGGCCGCGGAGTCCGCCGGGATCACGCTGGTCCACACCGGCACGCGTCACTTCTTCCACTGAGGTTCGCGTGTCCGAGAGCTCCCACACGCCGCGACGGCTCGCCTACGTGCTGGTCGTCGCGGTGGTCGCGATCGCCCTGTCCGGCCTCCTCATCGGGGTCGGCAGGGCGGTGCTCGCGCTCGCGGTGTTCGCGGCGGCGGGCGCGGTCGCGCGCATCGTCACGCCGGTCCAGGGCGCATTCCGTGTGCGTCGTCGCGCGATCGACGTCGGCGTGCTCGTGGTGTTCGCCCTCGTGCTCGCGTTCCTGGGGCTCACCACGCCGCTGTCGTGACGCATCGGCCTTCCGTGCGTGCGGGGTCAGTCCTCGATGAGCTCGACGACCTCGACGGTCTCGAGGTCCTCCTCGGGGCCGAAGGCGCGGAACAGCATCCCGGACACCGCGGCGCCGAGCATCGGCGCGACCCAGAACAGCCACACCTGCTGGAGGTGGTCGGCGCCGGAGAACAGCGCGATGCCGGTCGCGCGCGCCGGGTTGAGCGCGCCGTTGGTGAACGGGATCGCGATGAGCACCAGGAAGCCGACCGTGAGGCCGATCGCGAACGGCGCGACCGCGGGGTTGGCACGATGCGAGGTCACGGACAGCACCACGGCGACCAGCAGGGCCGCGATGATGATCTCGACCACGCCTCCCGCGACCCAGCCGAACTGGGTGGGGGAGAACTCGCCATAGCCGTTGGCGCCGGTGCCGATGAACTCCTGCGCGGTGCCGAGCTGGTCGTAGAGCTCGTTGGTCGAGCGCAGCCCGAGCAGCACGGCGCCCGCCGCGCTCGCCCCGATCAGCTGCGCCAGGATGTACGGCGCGACGTCGCGGCCGGGGAAGCGGCCGGCGAGCCACACGCCCACGGTCACCGCGGGGTTGAGGTGCGCGCCGGAGATGCCGCCGAAGATCAGCGCGGCGATGATGACGCCGAGCGCGAAGCCGAACGCGACCGTGATGACGTCCCAGCCCATGACCCCGGAGAACACGGCCGCGCCCACGCCCATGAAGACGAGGATGAACGTGCCGCCGACCTCGGCGGCCATCCGGCTCGCCAGGCTCGGGCCGGAGTTGTCCTCGACCCACACGTCCTCGTCGATCTCCTCGGTCAGGATGACCTCGTCCTCGACGGGGGCCTCCTCGTCCGTCTCGACCGCCTCGGCGTCGGCGGTCGGCTCCGTCGGCTCCTTCTCCGGACCGTCCTCGAACTCTCGCTGGCTCATCGTTCCTCCTGCGTAGGGGCGCCTCGGCGGGCGCGCTCCGTCGCATCGTCGCACGCCTGCGGGCCGTGCGCGAGGGGGCCATACGCTGCCGTGACCTTGGGCCTGGCCCCGTGGACTAGCCTGGTGCCACCATCCCCGAAGGTGTGAGGACTGACGCATGGCGAAGATCAAGGTCGAGGGCAAGGTCGTCGAGCTCGACGGCGACGAGATGACGCGGATCATCTGGCAGTTCATCAAGGACCGCCTCATCCACCCGTACCTCGATGTGGACCTCGAGTACTACGACCTGGGGATCGAGTCGCGCGACGCGACCGACGACCAGATCACGATCGACGCCGCCAACGCCATCAAGAAGCACGGCGTGGGCGTCAAGTGCGCCACGATCACGCCGGACGAGGCGCGTGTCGAGGAGTTCGGCCTCAAGCGCATGTACGTGTCGCCGAACGGCACCATCCGCAACATCCTCGGCGGCGTCGTGTTCCGCGAGCCGATCATCATCTCCAACGTCCCGCGCCTGGTGCCGGGCTGGACCAAGCCGATCGTCATCGGCCGTCACGCGCACGGCGACCAGTACAAGGCCACCAACTTCAAGGTGCCCGGCGCCGGCAAGCTGACTGTGACCTTCACGCCCGAGGACGGCTCCGAGCCCATCGAGCACGTGGTCGCGAACTACGGCGCCGACGGCGGCGTCGCGATGGGCATGTACAACTTCAACAAGTCCATCGAGGACTTCGCGCGCGCCTCTTTCGCCTACGGCCTGCAGCGCGGCTACCCGGTGTATCTGTCCACCAAGAACACGATCCTCAAGGCCTACGACGGCCAGTTCAAGGACATCTTCGCGGACGTGTTCGAGAAGGAGTACAAGGCGCAGTTCGACGCAGCCGGCATCACCTACGAGCACCGCCTGATCGACGACATGGTCGCCGCGGCGATGAAGTGGGAGGGCGGCTACGTCTGGGCCTGCAAGAACTACGACGGCGACGTCCAGTCCGACACGGTCGCGCAGGGCTTCGGCTCGCTGGGTCTCATGACCTCGGTGCTCATGACCCCGGACGGCAAGACCGTCGAGGCGGAGGCCGCGCACGGCACCGTGACCCGCCACTTCCGTCAGCACCAGGCAGGCAAGCCCACGTCGACCAACCCGATCGCGTCGATCTTCGCGTGGACGGGCGGCCTCAAGCACCGCGGCAAGCTCGACGGCACGCCCGACGTCACGGGCTTCGCCGAGACCCTCGAGGACGTCATCATCAAGTCCGTCGAGGGCGGCGCGATGACCAAGGACCTCGCGCTGCTGGTCGGGCCCGACCAGGAGTGGCAGACCACCGAGGAGTTCCTCGCGACCCTCGACGCCAACCTCTCGGCGCGCCTGGGCTGACCCGGCGCCTCGTCCCCACCCACCTGTCAGAAGGAGTCACAGCGCTGTGAGCACCACCCCCGTCAACGTCACCGTCACCGGAGCGGCAGGCCAGATCGGCTACGCGCTCCTGTTCCGCATCGCCTCGGGCGCGATGCTCGGCCCGGACACCCCGGTCCGCCTGCGCCTGCTCGAGATCCCGCAGGCGGTCAAGGCCGCCGAGGGCACCGCGATGGAGCTCGACGACTGCGCCTTCCCGCTGCTCGACGGGATCGACATCCACGACGACGCCACGGCGGCGTTCGACGGCGTCAACGTCGCGCTCCTGGTGGGCGCGCGTCCGCGTGGCCCGGGCATGGAGCGCGGCGACCTGCTCGCGGCGAACGGCGGCATCTTCGGTCCGCAGGGCGCCGCGATCAACGCGGGTGCGGCGGACGACGTCCGCGTGCTCGTGGTGGGCAACCCCGCCAACACCAACGCGCTCATCGCGGCCTCGCACGCGCCCGATGTGCCGGCGGAGCGCTTCACCGCGATGATGCGCCTCGACCACAACCGTGCGCTCGCGCAGCTCGCTGCTCGTGCCGAGGTGGGGGTCTCCGAGGTCTCGAACGTCACCATCTGGGGCAACCACTCCGCGAAGCAGTACCCGGACATCGCGCACGCCGTCATCGGCGGCCGTCCGGCGCCGTCCGTGATCGCGGACGATGCGTGGGTCACCGACACCTTCATCCCCACCGTCGCCAAGCGCGGCGCGGCGATCATCGACGCGCGCGGTGCGTCCTCTGCGGCCTCCGCTGCGAACGCGGCGATCGACCACGTGCGCGACTGGGTGCTGGGGACCCCCGAGGGCTCCTGGACGTCGGTGGGCCTCGTGTCCGACGGCTCCTACGGCGTGCCCGAGGGCATCATCTCCGGCTTCCCGTGCGTGTCGAAGGACGGCGCGTGGGAGATCGTCCAGGGCCTCGAGATGTCTCCCGCTGCGGAGGCGGGCCTCCAGGTGTCCGTCGACGAGCTGGTCGAGGAGCGCGACGCCGTCACGGAGCTGTCTCTCATCTAGCTGCTGTCTCACAAGGGCCCCGATCCGCTCCGGCGGGTCGGGGCCCTCGTGCTGCGCTCCCGTCCGCCATCGACCGAAGTGGTAGCCCTTGGTCGGTTCTGCAAGATCGCGGCATCGCAGTGGTGCCTCAGTGTCGCGGGCGCTCAGCAGTGAGCGGTGGCCGCCGGGCGGGGGCGCCGGTCCGCGGCGCATCGGCCGCCGACAATGGCCGACCACTGTGTTGCTGAAACCTTCGAGAACCGACCAAGACCTACCACTTCGCTGGGGGTGGGCGGTGTGAACGTCCACATCACGGATCGGTAACGAAGCGGTGAACCCCCCTTGCGCGTTTGATTGTTAGTAACCTTTACTAACGAACATGAGCCCCCAGGGAGCAGACCTCGCGACGCAGCGAGGCACGGCGCGCCAGCAGCGTTTCGCCTCGGTGGTGCGCGCCGGCAGCCGCGTCACGCCGGAGCGGGCCCGCAGCCACAACCGCGTGCTCGTCCTGCAGGAGCTCTACCGCTCCGAGGGCCTGTCCCGCGCGGACCTCGCCCGTGCCGTGGGCCTCACGCGCGTCACCATCTCCGACCTGGTCGCGGACCTCATCGAGGACGGACTAGTGATCGAGCTCGGCCTGCGCTCCGACGCCCGCCCCGGCAAGCCCGCGACGCTGCTCGACATCAACCGCAAGGGCTTCGCGGTGATCGCGCTCGACCTGTCGTACGACAACCTCTTCCGGGGAGTGGTCACCGACCTCGACGGCACGGTGCTCCACCGCGAGCACGCCGACGTGACCGGCATCACCGGCACCGACGCGGTCGACGCGGTCGCGGCGCTGCTCGACCGCCTGGTCGCCGCCGCCAAGGCGCCGGTGCTGGGCGTCGGCGTCGGCAGCCCCGGCATCGTGGACGATGCGGGCACGGTACTGTCCGCCCCGAACCTGGGCTGGGCGGACGTCCCGCTGCAGGCGGCGCTCGCGGAGCGCAGCGAGCTCCCAGTGCTGGTCGCGAACGACGCCAACGCCGCCGCGCTCGCGGAGCGCACCTTCGGCGGCGCGCACGAGGACGCGATCCTCGTCCGCGTGGGCCGAGGCGTCGGCGCGGGGCTCATCGTGGGCGGCCGGCTGGTGCGCGGCGCGCACTCCGCGGCCGGCGAGCTCGGGCACGTGGTGGTCGGCACCGACGGCGGCGACATCTGCGCCTGCGGCAAGACCGGCTGCCTCGAGACCTGGCTCGCCATCCCCCGCCTCCAGGCCCGCCTCGAGGCGGCCGCCGATGCCGACACCCGCCGCGCGGCGCTCGCCGCGGCAGGCGAGCGCCTCGGCATCTCCCTCGCGCCCGTGGTGGGCGCCCTCAATCTCGGGGAGGTCGTGCTGAGCGGCCCCCTCGATCTTCTCGACGGCTCGCTCCTCGAGTCCGCCGCCGAGACGATCCGCTCCCGCACGATGGCCGACTCCCACGGCGGTCCTGCGGTACGGATGACCACGCTCGGGCGCGACATCGTCGTGCTCGGGGCCGCGGTCATGGTCCTCACCGGCCAGCTGGGGGTCTTCTGACCCTCGTCCCCACTCCCCGAGCCCTGCGGGCCCGGGAAACCCTACGAAGGAACTGGAACTGGAATGAAGAAGACGATGCTGGGGGTGACCGCGTTCGCGGCCGCCGGCGCCATCGCCCTGGCGGGTTGCTCGTCGACCGGCGAGGGCTCGACCGACACCACGCCGACCGCGGCGGGCAGCGAGCCTGCTGCCGCGCCCGCCGAGGACATCTCGCTGTGGCTGGCCGGAACGGACACGCCTGAGGCTCTCATCGAGTACCTGAAGACCGAGTACACCGAGGTCAACGGCGGCTCGCTCACCGTCGAGCAGATCGGCTGGGGCGACCTCATCTCGTCGCTCACCACCGCGCTGCCGGACTCCGAGAACACCCCGGACGTGGTCGAGGTGGGCAACACGCAGGCCGCCACCTTCACCACCGTGGGCGCGTTCATGGACCTCACCGAGCACTACGAGGAGCTGGGCGGCGACTCGCTGCTCCAGGGCTTCGTCGAGGCCGGCTCGATCGGCGACTCGGTCTACGCGCTCCCGTACTACTTCGGCTCGCGTGCGGTGTTCTACCGCAAGGACATCTACGACGCCGCCGGCGTCGCGGTGCCCACCACGCTCGCCGAGTACACCGAGGCGAACAAGACGATGCTCGACGAGGGCGTCGGCGGTGCCTACCTGGCCGGTCGCGACTGGCGCTCCGGCATCTCGTGGATCTTCGCCAACGGCGGCGACATCGCCGAGTACGACGGCTCCGAGTGGCACGCCACGCTCGACTCGCCCGAGGCGATCGCGGGCATGGAGCAGTGGCAGGAGCTCTTCACCACGGCGAACGTCGCGAAGGCGACGGACGACGACACGACCACCTACTCGGCGATCAACGACGAGTTCCTCCCCGGGACCCCCGCATCGTCCACGATGGCGCCGTCCTGGGCCACCTGGACGCTCGGCGACTTCGACGAGGAGACCGAGGCGTACGTGTGGAACCCGGAGACCTTCGGCGTCTACGCCCTCCCGGGCGTCGACGGCGGCGTGGCCCCCGTGTTCGCGGGCGGCTCGAACATCGGCATCTCGGCCGCGACCCAGCACCCTGACGGCGCGATGACCCTCATGGAGATCATCTTCGCCGACGAGTACCAGCAGATGCTGGCCGAGAACGGCATGGGCCCGGCGAACCTCGACTTCGCCGACGCCTACATCGGCGCCGGATCGTTCGAGGGCGTCAACGAGATCGCCTACGAGGCAGCCGCGAACGCGAAGCTCACCCCGGCCGCGGCCGGCTGGGCCAGCATCGAAGAGGCCGGGATCATGGAGGACTACTTCCAGGCGGTCGCCGAGGGCGGCGACGTCGCCTCGCTCGCGGTCGAGGCGAACGCCAAGATCGACCAGCTCATCAACGGCTAGCAACCATCCGAGCGGCCTCGCCGCTCACGCAGGGGCCCGGGTGCGCACCCGCACCCGGGCCCCTGCCATGGCTGGACCCCATCTCAGCACCATCGAGAGGCACATCATGACCACCACCATGACGGCGCCGGCGAGCAGCCCGGCCCGCGTGGAGCAGCCCCCGCGGCGACGGCGCCGCGGCCACAAGCTGCCGTACATCCTGCTCATCCCCGCGATCGCGACCCTGCTGATAGGCCTCGGCTACCCCGTGACGTGGCAGATCCTCAACTCCTTCAAGGAGTACGGGCTCAAGCAGCAGTTCGGTCAGCCTGCCGAGTTCGTCGGCTTCGACAACTACGTCGCGCTGTTCACGGACGCCGTGTTCTGGCAGATCGCGCTGCGCTCCGTGGTCTTCATGGCCGCCACCGCCGCGGTCACCATGGTGATCGGCATCGCCTTCGCGCTGCTCATGAAGGTCATCCCGACGTGGTCGCGCATCACCCTCCAGGTCGCGATGCTGCTGGCCTGGGCCATGCCCATCGTCGCGCAGATGACCGTCGCCAACTGGCTCATCGACGATCGCAACGGCGTGCTCAACTACGTCCTGTCGCTCATCCCGGGTGTCGACTACATCGGCCACGACTGGCTGCGCGACCCCCTCAGCTTCTTCGGCGTCGCGCTCGTCATCATCACGTGGGCCTCGGTGCCGTTCGTCGCGTTCTCCGTCTACGCGGGCCTCACCCAGGTCTCCGAGGAGGTCCTCGAGGCCGGTCAGCTCGACGGCGCGAGCCCGTTCCAGATGCTGCGGCTCATCATCATGCCGATCATCCGCCCCGTGCTGGTGATCCTCATCCTGCTCCAGCTCATCTGGGACCTCCGGGTGTTCGCGCAGATCCAGCTGCTGCAGGACTTCGGCGCCGCGGGCGAGCGGTACGACCTGCTCGGCACGTACATCTACGGCCTCGGCATCGGCCAGGGCCAGTTCGGGGCGGCCGCGGCCGCCGCCATGGTGGTCATGATCCTCACGCTCACGGTGAGCTGGGGCTACGTCCGCCGCCTGCTCAAGGAGGATGAGGAGTCGTGAAGCGCACGGTCTTCCGCGGCGCCGGTGCGGCGCTGGCCCTGGTGCTCGCCCTCGTCTGGGCGTTCCCCGTCTACTGGATGGTCAACTCGTCGTTCCTGTCCCCCGCGACCATCTCGAAGCTCGAGCCCACGTGGGTGCCCTTCGGCGGCAACCTCTCGAACTACCGCGCCGTGCTCGCCGACAACGCATTCACCTCCGCGCTCGGCATGTCGCTCGTCGTGACCACGATCTGCCTGGTGCTGTGCCTGGTCTACGCGCTGCTGGCCTCGTTCGCGATCGGCCGCTTCCGGTTCAAGGGCCGCAAGAGCTTCGTGCTCGCGATCATCGTGGTGCAGATGCTGCCCGCCGAGGCGATGTTCATCGCGCAGTACAAGATGCTCGCCGGCGCGAACCTGCTCAACTCCGTCATCGGCGTCTCGGTGATCTACCTCGCGATGGTGGTGCCGTTCACCACGTGGATGCTGCGCGGCTTCGTCGCAGGCATCCCCGTGGACCTCGAGGAGGCGGCGATGATCGACGGCTGCACCCGCATGGGCGCCTTCCGTCGCGTCACCTTCCCGCTGCTCGCCCCGGGGCTCGTCGCTTCTGGCGTGTTCGCCTTCCTCCAGGTGTGGAACGAGTTCGCGCTCGCGTCGATCATCCTCACCGAGAGCCAGAAGGCCACGCTGCCGCTGTGGCTGCGCGACTTCGCGCAGTCGTCGAACCTGGGCGTCACCGAGTGGGGCGAGGTCATGGCCGGCTCGGTGCTGGTCGCCATCCCCGTGATCGTGTTCTTCATGATCGTCCAGGGCCGCATGGCGCAGGGCCTCGTCGGCGGGGCGGTCAAGGGATGACCGCCGCCAACCCGCTGGCCGTGCTCATGCCCGGCTTCGTCGGGCACACCCTCCCGGGCTGGCTCGAGCAGCGGCTGAAGGACGGGCTGGGCGGCGTGTGCCTCTTCGGCGCGAACGTCGAGTCGCCCGCCCAGCTGCGCGCCCTCACCGACGCCATCCACGCGGCCAACCCGCACGCGATCGTCGCGATCGACGAGGAGGGCGGCGACGTCTCGCGCCTCTACCAGGCCATCGGCTCGCCGTTCCCCGGCAACGCCGTCCTGGGACGGCTGGACGATGCGGCGGCCACCCAGGCCGTCGCGGCACGGGTGGGCGCGGAGCTCGCCGCGGTGGGCGTGGACCTCACGCTTGCCCCCGACGTGGACGTCAACGCCAACCCGCGCAACCCGGTCATCGGCGTGCGCAGCTTCGGCGCCGACCCGGCGCTCGTGGCCCGCCACACCGAGGCATGGGTGCGTGGCGTGCAGTCCACCGGCGTCTCGGCGTGCGCCAAGCACTTCCCGGGCCACGGGGACACGGCGCAGGACTCGCACCACGCGCTGCCGGTGGTCGACGCCGCCGCGCAGGTGCTGCACGAGCGCGACCTCCCGCCCTTCGTCGCCGCGATCGATGCCGGGACGGCGACCGTGATGACGTCGCACCTCATGGTGCCGGCGCTCGACTCGGAGCTCCCCGCGACCTTCTCGCGGCCCATCCTTCAGGGCCTGCTGCGGGCGGGGCTCGGCTTCGAGGGCGTGGTGGTGACCGACGCGCTCGACATGCAGGGAGCCTCGGCGGGCCGGGGGATCCCGGCGGCCGCGGTGCTCGCGCTCGCGGGCGGGTCCGACCTGCTGTGCCTGGGCTCGGTCAACCCCGACGAGGAGATCGGCGAGATCGCCGCCGCCATCGCGGCAGCGGTCGCATCCGGCGCGCTCGATGCCGATCGCTTGGCCGACGCCGCGGCACGATGCGCCGCGCTGGGCTCGGCGCATGCCGAGCGACGGGCCGGGTCCGGGGAGCAGGAAGGCCCCGAGATCGTCGATGCCGCCATGGTGCGGCGCACCTTCGACGTGTCGCGCGAGGCACGCGACCTGCTCGCGGCGGACCGCCCGCGCGTGTGGCTGCGGCTCGACCCGGCCGCGAACATGGCGGTCGGGAACGCGCCCTGGGGTCCGTTCGCCGCCGGCGCGGAAGCGGCCGCGAGCCTCGGCGCCGACGGCGACCCCGCATCGTTCGCCGCGGCCGCCGCCGACGGCGCGCTCGCGATCGTGGTGGGCAAGGACAACCACCGGCACCCGTGGGCGCTCGCCGCGATCGACGCGGTGCGCGAGCGGGGCGACGCGGTGGTGGTGGACATGGGCTGGCCGGGCGACCGAGCCGCCGACGTCGCGACCTACGGAGCGTCTCGCCTCGTGGGCGAGGCGCTCATCGAGCTGATCGGACAGTGAGCATGCATCTGGGAATCGACATCGGCGGCACCAAGACCGATGCCGTGGTCGTGGACACGGCCGGCGCCGTCCTGGCTCGCGACCGCCGCCCCTCGGGACGGGGGGCCGATGCGGTGGTCGCGGCGGCGCTCGAGAGCGCCCGGGCCGCGTGCGCCGACGCGGGCGTGACGCCCGGCGAGGTGACCGTGGGGATCGGGACGCCGGGGACCGTGGTCGACGGCATCGTCTCCCACGCGGTGAACCTGCGCGTGGACCGGCTCGACCTCGCGGGGGAGTTCTCCGCGGGATGGGGCGCCCGGCCTGTCGTGGACAACGACGTGAACGTCGCGGCGCTCGGCGCGTGGATCCTCGCGGGCGACGGCGCGGACCGTTCGATGGCCTACCTCAACCTCGGCACCGGCCTCGCCGCGGGGTTGGTGCTGGGCGGCCGTGTGTGGCGGGGCAAGCGGGGGGCCGCCGGGGAGATCGGGCACATCTCGGTCGATCCGGCCGGTCCCGTGGGCGCGGACGGGCTGCCGGGCGGGCTCGAGACCTACGCCTCTGGCTCGGGGCTCGCGCTGCAGTGGGCCGTGGACGGTGCGACCGGGCGTGACGTGGTCGAGGCGGCCGCCGCGGGCGACGCGCGGGCACGCGAGATCTGCGAGCGCGCGTACTACGGCCTCGCGTCGTGCGTGAGGGTGCTGGTGCTCACGCTCGACGTGGACGAGGTGGTGGTCGGCGGGGGCATGACGGCCTGGGGTGCCGAGCTCATGGACGGCGCGACGCGCATCCTGGACGCGTGGGCGGGTGCGAGCCCGTTCCTCGCCTCGCTCGAGCTCGCGGCGCGCATGCGACCGCTCGACATCGACGTACCCGTGGCGGCCGTGGGTGCCGCGATGCTGGGAGGCGGACGTGGCTGAGGTGATCGTGCTGGAGACGGCGGAGGACGCGGGGGCGTTCGTCGCGGCGCACATCGCGGCCGCCGTCCGGACCGACCCCGAGTTCACGCTCGGAGTGGCGACGGGCTCGACCCCGCTGCCGGTCTACGAGGCGCTCCGCGCCGAGGCAGAGGCAGGGACCGACTTCACGCGGATGGCGGCCTTCGCCCTCGATGAGTACGTGGGCCTGCCGGCCGGGCATCCCGAGAGCTACCGCTCCGTGGTTGACCGCGAGGTCACGGTCCCGCTGGGTCTCGATCCTGGACGGGTGCACGTGCCGGACGGCTCGCTCGACGGCATCGCGACCGCGGGCGAGCGCTACGAGGAGGCGCTGCGCGCTCACGGGGGAGTGGACCTCCAGCTGCTGGGGATCGGCCGCACCGGGCACCTCGGCTTCAACGAGCCCGGGTCGAGCTTCGGGTCGCTGACCCGCGTGAAGACGCTGACGGAGAGGACGCGCGAGGACAACGCGCGCTTCTTCGACTCGCTCGACCAGGTCCCCGTGCACTGCGTGACGCAGGGGCTCGGCACCATCCTCCGGGCGCGGCATCTGGTGCTGCTCGCCTTCGGGGAGTCGAAGGCGGAGGCGCTCGCGGCGGCGGTCGAGGGGCCGGTGTCCGCGTCGATGCCGGGGTCCGCGATCCAGCTGCACCCGCGCGTGACCGTGGTGGTCGACCCCGGCGCTGCCTCGCAGCTGCAGTTCGCCGACTACTACCGTTGGGCCCAGGACAACAAGCCCGAGTGGCAGGGGATCTGAGCATGGCGTGGACCGACATCCACTGCCACGGCGGTGGCGGCCACGCCTTCGGCGGGACCGTCGAGGGCACGCTCGCGGCGCTCGCCGCGCATCGTTCTCACGGGACCGGCCGGGTGGTCGCCTCGCTGGTCTCGGCGCCGCTCGCGGAGACGGCACGCGCCGCCGCCGTGATCCGCGAGGCGATGGCGGCCGATGCCGGCCTGCTGGGCATCCACCTCGAGGGGCCGTTCCTGGCGCCCTCCCGCAAGGGTGCGCATGACCCCTCGGCCCTGGCGCTGCCCACGCGGGAGGCGGTCATGGGCCTTCTCGAGGCCTGCGACGGGACGCTGCGTCAGATCACGATGGCGCCCGAGCTGCCCGGCGCGATCGAGGCGATCGGGATCCTGGTCGACCACGGCGTGGTCGTCGCGGTGGGGCACACGGAGTGCGGCGCCGGTGAGGCGCGCGCGGCCTTCGACGCGGGAGCGACGCTCATCACGCACGGCTTCAACGCGATGGCGCCCATCACCGGGCGCGACCCGGGTCCGCTGGGCGCAGCCCTCGACGACCCCCGGGTCGCGATCGAGGTGATCGCCGACGGCATCCACGTCGCGCCGTCCAACATCGCGACGCTGTTCCGTGCGGCGCCGGGGCGCATCGTGCTGGTGACGGACGCGATGGCGGCCGCCGCATCGTCCCCCGGTCGCTACTCCCTCGGCGGCCTGGACGTGGACGTGACGGTCGACGGCCGCGCGGTGCTCGCGGGCACGCAGACGTTGGCGGGGTCCACGCTGACCCTGGACCGCGCCGTCGACGTCTGCATCGCCGCGGGCGTGCCGCGCGACGAGGCGGAGGCGGCGGTCACCACCACCCCGGAATGGGTGCTCGACCTCTAACCCCCACCGACAGCCACAACGGAGCTGGTCCCGGTGTGCCGGCGTGTCGCGGCCCGTGACCGGTCACGATGCGGCGTGTCGCGGCGAGATCCGTTGCGACTGTCAGAGTGGGGGCTACTTGAAGACGATGGTGCGGTGGCCGTCCAGCAGGATGCGGTGCTCCGCGTGCCACCTCACGGCCCTCGCGAGGGCGCGCCGTTCCACGTCGGCGCCGATCGCGGTGAGCGACTCGGGCGTGTAGGTGTGGTCCACGCGCTCGACGTCCTGCTCGATGATCGGGCCCTCGTCGAGGTCGGACGTGACGTAGTGCGCGGTCGCGCCGATGAGCTTGACGCCGCGGTCGTGCGCCTGGAAGTACGGCCGCGCGCCCTTGAACGAGGGCAGGAACGAGTGGTGGATGTTGATGATCCGCCCGCGCAGCGCGTCCGAGAGCTCGGGGGACAGGATCTGCATGTAGCGCGCGAGCACGACCAGCTCGGCGTCCAGCTCCTCGACCAGGGCCAGCAGCGCGGCCTCCGCCTCGGCCTTCGTGTCCGCCGTGACGGGGATGTGGTGGAACGGCTTGCCGTAGAACTCGGCCAGATCCTTGAGCGTGGTGTGGTTGCCCACCACGCCGACGATGTCGACCGGCAGCGTCTTCGCGCGCTCGCGGAAGAGCAGGTCGTTCACGCAGTGCGCGGTCTTCGACACCATGACGATGGTGCGCATGCGGCGGCCCGCGACGTCGAGGTCCCACGTCATCTCGAACCGCGCGGCGATCCCGTCGACGGCCGCCTCGAGCTCCGCGAGCGGCGCGGCGGACGCGAACTCCACGCGCATGAAGAACAGGCCCGTGTCCGGGTCGCCGAACTGCTGCGACTCGGTGATGTTGCCGTCGTGCTCCGCGAGCACGCCCGAGACGGCATGCACGATGCCGGGGCGGTCGGGGCAGGACAGGCTGAGGACCCAGGACGATGCGTCGGTCATGACGCACAAGATTAGCGGGAACGACGCGCCGCGCCACGGGCGCGCGCATACCCGCTGGGGGTTCCGTCATGCCAGGATGGATCCATGAGCGAGGGCGATCAGATCCGCATCGATGTCGTCGGCACCCCGGACGCCGGCGAGCTCCTCACCCTGAGGCGCGCGGCTTTCGTGTCCGAGGCACAGATCTTCAACGACCCCAACATCCCGGCGCTGACCCAGACGCTCGAGGAGCTGGTGGTCGACCTTCAGTCCGAGGACGTGGTGACGCTCGGCGCCTGGCAGGGGCACCGCCTCATCGGGTCGATCCGTGTGGGCATCGAGGACGACAAGGCGACCATCGGCCGCCTCGCGGTCGCCCCCGACCAGCAGGGCCAGGGCATCGGCACCCAGCTGCTGTTCGCGGTGCTCGCGTACCTGCCGGAGGACACGCGCGAGGTCTGGGTCTTCACGGGCCAGAACTCGAAGCACAACATCGCGCTGTACAACAAGGCCGGGTACGAGCACCAGTTCGACCAGGTCGCGGGCGACCTCACCTACGCGTACCTGCGCAAGGTGCTCGAGGCCGGCGCGATCGTCGACGACGAGGACGACGTCGAGGACGTCGCGGTGCGCGGGGAGAACTAGCGCCGCCTGCCATCCACGGCGTCCGGGGAGGGACGATGTCCTGGTACGAGTCCACCATCGTCGAACCGGGGCGTGCTCCGACCCTGTGGCTGCTCGTCGGCTTCCTGGTGACATTCGCGCTCACGCGGTGGGTGACGCGGCGCATCCGAGCGCGCGAGCTGGCCGTCGCGCGCGGCGAGGCGGCGCCGGCCGAGGGCGGCGTCGTCTCGAACATCCACCTGGGCGGCGTGCACGTGCACCACCAGGTGTGGGGCATCCTGCTCGTGATGGTGACGGGCGTGCTCGAGTTCCGGTTCAGCCCCGCGTCCCCGTGGGTCGAGATCCTCGCCGCGCTCTTCGGCGCCGGCGCCGCGCTCGCGCTCGACGAGTTCGCGCTGTGGCTCCACCTCGACGACGTCTACTGGTCCGCGGAAGGCCGCAAGTCGATCGACGCGATCCTGGTGGCGGCGGTCATCGCGCTCGGCCTGCTGCTCGGCTCCTCGCCGGTGGGCATCGACCCCTCCGAGCAGAGCTCCGGCTGGGCCTTCGCGCTCGCGCTCGCGATCCACTTCACCCTGGTCATCATCACGGCGCTCAAGGGCAAGCGCGTGACAGCGCTCATCGGCGTGGTGCTGCCGGTCGTGTCCGAGGTCGCCGCGATCCGGCTCGCGAAGCCCACCTCGTTCTGGGCGAGGCGCTTCTACAAGGAGAAGAAGATGGCCCGGGCGCGGCGCCGCTACTCCGAGGTCTACCAGCGCCGGTGGGACCGCATCCGCGACCGCATCGGCGGCGCTCACGGGACCCGGCTCACGGCCGCCGTCGAGCGGCGGGTGAGCGACAGCATCGTCCGGGCGACGGAGGACGATGCGCCCGTGGCCGGCGCCGATCGCGGGCCTGCCGCGCGCGATGCGGGATAGGCCCTGGCGCATCGCGCGTCCGTTGCTAGACTCGGGCCTGCCGCAACTGGCGCAGTGGGCTCACCCACGGGGAGCGGCAAGGAGATCTCTCGACTGCTGGTCGCACGCCTGGGCCACTGGTCACCGGAAGCTACTTGCCGGCGACCTCGCCGGCGGACAGGACAAGGACAGTCATGACGACCGACTCCAGCGCCACCGCAGCGGTGATGAACGCCACGCTGCAGGACTTCGACCCCGAGATCGCGCAGGTGCTCGACCGCGAGCTCGACCGCCAGCGCAACTACCTCGAGATGATCGCGTCCGAGAACTTCGTGCCGCGCTCCGTGCTGCAGGCCCAGGGCTCCGTGCTCACGAACAAGTACGCCGAGGGCTACCCCGGCCGCCGCTACTACGGCGGCTGCGAGGAGGTCGACGTCGCGGAGACCATCGCGATCGAGCGCGCCAAGTCGCTGTTCGGTGCCGAGTACGCGAACGTGCAGCCGCACTCGGGCGCGACCGCCAACGCGGCCGTGCTGCACGCCCTCATCAACGCCGGCGACAAGATCATGGGCCTCTCGCTCGCGCACGGCGGCCACCTCACGCACGGCATGAAGCTCAACTTCTCCGGCAAGCTCTACGACGTCGCGGCGTACGGCCTCGACGAGCAGACGCACCGGATCGAGATGGAGCAGGTGCGCGAGCAGGCGCTCGCCGAGCGTCCCGACGTCATCATCGCCGGCTGGTCTGCATATCCGCGCCACCTCGACTTCGCGGCCTTCCGCTCGATCGCCGATGAGGTCGGCGCAAAGCTCTGGACCGACATGGCCCACTTCGCCGGCCTGGTGGCCGCGGGCCTGCACCCGTCGCCCGTGCCGCACTCGGACGTGGTCTCGACCACCATCCACAAGACCATCGGCGGCCCCCGCTCGGGCATGATCGTGTCGCGCGACACCGTGCTCGCGAAGAAGCTCAACTCGGCGGTGTTCCCGGGCCAGCAGGGCGGCCCGCTCATGCACGTCATCGCAGCCAAGGCGGTCGCGCTCAAGGCCGCCGCCGGCGAGGAGTTCAAGGAGCGCCAGGAGCGCGTCCTCGAGGGCGCCCGCATCATCGCCGAGCGCCTCACGTCGCCCGACGCGATCGCGGCCGGCGTCAACGTCGTCACCGGCGGCACCGACGTGCACCTGGTGCTCGCGGACCTCCGCAACTCGCCGCTCGACGGCCAGCAGGCCGAGGACCTCCTCCACGAGGTCGGCATCACGGTCAACCGCAACGCGGTCCCGTTCGACCCCCGCCCGCCGATGGTCACCTCGGGCGTGCGCATCGGCACCGCGGCGCTCGCGTCGCGCGGCTTCGGCGCCGAGGAGTTCACCGAGGTCGCCGACGTCATCGCCACGGCGTTCAAGGGCGGCGCCGACATCCCGGCGCTCCGTGCGCGCGTCGCGAAGCTGGCCGACGAGTTCCCGCTGTACGAGGGCCTCGCCCAGTGACGGCTCCCGCCGCCTCCGGGCCGCAGGTACTCGACGGCAAGGCCACCGCGGCCGCCATCAAGGGCGAGCTGAAGGACCGGGTCGACGCGCTGCGCTCGCGCGGCGTGACGCCCGGCCTCGGCACGCTCCTGGTCGGCTCGGACCCCGGTTCGACCTGGTACGTCAACGGCAAGCACGCGGACTGCGCCGAGGTGGGCATCGCCTCCATCCGTGAGGACCTGCCCGAGACCGCGACGCAGGAGGAGATCGAGGCCGCCGTGGCGCGTCTCAACGCCGACCCCGCGTGCACCGGCTTCATCGTGCAGCTCCCGCTCCCGAAGGGCATCGACACCAACCGCGTGCTCGAGCTCGTCGACCCCGACAAGGATGCGGACGGCCTGCACCCGACCAACCTGGGCCGCCTGGTGCTGCGCATCTCGGAGCCGGTGGAGTCGAGCCTGCCGTGCACGCCCAAGGGCATCATCGAGCTGCTCTCGCGTCACGGCGTCGACCTCCGCGGCAAGGAGGTCGTGGTCGTGGGCCGCGGCACCACCGTCGGGCGCTCGATCGGGCTGCTGCTCACGCGCAAGGACGTCAACGCGACCGTGACGCTGTGCCACACCGGCACCGCGGACCTCGCCGCCCACACGCGTGGTGCCGATGTGGTGATCGCGGCGGCCGGCGTCCCGGGCATCGTCTCCGGCGACATGGTCAAGGACGGCGTGGTGCTCGTGGATGTGGGCGTCTCGCGCGTCACCGACCCGGAGACCGGGAAGTCGAAGGTCGCCGGCGACATCGCGGCCGATGCGCGGGCCAAGGCGTCCTGGTACTCGCCCAACCCGGGCGGCGTGGGCCCGATGACCCGCGCGATGCTGCTCGCGAACGTGGTCGAGAGCGCGGAGCGCGCGCTCGGCTGACCGCCGCATCGTCCACTGTGCGAGGGCCCGTCCGGATCTCCGGGCGGGCCCTCGGTGTCGGCGGGCGCAGGTACCGTATTCGCCATGAGAATCGCTTCCGTCAACGTCAACGGCGTCCGCGCCGCCGCGAAGAAGGGCATGCACGAGTGGATCGCCGCGTGCGAGCCCGACGTCATGTGCCTCCAGGAGGTCCGCGCGCCGCTCGAGATCACCGCGGGGCTGATCGGCGAGGGCTGGCACGTGGTCGAGCAGGCGTGCGAGATCAAGGGCCGCGCGGGCGTCGCGATCGCCTCGCGCCTGCCGCTCACCGACGTGGTCGCGGGCGTCGACGCGCTCGGAGGCGAGATGGACGAGCCGGTCCACACCGGCCGCTGGATCGAGGCGACCGTCGAGTCGGCGTCCGGGCCCGTGCGCATCGTCTCCGTGTACATGCACTCGGGCACCGCGGGCACCCCCAAGATGGACCAGAAGTACGCGATGCTCGACGCCATGACCGCGCGCCTCGCGGTGCTGCGCGAGGAGCACGACCGCGTGGTGGTGATGGGCGACATCAACATCGCGCACACCGAGAACGACATCAAGAACTGGAAGGGCAACCTCAAGTCCGCGGGCTTCCTGCCCGAGGAGCGCGCCTACCTGGACCGCTGGTTCGACGCCGGCTGGGTGGACGTCCACCGCGCCCTCGAGGGCATCAAGCCCGGCCCGTACACGTGGTGGTCGCAGCGCGGCCAGGCCTTCGACAACGACTCGGGCTGGCGCATCGACTACCAGTACGCGAGCCCGCTGCTCGCCGCGAAGGCGACCGCCGTGCGCGTCGACCGCCAGGCGAGCTGGGACGCGCGCTGGACGGACCACGCGCCGCTGGTGGTCGACTACGCGCTGTAGTCAGACCTCGAGGAAGGTCGGCTGCGGGTAGCCCTGGGACACCAGCACGGCGTCCACCTGGTCGGCGATCTGCGCGATCGCGTTGGTCCTCACCAGCGCGACCACGCAGCCGCCGAACCCCGCGCCCGCCATGCGCGCGCCCAGCGCGCCCGCGGCGAAGGCCGTGTCGACCGCGAGATCCAGCAGCGGCGTGCTGACGCGGTAGTCCGCGGTCAGCGACTGGTGCGAGGCGAGCATGAGCGTGCCGATCTCGGTGAAGCGGTCATGCGCCGGGCCCAGGCCCGACAGCTCGGCGACGGTCGCCTGGACCCGCATGCTCTCGGAGACGATGTGGCGCGCGCGGATCCGCGTCGCGTTGTCCTCGAGCGCGGCGACGCGGGCCAGGGCCTCGTCCCGCTTGAGCTCGCGCAGCGACGGCAGCCCGAGGACGTCGGCGGCCCGGACCGCAGCCCGGCTGCGTCGCGCGTACGCATCGCGCCAGCCGTCGCGCCGCGGGCCCGTGTCGATGAGCAGCAGGCTCAGGCCGTACTCGTGGAAGTACAGCGGGTAGCGCGTGATGTGCGGCGGCATCTCGGAGAAGTCGAGCAGCGCGGCCTCGCCCTCCTCGCAGCGCAGCACCGTGTGCTGGTCCAGGCGCCCGCACGGGAAGCCCACGTACGTGTTCTCGGCCTCCCAGCACGCCTCGGCGAGCTCGACCGCGCCGGCCTCGGTGTCGAGAGCGAGGCCCCAGACCGCATCGGCCGCGCGCCCCACGGCCGCGCTGAGCGCCACCGAGGACCCCAGCCCGGTCCCGAGCGGAAGGCACGAGTCGATCGCGATGTCCATCCCGCCGATCGGGTACCCGCGCTCGGCGAGCGCCCACAGCACGCCAGCGACGCGCGACGGCCATCCCTCGTAGCCGGGCTCGAGCGCGCCGAGAGCGCCCTCCCATCGGGCGCCGGGTCCATCGACCTGCTCGCTGCGCGCGGCGACCACGCGGATCGCCTGGTCGTCGCGGCGCCGGGCGGCGACGAAGGTCCGATGCGGGGTGACGGTCGCGAGCGTGAGGCCGCCGCTGTAGTCCGTGTGGTCGCCCACGATGGTGAGGCGCCCGGGAGCGGAGACGCTCGCCTCGGGCTCGCCCTCGAAGGACTGCGCGAACAGCGCGCGCACGCGGTCGGCGCCCTCGTCGAGGCTCCAGGGCTCGAGCCGGCGAGGCGCGTCGTCGGGGGCGCGTGCGGTCACGGTGCACATCATGCCAGCACGGACATCGGGGTGCGAAAGCGGACATGCCACAATGCGAGGGTCTAGCCGAGGAGGTCCTCATGGCCCGCAAGAACGACGCGCCCGCACCCGAGCCTGCAGCCGACCCGGCACCCGAGCCCCAGCGGGACATGAGTGCAGGATCGGAGGCGGATCCCGCCACCATGTCCCGCCAGGAGCCGGGCGAGCCGGCCGGGCCCGCTCCGGTCGCATCGTCCGCGCCGCCGTCGGTCCTCGAGCGGGTGCGGAGCAACCGCACGGGGCCGCTCGCTGCGGGGTTGGGCGTCGCCTTCGCGGTCGCGCTGCTGCTCGCTGTGCTGGTCCCCAACGTGCCCAACCTCTACGCGCTGACGGTCCTGGGGCTGCTGCTCACCGCGGCGGTCGGGTTCACCGTGCGCTACCTGTCGCACGAGCGCGACCTGATGGCGCAGGGGGCCGGTTTCATCGCGACCCTGCTGGGCATCCACATCATGGGCGTGACCGGCACCATCGACACGACCGGCAGCGGGCTCGACGGTCTTCTGGGGCTCATCGGCGCCGAGGCGCCCGGCTTCGACGACGCGCTGCTCGGCGCGCTCGCGACCCCCGCGGTGTCCGCGGGCGGGGTGCTGTGCGGGCTGATCGCGGCGATCATCGTCGGCTGGGGGCCGCGCGACCGAGGCTGACACCCCGGCCCCGGTCGGGACATCCGGGACTGAGCGTCCCGAGCCGGGGGTCAGCGCTTGACGGGGGTCACGCCCAGCGAGCGGCCCGCGAGGCCGCGCTGACGCGACGTGAGCTTCCGGGCGACCTCACGCATGGCCGATGCGGCCGGCGAGTCGGGGTCCGAGACCACCACGGGCGTGCCCGCGTCGCCTGCCTCGCGCGCCGTGATGTCGAGCGGGATCTGGCCCAGCAGCGGCACGTCCGTGCCGAGCACCTTGGTGAGGCGGCCGGCCACGGTGGCACCGCCGCCGGACCCGAACACCTCGAGCCGCGAGCCGTCCGCCTGCTCGAGCCACGCCATGTTCTCGACCACGCCCACCACGGACTGGGAGGTCTGCGTCGCGATCGCGCCCGCGCGCTCCGCGACGCCCGCGGCGGCCGCCTGAGGCGTCGTGACCACGAGGATCTCGGCGTGGGGGAGCAACTGCGCGACCGAGATCGCGATGTCGCCGGTCCCCGGCGGGAGGTCGAGCAGGAGCACGTCGAGGTCGCCCCAGAACACATCGGCGAGGAACTGCTCGATCGCGCGGTGGAGCATCGGCCCGCGCCACACGACGGGCTGGCCCTCCGGCACGAACATGCCGATCGAGACCGCCTTGACCTCGTGCGCGATGGGCGGCAGGAGCATGTCGTCGAGGCGCGTGGGCTGCCCCTGGACGCCCAGCATGCCGGGGATGGAGAAGCCGAAGATGTCCGCGTCGAGCACGCCCACCTTCAAACCGTCGGCAGCCATCGCGGCCGCGAGGTTCGCGGTGACGGTGGACTTGCCCACCCCGCCCTTGCCCGACGCGATCGCGTAGATGCGCGTCATGTTGCCGGGCTGGGTGAACTGGATGACGGGCTCGGGCTTGCCGCCGCGCAGCTTCGAGCGCAGCTCGAGGCGCTGCTCCTCGGACATCACGCCCAGCTCGATGCGCACGTCCTCGACGCCGTCGACGGTCAGCGTGGCCGCCTCGACGTCCGTGGTGATCCGCTCGCGCATCGGACAGCCCTGCGTGGTGAGGTCGATGCCGACCACGGCGAGCGCGCCGTCGACCTCGACCGAGCGGACCATGCCGATCTCGGTGATGGGGCGGCGGATCTCGGGGTCGATGACCTTCGCGAGGGCGTCGTGGATGAGCTCGGCGGTAGGCATGGGGTCAATCGTAGGCGCTCGGCCCGGACCGGCTGCGCGGTCGGGCGGACGATGCGGCGGCTACTTCGCGCGCCGCGTCGGCTTGGTGGGGCGCGGCTCCTCGTCGTCGTCGTCCTCGTCGTCGCGCAGCTCGTCGCGGAGCTCCTCGAGCAGGCCGCGCAGCTCCGAGCGGACGAAGTCGCGCGTCGCGGTCTCGCCGAGCGCCTGGCGCAGCGACGCGACCTCACGGGCGAGGTACTCGGTGTCGGCGAGCGAGCGGGCGGCCTGCTGGCGGTCCTGCTCGGCGGCCACGCGGTCGCGGTCGTCCTGACGGTTCTGCGCGAGCAGGATCAGGGGCGCGGCGTAGGACGCCTGCAGGGACAGCATCAGCGTGAGCAGCGTGAAGCCGAACGCGGCCGAGTCGAAGCGGTACTGCTCCGGCCCCCATGAGTTCCATGCGAGCCACGCCGCGCAGAAGAGGGTCAGCCAGAGCAGGAACTTGGGGGTGCCGAGGAAGCGCGCGATGCCCTCGACCACCACGCCCGCGCGGTCGGGGTTGCTCGAGCGGCGGCGGAAGAAGCCGCGCTCCGTGCCCTTGGGGCGGTCGAGCCGGTCAGCCACGTGCGCCTCCCTTCGCGGTCGCGCCCTCCGAGTCGTCCTCGTCCATGTGCTCGCGCCAGTCACTGGGCAGCAGGTGGTCGAGCACGTCGTCGATGGAGATCGCTCCCACCAGGCGGTGGTCGTCGTTCACCACCGGCAGCGCGAGGATGTCGTAGGCCGCCATGCGGCGCGCGACGATGGACAGATGGTCGCCCGGGTGCAGCGGCGCGATCGCGGGGTCCACGAACGAGCCGATGGACTCGTGCGGGGGCTCGCGCAGCAGCCTCTGGATGTGGACCAGGCCGATGTAGCGGCCGGTCGGCGTCTCGAGCGGCGGGCGCACCACGAAGACCATCGAGGCCAGCGCGGGCGGCAGCTCGTTCTTGCGCACGAGCGCGAGGCACGTCGCCACCGACGTCTCCGGTCCGACGATCACGGGCTCGGTCGTCATCAGGCCGCCGGCAGAGTCGTCCTCGTAGCCCAGCAGCTGCTCGACGTTGCGCGCGTCCTCGGGCTCCATGAGCTCGAGCAGGGCGGCCGCCTGCGGTGCCGGCAGGTCGCCCAGGAGGTCCGCCGCATCGTCCGGGTCCATCGCCTCGAGGACGTCGGCCGCGCGCTCCGAGCGCAGCGTCGACAGGAGGACGATCTGATCCTCCTCGGGCAGCTCCTCGAGCACGTCGGCGAGGCGCTCGTCGTCCAGCGCCGCAGCAATCTCCGCGGAGCGCGACGGGCTCATCTCCATGAGCGCGGCCGCGAGGTCGGCGGGCTTGTGGTCCTCGAAGGCCTCGATGACGAGCGAGGCGCCCTGGTTCTTGTCCCGGGTCGACAGCCCGGTGACCTGGTCGACGTCGACCACCAGCGACTCGCCGCGACGCGAGAACCCGAGCACGCCCTTGCGGCGCTCGGCGCGGCGCACGTACAGCTTGGTGAACCGCCAGGTCTTGGTGCGGTCCTGCTCGATCGCGATGTCCTCGATGTACGCCGTGGACTTGTCCTCCTTGAGCTTCACCGAGCGCTCGAAGAGCTCGGCGATCGCCAGGGACTCGCCGGCGCGCGCCTTGAAGCGGCGCAGGTTGATCACGCCGGTGCAGATGACCTGCCCCGGGTTGATCGCGGTGACGCGGGTGAGGGGCATGAAGACCCGCCTGCGGCCCGGGACCTCGACCACCAGGCCCACGGCGGTGGGCGGCGTGCCGCCGGTGCGGCGGATCACGACGACGACGTCGCGGACACGGCCCACCTCGTCGCCGATCGGGTCGAAGACGGAGGTGCCCGCGAGGCGCGCGATGTAGACGCGGTCGACTGCGGTGCTCATGGTGCGATGGTAGTCCCGTCCCTGCGTCCCGCCTGGGAGGCGGGACGATGCGCAGGCTGGCACTTGCATCGGGGTGCCAGTTCTGTGGTGGGATGGCGCCATGCGCACCACAGCCGACCAGCTCGCCGGCGTGCTCGACCACTGGAAGTCGGGCACGGGGCCGCTGTACATGCAGCTCGCCGATGCGATCGTCTCCCTCGGGGAGTCGGGCACCCTCGACCACGGTGCGCGCATGCCCTCCGAGCGCGCGCTCGCGGCGCGCCTGCACCTGTCGCGCAACACGGTGACGGCCGCGTATCAGCGCCTGCGGGACCAGGGCTGGCTCGAGGCCTCGCCCGGTGCCGCGCCGCGGCTCGGGATGCGCTCGCGAGGAGTCTCGGCGCTGACCGCGCAGGATCGGTTCTCGCGGATCCTGGTGGGGCAGGAGCCGCCGCTGGTGGCGCTCAACACGGCGTCGCCGCCGCCCGCGCCGGCCGTGTCGGAAGCGCTCGCTCAGCCTGAGGCGCTGCTCGAGGGGCGCGCGGCGCTGGGCAACGGCTATGCGGCGCTCGGGGACCGTGACCTGGTGCTCGCCGTCACCGACCACCTGCGCGCGCAGGGGATCCCCGCGCGCGCCGACGAGGTCGTCATCACCTCGGGGGCGCAGCAGGCGCTGTGGCTCGCGGTGACCGCGCTCGCCTCGCCCTCCACGCCCGTCGCGCTCGAGGCGATCACCTACCCCGGGATCTTCGACGCGATCGCCGCGGCAGGGTCGCGGCCGTTCGCGCTGCCCATGACGGACGCGGGGCTCGACGTCGACGGCGCGGCCAAGCTGCTCCGCGCGGCCGAGCCCGACCTCGCGTACCTCACCACGTTCAACAACCCGACCGGCACGGCGCTCGCGGAGGCGGACGCCGTGCGCCTCCTCGCTGCCGCCGCATCGTCCGGCACCACCGTGATCGACGACCGCACGCTGGGCGAGCTCGCGCTCTCCGGGACGATGCCGCGGCCGTTCGCGTCGCTCGGCACCGGTGCGTCGGTGGTGACGGTGGGCGGGATGTCGAAGGTGTTCTGGGGTGGGCTGCGCATCGGCTGGCTTCACACCAACGCGACGCTCGCGGCGCAGCTGCGGCATCGGCGCGCGGCGATGGACCTCGGCAGCCCCGCGCTGTTCCAGCGCATCGGCGCGCGCCTCCTGCGGGAGCGCTTCGAGGAGACGCTCGCGTGGAGGCTCGAGTCGCTGCGCGAGTCGCTCGCGGCGGTGCGCGAGGCGATCGCCGAGGCGGGGCTCGACTGGGAGGCGGTCGAGCCGACGGGCGGGCCGAGCCTCTGGGTGCGCATGCCGGGGCAGTCGGCAGAGCGGTTCGCCGAGCGGGCCGAGCGCGCGGGCGTGCCCGTGGTCGCGGGTGCCGCGTTCTCGGTGGTGCCAGGCGCGGGCGCGGACCGCTTCCGGCTGCCCTTCTACCTGTCGCCCGAGGAGATGCGGCTGGGCATCAAGACGCTCGCCGAGCGCGCCGCGTAGGGCGCCTCAGCGAACCGCCGCGCCGGTGAGGGTGACCGAGCGGATCCGGGCCTCCGGGTCCAGCGACGGGTGGACCGTGATGAGCTCGTCGGCGCGCGCCTCCGCCGCGAAGGCCTCGAGGCCTGCGCGGACCTCGGCGGGCGTGCCCACGGCGGCCTTCGACATCATCTGCGCGATGCCCTGACCCTGGGGCGTGGTGAGGAACGCCTCGATCTCCTCGTCGGTATAGGTGCGTGCCGCCGGGCCGCGCGCGACGAGGGCGCGCACGCGCTGGCGGCGGGCGTCCGCGAGCTCGGCGCGTGCATCGTCGCCGTCCTCGGCCGCGACCACGTTGACGCCGGCGATCACGTACGGCTCCGGGTGGTGCTCCGACGGCTGGTAGGTGCCCCGGTAGAGCGCGACGGCCTGCTCGAGCGCCTGCGGGGCGAAGTGCGACGCGAAGGCATAGGGCAGGCCCAGCTGCGCCGCGAGCTGCGCGCCGAACAGCGACGAGCCGAGCACGTACAGCGGCACGTTCGTCCCCGCCCCGGGGGTGGCGCGGATCCCGTCGAGCCGTGCCTCGCCCGCGAGCAGGTCCTGGAGCTCGCGCACGTCCTCGGGGAAGCGGTCCGACGCGTCCGGCGTGCGGCGCAGCGCGGCGTAGACCTCGCCGGCGCCGCCGGGCGCGCGTCCCAGCCCCAGGTCGATGCGACCGGGGTGGAGCTCGGCGAGCGTGCCGAACTGCTCCGCGACCACCAGCGGCGAGTGGTGGGGGAGCATGACGCCGCCCGCGCCCAGGCGGATGGTCGACGTGTGTGCCGCGACGTGCGCGATGACCACGGCAGGTGCGGAGGACGCGATGGTGGGCATCGCGTGGTGCTCGGCGTACCAGACGCGCTGGTAACCGGCTACCTCGGCTGCCCGCGCGAGGTCCACGCTGTGCGCGAGGCTCTCCCCGGCGGAGCCGCCGGGGCGGATGAAGGCGAGGTCGAGCAGGGAGAGCGCGAGGGGCATGGCTTCCTTCGGGTGGTGAGGCGGGTCCGGGGGCTGAACGCCGGGAGGTGGAACCCTATGCCCGGCCGCGCTGTGCATCGTCCCCCTGAAACCGCCCTGCTGTGCGGGCACCCATGTGTCAGCCTGGCGCGGCGGAGCCAGGGGCTTTGCGGTCGCACGGGTAGGTTTCAGGGCCACGAGGTCATTGGGGGAGCGATGCTGCTGTTCTACGTCGACGAGTCCGGCGGTACCACGATGAATGTCGAGGCCGCCGGCGAGGGGCGCACGCCGGTGCGCGATCTGTTCGCACTGGCAGCGGTGGGGATCCATGACTCCTCGCGTGAGCCCCTCGCCGAGGAGATCCTTCGGGTCAAGGAGCGCCACTTCGGCACCCACGCGGTGTCTCGGGCCTGGGGCGAGACGGAGATCAAGTCGCGGCACCTGTGGCTCGCGTCGCGGTGGGCGAGCGGCGAGTTCCCCGGTGGGCTGCCCACGGGCTACGCGAACGTACTCGAGAAGATGCATCTCCACTACCTGCTCCGTGATCTGGGCCAGTTGTTCGCCAAGTTTCGGCCCCTGGTCTTCAGCGTCGTGGTCGACAAGCGCGCGCTCGCGGCCGTCGACTCGACGCTCAATCCGCTTGGCATCGCGTATGCACGGCTCTACGAGCGGGTTGCGCAGACGCTCGGCAGCGTGAACCGCGGCGAGGGCGCGATCTTCGTGGCGGACCGCCAGGACGAGCACGAGGCGTACTTCAACTCGGGTTCGATGCACGAGGTTCGGCAGGGACTGGCATCTAAGGGAGCCAACCGCCCGAACTTCAACCTCGTCGTCGACAAGCCCGTCTGGATCGATCCCACCCTGAGCACATGGGATCGGGAGCTCATCCAACTGGCGGACCTCGTAGCGTTCGCGACGCGTGCCTGGTACGGCGCCGGGCAACCGCCAACCGACCGACACCTGCTGTGGGACAAGATCGAGCCCTGCTTCGCCGCCCACTGGAACACCACCAAGGCCCAGGGCGGCGGCATCATCGTGTTCCCTGACCCAGGCAAGTACCCGCCGGTGCGATGAGCGAGATCCTGCGTACCGTCCCGCTGCCGCTCGTCGGGCTCGCGGTCATCGCCGGCGTTGTCGCCGCTCTCGCGGTGGCCATCCTCATGCGGCACCGCAGGCTCGACCGTGCCGGCGCGGCGCGGGTCCTGCTCGCAGCTGCGCTGCTGGTGATCGCGGCCGTCACGCTGCTGCGGCCGGCGGGCATGTGGGCAGGAGTCAACCTGGTGCCGCTGCGATCGATCTCGGCGCTGTGGACGGACCCGAACCTGCTGCCGGGTCCGCGCTGGCAGATCTATGGCAACGTGCTCATGCTCGTCCCGGTCGGCTTCCTCGGCGCGCTCGCGGTGCGGAGGACCTCGTTCATCGCTGGGCTGGCATGGGCGACGGCAGCGGCGCTTGTGGTCGAGACCGTACAGCTTGTGTTCGTGCTCGGCTCGGTCGATATCGACGACGTGCTGCTCGCGGCGCTGGGCGGCGCTGTCGGCGCCGGCCTGGCGGTCGCCCTGGCACGTGCTGTGGCTCGGCTGAGCCGCACGCCTCAGGGCGTGCGCGTGACCGGGTAGGTCATCCCGACGAGTGCCATGAGCGGAGACGCGAGCCCGCTCTCGCAGTAGCTCGCGCCCGGGTCCTCCGAGTCGACGCACCTGCCGACCGTGAAGATCGGCGCGAACACGAAGGCGAGCACCAGGACCCGCAGGACCCACCGCGCCGCATGGCGCCCGCTCTCGCTCACCGCCACATCGTCCCACCTACCTGGACGAAAGCAAGCGGCGCGTCGTCCCCGGAGGGACGACGCGCCGGTCGCGTCAGGTCCGAGGCCTCAGCGCATGGCGCGCTTCATCCAGGCCACGACCTCATCGGGGTCGCGGGGCAGCGCGGCCGAGAGGTTCTCGGCGCCGTCCTCGGTCACCAGGATGTCGTCCTCGATGCGGATGCCGATGCCGCGCAGCTCCTCGGGCGCGGCAAGGTCGCCCTCCTGGAAGTACAGGCCCGGCTCGATGGTGAAGACCATGCCCGGCTCGACGATGCCCTCCATGTAGAGCTCGCGCTTGGCCTCGGCGCAGTCGTGGACGTCCAGGCCCAGGTGGTGCGACGTGCCGTGCACCATCCAGCGGCGGAACAGCTTCGACTCGGGGTCCTCGGAGACCGGCGCGATGCCCCACTCGGTGAGGCGCTTCTCGAGCACCTCGACTGCGGCGAAGTGGATGTCGAGGAAGCGCACGCCGGGCTTCGCGACGGCGAACGCGGCGTCCGCGGCCTCGAGCACGATCTCGTAGACGCGGCGCTGGGTGGCCGTGAACTCGCCCGAGATCGGGAAGGTGCGGGTGACGTCGGCGGTGTAGAGGCTCTCGACCTCGACTCCGGCGTCGAGCAGCAGCAGGTCGCCCTCGCGCACCTGGCCGGTGTTGGCGATCCAGTGGAGCGTGGTCGCGTGGGGGCCGGCGGCGGCGATGGTCTCGTAGCCCACGCCGTTGCCCTCCTCGCGGGCGTGCCCGTCGAACGAGGCCTCGATCACGCGCTCGCCGCGCTTGTGGCCCACCGCGCGGGGCAGCTGCGTGATCGCGGCCTCGAAGCCCGCGATGGTCGCGTCGACCGCGTCGCGGAGCTGCTGAACCTCGTACTCGTCCTTGACGAACCGCATCTCGGCGAGCGCCTCGCGCACGTTCTTGTGCGGCTGGTGCGTGAGGTTGAGCTTCGGCAGGTCGGACAGCGCCTTGGTGGCGATGCCGGTCATGGCCTCGAACTCGGCCAGGCCCGGGCGGCGCCCGATCCAGAACTCGCCCGCGGCGGGGTCGGAGTAGAAGCCCTCGTCGCCGGGCTGCGCCGGCGGGACCAGGTAGAGCGTCGCATCGTGCCCCTCGCCCTCGCGGGGCTCCATCACCAGGATCGCGCCCGGCTCGTGGTCGAGCCCGAGCCCGGTGAGGTAGGCGAAGTCGCTGTCGGGACGGAAGCGGTAGTCCGTGTCGTTCGCGCGGGTCTTGAGGCTGCCGGCCTTGACCGCGATGAGCTCGCCCGGGAAGCGCGCGCTCAGGCGCGCGCGGCGCTCGGCGGCGTACGGGGCGGCGGCGATGCGCGTGACCTCGACGTCCTCGTGCGGGGCCCAGTGGGCGCCCATGAAGTCCTTGAACTCCTGCGTGGTGGGGCGGCCGGTACGGGCCTTGTTGTTCTCAACCTTGTCGTTCACGTCGCCATGGTCCCACGCGGTCCGGCGTGGACGATGCGCCGGGGGTCCCTGGAGGTTCCGTGTGAGTTTGCGCACATCGTGCCGTTCGCGCCCCGATCCGGCGCTGCACCGGCCATAACCTTGATCTCTCCCACCTCGACGGAAGGTCACCACACGTGCGCGCACGCCTGCTCTCCGCGGTCGCGGCGCTCGTCACCGTGATGGCCGTGCTCGTGGCCCCGGCCGGGGCGACCGACGAGCCCACCCGTATCGCGGCGGCGCAGGCGCTCGCCGACGAGGCCGCGACGGCCGCCGTGGCCGCCGATGCCGCCTTCGCTGCGGGGGAGCTCGACGTGGCCCTGGCGCAGGCCGATGCGGTCGACGCGGCCGATGCGGCGCTCGAGGCGCTGCTGACCGCGGCCCAGGCGTCGGCCGACATCGCGTCGGAGACCGTCGCCGCGGCCGAGGCCGAGGCGGCCGGCACCGCGGGAGCGCCCGAGGCGTACGAGGCCCAGGCAGGCGTGGTCGAGCAGGCGCAGGCGACGCTCGACGAGGCGGAGGCCGCGGCCGTCGCGCTGCGCGCGGAGATCACGCTGCTGACGGACCAGCTCGCCTTCGCCGAGCCCGGCCCCACCCGCGACGAGATGACCGCGCGGCTCGCCGAGGCCGAGGCCGGGCTCGCCGAGGCCGAGCCCGCCGCGGCCGCCGCGTGGGACGCATGGCAAGCCGAGGTCGACGCGCTCGCGGTGCTCGACGCCGATGCGGCCGCGCATGCTCTCGCGGTCGCCACGGCGGACGCCGCACGCGTCGAGCTCGACGCGGCGCTCGCGGATCTCGCGGCGCTCGCCCCGCTGCACGCGGCGGCGCATGAGCTGGCCGTCGGGATGGCGCAGCGGCGCCTCGACGTCGCTCAGGTGCGGGCGTTCCTCGACACCGCGGGGTGGTCGGTGGCGGACCTCGAGGACGAGGTCCACGCGGGCGACACGGTGACGCTCACGCTCGCGATGCTCAACACCGCCGCGCTGCCGCTCCAGGACGCCCAGGTGACGGTGCTCGCGCCCGACGGCCTCGTCGCATCGTGCGACGCCCTCGACGGCGGCATCGACGCGGGCGCGACCGTGACGTGCGCCGTCGACTATGCGGTGACCGAGGCGGATGCCGCCGCCGGCTCGGTGGACCTCACCGTCGCGCTTACGGGTGTGCTGCCGCTCGGCGCCGCCGAGCCCGCGCCCGTGGGCACCCGGGTCACCGTGGCTCAGACCTTCACCCTCACGATCGCCGCCACGCCGGTGCCGGAGCCCGAGCCGGAGCCGTCCCGGCCCGCGCCCACCACGGAGTCGATCGCGCCCGCGCCGGAGGTCGCCCCGGAGCCCGCGGAGGAGCCCGAGCCGGTCGCTTCCGAGGAGCCGGACCCGTTCCAGCACCGCGAGGCGGTCGAGGAGATCGCGCGCCTCGCGGCGGACACGACCCCCGCCGTCGTGGAGCCCGAGGAGCACGCGGCGGTCCAGGTCGCGGCCGAGGCGCTCGAGCCGGTCGCGACGGCTGCCGAGGCGCCTGCATCGGAGAGCGACGACCGCCCGATGATCAGCGGCGCGCTCATCGCGGCGATCCTCGCCGCGATCTTCCTGGTCCGCAAGCTCGAGGTCTGATCCGCCCGGCACGGGCGGCCGCGCCGATGCCTAGGCTGAAGCCGTGCGCATCGACCTCCACACCCACTCGAACGTCTCCGACGGCACGGGCACGCCCGCGCAGGTGATGCGCGACGCCGCCGCGGCGGGCCTCGACGTGGTGGCTCTCACGGACCACGACTCCGTGGACGGCTGGGACGAGGCCGCGGCGGAGGCCGAGCGGCTGGGCCTGAGGTTCGTGCCCGGCATCGAGGTCTCGGCGAAGGACCGATGGGTGTCGATCCACATGCTCGCGTACTGGCCGCGCCCGGCCGATGCGGCGCTCGCCGAGATTCTCGCGCTCACCCGGGAGGCGCGCGTGGGCCGCGCGCAGCGCATGGTCGAGCGGATCGCGGTGGAGTACCCGCTCGAGTGGGAGGACGTGGTGCGCCAGTCGGGCGCGGCCGCGACGGTGGGGCGCCCGCACATCGCCGATGCCCTGGTCGAGCGCGGCCACTTCGCCACGCGCGGCGAGGTGTTCGATGCGATCCTGCACAACCGCTCGCCGTTCTACGTGCACCACTACGCGCCCGACGTGCACGATGCGGTGCGCGCCATCCGCGCGGCCGGCGGGGTCCCGGTGTTCGCGCACCCGGGCGCCCATGCGCGCGGGCGGGTGGTGCCGGACTCCGTGATCGCGTCGCTCGCCGAGGCGGGGCTGGCCGGCCTCGAGGTGGACCACAGGGATCACGACGACGAGTCGCGGGCGAGGCTCGCCGGGCTCGCCGAGAGGTACGGGCTGGTCCAGACGGGGTCCTCGGACTACCACGGCACCGGCAAGCTCAACCTGCTGGGGGAGAACCTCACCTCGATCGCCGCGTTCGAGGCGCTCGAGGCGCAGCGCGGGTAGGCGGGCCCGGCCATCGTGCCGCGGTCCCCGGGATCTATCATGCGGTTATGACCCGCCAGCCTCGCATCGAAGACGTCGTGATCTCCGGCGACGTGATCCGCCTCGGCCAGTTCCTCCAGCTCGCGGGGCTGGTGGATACCGGCGGCGAGGCGAAGGAGGCGATCCTCGAGGGCGAGGTGACGGTGAACGGCGAGGTCGACCTCCGCCGTGGGCGTCAGCTCCGCCAGGGCGACGTGGTGAGCCTCGCGGGCCGGGCGGCACGCGTCAGCGCCTGACACGCTGAGACGACGAAGGGCGGAACCTCCGAGGAGGTCCCGCCCTTCGCGTTCAGCTGCTACTCGCCGGCCGGCTGGGCCTGCGGGGCCGAGCCCTCGCCCGAGCCCGAGCCGCCCGAGCGGCGGCGACGGCGGTTGCGGTTGCGGCGCGGCTTGGCCTCGCCCTCGGGGGTCGAGCCCGCGGCGCCCTCGGCGCGCGGCTCGCGGGGCGCGGAGCCCTCGCCCGAGCCCGAGCCGCCCGAGCCGCCGCGGCGACGGTTGCGGTTGCGGCCGGAGCCGCCCTCGCGCGAGCCCTCGCCGGAGCCCGAGCCCGAGCCGCCGCGGCCGCCCTGGCCGCGACCGCCGGAACGGCCGCCCTGGCCGCCCGAGCGCCCCGCGCCGGAGCCGCCGGTGTGCTTGCCGGTCTCGCCCAGGTCCTCGAGCGTCTCCGCCTCGAGGCCCTCGCGCGTCCGCTTCTCGCGGGGCAGGCGGCCCTTGGTGCCCTCGGGGATGTCGAGGTCCGTGAAGAGGTGCGCCGAGCTCGAGTAGGTCTCCTGGGGCTCGGGGTAGCCGAGGTCCAGGGCCTTGTCGATGAGCGACCAGCGGGGGACGTCGTCCCAGTCGACGAACGTCACGGCGGTGCCGGTCTTGCCCGCGCGACCGGTGCGGCCGATGCGGTGCAGGTAGGTCTTCTCGTCCTCGGGGCACTGGTAGTTGACCACGTGCGTGACGTCGGTGACGTCGATGCCGCGCGCCGCGACGTCGGTCGCGACGAGGATGTCGATCTTGCCCGAGCGGAAGGCGCGCAGCGCCTGCTCGCGGGCGCCCTGGCCCAGGTCGCCGTGGATGGCGCCGGCGGCGAAGCCGCGCTCGCGGAGCTCGTCGGAGACCTTCGCGGCGGTGCGCTTGGTGCGCGCGAACACCACGGTGAGGCCGCGGCCGTTGGCCTGCAGCAGGCGGGCGAGCACCTCGACCTTGTCGAGCGCGTGGGCCCGGTAGACCACCTGCTTGATGGCCTTGACGGTGGCGCCGTCGTCGTCGGGGTCGGCGGCGCGGATGTGGGTGGGCTGCGTCATGTAGCGGCGCGCGAGCGCCACGACGGCGCCCGGCATCGTCGCGGAGAAGAGCATGGTGTGGCGCGACGCGGGGGTCGCGGCGAGCAGCTTCTCGACGTCGGGCAGGAAGCCCAGGTCGAGCATCTCGTCGGCCTCGTCGAGGACCACGGTCTTGATGAAGCGCAGGTCCAGGTGGCCCTGGTTGAGCAGGTCGATCATGCGGCCCGGCGTGCCGACGATGACGTCCGCACCCTTCTGGAGCGCCTCGATCTGCGGCTCGTAGGCGCGGCCGCCGTAGATCTGGACGATGCGCACGGCGCGCTTGCGCGACGCGGCGTCGAGGTCGTTGGCGACCTGGACGGCGAGCTCGCGGGTCGGGGCGACGATGAGTGCCTGGGGCTTGCCCTTGGCGTCGCCGAGGAGCTCGTAGGCGTCCTCGCCGGGGGCGGCGGTGCGCTGCAGCGCGGGGATGCCGAAGCCCAGCGTCTTGCCGGTTCCGGTCTTGGCCTGGCCGATGATGTCGTGGCCCGAGAGGGCGACGGGGAGGGTCATCGCCTGGATGGGGAAGGGGCTGATGATGCCCTTGTCGGCGAGCGCCTCGACGATGCGAGGGTCGACGTTGTAGTCGGCGAACGTGGTGTCGTTCGCCTGCACGCTGGCGTGCGTCTCAGTCATGGTGCTCCGAGGGAGTCTGGGGCGCGAAGGCACCCGTACGGCGGGCAGCCGATCGCGAATCATCCTCAGAGCGGCTCATCGCTGTCTTCAGCGGTACCGCGTTTCACATGACGACCGGTCAGCCCAGGTCGCATGACAGTGTACCGGCGCAGGGTGCCGTAGCGATAGGACCCCAGGTCAGGGCGCGTCGGGACCGAGCGGGGAGGGTCGCGGGTCCAGCACGGCGGTCACGATCGCCTCGATCGCGAACGCGCTGGTCTCCGCGAGCTCGACGTTGCCGCGATCGAGCAGCCACTGCACCTGGAGGCCGTCCATCACCGCGAGCACCGAGGCGGAGGCCCTGTCGATGGTCGCGGGCGCGTCGATGCCGCGCTCCTCGCACATGACGCGGAAGGCCTGCGCGACCTCGGAGCGCAGCTGCGTGTAGCGCTGCTCGAAGTACTCGCGGCCGGGGTTGCCGTCCGTGACGGACTCGGCGGAGAGGACGGCGTACGCCTGGACGATGCCGGGGCGCTCCTCGTTGGCGAAGGCCGTGCGCACGAGGTGGCGGAACAGCTCGGTGCCGTCGGGGATGTGCTGGCCCTCGATGCCCTCGACATCGGCCTCGTCGCGGTAGCGCAGCACCTCGACCAGCAGCCGATCCTTGGACCCGAAGTGGTGGAGGATCCCGGCGTGGGTCATGTCGACCTGCTCGGCGATCTCCACGAGCGGGCCGTTGTTGTAGCCCTTGGACCCGAAGATCTCGAGCGCGGCGCGCAGGATCTCACGGCGACGCTCCAGCGTCGCCGGTCGCGGGTTCGAGGCTCGTCTCGCGGTGGTCATGGTCTCCCTCGGCTCCGGTCCGGGCGGGGCGTGCCCGGGCGACCTGCATCGGTCGCCGGGGGCCGTCCGTCCAGCCAGGTCACGCCCGAGTCTACGCAGGTGCGGCGCCGCGCCTGGCAGACGCTCCGATGGTCACGGTTGTGCAACACGCGCAGGCCCGGGTTGATTTAGTTACTGACAGCACAGTAAGTTACCCGACATCGACCGGGGCGACCCGGACTGCTCGACGAAGAGGAGAACCTGGTGACACTGCCGTCGCTGGACGCACGCGAGGCCTGCGCCACGCTCGAGGGCTGCCGCGCGATCGCGCGCACCCTGCCCCTCGAGCGGAAGGTGCTGCTGCTGACCGGGGCGACGATGTGGCGCCTCCACGCGCTGCCCGAGCTGGGCCTGCGCGGCGTCGCCTTCTCGGACGGACCGGTGGGCGTGCGCGGCCTGGGCGAGGTCGAGGGCGAGACGTCGGTGCTGTTCCCCACGCCCAGCGCCATCGCCGCGACCTGGGACGTCGCGCTCGCCTTCGAGGTGGGACAGGCCTTCGCCCGCGAGGCGCGCGACCACGGGGTCGACGTGGTGCTCGCGCCCCAGGTCAACATCCAGCGCACGCCCGTGGGCGGGCGGCACTTCGAGTGCTTCTCCGAGGACCCTTACCTCACCTCCGCCATCGGCACCACCGTGGTCCGCGGCATCCAGGACCAGGGCGTCGCGGCCTGCATGAAGCACTACGTGGCGAACGACTCGGAGACCGAGCGGACCTCGTACGTCGCGGACCTGGGCATGCAGGCGCTGCGCGAGGTGTACCTCGCCCCGTTCGAGGACGCCGTCGAGGCCGGGGTGTGGTCGCTCATGGCCGCGTACAACGGCACGGACGACGGCACCGAGACCTCACCCATGACGGCGCATCGCCACCTCCTCGTCGACCTCCTCAAGGACGAGCTCGGCTTCGACGGTGTGGTGGTCTCCGACTGGGAGGCCACGGGCGACGGCGAGGCTGCCGCCAACGGCGGGCTCGACCTGGTCATGCCCGGCCCGGGCGGACCCTGGGGCGAGCGGCTGCTCGCCGCGGTCCGCGAGGGCCGCGTGCCCGAGCGCGAGATCGACGACAAGGTCGCACGCGTCCTGCTGCTCGCCGGCCGGGTCGGCGCGCTCGGCGAGGGCCCCGCCCCGATCACCCACGCGGAGGACCTGCGCGCACTCGTGCGGCGCGCCGCGGCCTCCTCCATGGTGGTGCTGCGCCGGGCGGACGACGCGCCGTGGGACCGGCCCGCGCCGGCCACCGTCGCGCTCATCGGGCCGAACGCCCTCCGGCCGCACGTGCTCGGCGGCGGCTCGTCGACCGTGCACCCCCCGCATGTGGTGACCCCCGCCGAGGGCCTCGCCGCGCGCTGGCCCCACGCCAGCATCGTGCTCGAGCGCGGCGGCGATCCGCGTGCCTTCGCCCCGCGCCTCCAGCTCGAGGACGTCCGCCTCGAGCACCGCGACGATGCGGGCCGGGCCCTGGGCGCTCGGACCGTCACCGGCTGGGACGGCTGGCTCCGCGACCTTCCCGCGGATGCCGCCGAGGTCGAGCTGACCGCCGCGGTCCGGCTGACCGACCCCGGGACCCACCGGCTGTCGGTGGGGACCGTGGGTGCCCACCGCATCGTGATCGACGGCATCGAGGCCTCGGCGAGCGACGCCCCGGTGGGGGTCGACTGCGTGCTCGACTCGTCGGTGAACAACCCCGCCGGCGTCGAGGTCGAGGTGCACATCACCGAGCCGCGCGACGTGGTGGTGTCCGCGACGCTCGGCGTGATCGACGCCGGAGGCTACGGGAGGTTCGTGCGCGCCGAGCCGCGTCACGCGCTGCCCGGACCGAGCGTGGACGATGAGATCGAGGCCGCGGTCGCGGCGGCGCGCGCGGCCGAGCTCGCGGTGGTGATCGTGGGCACCAACGAGGAGTCCGAGTCCGAGGGCTGGGACCGCACCACGCTCGCGCTGCCGGGCCGACAGGACGAGCTCGTCGAGCGCGTGCTCGACGTCGCCCCCGACGCCGTGATCCTGGTCAACGCGGGCGCGCCGGTGCTGCTCCCGTGGCTCGAGCGCGCGCGCACCGTCCTCTGGGCCTGGTTCCCCGGGCAGGAGGCGGGTCACGCGATCGCCGACGTGCTGGCGGGGGAGGCCGAGCCTGCCGGACGGCTGCCGTGGACCCTCCCTGCGAGCGAGGCAGACGTCCCCGTGCCGCACGCGATCCCGGTGGCGGGCATCGTCCACTACGACGAGGGGGTCCACGTGGGCTACCGCGGGTGGGAGCGCTCGGGCGCGGCGCCCGCCGCGCCGTTCGGGCACGGTCTCGGATGGTCGTCGTGGCGCTACGAGGCGATCGGGGCGCCGCGCCTCACGGCCGCGGGCGACCTCGAGGTCGAGGTGGACGTCACCAACGTGGGGACCCGCGGGTCCCGCGAGGTGGTGCAGGTGTACGTCGAGGCTCCGGACGGCGCGCACGAGCGCCCGGCGCGCTGGCTCGGCGGGTTCGTGGCCGTGCACGCACGGCCCGGCGAGACCGTGCGGGCGCGCATCACCGTCGCGCGACGCCGTCTCGAGGTGTGGGACACGGAGGCGGCGGCGTGGGTGCTGCCCGCGGGCGAGTACCGCCTCCGTGCAGGACGGTCCGTTCGCGATCTTCGGCTGGACACCGCGGTCCGGCTCGAGGCGCCCGAGCCGAGGAGGAGGGACGACGAGGACGCGGCTGCCCGCATCGTGCGGGATTGACAACGAGGTCGATGGCGGCTGGGAGGCCGCCGCAACGAAGGAGAACAACATGAGGATGAGGAAGTCCTCCCTCGTGGCCATGTCCGTGGCCACCACCCTCGCGCTCGCCGCCTGTGCGGGCGGGGGCACCAGCGACGACCCCTCGGAGACGGGCGACGGTGGCGGCTCGACGCCGCAGGCCGGCGCGCCGCTCACCATCGCGAAGCCCGACGGCGCCATCGCGACCGAGTCGAACAACCCGTGGGTCGGCGACTCGTCGGGTCTCAAGCTCGGCTACATCAACGCGATCCTCGAGCCGCTCGCGTTCGTCAACACCATCGACCCGACCGCCGAGGTCAAGCCGTGGCTCGCGTCCGACGTCACGTGGTCGGAGGACGGCACCTCGGTGACCGTGACGGCCCGCGACGGGGTGACCTGGAACGACGGCGAGCCGTTCACCGCCGACGACATCGCGTACTCGTACCAGATGTTCCTCGACCACCCCGAGCTCGACACCGCGGCGCTCGGGCTCAACGGCGTCACGCAGGACGGCGACACCGTCACGCTGACGTTCGACACCCCGATGTTCGTCAAGCAGGACAAGGTGCTGCACAAGTACATCGTCCCCAAGCATGTCTGGGAGACGGTGGACGATCCCGCCACGGCCGACAACCTCGACCCCGTGGGCACGGGCCCGTACGTGCTGAGCACCTTCTCGACGCAGTCGGTGGAGCTCACCGCGCGGGACGACTACTGGGGCGGCGACCTGGCGGTGCCGACGCTGTACTACGTCTCCTACAACGACAACACGGCGCTCACCACCGCGCTCGCAACCGGCGACGCGGACTGGGCCCAGGCGTTCATCCCCAACGTCCAGAGCGCGTACCTCGACAAGGACGCGGACCACAACATCTACTGGGCGCCCCCGGGCCTGGCGATCGACACGATGTACATGAACCTTCAGGAGAAGCCGTTCGACGACGTCGCGTTCCGCACGGCCGTGAACATGGTGGTCGACCGCTCCAAGCACGCGGAGATCGCGCGCGAGGGCGGCGTCCCCGAGCTCACGTCGGTGACGGGCCTTCCCACGCCCGTCGGCGACTCCTACATCTCGTCCGCCTACGCGGGCCAGACCTACACGGTCGACGTCGACGGCGCCCGCGCGGTGCTCGAGGACGCCGGCTACACGTGGTCCGGCGATCAGCTGGTGGACCCCGACGGCGAGAACGTCGCGTTCGAGCTGCAGGTCCCCCAGGGCTGGAACGACTACGTCACCGGCATCTCGCTCATCGCGGACTCCGTCGCGGCGCTCGGCGTCACGGCCACCGTCCAGACCCCGGACGTCGACACGTGGTGGAACGACAAGTCGGTCGGCGACTTCCAGGCGATCCTGCACTGGACCGACGGCGGCGCGACGCCGTACGACATGTACAAGTCGATGATGAGCCAGGAGTGGCTGGTGCCCATGGGTGAGGCCGCGAACAACAACTTCGGCCGCTTCGACAGCGCCGAGGTCACGCAGGCGCTCGACGACTTCGCCAAGGCGGCGGACGATGCGACGCGCCAGGCCGCGATGGACACCATCGAGCGGATCTTCGTCGACGAGGTGGTGACCATCCCGGTCGGCACGCGTCCGTCGATCGGCGAGTGGAACACCCGCAACTACGTGGGCTGGCCGTCGGATGAGGACCCGTACGCGGACCCGAACCCGACGATCGCCTCCGCGGTGCTGATCCTCACGAGCCTCGAGCCCGCGAGCTGACGCACCCCTCCGGCGGGGGCGGGCATCCCCGCCCGTCCCCGCCGGAGCCGCATCACCGTCCATCGATCCAGGAAGCATCCCGTGACCACAGAGACACTTCTGACCGTCGACGACTTCAGCGTCGTCTACGACGTCGACCCGCCCGTGGAGGCGGTCCGCCATGTCTCGCTCGCGCTCCGGCGCGGCGAGATCCTCGGGCTCGCGGGGGAGTCCGGCTGCGGCAAGACCACCCTCGCGTACGGCATCCAGCGACTGCTCAAGCCGCCGGCCGTCATCACCTCGGGGCGAGCGGTCCTCCACGACGAGTCCGGCGAGGACATCGACATCAACGCGCTCGACGCCGACGCGATGCGCGCCTTCCGCTGGGACAAGGTGTCGATGGTGTTCCAGGGCGCGATGAACGCCCTCAACCCCGTCGCGAGCATCGGCCGCCAGCTCGAGGACGTGTTCCTCACGCATCGTCCCTCGATGGGCCGCGCCGAGCGGCGCGAGGAGTGCGCGGGGTTGCTGGACCTGGTCGGCGTGGGTCGCGAGCGGATGCGCAGCTACCCGCACGAGCTGTCCGGCGGCATGCGTCAGCGCGTGATGATCGCGATGGCCATGGCGCTGCGGCCGCAGCTCATGATCATGGACGAGCCGACCACGGCGCTCGACGTGCTGGTGCAGCGCGAGATCCTCGAGCAGATCTCGGACCTGCGCAGCAAGCTGGGCTTCTCCGTCATCTTCATCACCCACGACCTCCCGCTGCTGCTCGAGATCTCCGACCGCATCGCCGTGATGAAGGACGGCGTGATCGTGGAGCTCGCGAGCGCGCTCGACATCTACTCCGACGCGCAGCACGAGTACACGCGGAAGCTGCTCAGCTCCTTCCCGAGCCTCACGGGCGAGCGCGGCGACTTCATCCGCGGCTCGGAGTCCCAGGAGGCGGCGCTGTGACCACGCTCGACTTCAGGAACGTCACCAAGCGGTACCGCGTGCGCGGCTCCGGCGACATGCTCGCGCTCGACGACGTGAGCTTCAGCCTCACGTCGGGTCAGACCATCGCGCTCGTGGGCCAGTCGGGCTCGGGCAAGTCGACCATCGCCAAGATCCTCACGCAGCTCGAGCGCGCCACCTCCGGCGAGGTGCTGCTCGACGGCGAGCCCATCCCGCATCGCGGTCCCGGCCTGCGCCGCTACCGCCAGCGCGTGCGCATGGTCTTCCAGGATCCCTTCGCGTCGCTGAACCCGTACCACACCATCCGTCACCACCTCGAGCGGCCGCTCAGGCTCGACAAGGTGGTCCCGGCGGACCAGGTGGAGGACGAGGTCCGCGCGCTGCTGACCCGCGTCCGGCTCGACCCCGACGCGACCATCGACCGCCGGCCCCACGAGCTCTCGGGCGGCCAGCGCCAGCGCGTCGCGATCGCCCGCGCGCTCGCCTCGCGCCCGGAGCTGCTCATCGCGGACGAGCCGGTGTCGATGCTCGACGTGTCGATCCGGCTGGGCGTGCTCAACCTGCTCGCCGACCTCCAGCGCGAGTCCAACCTGGGCGTCCTCTACATCACGCATGACCTCGCGACGGCGCGCCACTTCTCCGACGAGATCATGGTGCTGCACCACGGCGTGGTGGTGGAGCGCGGACCGGCGGACGACGTGATCCTGCGCGCGCAGCATGAGTACACCCGTGCGCTGCGCGGCGCCTCGCCCGACCCCGACAAGCACTTCGCGGACCCCTCCGGCCGCGCCGTCACGAGGAGCTGACGTGCGATTCCTGCTGCGCCGCCTCGCGTTCTACGCCTTCACCGCCTGGGCCGCGATCACCATCAACTTCTTCCTGCCGCGCATGATGAAGGGCGACCCCATCACCGCGTACCTGCAGAAGCACCAGAGCGAGTTCAACCCCGAGGCGATCGACTCGCTGCGGACCCTGTTCGGGCTCGACTCGGACGCCTCGCTCCTCCAGCAGTACCTCGACTACTGGAGGCTCCTGTTCAGCGGCGACCTCGGGAGATCCTTCTCCAAGGGCCTCGCGCCGGTGACGGAGGTGATCGCCTCCGCGCTCCCGTGGACGCTCGGGCTCGTGGGCGTCGCGACCATCCTCAGCTTCGTGATCGGCACCGGCGTGGGCGCCTTCATCGGCTGGCGCCGCGGATCGCGCGCCGACTACGTGGTCCCGTTCGCCACGTTCTTCTCGACGGTGCCGTACTTCTGGATGGGGCTCATCGTCATCGCGGTCTTCTCGACCGGCCTGGGCTGGTTCCCCGCCTCGCACGCCTACGACAAGGGCTCGTCGCCCGAGTGGTCGTGGGACTTCATCGGGCAGGTGATCGCGCACGGCACGCTGCCGGCGCTCACCATCGTGTTCGCCTCGCTCGGCGGCTGGGTGCTGGGCATGCGCAACATGATGATCACGGTGCTCGACGAGGACTACGTCACGGTGGCGGAGGCCAAGGGCCTCGCGCCGCAGCGGGTGATGACCCGCTACGCGGCCCGCAACGCGGTGCTGCCGCAGCTGTCGAGCTTCGCGCTCGCGCTCGGCTTCATCGTGGGCGGCACGCTCGTGATGGAGCTCGTGTTCTCGTACCCCGGCGTGGGCAAGCTGCTGCTCGACGCCACCAACGCCAAGGACTGGCCGCTCATGCAGGGCCTGTTCCTGGTCATCACGCTCGCGGTCCTGGTCGCGAACATCCTCGCGGACGTCGCGCACGCGATGCTCGACCCGCGCACCCGGATGATGGAGTCCTGAGATGTCGCTGTCGACCATGCCCACCACCTCCGAGACCTCGGAGGCCCGTGCCACGGAGCCCCAGCGGCCCTTCGCGCTGCGCCGGCTCGGCACGTCCTTCGCGATGTTCCGCAACCCGAAGTCGATCACCGGGCTGGTGATCCTGGGGCTGTTCGCGCTCGTCGCGATCCTGGGCGACCTCATCGCCCCGTACGGCCCGCTCGAGAAGGACTTCTCGGCGCTCAAGCAGCCGCCGTCCGCGCAGCACTGGCTGGGCACCACCCACCTGGGCGAGGACGTCTTCAGCCAGATCATCTACGGCACGCGCGGCGTGCTCGTGGTGGGCCTGGTCGCGGGCGTGCTCGCGACGTTCACCGCCGTGGTGATCGGCGTCGCGGCCGGCTATCTCTCCGGCTGGCGGTCCGAGTCGCTGTCCGCGCTCACCAACGTGTTCCTGGTGATCCCGGGCCTGCCGCTCATCATCATCGTCGCGTCGCAGTACGACGACCCGAGCATCGTGCTCATCTCCGCGGTGATCGCGGTCACCGGCTGGGCGTGGGGCGCGCGCGTGCTTCGCGCGCAGACCATGTCGCTGCGCAACCGCGACTTCGTGCAGGCCGCGAAGGCCAACGGCGAGCGGCTGTGGCGCATCATCGCGGTCGAGATGCTTCCCAACCTCACGGCGATCATCGCCTCGAGCTTCGTCGGGACGGTCACCGCGGCGGTGCTCGGGCTCACCACGCTCGCCTTCATCGGCGTCATCCCCATCACCAACCTCAACTGGGGCACCATCCTGTTCTGGGCCCAGCAGAACGGCGCGTTCCCCGACTTCTGGTGGTGGTACGTGCCGGCGGGCCTGTGCATCGCGATCCTGGGCACCGCGCTGTCGCTGGTGAACTTCGGGATCGACGAGTACGTCAACCCGCGCCTGCGCTCGGCGGGCGAGCGAGCCCGCGCGATGCGGAAGAAGGGCCTGTCGACGGCGAGCGGCGTGACCGCCGTGCGACTCGCCGACAAGGACGGGGACGATGCGGCGGGCACGGGCCGCGCATCGTCCGCCGGGGCGGACGGGGAGGGTGCTGCCCGTCCGTGACGCGATGCGGGGGCCGAGGCGCCTCCCCGGCCCCCGCATCGTCCACCGTCAGTCGGAGCTGTCCTTCGCGAAGGTCGCGAAGGCCGCGGGGATCTGGCGGCTGTTGAAGTCGAAGAACGCCTGGTTCTCCCACGCGTTACCCGAGCTCGCGTCCGTGGGGTCCCAGCCGCTGCCCGAGACCGCGGTCCACGCCGGCTCCCAGTAGACGACGCCCAGGCCTCGACCGCCCGGCGCGCCCGCGACCACGTCCTGCACCGCGCGCACCCATGCGGCCTGCCCGGCGGTGGTCGCGGGGTAGCCCGTCACCAGCTCGGCGGACGTGTCGATGACGTTCTGGAACGTCGGCGTGTCGTCGGACAGGGTCCACGGGTACGCGGTCTCGACCACCATGACGTCCTTGTTGTAGGTCGAGGACAGCCCGGTGATGACCTCCTGGAGGTTGCCCAGGCCGCCGTGCCAGTAGCCGTAGTAGGACAGCCCGATGATGTCGTAGGGCACCGACCGCGACGTCATCGGGTCGAGCCACCAGGTGAGCCCCGAGACGCCGGAGCCGATGTCGGTGAGGTGCAGGATCACCTTGGTCGACGGGAACACGGCCTTGGCGGCGTTGGAGCCCGCGGTGAGGAAGCCGGCGAGGTTGTTCCACTGGGCGCCCGTGACGCCGTCCGACGTGTTGACGTCCCACGACTGCCCGTACGGCCACAGCATGCCGGGGTTGATCTCGTTGCCCACCTGGACGTAGTCCACCGTCACGCCCGCGTTCTTGAGCGCGGTGAGGGTCGACGTGGTGTGGCTCGCGAGCGAGGTGGTCATCTGGGAGACGCTCTGGCCGGACCATGTGCTCGGGACGCCCTGCGCGCCCGGATCGGCCCACGTGTCGGAGTAGTGGAAGTCGATCATGATCTTCATGCCGTAGGCCTGCGCGCGCTTGGCCGCCGTCACCACCTTGGAGGCGGTGTTGTAGCCGTCGGCGGGGTTCACCCAGACCTTGAAGCGCGCGAGGTTCGCCTCGGCCTCGCCGAAGGACCGGAACGGGTCGATCTTGGTGCCGGTGGAGGTGTAGTAGCGGCCGCCGTAGGCCTCGTTCTTCATGACGGAGCTGAGGTCCGCGCCGCGGATGGTGCGCGAGACCTTGCCCTGGGACAGGGTCGCCTCGTCCATGTGGGCCCAGGCGCCGGCCGCGCCGTTCGTGTAGAGCGACACCCAGCATGTGGTGCTGGTCGCGTTGAAGGACACCGCGATGCGGACCCAGCCGTTGCCGTTGTTCGTGTCGGGGACGGTGCGGTACTCGGTCGCGCCGCAGCCGGTGACCTGGAGGCGCGTGGTGTCGAGCCCGCCGCCGGAGCGGACCTTGGCCGAATAGGTCCACCAGCCGGTGCCGGTGAGGGTGACGGCCTGGTAGGTCGACACGGACCCCGCGCTCGCGAGGTAATGGTTGAGCCGGTACGAGCCTGCGGAGCCGCCCGAGGCGACGCTCGCGGCCGAGGTGGTGCCGGAGACGGACCAGCCGGACAGGCCCGACTCGAAGCCGCCGTTGGTGATCGAGCCTGCCGCCGCCGAGGCGGACGATGCGGCGGCCCCCGCTGCCGTGGCCGCGAGGGCGAGCGCGAGGAACGTGGCGACAAGGCGTCGCCGGTAGGGGGTGGGTGACACGGGCATCCTCCTTGATGCGGTCGCGCGACGGTCCTCGTTGACTGTGCGCGCTCCCAGGTCTACCACCGGTTCCGCCCTCGTGCCTAGTGGAACGGGCGCCGATCTGTGCGGGCCGCGGCTCTCGAAGGGTCGCGCACGGGCTGAGAGCGGTCGCAGGTCGGGGTGCCGCATCGTCCCTGGAGACGACGAGGGCCCGGGACCGTCCGGTCCCGGGCCCTCGTGGGTCGGTGGGCGCTACGCCTCGAAGCCGACCCGACGCTTGGTCTCCTCGCCGATGTCGACGTAGCCGAGCGAGGCGCCCGGCACGATCACACGGCGGCCCTTCGCGTCGGTGAGGTCCAGAGTGCCTCCGGCGACCGCGGCGGCGACCGCCTTGGTGACCGCGTCCGTGGTCATGTCGGTGTCGATCGCGATCTCGCGGGACACGTTCTGGACGCCGATCCTGATCTCCACGGCAGCCTCCAATGCTCGGTGTCGGTGGTGTTCGCCCTTATCCTAGGGCGATGAGTCGGAGCTCCGGGGGCCTGTTCGCGGGCAGGGGAATCGACCTTCCCAGCGTCGGGATCACCCTGGTCACCATCCTGGCGTGCTTCGCGCTCGGCATCGGCGCCGGCTGGGTGACGGGCCAGGTCCCGGACTGGTACCGCGCGTGGAGCGAGCCCGAGCCGAGCGTCTCCGCATCGTCCACGCCCACGCCCGAGCCGTCCGTGTCGCTCGCGGCGCTCGAGCCCATCACGCGCGCCCTCGACGAGGACGATGCGCTGGCCGGCGTGGTGACCACCGAGGTGGTCGAGCGCGGCGAGGGCACGTTCACCGCCGCGCTGGGCGCGGACGGCTCGACGGCTTCGGCGTCCGCCTCGGGCGACGCCTCCGCGTCGGCCGACCCGGTGCCCACGCGCTACGTCCGGATCGACGTCGAGGACGGGATCACCGTCGACGAGCCGGCGTTCGTGGACTTCGTCATGACGACCCTCAACGACCCGCGCGGGTGGGGCTCGGCGGGTCGCATGCAGTTCGTGCTCACCGAGGGCGCCGCGGACGTGCGCGTGGTGCTCGCGAGCCCGTACGCGATCGCGCTCCGCTGCCCCGATCCGCACGCCGCCGCGACCGTCGTCGGCGACGGGGCGACGCCGAGCCCCGCGCCGACGGACGGCGAGGCCGGCACCTCATGCGCGACCGACGGCATCGTGCCCGTGTCGATCTACGACTGGACGGCCGGGCTCACGCGCTTCGGTGAGAAGCGCACCGTGGCGCGCGAGTATCTGCTCAACCACGGCGTGGGCCACGTGCTCGGCGCCCAGGACGCCACGTGCGAGTCGGGCCTCGCCGACGTGATGGTCGACCAGTCCCGCCTGCGCCAGCAGTGCAAGGTCAACGCGTGGCCGTACCCCGATGCCGGGGCCTCCTGACCGACGATGTCCGACCTGGGTGATGTGATGCACGCGTGACCACGCTGCGCCTGCTCCCCACGCCGCCGCCCGCGGCGCTGCCCGCGCTCGACGATGCCCAGCGCGCGGCGGTCGAGGCCGCGCTCGCGCCGCGTACGCCTGGTGCGGCGGGCCACCTCGTGGTGGTCGGGGGCCCGGGCTCCGGGACCACCCGGGTCGCGGGCGCGATCGCGCTCGAGGCGGTCGAGCGCGGCCTCGACACGTCGCGTGTGCTGGTCCTGTCCGCGACGCGCGCGGGGGCGGCGCGACTGCGAGACAGGCTCTCGCTCGCCTTCGACCGTCCGGTGGGCGCGCCCGTGGTGCGCACCGCGGCGTCCGCCGCGCACGCGATCCTCACGGCGCAGGCCGTGGCGCTCGAGGAGCCGCCGCCGGTGCTCGTCACGGGCGCCGAGCAGGACCAGATCCTGCGCGAGCTGCTCGAGGGGCACCGGGCCGGGCTGGGCCGCGTCCCCGACTGGGGCGGGGCGCTGCCCGCGGAGGCCACGGTTCTCGCGGGCTTCCGGGCGGAGCTGCGCGACCTGCTCATGCGCGCGAGCGAGGCGGGCCTCACCCCGGCGGCGCTCGCCGAGCTCGGGGACCGCGCGGGACGTCCCGAGTGGCGCGCCGCCGCGCAGGTGATGGAGGAGTACGACTCGATCCTGGGCTGGCGCGCCATCACGCCCGATCAGGGCGCGCGCTTCGACCCCGCGGTGGTGGTCGCGCAGGCCGCGCATGTGCTGCGGACCTGGGACGTGCCGGGGGAGCGGCCCTCGTGGGAGTTCGTGATCGTGGACGATGCGCAGGATCTCACCGCGGCCGGGGTCGAGCTCCTGCGGGCGCTCGCGGACGGTGGCGCCCGGCTGGTGATGCTGGGGAACGCGGACCAGGCCGTCCAGGGGTACCGCGGTGCGATCCCCGCGGCGCTCGCGAATGCGACCTTGCCCGACGGCTTCGGGGCGTCGCTGCTCCGGCTGGGACCAGGGCATCGTCAGTCCGGCGCGCTCGCGGCCGTCACGGCCGCGGCGGTGAGCCGCATCGGCACCTCCGGCGTGGGCTCCGCGCGCGGAGCGGCGCCCGCGCCCGCGGGCGGCGGCGTCGACATCCTGCTGGCGGCGCATCGGCACGCGCACTCGCGCGCGATCGCGCAGGCGCTGCGGCGTGCGCGCCATGGGCTGGACGAGGCGCTCGCCGGGGCCCAGGTGCCGTGGGGGGAGATGGTGGTGATCGCGCGGTCGTCCGCGCGGCTGCGCGAGATCCGCGCCGACCTCGCGGCCGCGGACATCCCGTGCGAGACGCTCGGCGACGGCACTGCGTTGCACCTGGAGCCCGCGGTCGCGCCCCTGCTGACGCTCGTGCGGCGTGCGGCCGAGCGGGCGCGCGGCGAGGACCACGAGTGGGACGAGGCCGAGGTGGCCGAGCTGCTCGGCTCGAGGATCGTGGGCATCGACCCGGTCGCGATGCGGCGCCTGCGGCGGGCCCTCATCAAGGAGGAGCGGCGCGGCGGTGGCGCGAGGCCGTCGAGCGAGCTGCTCGTCGAGGCGATCGCGGCGCCGGAGCGGTGGGCGAGCATCGCGACCCCCGAGGCGCGTCTCGCGGAGCGGGCGTCGCGGGCGCTCGTCGCCGGCGCAGCGGCGGCCGTCGACGGGACCCCGGCCACCGTCCTGTGGGCGGTCTGGGATGCGCTCGGGGTGGCGGACGAGTGGCGCGCGGCGGCGCTCGCCGGGTCCGCCCGCGACGATGCGGACCTCGACGCCGTGATCGCGCTGATGCGCGCGGCCACGCTCTACGTCGAGAGGATGCCGTCCGCCTCCGTGGACTCCTTCGTCGACCACCTGGAGGGCCAGGACTTCGCTCCGGACACGCTCGGGGCGCGGGCGCGCGCGGGGGACGTGGTGTCGTTCTGCACGCCCGCCTCGGCCGCCGGACGCGAGTGGGATGTCGCGGTGGTCGCGGGCCTCGAGGAGGGCTCATGGCCCGACACACGCCTGCGCGACGCCGTGCTCGGCGCGCAGCAGCTCGCGGAGATCCTCGCGGGTCGGGCCGAGGCGGTCCCCCTCGAGCCGCGCGCGCGGGCGGCCTGGGCCCGCGCGGCCAGGCGAGCCGTGATCGACGACGAGACCCGCGCGTTCACGGTCGCCGTGTCCCGCGCGCGCCGTCGCCTCGTGCTCACGTGCGTGGACGGCGAGGACGAGCGCCCGTCGCGCTACCTCGAATGGGCGGCCGATGCGGCGGAGGTCACCGCGGAGCGCGCCGACGCGACGCCGCGCGTGACGGACCTGCGCTCCGCGGTGGCGTCGGTGCGGGCGACCGCCGAGGCCGCCGTCGGACCCGCGCGCGAAGGCCATGTGGAGATGCTCGCGCGGCTGGCCACGCTCGGCGTCGCGGGCGCCGACCCGGACGAGTGGCATGGTGTCCCCACGCCGTCTTCGGATGCCGGGATGTGGGAGGACGACGACCCGGTGCGCGTGTCCCCGTCGCGGCTCGAAGCCCTCGAGACGTGCCCGCTGCGGTGGGCGCTCGAGATCACGGGCGGCACCGCAGCGTCGAGCGAGAAGCAGAGCCTGGGTACCCTGGTGCACGAGGTCGCGGCGGAGCTCCCGGCGGGCACGCATCGTGAGCTGGCGGCCGCGCTCGAGGAGCGCTGGCCGCAGATCGCGGGAACGGAGACATGGCCCGACCGCGTGCTCAAGGAGCGCGCCGACGCGATGATCCGGAGGCTCGCGGGCTACGTGGCCGGAGTTCGCGCCGGGGACGTCCGCGTCGAGCAGCCGTTCTCCGTGCAGATCGGACGCGCGGTGGTGGCGGGCAGCGCCGACCGCGTCGAGGTGAGCGAGGGCCGCGCGCGCATCGTCGACCTCAAGACCGGCACCGCGGTGTCCAAGAAGGCGGCGGAGGACCACGCGCAGCTCGCGATGTACCAGCTCGCGGCTGAGCACGGCGGCTTCGCGGGCGTCGAGGCGGCGGACGGCGCCTCGCTCGTGTTCGTGGGCGGCGCGACGGTCGGGGCGAGCGAGCGCGATCAGGCGCCTATCGACGTCGACAAGGAGCGCACGCGGCTCGCGACCGCGGTCGACACGATGGCGAAGGCGACGTTCGAGGCGGTGACCAACGACCGCTGCGCCTCATGCCCGGTGCGGCGATCCTGCCCTGCGTGGCCGAGCGGACGGCAGGTGACGGACGGATGAGCGACGTGGAACCCACCGCGAACGGTCTCGAGGAGGGCCTGGTGCGGGGCGAGCGGCGCGAGGCGCGCGCGCTCGTCGAGCTGGTGACGGGGTTGCCTCCCACCGAGGAGCAGGAGGAGGTCATCGGGGCGGGCCTCGCGCCGATGCTCGTGGTCGCAGGCGCCGGCTCGGGCAAGACCGAGACGCTGTCGCTGCGCATCGTCTACCTGCTGGATCACGCGGAGGAGCTGTTCGGCACGGCGATCTCGCCCGACGAGATCCTGTGCCTGACCTTCACCCGCAAGGCCGCCGCGGAGATCGCGGAGCGCGCGGAGAGCCGCATCACCGCGGCGTTCGGACACGATCCGTCACGCCCGCCCGCCTCCGTCTCGACGTACAACGCGTACTCGGCGCAGCTGGTCGCCGAGCACGGCCTTCGGCTGGGCATCGACCCGGATGCCACCACGCTGACGGCGGCGGCGCTGTGGCAGCTCGCCTCGGACGTGGTGGGCACGTGGACCGGGCCGCTCGACACCGACGCGGCCGTGAGCACCGTGACCACCTCGATCACGCGGCTCGCGGGCCAGCTGAGGGACCACGACGTCACGCCCGCCGCGCTCCGTGGGTGGGCGCGCGAGGCGCAGGTCGCGCTCGAGGAGCTGCCCAAGAACGCGGGCGACCGCGCACCCGGCCCGCTCACCACGCGCACGGGAAGCGCCAACGAGCACGCCAAGCGGATCGCGAAGCTCCGCACCCTCGCCGCGGTCGCCGAGCTCGTGGAGGAGTTCCAGCGGCGCAAGCGTGAGGCCTCGCAGCTCGACTTCGCGGACCAGGTCGCGTTCGCCGCAGAGCTCTCGCGGCTCGAGGCGGTCCAGGCGATCGAGCGCGGTCGCTACCGCGCGATCCTGCTGGACGAGTTCCAGGACACCTCGCCGGGGCAGCTGCGGCTGTTCGCGCGGCTGTTCGGCGCCGATCACCACGTCATGGCGGTGGGCGACCCGAACCAGGCGATCTACGGCTTCCGCGGAGCCTCGGAGAGCGCGCTGCCGATGTTCGTGGAGGAGTTCGCGCATGGTCGCGAGGTCGCGGAGAGGAGCCTGTCCGTCTCGTGGCGCAACGAGGGCGCGGTGCTCGACGTCGCCAACGCCGCCGCCACCCCGCTGCGCGAGGCCTCGCGCGTGCCCGTGCTGCCGCTGCGGTCCAAGGGCGTCTACCTGGGCCAGCCCGAGCCGCGCCGGCGCACCGCGGGCGTGCACAGCCTGGTCGCCGCGGACCAGGTCGGGGAGGCCGATGCGACGGTCGCGTGGCTCGAGGAGCGGCGCGCGGACCTGAGACGCGAGGGGGTCGCGCGCCCGTCCGGCGCGATCCTGTGCCGCCGCCGCGCGCAGTTCGCGCCGATGGTCGAGGCGCTCGTGCGCGCGGGCGTCGACTACGAGGTGGTCGGGCTCGGCGGGCTGGTCGACACCCCCGAGGTGTCCGACCTGGTCGCGCTGCTCGAGATCGCGCACGATCCCTCCCGCGGCGACTCCGCGATGCGGCTGCTCACCTCCGAGCGCGTGGCGCTGGGCGTGCGCGACCTTGCGGCGCTCCACGACTGGTCGCGCGAGCTCGCCGGCCCGCGCGAGGCCCGCGACTCCGAGCCGAGCCTGGTCGACGCTCTGGCCACCCCGCCCGTCGCGGGTTGGCGCTCGCGCGACGGCCGTGCGCTGTCCGACGCCGCCCATGCGCGCATCGTCCGCCTCCAGCGCGCCGTCACCGCGGTGCGCACCCGTACCTACCTCTCCCTCCCGGAGCTGATCCTCGCGGCGGAACGTGCGTGGGGGCTCGACATCGAGGCTGCCGTCGCGCGCCCCGACGGTCGCGCGGCGCGCAACGTCGATGCGTTCGTCGACGCCGCGCGGCAGTTCGCGGCGGGCGCCGAGCGGGCGACGCTCGGCGCGTTCCTCGCGTGGCTCGAGGCGGCGCGCAGCGAGGAGGGTGGGCTCGAGCTGCCGGTCAAGGAACCCGAGCCCGATGCCGTGCAGGTGCTGACGGTCCACGCGGCCAAGGGGCTCGAGTGGGATGTGGTCGCGGTGCCGGGGCTGGTCGATGGGCACTTCCCGTCGGTCGGGGAGCCGTCATCGCGCCGCCCGTACTGCTCGGACGCGGGCTGGCGCGGCAAGGGCGTCGAGCTGCCCTATGAGCTGCGGCTGGACCGCCAGGACCTGCCGCACTGGGACTGGCGCGGGGCGGCCGACCACGGCGGGCTGGGCGAGAGCATCGAGGAGTTCGAGCGCGACTGCGGGCAGCACCGCATCGCGGAGGAGCGACGGCTGTTCTACGTGGCGGTCACGCGCGCCCGTTCGCACGTGCTGCTGTCGGCGTCCTGGCGCGCGGGCGGCGTGACCGTGCGGACGCCCTCGTGCTACCTGCGCGAGCTGGTCGAGCTCGGCATGCTCTCGGATGAGGGCTGGGAGCCGCGTCCCGAGGACGGCACCGCCGTGGAGGTCGAGCCGGTGCGCGCCGACTGGCCGCCCGCGCCCACGCCCGCGCAGCTCGCGCGCCGGGCGCTCGCGGCGGAGGTGCGCGAGGCGCTGGACATGCGGGACGGGACCGGTTCCACCGAGGACGGCTGGGACCACCTGCCGCTCGGTCGGGAGATCGCGGCGATGCTCGAGGAGCGGCGCGATCGCGAGCGGGGCGTCGGCGACGTCGCGCTGCCCGCGCACCTGTCCACGTCGGCGCTCGTGGCGCTGCGGCGTGATCGCGAGGCGTTCACGGCGCAGCTGCGGCGCCCGCTTCCGGCGGAGCCGACGCCCGCGGCCCGGCGCGGAAGCCTGCTGCACGCCTGGATCGAGGCGCAGTACGGGCACGTGCCGCTGCTCGGGCTCGAGGACCTGGGGCCGGGCGAGGACGAGTCCGACATCGAGGCGCTCACGCAGTCCTTCGCGCGCTCGGAGTGGGCATCGCGCGTCCCGAGCCACATCGAGGTCGACGTCGAGGTCCCGGTCGCGGGCGTGACCATCCGCTCGCGCATCGACGCGGTCTTCCCGGCGGGCGCGGGGCTGGATCGCGTCACGGTGGTGGACTGGAAGTCCGGCTCGGCGCCACGCGACCCGGACGAGCGCGCGGCGCGCGAGGTGCAGCTCGCCGTCTACCGCCTCGCATGGTCGGAGTGGACCGGGGTGCCCCTCGAGGAGGTCGATGCGGCATTCCACTACGTGCGCGACGACGCGACCGTGAGGCCCGCGCGGCTGCTCACACGCGCCGAGATCGAGGCGCTGCTCGCGCCGTGAGGCTCAGGCCTCCTCGGCCTCGTCGAAGAGCATCGCCTCGAGGTCGGTGAGCATGCCCTCGCCGTCGGACACGATGTCCGCGTTGTCGGTGCGCACGCCGTACATGAGCCACCGCATGAGCGCCATCTCGGAGGCCAGGCGTGCGCGGTCGAGCAGATGAGGATCGCGCAGCTCGCGTCGGCGCGCGTGGTAGGCCTCGACCACGGAGTCGAGCACATCGTCGGGCGCGGAGGCGACTAGCCACGCGAGGTCGTCGGCGGGGTCCGCGACGCGCGCGTCCATCCAGTCGACGACCCCGACGACGGTGCCGTCCGCGACGAACACCTGGTGCTCGCCCATGTCGCCGTGCACCACGGTCGGGTCGAAGCGCCACCAGGCGACGTTCTCGAGCTGGCGCTCCCAGCGGTCCGCGAGACGCGGAGGGATCTTGCCGGTCTGGATCCCGGCGTCGAGCTCCGTGAGGCGCCGCTCGCGGTACTCCTCGGCTGTGTAGGCGGGCAGGCCCTGATCCTCGACCACGGCGATGGGCAGCTCGTGGATCTCGGCGAGCGCCTGGCCTACCGCGGCGGCGAGCCCCGGTCCGGGCTGGAGCGCTGCGAGCATGAGCGGTGCTCCGGGCACCTCGGTGTAGACGATCGCGCGGCCCTCGTCGGTGCCCAGCTCGGCGGCGCCGGCGGGATGCGGCACGTCGAACGTGACGATGCCGGCCTCCTTGGCGCGTGTGAGGGCGCCGAGCAGGCCCTTCTCGGCCTCGAGCGCGGCTCCTGCGGCGGCACGCTTGGGCGCGCGGACGATCCACCGGCGTCCCGTCGCGTCCTTGACCACCACCACCTCGAAGTCGGCGTCGGTGTGGGGGCTGCGCAGCACGTCGTACACGTCGAGCCCGGGCACGGCGACGGACGCCAGGGCGGCAAGCGCGAGCGGTGAACGTGGCACAGGCTCACGGTAGAGCCAACTCGGGTCGCGCGCCACGCTCCACGCCGCGCGGGCCAGGGACGATGCCTCGCCTGCCCGGTTGACCGGTCGAGGGTGGAGGCGACCACCGGTGCCCCATGAAGTGCACGGGCCCGCGGAAACCGACCACCGGTGCCCCATGGTGCGCAGCGCCGCGAGGACCCTGGTTTCTGCACGCATGCCTGCGGAATGGGGCATCAGTGGTCGGTTTCGTCCGCCGCGTGCTTCCCATGGGGCATCTGCCGCCGGGTCGCGCAGTACGGTGACCGGGTGAGGAACCCCTGGCCGCTCGACCTTCCCAGCCGCATCGACCGCGCCGCCGAGCGCCGCGAGTCCACCGACCTCGAGTCCTGCGACGCGATCGTGGTGAGGGACGGCCGGGTGCTCACCGCGGACGGCCGCCTGGTGGAGCTCGCGCCGGACGCGCAGCCGTCCGCGAGCCTGCGCATCTACCTGGGACGCGACGGCGATCGCGACCTCGTGGCGCTCGTGCCCGAGGATCCGGGCTTCGGTGCGGACCCCGACGGGATCGGGGGAGAGCGGATGCGCGGGCTGCGCGACCTGCTCGCGGGGTTCTGGGATCGCGGCGCCGAGGGCGAGCGCGACCACGAGCTCGCGTCCACCGCGGTGGCGATCGCGAACTGGCATGCGAGCCACCCGCGATGCGCGCTGTGCGGCGAGCCCACCGTTCCCACGAGCGGCGGCTGGGTGCGCCGCTGCGACAACGACGAGCGCGAGCACTACCCGCGCACCGACCCCGCGATCATCGTCGCTATCACGGATCCCGTCGACCGCCTCCTCATCGCCCACGCGGCGGCGTGGTCGCCCAAGCGCTTCTCGCACCTCGCCGGATACGTCGAGCCGGGGGAGACCTTCGAGCAGGCCGTCCACCGCGAGGTCGCGGAGGAGTCGAGCCTCGCGCTCAGCAGCGTCGAGTACCTGGGCTCGCAGCCGTGGCCCTTTCCGGCCTCGGTGATGGTCGCGTTCCGCGCGGTCACCGAGGACCCCGAGGCTCTCGACCTCGACATGGACGAGGTCTCGGAGGCGCGGTTCGTGACCCGCGAGGAGCTCGCCGAGCTGGTCAGGACCGGCGAGGTGATCCTCGCGCCCAAGGGCTCGGTCGCGCGGCGCATGCTCGAGGACTGGTTCGGCGGGGTGCTCCCGGAGCCCCGGCCGGACGCGACCGTCGATGTGTGACCGCGGCCGCTAGGCGCCATCCCCGACGTGCGTGTGAGATGCATCACATGCCTGTCCGGTTCGCACCGGGGCAAACGGGCTGCATACGGACAAATGACAGGGTAACCCCTGGTATCGGTGCAGATAAGGCGAGCCTGACCTCTTGACCGGCGGTGCTGCCTCCGCCAGGGTTCACGGAGCGATCGACCTGCTGAGGGGGCTCCGTGAAGACGTTGACGTCTGTGCTGACTGCTGCGCTGGGATGCGTGCTGACGGTGACGGCGGTCTCGCCGGCATCGGCGACGGAGCCTGCTCCGAGCATGGTTCCGGGCTCCTCCTTCGCCGTGGTGGGTGCAGGCGTCACCGCCACGTTGTGGCCTTCCGAGCGGTCGCTCGAGGGCGCCGCGGCGAGCCTCGCGCGCACGGATGTCGAGGCTCCCGCGGATGCCGTCAGCGCGCCCGTCGTCCTCGCAGTGGAGACCCGCGCAGGTGAGGCGGTCACCGCCTTCGATCCCCAGCTCGCCTACACCGGCGAGGGTGTCGACTCGGCGCTGGAGGTCGAGCAGCCCGGCATCGCGCTCGCGTTCGACGCCGCCGAGCTGGGCGACGCCGACACCTCCGCGCTGCGCGTGCTGCAGCTCGACGGCGACGAGTGGGTCGAGCTTCCGAGCGCCTGGGACGCAGCCGCCGGCGTGCTTCGCGCCGAGGCCACCGAGACCGGCACGTTCGTGGCGGTCGAGGAGTCCGAGAGCGGCCTCCCGCGCGTGGTCCTCGATGTCGACAGCGACGCGGCCCTCGCGATCTGGGACGGCGAGCGGGTCTCGGAGCGGGACCTCACGGTCGACGTCGCGGAGCAGACCGCCGCGTATCTCGAGTCGGTCTGCGCGGCCGAGGTCGAGATCCTTCCCGGCACCGACGCGAGCGTCTCCGCGGAGCTGCGCGCCCTGATGCTCGAGTCGCGCGAAGCGGACGTCGCCCTTACCCTCGGCGCCGGTTCCACCACGGGTCTGCCGCACGGCCCGCAGGGTGACGGCGGCCCGAGCGTGGATTCGGACGATGCGGCGCTGGCCTCCGCGGTGATCGACGAGCTCGCGGCTCACACCGGCCGCGACGGCGTGGTCGCCGAGTGGGCCGGCGCGCTCGACGTCGACGGCGCCTACGCGCGCGTCGACCTCGGCGAGCTCGACAACGTCTACGACCAGGTGGTCATGGAGCGTCGCCCTGATCTGTATGCGCTCGCGCTGGCCAAGGCCGTGTTGACGCGCCTCGGCGACGATGCGGGTACCTGTGCCGCAGCGGCCACCGGTGGTCCGACCGGCGGCTTCGCCCGCAAGTCGCTGGTGGACGCGGACGCGCTCGCGAGCGTGCTTCCGACGAGCCAGGAATCCGGCGTCCAGGACTGGCAGCTGGTGACCGTCGACGGCACGCTGATCACCGTCTCAATCGACGTGACCGAGACCCACTACGACGATTCCGAGCGAGTGTCCCTCGACGTGCGCGCGTCCTGGTCCTACAGCGATGCGGACTTCAGCAGCTTCTCCAACGCCGCGCTGCAGCGCTACGTGGCGCTCGGGACCTTCGCTGGCAGCGACGCGGCGAGGCTGCTCGCGCCGTCCGCGTACAGCTATGACATTCCTGACCAGTGGACCGGCACCGGAGTCAGCGTGTTCTCCGACAGCTCGAAGAACGAGTCGTACGTGCGCTACGCGGTCGACCCGGAGTTCGGATGGGACGGAAACGTCTGGTTCGACGGTGTGGTGATCTACAGTGCGGAGGACGCGCTGCCGCCGACAGGCGACGGCTCCGGCGAGCCGGCCATCGTCCTCCCGTCGGCGCCGACGCAGGACATGCTCGACCTGTTCGCCATGTTCGGTCTGACGCAGGACCAGGTCTACGGCGGCGACCCGGTGAGCCTCTCGACCGGCTCGATGGCGCTCGAGGAGGAGCTCTTCACGCTCACGGGCGTGGGTGACCAGGAGATCGACCTCACCGCGACGTACAACGGCGCGGACTCCCGCGTGACCCCGCTGGGCCAGGGCTGGAACTTCGCCTACTCGAGCTGGGCGCAGCAGTACTCCAACGACTCGGTGCTGGTCACGCGCGCCGACGGGTCCGCCGCTTTCTTCGAGAAGGACGGCGACGACTACACGGCGGCCTCGGGCGCGAGGTCGACGCTCACGCGTATTGACGGCGGCGTGCGCCTCACCACCATGATGGGCACCACGCAGGACTACGCGATCGACGAGGACACGGGCTACGGCACGCTCGTCGCGATGGCGGACCGCCAGGGCAACACGTACTCCTTCGCGTACGGCGACCGCACCGTGGCGGACGACGACGGTGCCACCTTCGCGCGCCTGCAGTCCATCACCGATGAGGTCGGCCAGAAGGTGACCGTCGAGACCACCGACGCGGGTCGCATCACCGCGTTCGTGCACCCCGACGGCCGCCGCTGGGAGCTGACCTACGACGGCGACCACCTCGCCTCCATCACCGACGGCGCGGACCGCACGCGCACCTTCGGCTACGACGACGACGGCCGCCTGGTCACCGTGACCGGCGCGGACGGCGTGGTCGAGGTGACCAACACATACGACGACGAGGACCGCGTGGTCGGCCAGGTCGACGGCGTGGGCAGCACCCGCACCTTCGCATACGACGACGGCACCACCACCGTCACGGACTCGCTCGGCAACGTCTCCACCGTGAAGCACAACGACCAGGGTCAGGCGGTGGAGTCCACCGACGCCCTGGGCGGCGTCACGGTGACGGGCTACGACGACAACCGCAACCCCGCATCGTCCACCGACGCCGCGGACCGCTCGACCAGCTCGACCTACGACGACATGGGTCAGGTGCTCACCACCACCGACGCGGCGGGTCAGACCACCACGTACGAGTACAACGCGAAGGGTGACCTCACGCGCATCTCGGAGCCGTCGCCGGACCCCGACCAGCCGGTCGCGACCACCGAGTACGTGCTCAACGAGGACGGCCGGGCGATCGAGACGCACCTGCCCGATGGCACGGTGACGTACGCGACCTTCGACTCGCACGGCGACATGCTCACGCACACCGATGCGCGCGGCGCCGTGACCGCCTACTCGTACGATGCGCGCGGCAACGTCGCCCGCATCGTCGACGCCGAGGGCGGCGTGACCGCCTCGACCTACGACCTTGCGAACCGAGTCACGTCCACCACGGACGCGAACGATGCGACCACCACCTTCGCGTGGGACGCGGCGGACAACCTGGTCAAGACCACGGACGCCAAGGGCGGCACGGTCACCTCGACCTACGACCTCAACGGCTCGGTGCTGACCGAGACGGACCAGCTCGGCGAGGTGACGCGCTACACCTACAACCCGAACCTCCAGGTGACGCGCGTCGACTACCCGGACGGCACGTCCGAGAGGTTCACCTACGACACCGAGCACCGTCAGACCTCTCGGACCGCTCGCGACGGCTCCAAGGAGACGTACACCTACGATGCGCTCGGCAACCGGACCGAGCGCACCGACGCGGCGGGCAAGGACTGGGCGACGGAGTACGACGCGGCGGGCAACGCCGTCGCGACCGTGGACCCCGCGGGCGGCCGTGCGACGGCGGAGTACGACGCGCTCGACCGCGTGACCTCGACCACCGACGAGGAGGGCATCACCGAGAAGACGGCGTACGCCGCCGGCGACGTGGTGACCTCGCGCGTCGACGGTGAGGGCAAGGTCACCGGCTACGCCTACGACGTCATGGGGCGCCTCACTGCGCAGTCCAACCCGGACGGCACCACGGTGACGTATGTGCACGATGCGGCGGGCAACGTCACGTCGACCACGGACGCCGCCGGCGCGACCACCACGTACGCATACGACCTCCTCGGGCGCCTGGTCTCCCTGTCCGACTCCGAGGGCGGCATCACCCGCACCGAGTACGACGCGATGGGGAACATCACCGCGACGGTCGACGCGAAGGGCAACCGCACCGAGACCGAGTACGACCGCCTGGGCAACGCGGTGCGCACCACCGACGCCCTCGGCGGCGTCGCCACGCAGGCCTACGACGCGGCGAGCCGCCTGGTGCGCAGCGTCGACGAGCTGGGGCGCGTCACGCGCTTCACCTACGACGAGGTGGGCAACCTCACCGGCACCACGCTGCCTGGCGGCGACACGCTCGCCGCGGAGTACGACGGCGAGGGCCGCCTCACGCGCGAGGTCGACGAGCGCGGCTACGCGACCACGTACGAGTACGACGGCCGTGGCCTGCTCGCGTCGATGACCGACGCGGCGGGCTACCAGACGGTCTACACCTACGACTCCCGCGGCAACCGCGTGCGCGAGACCGATCCGCGCGGCGCGACCACGCGCTACGTCTACGACTCGGCCTCGCGCCTGGTCGCGACCGTGGACCCCGAGGACGGCCGCACGGACTACTCGCTCGACGGTCGCGGCCTGGCGGTGGCCGTCACGGATCCGTCCGGCGCGACCACCGAGACCCGCTACGACTCGATGGGTCGTGCGGTGAAGGTGACTCAGGCCGACGGCTCGGTGCTGAAGCACTCCTACGACGGCGCGGGCCGTGTGACCGAGGCGACCGATGCGCGCGGGAACGTCACCGTCACCGAGTACGACTCGCTCGGGCGAGCCGTGTCGGTGACCGATGCGCTGGGCGGCGTCACCGCCACCACCTACGACAAGGTGGGCAACGTCACCGCGGTCGTGGACGCGAACGGGCACAAGACCAGGACGTCGTACGACGCGCTGTCGCGCGCCGTCAAGGTGACCGATGCGGACGGCGGTATCGCGCGCCTCGAGTACGACGCTGCCGGACAGACGGTGGCGTCGACTAATGTGCTCGGCCGCGAGACGGCCTACGAGTACGACGCCCGCGGGCGCGTGGTCGAGGTCACCTATCCCGACGGCACCACCGAGGCGTTCACGTACGCCGCGACGGGCGAGGTGCTCACCGCCACGGACCAGCGCGGCAACACGGTGAAGAACACCCTCGACAAGCTGGGCCGCGTCACCTCGACCACCGACCAGCTGGGCCAGAAGACGGTCACTGCCTACGACGCGGCGGGCAACATCACCGCGGTGACCGACGCCCGCGGCGGCGTGACGGCGACGGAGTACGACCTCGCCTCGCGCATCGTCGCCACCGTCGACGCCGAGGGCGGACGGACCGAGTACACGCTCGACGCCCGCGGCCTCGTGGTGTCCTCCACGGACCCCTCGGGCGCCTCCACCGCTGTCGAGTACGACGCGATGGGTCGCGCGGTGAAGGTGACGCAGGCCGATGGCGCGACGCTGACGTACTCGTACGACAAGAACGGCAACTTGGTGAAGGCGGTCGACGGCCGCGGCAACGCGACCAGCACGGCCTACGACGCGCTCGACCGCGCGGTGTCCGTGACCGATGCGCTGGGCGGCGTCACCGCCACCACCTACGACGCGGTGGGCAACGTCACCGCGGTCGTGGACGCCAACGGCCACAAGACCACGACGTCCTTCGACACGCTCGACCGCCCGGTGACGGTGACCGATGCGGCAGGCGGGGTCTCCCGCACGGCCTACGACGCCGCAGGACAGGTGACTGCGACCACGGACGTGCTCGGTCGCGTCACGGAGTACGCCTACGACGCGATGGGCCAGGTCACCGAGGTGACCTACCCCGACGGCACGTCCGAGGCGTTCGCGTACGATGCCGCCGGTGCGCTGCTCACCAGCAAGGACCAGCGCGGCAACACGGTCAAGAACACCGTCGACAAGCTCGGCCGGGTGGTGACCACCACGGACCAGCTGGGGCAGAAGACGGTCACCGCCTACGACGCGGTGGGCAACGTCATCTCGGTGACGGATGCCCGCGGTGGCGTGACGGCGACGGAGTACGACCTCGCCTCGCGCATCGTCGCCACCGTCGACGCCGAGGGTGGGCGCACCGAGTATGTGCTCGACTCGCGTGGCCTCGTGGTGTCCTCTACCGACCCGGAGGGTGCCGTGACCGGCATCGAGTACGACGCGATGGGCCGTGCGGTGAAGGTGACTCAGGCCGACGGCTCGACGCTGAGCTCTGCGTACGACAAGAACGGCAACTTGGTGAAGGCGGTCGACGGCCGCGGCAACGCGACCTCGACCACGTACGACGCGCTCAACCGGGCCGTCACGGTCACCGACGCCGCCGGCGGCGTGACGCGCACCGAGTACGACGCGGTGGGCAATGTCACGGCGACGGTGGACGCGGATGGGCATCGCACGGCGACGGGCTTCGACAAGCTCGATCGCCCGGTCACGGCGACCGATGCGGCGGGCGGGGTCTCCCGCACGGCCTACGACGCGGCGGGACAGGTGACGAAGACCACCGACGAGCTCGGCCGGGCGACGGCCTACGCCTACGACCTGATGGGCCAGGTCACCGAGGTGACCTACCCGGACGGCACCACCGAAGCGTTCACGTACGACGCCGCCGGTGCGCTGCTCACCACCACCGACCAGCGCGGCAACAAGGTCAAGAACACGGTCGACAAGCTCGGTCGGGTGACCTCGGTGACGGACCAGCTGGGTCAGAAGACGGTGACGGCGTATGACGCGGTGGGCAACGTCGTGTCGGTGACGGACGCCCGTGGCGGCGTGACGGCGACGGAGTACGACCTCGCTTCGCGCATCGTGGCCACGGTCGACGCCGAGGGCGGACGGACCGAGTACACGCTCGATGCACGCGGCGACGTGGTGAAGGCCACGGACGCCCGCGGCAACGTCACCGCGGTGAAGCGCGACGCCATGGGGCGCATCGTGAAGACCACCGACGCGGAGGGTGGGGTCGCGAAGGCGACGTACGACGCGAACGGCAACGTCATCACCGCGATCGACCAGAACGGTCACGCGACCGCGACCCGGTACGACGCGCTCAACCGGGCCGTCACGGTCACCGACGCCGAGGGCGGCGTGACCCGCACCGAGTACGACGCCGTGGGCAACGTCACCGCGACGGTCGATGCCGAGGGTGCCCGCACGGCGATCGCGTACGACGCTCTGGACCGCGCGATCACCGTGACCGATGCGCTGGGCGGGGTCTCCCGCACGGCCTACGACGACGCCGATCAGGTCGTTGAGACCACCGACCAGATGGGCCGCGCCACGGCCTACACGTACGACCTGATGGGCCGGGTCACCGGGGTGACCTACCCCGATGGCACGTCGGAGGCGTTCACCTACGACGCGGCGGGCGCGCTCGTCAGGTCGGTGAACCAGCGCGGCGACGCCACTGTGCTGACCGTGGACAAGCTCGGCCGCACCACGCTGCGCGTGGACGAGGCGGGCGAGGAGTGGGCCACCGAGTACGACGCGCTCGGCAACGTCACGGCCGAGGTGGACCCGCTGGACGGACGTACCGAGACGTCGTACGACCTGCTGAACAGGCCGACGGCGGTGACGGACGCGACCGGCGCGGTGACGGCCTACGCCTACGACGCGATGGGCGCGGTCACGGCGATCACGGACGCGCTGGGCCACACGACGGCGTACGCGTACGACGCGCTGTCGCGCCTCACCTCCGAGACCTCGCCCGAGGGTGCGGTCACGGCGTACGGCTTCGACGCGGCGGGCAACCAGACGTCGGTGACCAACGCGCGCGGCTTCACGCTGACCACCGTGTTCGATGGCCTGAACCGTGCGGTCAAGGTGACCGACCCCGACGGCGGCGTGACGCGGACCGCG
>NZ_BBMB01000009.1 GCF_000971235.1 Demequina subtropica
AAGGAGGCTCCTGCGCAGAAAGGACCATCGTGACGATCCATGTGGAGAGAGGCCGCCGGCCCGCGTGTCGGCGAAGCCGCCTGCTAGGCCGGTGGGAGAGTCGCCCCGTGATTACGCGACTTCGTGCAGTAACGCTTGCCGCCATCGCCGGCGCAGTCCTCCCACTCACGGCCTGCATGCCCGCCGAGCTCGGTCTCGGCGCCGCACCTGAAACATCACAGACCGCGACCGCGTCCGACGCTGCGGTCACGGTGGCCGTGTCCGAGGCTGTCACGATCGCTGCTGTCGGGGAGTGGCCCGCCGACCAGGAGGGTTACGTGTTCTCTGTGGAGCCGCAGGGTGGTGCTGAGGAGTGGCTGGCGCAGGAGTGGCCGGAGTTGTGGGAGATCGGTGTGAGGTCGATCGTGATGGCTCCGGGGACGAAGTATCCCGAGTACGAGTACCCCCAGATCCTCGTACGGTATATCGACGGTGTGCGCTACGAGGGCACCGAGGAGGCCCCCCTGGGGCTCACCCAGGGTGACGACGTCCCCGGTGAGGTCATGTACGTGTTCGGCGACATGGCTGGTATGGCCGCCGTCGAGCATGGCGAGGGAAAGTACCGCGTCGTGCTGTTCCCCTCCGGGAAGGACAAGGACCTCTTCCGCATCGAGATCCGCCGTTCTGGACAGGTCAACACGGTCTTGTCGTACGCGGGGCTCGGGTACGGCGAGTACCACACGTACGCGTCTACCGAGGAGGCTCTGGCGGATATCCGTGACGGAATCCCTGTTGGCGACGGCCGCGTCCTGGATCCCGCCGAACTGTCCTCGATCCGGTTCGAGAACTACCAGAACTCTGGCACTGACTACGCCGTTGACGTGCGCACTTGGGACGTCGTCCCTGTGTTCGACCTGACAGGCTGAAACCTCTTCTCGCGCTACTGTCGGGCAAACTTTTTCGCTGGTGTGGATACCCTTCGGCTGAACTGTTGAAGGGAGGCGAGATGCCTAAGGTTCCTGCGGGCAAGATCGCCTGCCGAGACAAGGAGCTGTGCCGCGGCGCGGCATGGCATGAGCCGCCTCGCAGGACCTGACCGCATTCGAAGTCGCGCAGCGCGGCTGCCACAGGATTGCCGGATCATCAGGCGGCCGCCCTCCTCGAAGTGAGCCCTCCGACACAAACCCCGTCGCAGCCGCCCGGCCGACCCGCAAGGGCCCGGGGAGCCTGACCCGCTTCCGTGGACACCTGATCTGAGGCGATGATCGTCTTGGAAGGGAGTTCCACGAATGCCCGCACCGAAGTCGCCGGAGTTCCTGCGTCGAGCATTGGACCTCGTCGCGCAGGGTGAACCTGTCGCGGCGACCGCCCGCAATCTCGGGATCAGCGAGTCGTGTCTGCGTCGTTGGATGGCTCAGGACGAGATCGACCGTGGCGACCGTGAAGGCCTGACCAGCGCTGAGAAGCGTGAGCTGGTCGAGCTGAATCGGCCTGAGTTTCGTTCCGCTCAGTTTCTTTGTCCGACAGACGCCACTTGGGCGGCTGCGAGGTCAGCGTAGTACTCGGCTTCGACCTCCTCGGGAGTGCGCATGCCGAGTTCGCCATGGAGTCGCTGGTTGTTCCACCACCACACGTACTCGAGGGTCGCGAGCTCGACCTGCTCGACGGTCCGCCACGGGCCGCGCTGGCGGATCAGCTCGGTCTTGTAGAGGTTGTTGATCGCCTCGGCGAGCGCGTTGTCGTATGAGTCGCCCACGGTTCCCGTCGACGGCTTCGCGCCGAGCTCGACGACGCGGTCGGTGTAGACCATCGCCATGTAGTTCGACCCGTGGTCCGAGTGGTGCGTCAGCCCGCTGAGGTCTCCACCGGCGTCCCACGCCGCCATGTCGAGCGCCTGCAACGGCAGGATCTCTGCCTTGAGCGTCGACGCGACGTTCCAGCCCACGATCCTGCGTGAGAAGACGTCGGTGACGAACGCGACGTAAGCGAAGCCAGACCACGTCGCGACGTACGTGATGTCAGCCACCCACAACTGTCGTGGCCCTGGCGCATGGAAGTGGCGCTTCACCAGGTCCTTCGGCATCACGGCCTTCGGGTCGGACTTCGTGGTGAAGACCCGCTTGGACTTCTTCACCCCGCGCACGCCGGCGAGCCGCATGAGCCGCTCGGTCTGATCCCGCCCGATGTCCCAGCCCTGGCGGCGCATCAGTGCGTGCATCTTCCGACGGCCATAGACGCCGTAGTTCTCCGCGTGCAGGCGAGCGACCTCGGGAACGAGCAGGTCGTCGCGCAGCGCACGAGCGGACGGCGTCCTGCTCTTCGCGGCACGGTAGCCGCGAGAGGTGAGGAATCCCTGGACTGCTGGGCGCAGGACCCGGCAGATGGGCTCGACCCCGAAACGATCCTTGTGCTCGTCGATGAAGCGGATCATCTCGGTCAGGGGCGGTCGAGCTCCTTCGCGAAGAACACGCTCGCAGCCTTGAGGATCTCGTTGGCCTTGCGCAGTTCGGCGTTCTCGCGCTTGAGGCGCTTGATCTCCGCCGCGGCCTCGCTGACGCCTCCGACCTTGCCGCCCGCGTTGGCCTCCATCTGGCGATGCCACAGGCGAAGCGTCTCGGGACTCATCCCGAGCATCCCGGCCACGTGCCGCGTCGCATTGGTCAAGTTCGGGTGATCCGGCAACGCTTCGGCGAGCATCCTCAGGGCGCGCTCACGCATTTCCGGGGTGTAACGAGTCATGGGTTCCATCCTTGTCGATAGGACGGAACGAAACTCAGGCCGATTCACATCTCTGCCTTTCTGAAGGACCACAAATCTGTAGCGTGTGCCTGAAGGTAGCACAAGCGCCTAACATCTAGTAGCCTGTGGGCATGGAGATCCTGAGCTACTCCGAAGCGGTGGGCCGCTTCGTGCGTGAATACCGACACGCACACGGGTTGACGATGGATGCGGTTGCAAGAGCGGGTCATAGTTTTGGGGCGACTTGGAGCCTCTCGAGCATCCAGAGCATCGAGGCGGGCAAGGCATCGCCGACAGTGCCGACCCTCCTCACGCTCGCACTCGCGCTCGGTTCGTTGACGGGTGAGCCGCTCAAGCTGACGGACCTCTTCGGAGCCGCTGAGGCCTTGGCGCATCCCATGCTCGGAACCGACTCGGTGCCACGCGAGTGGGTTGAGCGAGCGCTCGGAGGGGATCCTGTCCTGCCTCCGGGGCGCGAGACTCGTGCGGCTGAGGCGGCTGAGGCGGCTGAGGCGGCGGGGCGAACGCGGGCCTTTCCTTTCCTGGACGTGGAGAGGATCACGTATGGGGAACTTGCCCAACTCTCCAGCCCGGCCGTGAGCCAGGCCGAGTACCGTGCGGGTCGGCAGCTTGGAGTGCAACCCGGGCGTGTGCAGGAAGTGGCCCGGGCGCTGTGGGGCAGGTCGCTCGATGACGAATCTGCTCGTCGCGCTGGAGAAGGAGCTTCGCCTCAGAAGCGTGGCAGGGCGACCCGGCGCCTTCTTGAGGAGCTTGGTGCGGCGCTTGAGGGTGAGGCCTGAGTGGCGCGTCCTCGTACTCAGATCGGCACGTACGGCACGATCAGCACCATTCAGGTCGGCGATGGGAAATGGCGGTCTCGCGCCCGCTACAGGTTCCCCGACGGGAAGTCTCGTCAGGTGGAGCGCTTTGCGCCAAGCCGCGCGAAAGCCGAGGCTGCGCTGCGCAGCGCCCTCCTCACGATTGACGTCGAGCGCGGCGGCGGTCTGAAGTCCTCGACGAGCTTGCGCGAGTTGGGCGCGATGTTCCTGCAGGCGAAGCGCGAGGCGGGCCGCGCGGAAGGCACGCTTGAGACCTATGGCTACGCGGTAAACGCGCACATCGTCACCAGCCTCGGTGATCTCTCCGTGGCGGAAGCGAAGCCCGAGCGGCTGCAGTGATTCCTAAGCCGGGTGGAGCGAGAGTCCGGGCACGGCGCAGCCAAGAACTGCAAGTCGTCGCTCTCGGGCATGCTCGGCCTCGCGGTGCGCAACGGCGCCATCGCGGCGAATCCCGTCAGGGAGATGGAGCGCATCTCTCGGCCGAAGGGCGCGAAGAAGGGGAGCAAGGCAATTCCGCTCGACGAGCTGCCCGCGTTCATGGATAGGGTTCGTGCCGACGTTGAACTGCAGCGAAGCGACACCGTCGAGTTGGTGGAGTTCATGCTGGCATCTGGCTGGCGAGTGGCGGAGGTCTGCGCGCTCGATGTCTCATCGGTCGACTTCGCGGCCGGCACGGCATGCATCGATGCCATCAGCGTCCGAGTCGCTGGCAAGGGCATGGTCAGGCAATCGCATGCGAAGACCGAGAAGTCTGCTCGCACCACCAAGCTGCCTCAGGCGACGATGGACCTCCTGGCACGTCGTCACGAGCGCCTGGGGGAGTACACATCGCTGCTCTTCCCGACTCCCCTGATGCGGATGCGCGACCCAGGGAATGTTCAGCGCGCGATCCGGGAGCGACGGGGCGAGCTCGGCTACTCCGACCTGTCTACGCACTCGTTCCGCAAGACCTGCGCCACGATCCTCGACAGGGCAGGCCTGTCTGCAACCGAGATCGCCGACTACCTCGGCCACGAGAACCCATCCCTCACTCAGGACGTCTACATGAACACCGTCAAGGGCTCGACCCGGGCCGCGGAGATCACGTCCGAGCGCCTCGCTGGCCTCATCTGACTGAAATGAAAGTGCGGGGTAAACGCGGGGTGCCCGACTGAAAAAAAGCGAAAAGCCCCTGCCTTAGCAGGGGCTTCGTGGCTCCGACGGGCGTCGATCCCGTGACCTCACGATTTTCAGTCGTGCGCTCTACCAACTGAGCTACAGAGCCTTGGCGCAGGGGCGTCCCCCCACTGAGACGAAAGCCCCTCCGTGAGAAGGGGCTCGCGCAACGCGACCCTGACGGGACTTGAACCCGCGACCTCCGCCGTGACAGGGCGGCGCGCTAACCAACTGCGCTACAGGGCCTTGATCTCGCTAGAGACGCGAGCAAGACGTATGAAGTTTAGTACATCCTGAGCCTGGCTCCGTACCCCCAACGGGATTCGAACCCGTGCTACCGCCGTGAAAGGGCGGCGTCCTAGGCCGCTAGACGATGAGGGCTCGCTTCCACGCTTGGAAACCTTGCGCCGAGGCGTAGAAAACTATAGGGGTAATGGAGCGAAAAATCCAATCGAGCGTCTGCCAGGCACGATGTGCGACGCGGGTGCGGCGCGCCAGACGCGTGGGAGCATCGTCTCCATGGTGCAGATGACCCGCGAGGAGTTCGAGAAGGCCGTGGACGATGCGATCGACGCGGTCCCGGACGAGCTCCTGGACCTCGTCGACAACTGCGTGATCCTCATCGAGGACGAGCCCGAAGGGGACGACAAGGACCTCCTGGGCCTCTACGACGGCGTCGCGCTCACCGAGCGCGGCGACCTGTGGGGAGGCGAGCTGCCCGACCGCATCCTCATCTACATGAACCCCACGCTCCGCATGTGCGAGGACAAGGACGACGTGCGCGAGGAGGTGGCGATCACGGTGGTCCACGAGATCGCGCACCACTTCGGGATCGACGACGACCGCCTCCACGAGCTCGGCTGGGACTAACCCCCCGGACACGACGATGCCCGGGCCGCCCCCTGCCGAGGCGACCCGGGCATCGTCCCGTTGCTAGTCCTCGTCGCCCTCGATGAAGGCGGGGCTCGCGACGGCGTGGGTGCCGGCGCGCCGGCTGATCCAGCCGAGCCCGTGGTAGATCACCAAGGCGGCGATCGCGCCGAGCGCGATGCCGTTGAAGATCATGTCGCCGGCCGTCGCGGTGAAGTCCGCGGTGCCGATGATGAGCGCGACGGCCGCCGTGACCAGGTTCACCGGGTTGGTGAAGTCGACCTTGGCCTCGACCCAGATGCGGGCACCCAGGACGGCGATGAGGCCGAACAGGAGCACCGAGAGCCCGCCGAGGATGCCCAGCGGGATGACGGCGACCATCGCGCCGAACTTGGGCACCAGGCTGAGCAGCAGCGCGACCGCGGCCGCGGCCCAGTAGGCGAGGGTCGAGTAGACGCGGGTGGCGGCCATGACGCCGATGTTCTCCGCGTAGGTGGTGGTGCCGGAGCCGCCGCCGAGGCCGGCGACGATGGTCGCGGCGCCGTCCGCGAGCAGCGCGCGGCCGGTCTCGGGGTCGAGGTCGCGGTCGGTCATCGCGGACACCGACTTGAGGTGGCCGATGTTCTCCGCGATGAGGATGATCACCACGGGAACGAACGCGACCAGCACGCTGCCGTCGAAGCTGGGGGTGTGGAACTCGGGGATCCCGAACCAGTCGGCGGCGCCGATGTGGTCGAGCGCGGTCTGGTTGTCGAAGTCCTCGAGCGGCGTGGTCCACTCGCCGCGCAGCGCCGAGAAGACGCCGCCGATGACGGCGCCGAAGAGGATCGCGACGCGGCTGAGGAAGCCCTTGAACGCGACCATCGCGATGAGCGTCGCGGACAGCGTCACGAGCGCGGTCCACGGGCTCGCCGACCACTGGCTCTTCGCGGCGCCCGCGAGGTTGAGACCGATGAGCGCGACCACGGCGCCGGTCACCACCGGCGGCATCGACCGGTCGATCCAGCCCGCGCCGAAGCGCGCGACCACCAGGCCGACGATCGCGAGCAGGATGCCGGCGAGCAGGATGCCGCCGAGGCCCTTCGAGATGGTGGCGGCGTCGAGCGGCGCGTTCGCGTTCGTCACGCCCGCGGCCGCGAGCGGGGCGATGAACGCGAAGCTCGAGCCGAGGTAGCTGGGCACGCGGTTGCGCGTGATCGTGAGGAACAGCGCGGTGCCGAAGGCGCTGAAGAACATCGTGGTCGATGCGGGCATGCCGGTGAGGGCGGGCACCAGCAGCGTGGACCCCATCATCGCGAGCACGTGCTGCGCTCCGATGCCGAAGGTGCGGGGGTACGTCAGTCGTTCGTCGGGGGCGACGGCCTTGCCGGGTGCGGCGTGCTTGCCGTCCCCGTGCAGCGTCCAGCTGAACATGCTCATGGTTCTCCTTGATGCGGGGGGACTGCCGTGAAACCTAGTCTCTCCGCGCAGGCACGGGCGTGCACAACGATGCCTCCCCTCCCGACAGTGCCAACGGAACCTGGGGCGACGCGCCGGCCGGAACCCGCGCATCGTCCCTTCTCGACGGCGTGTCGCGGCGAGATCCGTGGGGACTGTCCAGGGAGGGGGGTCAGTGCTTGGGGTGGGCCGCCCAGGCGCTGTCGACCATCTCCTGGACCGTGTGGCGCATGCCCCACCCGAGGTCGCGCGCCGCGAGCGTGCCGTCGGCGACGATGAGGTCGGGGTCGCCGGGGCGCCGGGGTCCCTCGACGGGGGTCTTGTCGGTGCCGGTGGCGGCGACCATCGCGTCGACGATCTGACGCACCGAGGTGCCCGATCCCGACCCCAGGTTGTAGATCGGCTCGAGCGTGTCACCGGCGTCGAGGCGCTGGGCCGCGACCACGTGCGCGGCCGCGAGGTCGCTCACGTGCACGTAGTCGCGCACGCACGTGCCGTCCGGCGTCGAGTAGTCGGTGCCGTTGATCTGCGGGGCCTTGCCGCTCTCGATCGCGAAGAACACCTTGGGGAACAGGTTGTGCGGCGAGGCGTCGTAGATGTCGGGGTAGCCCGAGCCGACCACGTTGAAGTACCGCAGGCTGGTCGCCGCGAGGGGCGCGCCGGCCATCGAGGTCGCGGTGACCTGGTCCGCGATGAGCCATTCGCCGATGAGCTTGGAGCGCCCGTACGGAGACTCGGGCACGGTCGGGGTGGTCTCGGTCACCACCGCCACGCCCGAGTTGCCGTAGACGCCTGCCGAGGAGGAGAACACGAGGCGGCGGACGCCGGCCTTCTCCATCGCCTCGAGCAGCGAGCGCGTGCCGTCCACGTTGGCCTCGTAGTTGACCAGCGGGAACTTCACGGACTCGCCCGCGTACTTGTAGCCCGCGCAGTGGATGACGCCCACCACGCCGTGCTCGGTCATGAAGCGCTCGAGCGCCTCGGTCTCGAGGATCGACGCGTGGAGGAACGGGACGTCCGTGGGTACGAAGGCCTCGACCCCGCTCGAGAGGTCGTCGACCACCACGGGCGCGATGCCCGCCGCGGAGAGGGCCCGGACGACGTGCGAGCCGATGTAGCCGGCGCCGCCGGTGACAAGCCAGGACATGGGACTCCTTCTAGAGGTCGCGGTGCGCGCCCGCGGCGGGGTTGACGACGAAGACGATGGGGGCGGTGAGGCCGGCCTCGGCGAACGCGGCCCCGACGGCCTCGCCCACCTCCTCGGCGCGGCCCGCGTCGACGAGCGCGATCGCCGCGCCGCCGAAGCCGCCGCCGGTCATGCGCGCGCCCACGGCGCCGTTGGCGAGCGCGGTCTCGACCGCGAGGTCGAGCTCGGCGCACGAGATCTCGAAGTCGTCGCGCATGGAGGCGTGGGACTGCACCAGCAGGTCGCCGATGGCGCGCGGGCCGTCGGACTGGACCACCTCGGCGGTTCGCGCGACGCGCGCGTTCTCGGTCACCACGTGCTTGACGCGCCGGAACGTGACGTCGTCGAGGGTCTCCGCTGCGCGCGGCAGGTCCGACTCCTCGAGGTCGCGCAGCGAGGGCACGCCCATCGCGGCGGCGCCCTCCTCGCACGAGCGGCGGCGCTCGCCGTATCCGCCCGTGGCGTGCTCGTGGTGGACGCGGGTGTCGATGACCAGCAGCTCGAGGTCCTCGTCCGCGAAGTGCAGCGCGACCGGGTCGGCGGTCTCCGCGCGGACGTCGATGAGGACGCCGTGGCCGGGCTCGCCCATGAGCGACGCGGTCTGGTCCATGTTGCCGGTGGGGGCGCCCACGGCGCCGTTCTCCGCGAGCTGGCAGATGTAGATGAGCTCGCGGCGGGTGAGGCCCAGGTCCCACTCGTCGTTGAGCGCGATCGCGACCGCGCACTCGATCGCCGCGCTCGAGGACAGCCCCGCGCCCAGCGGGACGTCGGACGCGAGCATGATGTCGAAGCCGGTGCGGCCCTCGAGGGACACGCCGCGCTCGCGCATCGCCCACACGACGCCGAACACGTAGGCGCTCCAGCCGTCGAAGTCGTCGGGGGAGAGCGCGTCGAGCGAGGCCTGCGCGGGCTCGGGCATCGCGCCCGAGTGCACGGTCAGCAGGCGGTCGTCGCGGTGGCCGACCGCGGCCCACGTGCGCCGCTCGATCGCGAACGGGAACACCAGGCCGTCGTTGTAGTCGGTGTGCTCGCCGATGAGGTTGACGCGGCCCGGAGCGGACCACACGCCGTCGGGACGGCGCCCGTAGCGGTCCTCGAAGGCCTGAGCGGTGGACTCGGGCGAGGGGATGTCGATCACAGTTCCTCCACGGGGTTGTCGTCGTCGGCACGGGCGATCGCGTCGCGCAGGGCGCGAGCGTGCTCCTCCTGAGGGATGTCCGCCACCCATGCTCCCATGGCGGCCTCGGAGCCTGCGAGGAACTTCATCTTGTCCTCGGCGCGGCGGGGGCTCGTGATCTGCAGCATGAGCCGGACGCCGTCGGGTCGTTCCACCGGCGCCTGGTGCCACGCGGCGATGTACGGGGTCGGGGTGCTGTACCGGGCGTCGACGCCGCGCAGCAGGCGCAGGTAGAGGCCCGACAGCTCGGCGCGCTCGGCCAGCGAGGTCTCGGCCAGGTTCGCGACCGGACGATGCGGCATCACCTGGATCTCGAGCGGCCAGCGGGCGGCGAACGGCACGTAAGCGCTCCAGTGCTCGCCCGCGATCAGGAGGCGCGGCCCCCCGCGCTCGCGGTCGAGGACGTCCTCCATGAGCGTGGGGCCGTACGCCTCGATGGAGGCGAGCAGGCGCTGCGTGCGCGGGGTCACGTACGGGTACGCGTAGATCTGGCCGTGCGGGTGGTGGAGCGTGACGCCGATGGCCTCGCCGCGGTTCTCGAACGGGAAGACCTGGCGCACGGCGGGCACGCTCGAGAGCTCGGCGGTGCGGTGGGCCCACGCCTCGATCACGGTGCGCATGCGCGAGCGCGACTGCGTCGCGAGCGAGCCGTCGTGCTCCGGGCTGAAGCACACCACCTCGCAGCGGCCCGCCGACGTGCCGATGCGCTCGAGGCCGACGCCGTCGAGGCTCCCGTCGAGCTCCGCCGCGGGGCCGAACGAGGGCGACTTGTTCTCGAAGACCGCGACGTCGTAGCGGTCGGGGATCTCGGACGGGTTCCCGGGCGACTGCGGCGCGAGCGGGTCCAGGTGGGCGGGCGGCAGCATGACGCGGCCCTGACGCGCGGCGGCCACCGTGATCCACTCGCCGGTGAGCGGGTCCTGGCGCAGCTCGGCCGTCGCGGGCCTCGCGGCGAGCTCGCGCGCGTCACGGCGTCGCTCGGGCGCGAGGCCGGTGTCGGCGTCGTCGAAGTACAGCAGCTCGCGGCCGTCGGCGAGGCGGTCGCGCAGGACGCGCACCGCGTCGTCGCGCACGTGGATGGGGCGGTCGCCGACCTGGGAGGCGGTGGCGCTGAGGCTCACGAAGGCTCCGTTCGTGGGGAGGTCCGGGTGATTGTTACCGTCAACATGTTATCGTCAACATCGCGATGGCGCGACGGGACCTGCGTCCCGCAGCGCCCCCGGTGCCGTGCGCCTTGCACGGTGCGCCCGCCGCGTCTCGTCCCCAGGACCTCGCTCCCGGGCGGGGCTGGCGCCGTCGGCTACCCTGGCGCCCATGAGACCCGAGCGCCCCGCGCCGCTGGCCAAGCAGGGCCGCGGGCCGAGCATGCACGATGTCGCTGCGCGGGCCGGTGTCTCCCACCAGACTGTCTCGCGCGTCCTCAACGACTTCCCCGGCATCCGCCCCGAGACTCGCGAGCGGGTCCAGGCCGCGATCCGCGAGCTCGGCTACCGCCGCAACATGGCGGCGCGCGCGCTCGCGACCGGACGCTCCGAGGTGATCGGCGTGATCATGCCCGAGGTGCCGCACTTCGGCCCCACGAGCACGCTCTACGCGATCGAGCACGCCGCCAAGCAGGTGGGCTTCAAGCCGCTCATCACCACCGCGTCGTGGGACTCGGAGTCGATGGGGGAGGCGCTGGACTTCCTGCTCGGGCGCGCCGTCGATGCGCTGGTGGTGATGGCGCAGCACCCCGACGTGCTCGCGGCCGTCGACGCGATCACCGACGTCCCCGTGCTGTTCGTGCTCACCGGCAACTCGCATGCCGAGCGCTCGGTGGCCGTCGACCAGGTCGCCGGCACGCGGCTCGCCCTGGACCACCTGTACTCGCTGGGCCACCGCCGCTTCCAGCACATCACCGGCATCGCGGGCCTCACGGAGGCGCAGCTGCGCCGCGACACCTTCCTCGAGTTCCTCGACGAGCACGGGCTCGAGCGCCTGCCGGTCCTCGAGGGGGACTGGAGCGCCGATGCCGGCTACCGCGCGGGGCTCGAGGTCGAGGAGGGCGTCACGGCGCTGTTCGTCGCGAACGACCCGATGGCGATCGGCGCGATCCACGCGCTCGAGGAGCGTGGCCTGAGCGTGCCCCGCGACATCTCGGTCGTGGGCTTCGACGACGTCCCGGAGTCCGCGTACGCGCATCCCGGCCTCACCACCGTGCATCAGGACTTCGCCGCGGTCGGCCTGCGTGCGGTGTCGCTCGTGTTCGCCGCGATCAACGGCAAGGAGCCCGGACCGGTCGAGCCGATCGAGCCCTGGCTGGTGGTCCGCGACTCGACCGCCCCGCTGCGGGCCTGACGCGCCGGGCGGCCCGGCGGGCCTGGGCCGCCGCGCATCGTTCGGCGTGAGGCCGCGGGGCACCTCGGCTAGCGTGGACGATGGCCGCGCGACATGCGGTCGGGGCGGGACCTGCGACCCCCTGAACGGGGCGCGAGGAACTGTATGTTAACGTTAAAACCAGCGACGCTCTCCACCAGGCAAAGGGGCCCCATGCTCGACCCGCGGTCGACATCGGATGAAGGCTCCCGTGCGCTGCGCGGAGAGGTCGACCCATCCAGGCGGTACCGAGGCAAGGAGACTTCCGCATGACCACGTTCACCCCCGAGCAGGAGGAGTCGATCCTCCGCAGCCGCGAGAAGGTGGCGAAGCTCCATGGCGAGCTCACGCGCTACAACCTGGTCGTGTGGACCGGCGGCAACGTCTCGGAGCGCGTGCCCGGCACGCAGCACTTCGTCATCAAGCCCTCCGGCGTCGACTACGACGACCTGGCGCCCGAGAACATGATCCTGTGCGACCTCGACGGCAACGTGGTCCCCGGCTCGCTCGGCTCGGACCGCAGCCCCTCGTCGGACACCGCGGCGCACGCCTACGTGTACCGCGCGATGCCGAGCGTCGGCGGCGTGGTCCACACCCACTCGACCTACGCGACGGCGTGGGCGGCCCGCAACGAGCCCATCCCGTGCCACATCACCGGCATGGCGGACGAGTTCGGCGGCGAGATCCCCGTCGGCCCGTTCGCGATCATCGGCGACGACTCGATCGGCCGTGGCATCGTCGCGACGCTCGAGGGCCACCGCTCGCGCGCCGTCCTCATGGCCAACCACGGCGTCTTCACCATCGGCAAGGACGCGCGCGACGCCGTCAAGGCCGCCGTCATGTGCGAGGACGTCGCCAAGACCACCCACATCGCCCGCCAGGGCGGTGCGCTCGTCGACATCCCCGAGGGGAAGATCGACGCGCTCTTCGACCGCTACCAGAACGTCTACGGACAGAAGCCGCAGGGAGGCATGCAGTGAGCTCCATCGTCCCGAACCTCGCCGACTACGAGGTCTGGTTCCTCACCGGATCCCAGACCCTCTACGGCGACGAGGTCCTCAAGCAGGTCGCCGACCAGTCCACCGAGGTCGTCGAGACCCTGAAGGCCTCGGGGAACATCCCCGCGACGGTCGTGTGGAAGCCGGTCGTCAAGAACCGTGACGAGATCCTCGAGACCATCATGGCCGCGAACGCGGACCCCAAGGTCATCGGCGTCATCACCTGGATGCACACCTTCTCCCCGGCGAAGATGTGGATCGCGGGTCTCAACGCGCTGCAGAAGCCGCTGCTCCACCTCGCCACGCAGGCGAACCTCGAGCTGCCGTGGTCGACCATCGACTTCGACTTCATGAACCTCAACCAGGCCGCGCACGGCGACCGCGAGTACGCGTACATCGAGTCGCGCATGAACGTCGCCCGCACCACCGTGGTCGGCCACCCGTCGACGCCGGCCGTCTCCGAGCGCATCGGCGTGTGGTCGCGTGCCGCCGCCGGCGCCCTCGCCGCGAAGAACCTCAAGGTCGCGCGCTTCGGCGACAACATGCGCTTCGTCGCCGTCACCGAGGGTGACAAGACCGAGGCCGAGATCAAGCTCGGCGCCCAGATCAACACGTGGGGCGTCAACGAGCTCGCGGACCGTGTCAAGGCCGTGGCCGACGCCGACGTCGACGCGATGGTCGACACCTACCTCGCCGAGTACGACGTGGTGCCCGAGCTGCTCAAGGGAGGCGAGCGTCACGAGTCGCTTCGCGATGCGGCCGCGATCGAGGTCGCGCTGCGCTCGTTCCTGGTCGAGGGCGGCTTCGGCGCGTTCACCGACACCTTCGAGGACCTCGGCGAGCTCAAGCAGCTCCCGGGCCTCGCGGTGCAGCGCCTCATGGCCGACGGCTACGGCTTCGGCGCCGAGGGCGACTGGAAGACCGCCATCCTGGTCCACCTGTGCGCCGTCATGGGCGCGGGCCTGCCCGGCGGCTCCTCGCTCATGGAGGACTACACCTACCACCTGGTGCCCGGCCAGGAGCTCTCGCTCGGCGCCCACATGCTCGAGGTGAACCCCGCGCTCTCGTCCAAGAAGGCGAGCCTGGAGATCCACCCGCTCGGCATCGGCGGCAAGGAGGACCCGGTCCGCCTGGTCTTCACCGCGGACGCCGGCGAGGCCGTCGTCGTCGCGCTGTCCGACATGCGCGACCGCTTCCGCCTCGTGGCGAACGTGGTCGACAACGTCGACCTGCCCGAGCCCATGCCGAAGCTCCCCGTGGGCCACGCGGTGTGGAAGCCCCGTCCCGACTTCACCACGGCCGTCGCGTCGTGGCTGCAGACCGGTGGCGCGCACCACACGGCCATGTCGAACCAGATCGGCATCGACGTCATCAAGGACTTCGCGAAGATGGTGGGCATCGAGCTCCTCGTCATCGACGAGGACACCACCTACGAGGGCTTCGAGCAGCAGATCCGCTGGAACAACGCGTACTACGCGATGGGCGGCCGCTGACGGTCTGAAGGCCGCCGCAGGCGGCTCCCGACGAGGGCCCCGACCGGGACGCGGTCGGGGCCCTTGCCGTGTCCGCGCGAGGTCCGTCAGGGGGCCTGCCGGGGGTGGCGGGACGATGCCTGGCCGCCGTCGCACCGCTCGTCCGTGTCCGATTCGTCCTGGCGCGGCGCGACCTCGTTCGCGCCGGGCAGCGCCGCGTGGAACTGGGAGCGCTCCCATACTTTGGGCATCATCCCTGGTAAACCATTTTAATTCACGCTGTTGGTGCTCTGTGATCGCATTGTGACGCACGAGGTTTGACGTTTGTTGTGAACGCAAACACACTGGGTCTCGCACGGCCAGCGACGACGCAGGCCGGTATCTCGAGGAGGAGATATGAAGTTCAGGAAGATCCTGGCAGCGGGCGCCGGCGCGGCTCTCGCATTCACCCTGGCGGCCTGCTCCGGCGGCGGCGCGGGCTCGTCGGACGACAGCACGGCGGACGCGACCGGCGGCACCGACGGCGCGATGACCGAGGGTGGCACCATCGGCGTGGCGATGCCGACGCAGACCTCGGAGCGCTGGATCGCTGACGGCGACGCGGTGAAGGCGGGCCTCGAGGCCGCCGGCTACTCCGTCGACCTGCAGTTCGGCAACGACGACATCCCGACCCAGTCGCAGCAGATCGACTCGATGATCACCTCGGGCGTCGACGCCCTCATCATCGCGGCGATCGACGGCACCGCCCTCAAGGCGCAGCTCGACCAGGCGCACGACGCGGGCATCCCCGTCATCTCCTACGACCGCCTCATCCGCGACTCGGAGTACGTCGACTTCTACGTCACCTTCGACAACTACAAGGTCGGCGTGCAGCAGGCGACCTCGCTGCTCGTGGGTCTCGGCATCCTCGACGAGAGCGGCGCGGAGACCGGCGAGGCCGGCCCGTTCAACGTCGAGCTCTTCGCCGGCTCGCTGGACGACAACAACGCGCACTTCTTCTGGAGCGGCGCGATGGACACCCTTCAGCCGTACATCGACTCGGGTGCCCTCGTCGTCCCGTCGGGTGAGATGGACATCAACGTCACCAACACGCAGCAGTGGAAGCAGGAGACCGCGCAGACGCGTATGGACACGCTGCTCACCACCTACTACGTGGGCACCGACCTCAAGGTCGACGGCGTGCTGTCGCCCTACGACGGCATCTCGCGCGGCATCATCACCGCCCTTCAGAACCAGGGCTACTCCGGTACGGTCGCCGACGGCTTCCCGGTCGTGACCGGTCAGGACGCGGAGATCGCCTCCGTCAAGCTGATCGCGGACGACGTCCAGTTCGCGACCATCTTCAAGGACACCCGCAAGCTCGCGGACCAGGCGGTCACCGCGACCCTTGCGTACCTCGAGGGCGGCGAGCCCGAGGCGAACGACACCACCACCTACGACAACGGTGTGAAGGTCGTCCCGTCGTACCTGCTCGAGTCGGACATCGTCTACGCCGACAACATCCAGTCGCTGCTGGTCGACAGCGGCTACTGGACCGCTGAGGAGGTCGAGGCCGGTCAGGCCTCGTGATCTGACGGCGGTGCCGGTCCCTCGGGGCCGGCACCGCCCCTTCCTCTTGCTCAACCCCTCTCTCCCACCCTTGGAGGTGAGACATGCCGAAGCACATCCTTGAAATGCAGAAGATCACCAAGGTCTTCCCCGGCGTCAAGGCGCTCTCGGACGTCGAGCTCAGCGTGATCGACGGCGAGATCCACGGCATCTGCGGCGAGAACGGCGCAGGAAAGTCGACGCTGATGAAGGTGCTGTCGGGTGTCTACCCCCATGGCACGTACGAGGGCGACATCGTCTACGACGGCGAGGTCCAGTCCTTCCACTCGATCCCCGATTCCGAGCACAAGGGAATCGTGATCATCCACCAGGAGCTCGCGCTCATCCCCTACCTCTCGGTGGCGGAGAACATCTTCCTCGGCAACGAGCGCCGCGGGAAGAACGGGCTCATCGACTGGAACCTCACCAACCACGAGGCCATGAAGCTCCTCGATCAGGTGGGTCTCCACGAGAACCCGACCACGCCGGTCAACCAGCTGGGCGTGGGCAAGCAGCAGCTCATCGAGATCGCGAAGGCGCTGTCCAAGGACGTGCGGCTCCTCATCCTCGACGAGCCGACGGCTGCGCTGAACGACGACGACTCGGAGCACCTGCTCGGCCTGCTGCGCGCGCTCAAGGAGCGCGGCATCACGTCGATCATGATCTCCCACAAGCTCAACGAGATCGCCGAGATCTGCGACCGCGTCACCATCATCCGTGACGGTCACACGATCGAGACGATCGACGTCGACGACGACGCAGGCATGCAGGACCGCATCATCCGCGGCATGGTCGGTCGCGACCTCACCAACCGCTACCCGTCGCGCAAGCACGTGGTCGGTGACGAGATCTTCCGTGTCGAGGACTGGACCGTCTACCACCCCACGCAGGAGGGGCGCGTCGTCGTCGACAACGCCTCCTTCAACGTCCGCAAGGGTGAGGTCGTGGGCATCGCCGGCGTCATGGGTGCCGGTCGCACCGAGCTCGCGATGAGCCTCTTCGGCAAGGCGTACGGCCGCGACATCACGGGCCGCACCTACCTCCACGGCGAGGAGGTGCAGATCAACAGCGTGTCCGAGGCGATCAAGCACGGCCTCGCGTACGCGACCGAGGACCGCAAGCGCTACGGCCTCAACCTCATCGAGGACGTGCGTCGCAACATCTCCGCCGCCGCCCTGTTCAAGCTCTCGAAGCGTGGATGGGTCGACGGCAACAAGGAGATCAAGGTCGCGGAGGAGTACCGCGGCTCGATGAACATCAAGACGCCGTCGGTCATGCAGACCGTCGGCAACCTCTCGGGCGGCAACCAGCAGAAGGTGGTGCTGTCCAAGTGGATCTACTCGGACGCCGAGGTGCTCATCCTCGACGAGCCGACGCGCGGCATCGACGTCGGCGCGAAGTACGAGATCTACACCATCATCAACAGGCTGGTGGCGGCGGGCAAGGCCGTCATCGTCATCTCGTCCGAGCTCCCTGAGCTGCTCGGCACGTGCGACCGCATCTACACCCTCGCCTTCGGCGTGGTGACCGGCGAGGTGCCGGTCGCCGAGGCGACCCAGGAGAAGCTCATGGCTCTCATGACCCAGGAGAAGGAGGTCCGGGCATGACCGGCACCGCGAACATCAAGGATCTGCTGGTGCGGAACATCCGCACAAGCGGCATCTACATCGCCTTCGTGGTGATCGTGGCGTTGTTCGCCATCCTCACGGACGGCAGGCTGCTCAGCCCCGGCAACATCACCAACCTGGTGCTGCAGTACTCCTACATCCTCATCCTCGCCATCGGCATGGTGATGGTGATCATCGCCGGTCACATCGACCTCTCGGTCGGATCGGTGGTCGCCTTCACGGGCGCGGTCTCCGCGGTGGTCGTGATCAAGAACGACATGCCGTGGTGGGCCGGCGTCATCGCCGCGCTCATCACCGGTGTCGCGATCGGCGCGTGGCAGGGCTTCTGGGTGGCGTTCGTCGGGATCCCGGCGTTCATCACCACGCTCGCGGGCATGCTCCTGTTCCGCGGTCTCACGCACCTGACGCTCGGCTCCATCTCGCTGTCGCCGTTCCCGCAGTCCTACCAGAACATCGCGATGGGCTTCCAGAACGGCATCCTGGGAGGCAACGGCTACGACGTCTTCACGCTCGTGGTCTTCGCCCTCGCGGTGGTCGGCTACGCGTTCAGCGCCTGGCGCACCCGCGCGTCGCGCATCGCCTACGAGCAGTCCGTCGAGGCCTTCCCGCTCTTCATCGCGAAGATCGTCGCGGTCGCCGCGGTGGTCATGTGGTTCGCCTGGCAGCTCGCCAACGCGCGCGGCCTGCCGAACGTGCTGATCATCCTCGCGGTGCTGGTGATCGTGTACTCGCTCGTGACCCAGCGCACGGTGTTCGGCCGTCACGTCTACGCCGTCGGTGGCAACCTCGCGGCCGCGATGCTCTCGGGCGTCAAGGTCAAGTGGGTGAACTTCGGCGTCATGCTCAACATGGGCGTGCTCGCGTCGGTCGCCGGCATCGTGTACTCGTCCCGCTCCAACGGCGCCCAGCCGGGCGCGGGCAACATGTTCGAGCTCGACGCGATCGCGGCGTGCTTCATCGGTGGTGCGGCGGTCACGGGTGGTGTCGGTCGTGTGACCGGCGCGATCGTCGGTGGTCTGATCATGGCGGTCATGTCGAACGGCATGCAGATCCTGTCGATCGGCCAGCCGGTGCAGTGGGTGGTCAAGGGCCTGGTCCTGCTGCTCGCCGTCGCGTTCGACGTCTTCAACAAGCGCCGCGCGGGCGCTCGCTGATCCTGCGTCTCGCACGAGGGGCCTCGGGAGCTTCCCGGGGCCCCTCGTCGTGCATCGCCCGTGAGCGCAGCGGTCCCCGGCGCGCGTCGGCGCGCGGCTGAGAGCGCTCCTAGTCCATACTCGTAAGCGACACGAGAAGAGGTACCAGTGACGAAGCTGCGGGGTCGCCGGCCCACCATCGACGATGTGGCACGGGAGGCCGGGGTGTCGCGCGGCACGGTGTCCCGGGTCCTGAACGGCGGTCATTGGGTCTCGGACGGGGCGCGGGTCCAGGTCGAGAAGGCCATCAAGTCGACCGGCTACCGCATCAACCCGCACGCCCGATCGCTCGCGACGAGCCGCACAGGCTCGGTCGGGTTCCTTCTCACGGAGTCCTACGAGCGGTTCTTCTCGGACCCGAACTTCCTCCAGATCTTGCGTTCCTCCGCCGACGCGCTCGCCGGGCACGGCATGACGCTCGTGCTGATCATGGCGGACACCCTCGACGAGCGGCACCGTGCCACCGAGTACCTCACCGGCGGTCACGTCGACGGCGCGCTCGTGGTGTCCTCGCACCGTGACAGCCAGGAGTTCCTGGCCGAGCTGCTCGCCGCGCGGCTGCCCGTGATCTCCGCGGGCATCCCGCTGGGCTTCGAGGAGCAGGTGGGCTACGTGACGGCGGACGATGAGGGCGGCGCCCGGGCGATCATCGAGCACCTGGGCGCGCATGGCCGGACGCGCATCGTCCACCTCGCTGGACCGCAGGACACGTCCGGCGGCACGGGCCGCCTGCAGGCGTTCCGCACGGTGCTGGGCGCGGCGTACTCCGACGAGCTGGTGGCGTACGGCGACTACAGCCGCGACTCGGGCGCGAACGCGATGCGCGAGATCCTCGCGCGCGAGGTCCCCTTCGACGCGGTCTTCGCGGCGAACGACCTCATGGCGGCCGGCGCGATGGACGTGCTGGCGAAGGCGGGCCTGAAGGTGCCGGAGGACGTCGCGGTGGTCGGCTTCGACGACTCCCCGGTGGCGCAGCAGACCACGCCCCAGCTCACCACGATGCGCCAGCCCTTCGACCGCGTGAGCGAGGAGATGATCCGGCTGCTGGTCGACGAGATCAACGGGCGACCGGCCGGCCGCGTGGTGATCCCGACCGAGCTGGTGGAGCGCGGCACCGTCTGAGCGCGGCGCGGTCAGCGCGGCGGCGCCGCCGAGGCGCGCACCACGAGCTCGCAGGGGATGAGCTCGATCCCTGCGGGAACGGAGTCCCCGGCGATGAGCGCGAGCACCTGCTCGACCAGCCGGCGTCCCACCGCCGCGAACGGCTGACGCACGGTCGTGAGCGGCGGGTTGAGGAAGCCCGCCAGCGAGATGTCGTCGAAGCCCACCACCGACAGGTCGCCGGGGATCCGCACGCCGGCCTCGGCGCACGCGAGCATGAGGCCGGTCGCCATCTCGTCGTTCGCGCAGAACACGGCTGTCGCCTCGCCCGAGTCCACGAGCGCGCGGCCGGCGGCGAGGCCCGAGGCGGCGGTCCAGTCGCCCCGCCACGGCTCGGGGACGCGCGCGCCGCGCTCCCTCAGCACGTCCTCCCAGGCGCCGAGCCGCGCGCGCGCCGGGATCGAGTCCTCGGGGCCGGCGAGGTGGTGCACGGTTCGGTGCCCCAGATCGAGCAGGTGCTCGACCGCCTGGCGCGCGCCCCCGGCGTGGTCGGACCCGACCATCGGCAGCCGCCCGCCGAAGGTCGCATCGGCCACCACCACGGGAAGCCCCGCCGGCAGGGCCAGGCGCCCGGCGTCCTCGATCTCGGCACGGATGATGATGAGCCCGTCGATCGCCTGATGCGACAGCCGCGAGGCCGCCTCCGCGACCTCGGCGTGCTCGGTCGAGTCGATGTCGAGCAGCGTGACGGTGTGGCCCGAGCCGCGCGCTGCCTGGACCACCGCCTCGACGATGCTCGACTCGCCGGTGCGCGCGAGCCGGTGCGCGATGACGCCGAGCGTCTCGAAGCTTCCGCTGCGCAGGGCCCGTGCCGCGGTGTTGGGGGTGTAGCCCACCGACTCCATCGCCTCGAGGACGCGCTGACGGGTGTCCGGGCTGACGTTGAGGGAGCCGTTCGCCACACGGGAGACGGTCTGTCCGGAGACCCCGGCGAGGCGGGCGACGTCCGTCATGGAGGCGCGGGCCGGGCTCATGAGGGAACCCTAGTGGAGGTGCTCGCCCGTGGCGGCGACCAGGTGCTCGACCAGCTCGACGCGCAGGCCGGCATCGAGCGCCGCGGGCGGGGGCGCCTCGGCGCGGCGCTTGTGGACGTACTGGCCGCCGCGGCGCGCGACAGGCTCATCCGAGGTCGCGAGCCACACGGGCGTGTCCGCGCCGTCCGAGACGGGCAGGGCCGCACGGGGACCGCCCATGCGGGTGCGGACCCAGCCGGGGTGGACCACGTTGATCTGCCGGTCGGTGTGCCGGGCCGCGAGCTCGAACGCCAGCATGGTGAGCAGCAGCTTCGAGTCGGCGTACGCCTGGTGGCTCTCCCAGTCGTCGGGGGTGGAGAGGTCGACGCGGGGGCGTCCCGCGAAGGCAGCATCGGAGCCGATGAGGACGATACGGCGGGGGACCGTGAGCAGGGCGCTCAGCAGGTAGGGCGCGACCAGGTTGACCTGGAGGATCCGCTCGATTCCGTCCTCCGTCGGGATGGGCCGCTCCTGCTCGGGGCCGAGCGCCGCGTTGTGGACGATCACGTCGTACGGGCCCCGGCCGCGCGCATCGTCCGCGAGAAGGCGTGTCGAGGAGAGGGAGTCGAGCCTCCCGGTCACGCCCGCGAGGGCGTCGGGGACGGCGGCGAGCGCCACCTCGGTGCGCGCGGCGTCGCGGCCGTGCACCACCACGTCGTAGCCGAGCGCGACCAGCCGGCGTGAGATCTCGGAGCCCAGGCCCTGGGCGGCTCCGGTGACGAGGGCGCGCGGCATGCGGCCATTGTCGCCGGTCGGGCACCACATGGGTAGAGCAGGCTGCCCCCAGTTGTGGGGGCAGCGCGGAGGGAGGGCGCGGCGGTAGCGTGCGATTCGCCTGCACAGGCGGGCATTCATCACAAAGGGGTGACAAGTGGATACAGGGGTGAAGGTGACGCGCCGCGGGCGCGTCGCGATCGTGGGCGCGGCGATGGCGCTGATCGCCTCGATCGGGCTGGCGCCGGCGGCATCGGCAGCCGAGGGCACGATCATCAACGACAGCTGCAGCGGCAACCTGGCCTGGTACGGGCAGCTCGACACGCAGGAGGACCGCGGAGCGCGCACCACCGAGGCCAAGCCCGTCGTGAGGGGTCAGGTGAAGTCGTGCGTCACCAAGTACAAGATCCCCGACAGCAACTCGACCTACGACTACTACTACGTGACCGTCGAGCTCGATGTGGCGCACACGAGCACGGCCACCGCGAAGTACTACACGACGAACTACGCGCCGTGGTCGATCAGCATCGGCTCGAGCATCGCGGCGGCCGGCGACAGCTACAAGTCGACCGGCTCGATCGACCTGCCGGCCACCTGCGGGTCCTTCTCGGTCGGCGTGAGCGTCTCCTTCTTCGGCGTCTCCTACTCGCCCGCGGCGAGCGGATGCGGGTCCGTGATCAACCGCACCGCGTTCAATGCGACCGGCGCGTCGTGGTCGCACACGAACATCGCCAAGATCAACCAGATCGGCGTCGCCTACGCCATCAGGGTTCCGCAGGGCAAGGTTCCGGGCTTCGCCGTCACGGTCAAGCGGCCCCAGTACCAGTACAGCTACTCCTCGGTCGCGGGCTCCGCAGGCGTGTACTGGTGGAAGGCGACCCAGACCTCGTCCGCAGCCCGCTACTGGACGACTAACGTGTAGTCGGACCGCCGGTGTGCGGGGCTCTCGATAGAGCCTCGCGCACCGGCGCCGCCGACCGCCCCACCACCCGGAGGAACCATGGGAATCGCCGACGAGCTCGTCGCCAACAACCGCGAGTACGCGACCACCTACACGCCGGACCGGCCGCTGCCGCCGCGCCGCCAGCTCGCGGTGGTCGCGTGCATGGACTCGCGCCTCGACACGTTCGCGATGCTGGGCCTCGAGGTGGGTGACGCGCACGTCATGCGGAACGCAGGCGGCGTCATCACGGATGACATGATCCGGTCGCTGGTCATCTCGCAGCGGAAGCTCGGCACGCGCGAGATCATCCTCATCCACCACACGGACTGCGGTGCGCTCACCTTCACGGACGACGAGCTGCGCAACCAGCTGCTCGACGAGACCGGCCTCAAGCCCACGTGGAGCCCCGAGTCCTTCCGCGACCTGGACGCGGACCTGCGCCAGTCGATGGAGCGCCTGCGCCGCAACCCGTTCCTGGTCGACACGTCCCAGGTCCGCGGCTTCGTGTTCGACGTCCACACCGGGGAGCTGCGCGAGGTCGTCTGAGCACGGGCGCCCGGCGGGGCGCATACTGAGGCCGTGTGGTGGAGCTTCCTGCAGGCGGTCAGGCGCGGCGAGCATCGTCTGGCGCCCATGACCTGGGTCGTGGCCGCCGGGGCCGTGCTCTACACGCTCTGGCCGCTCGACCTCATCGCGGACCTGCTGCTCCCGCTCGGGATCGTCGACGACCTCGGGCTGTGGGTGGTCGCGTTCACGCTCCTCAACCGGGAGCGGCGGCGATTCGAGGAGTCGCGGCACGGTGCCGTGGTGGACGTCGAGGGGACGGTCCGGCGCTCCTGACGTAGCGTCGAGAGCATGACCGATTTCAGTGATCTGTCCGCGGTGGTGGTCAACTGCACGCTCAAGCCCTCGCCGACGCTCTCGCATACCCAGGGGCTGCTCGACAACGCGATCGCGATCCTTCGCGCCCAGGGCGTGGGGGTGGAGCTGATCAGGGCGGTCGACCACGCCATCGCCCCAGGCGTCTACCCGGACATGCGCGAGGACGTGCCCGGCGGGAAGCAGGAGCGGGACGACTGGCCGGAGCTGGCGCCGCGCATCCTCGGCGCGGACATCCTGATCCTCGGGACGCCGATCTGGCTCGGCGACAAGTCGTCGGTCGCGACGCGCGTGATCGAGCGGCTCTACGGGCTCTCCGGCGACCTCAACGATCGCGGTCAGTACCTCTACTACGGCCGCACGGCGGGCGTGGTGGTGACGGGGAACGAGGACGGCGTCAAGCATGTGGCGATGAATGTCCTCTACAGCCTGCAGCACCTGGGCTACGTGATCCCTCCGAACGCCGATGCGGGATGGATCGGCCCGGTGGGTCCCGGCCCGTCCTACCTGGATCCCGGCAGCGGGGGACCCGAGAGCGACTTCACGCGCCGCAACACCACGTTCATGACGTGGAACCTCCTTCACACGGCCCGCTGGCTGAAGGACGGCGGCGGCTTCCCGCCGGGCGGCAACTCGCGCCGCGAGTGGGATGCCGGGGCGCGGTTCGACCACCCGAACCCGGAGTACCGCGCATGACCACGACGCACCTTCCCCAGCGGCCCTACGTGGGCGTGCCTCTGGAGGTCACGCTCGAGGAGCTCCCCCGGGTGGTGGGGGAGGCCTTCGACCGTGTCGCGACGATGCTCGCGGCGCACGGCGCGGCACCGCGCGGCGCCGTGATCAGGTACATCGCGTTCCGGCCGGGCGACGTGGTGGACATCGAGGTCGGGCATCTGGTGGATCCGGCCGAGCTCGAGGGTGCGCCCATCGAGGCGGACGTGCTCCCGGCAGGCGAGTACTCGGTGGTGCACCACGAGGGCCCGTACGCGGAGCTCGGGGAGGTGACGGCGCGGCTCATGGACACGTGGCCCGACGCGGGGCTCGTGCCCGCGATGGCGCATACGACCACGGGCGACGACTACGCCTCGTGGTACGAGCTCTACCTCGACATGCCCCGACCCGGCCCGAGGGGGCCGGAGGGCGCGGTGGAGGTCTGCGTGCTCGTGCTCCCGGCGTGAGCCGGCGTCACGATGCAGGGCGTGGGTTCAGGCGGCGAGCGCGAGCTCGCTGAGGATCAGGCGACGCATGTCGCCCTCCTCGTCGGCCTCCCGGTAGGCGAGCATGCCGCCGGGGGTCGTGCATCGTCCATCGCCGTGGTCCGCGACCTGCGCGCCCACCCGGAGCAGCTCGGGCTGGCGGATGCGCCACACGAGCATGGAGTCGCCGTCCGACATCAGCGCCCAGGTGCTCCCGACCTCCATGACCGTGCGCAGCAGCGGTCGGGTGCCGTGGACCAGGGGCGTGATGTTCATGTGGGCGACTCTACGCCCGCGGCGGGACGCTGGATGACCGCGCGGATGGCGGCGACGAGCGCGCCCGGGTCGTCCGCCGCGACAGCGACCGCCTCACGGTCCAGCGCCGTCGCCGTCGGGGCATCGAGCCTGAGGAGCACGTTCGCCTCGCCCGCGTAGAGGGTGCGTCCGGCGCCGCGGGGGAGGTTGTCGCTCGACGGCACGGTGCGAGCCTCGACGATGCCCGCGACCGGCACCACCACGGGGCGCCGGAGGCCTCGGTGCACGGTCAGCGTCCCGTCCTCGAGCCGCAGCGGGCGGCGCACCGCCGCGACCCAGTCGACGAGCACGTACCCGATGAACAGGACCGATGCGACGGTGACGACGAGCGCGACGGTCGCGTTCCAGCGCGCGAGCAGCAGGTGCGCGACGGGGATCTCGACCGCCGACACGGCCGTCACGGCGAGCACGAGCTGGCGTGGCAGCCCGAGCGCATAGGAGAACTCCATGCGCCCAGGCTAGGCGGCCTCAGTTGTCCTTCGGTGCGTCGGGCGGCGGGGCGGCGCCGCCATCGTCGACGGGTGCCTCGGTGGTGCGGTGGGCGATCGCGATCGCGTCGGTGTCGAGCGACTCGTAGTGCGGGACGGCGGTGTCGGCCGAGGCGGAGGCATCGGTCGCGCCTGGTGCTGCGGCGCCCTCCGGCCGGCGCAGCAGCCGGTCCAGGATCTTCGCCCGTGGTCTCGGCAGCTCGCCGGTCGCGTCGAGCCCGTAGGTGTCGCCGATGTGCTCGACGAACTGCTGGCGGGTCACCTTGAGGTAGGCGCGATGCTCGCGTTCGAAGGCGCGGAACAGCGACACGACCATCCCGATCATCACGAAGCTGAAGGGCAGTGCAGTGATGATCGCGGCCGTCTGGAGCGCGGTGAGGCCGCCCGAGAGCAGCAGGGCGATCGCGACGGCCGCGGTGGTGCAGGCCCAGAACACGCGCAGCCACTTCGCGGGCGTCTCCTGGCCGCCGGACGTGAGCATGGACAGCACGAAGCTGCCCGAGTCGGAGGAGGTCACGAAGAAGATGCCGACCAGCAGCACGGCGCCCAGCGTGAGCACGCTGCCGCCGGGCAGGTTGTCGAGCATGTCGAACAGCGCGCCCTCGGTGTCGATGGTGCCGTCCGCGGCGATGAGGCCGCCTCCGCCCTCGAGCTCCTGGTAGAGGGCCGTGCCTCCCATGACCGCGAACCACAGGAACGTGATCATCGCGGGGACCAGCAGGACGCCCCACACGAACTCGCGCACGGTGCGGCCCTTGGAGACGCGTGCGATGAACACGCCGACGAAGGGCGCCCACGCGATCCACCAGCCCCAGTAGAAGGTGGTCCAGCTCGCCTGCCAGGCGGCGCCCTCGGCGCCCGCGTACGCGGACACGTTGAAGCTGAGCCCGACGAAGTTCTGGATGTAGTTGCCGATCGACTGCACGAACTCACGCAGCAGGAACAGCGTGGGGCCCGCGAAGAGCACGAAGAACAGCAGGACTGCGGCGAGGGCGAGGTTGATGTTGGACAGCCACTTCATGCCGCGCGCGAGCCCCGTGAGCAGGCTGAACAAGGTGACGATGGTGATGACGACGATGAGCACCACCTCCGTGGTGGTGCTCGGCTCGGCGATGCCGGCGGAGCCGAGCCCGGCAGCGATCTGCAGGACGCCCAGGCCCAGCGAGGTCGCGATGCCGAACAGGGTGCCCAGCACGGCGGTGATGTCGATGAGGTTGCCCCAGCGGCCCTCGACGTGCTTGCCGAGAAGCGGCTCGAGCGCCCAGCGGATGGAGACGGGACGCCCGCGACGGTGCACCGCATAGGCGATCGCGAGGCCCACGATGATGTAGATCGACCACGCGTGGATGCCCCAGTGAAGGAAGGTCTGGGACATCGCGGACTGCGCGAGCTGCTCAGGGGTGCCGCTCACCCCGGGGCGCGGGCTCGCGTAGTGGGAGAGCGGCTCGGCCACGCCGTAGAAGACGAGGCCGATGCCCATGCCCGCCGCGAACAGGAGCGCGTACCAGGAGAACTTGGAGAAGGCCGGCTCGTCGCCGTCCTTGCCGAGCACGATGTCGCCGTACCTGCTGAACCCGAGGTAGAGCGTCACGACGACGAAGAAGGCGGCGATCAGCACGTAGTACCAGCCGAAGGCCGAGATGATGTTGGCCTGGATGGTGTCGAAGACCGACTCTGCCATGTCCGGCGCGACGATCGCGAAGAGCGCGAAGCCGAGGATCAGCACGGCGGAGGGCCAGAAGACCCACTTGGCGAGGTCCTCGCGCGTCATCGCCTGCCTGGGCTTCGCTTCGGTCGCGGTCATGCACACCTCCCCTGGTCCGGAGGTCCCGGACCCTGTGACAATCCTGCACCCCGGGGACCGCGCACGCGCGGGGGACGCCTGCTTCGGCGGCCCTCGCGCGTGCGCACGTCGGCGGCTCGAGGGTCAGCTGCGCGCGCGCCACGCCTTCGACGAGGTCACGTTGAGCCCTCGGATCAGCCGGTCGAGACCGGCAAGCGTGAGCTTGCCGCCGCTTCCCATCGCGACCATACGCAGCGGGGCCTCGCGGGTGGCGGCGTCGAACATCGCCATGGTGGTCGCATCGGCCTCCGACATGTCAAACGCCTTCTTCGCCTGCTGGAGCATCATGCCCGCGACCACGCGGCCGGTGGCGGTCTCCTTGAGGTCGGCGACGGTCGAGTCGCGGTGGTAGGGGAGGGGGCCCTTCGCCTCCGGGATCTCGCGGCCGAGCATGAGCCGGAACTCGTTGTCGTTCGCGACGAAGACGGTGGGGCCATGCGCGGGCGAGACGGCCTCGCCGAACTCGACCTTGATCGTGCGGCGCGCGCGGATGTCGGTCGACGAGGCGCCGACCAGGACCTCGAAGGCACCGGGCTCGACGCGCCATTCCTGGGAGCGGACGTCCCAGACGGAGAAGGCGCGGCGATCTAGCTTGAGGGTCACCTTCTCCGAGCCTCCGGGCTCGAGGTGCACCTTCGCGAAGCCCTTGAGCTCCTTCGCGGGGCGGTAGGCCGCGCATTCGGGGTCGCGCACGTAGACCTGCACCACCTCCGAGCCGGCGCGCGGCCCGACGTTGGTGACGGTGACCGTGACCGTGTAGCCCTCGCCGGACTTGCGGACGCTGAGGCCCGAGTAGTCGAAGGCCGTGTAGGTGAGGCCGTGGCCGAACGGGAAGCGCGCCGGGATACCCGCCGTGTCGTGGTACCGGTAGCCGACGAACAGGCCCTCGCGGTACTCGACCTGCTTGGGGTGGCGCGCGAAGTCCCGGTCCGCGGGGAGGTCGGCGGCGGAGATGGGGAAGGACTCGGCCAGGCGGCCGCCGGGCGCCGCGTCGCCGAGGAGCACGTCGGCGAGCGCAGAGCCGGAGGCCTGGCCGCCCAGGTAGGCCTCGACGAGCGCGGCGGGACGGTCGGCCCAGGGCAGCTCGACCGGCGAGCCGTTCTGGAGGGCGACGACGGTGCGGTCGTTGGCGTCGAGCGCGGCTGCGATCACCGCGGTGTGGCCGTCGGGAAGGCGGAGGTGGGGGCGGTCGAAGCCCTCGGACTCGTACGACTGGGGCAGCCCCGCGAGCACGACGACCACATCGGCCTTGCGTGCGGCTTCGCGGACCTCGTCGAGCAGGACCTCCTCGGTCTCTCCGGTGGTGGCGTCGTAGCCCGGTGCGTAGTGGACCTCGGCGGCGTCGCCGACCGCGGTGCGCAGCGCGGAGAGGAACGTGTCCACCTGGGTCGGGTTCACGAGCGAGGACCCCGCACCCTGGTAGCGCGGCTTCTTCGCGAAGGCGCCGATGACGGCGATGCTGCCGGTGCGCTCGAGCGGGAGGATCCCGTCGTTCGTGAGGAGCACTGTTCCGGCGGTCGCCGCGCGGCGGGCCAGCTCGTGGTGGGCGTCGCGGTCGAACTCCGAGGTGCCTTCGGCCTCGCTCGCGCGGAGCGCCAGGTCGATCACGCGCGTGACGGCGAGGTCGAGCTCGGCAGTGGTGAGCAGGCCCTTCGCGTGGGCCTCCTTGACCTGGGCGTCCCAGGCGCCGCCGCTTCCGGGCATCTCGAGGTCGAGCCCCGCGCAGATCCCGAGCGCGCGGTCGGACACCGCGAACCAGTCCGACATCACCAGGCCGTCGAAGCCCCAGTCGTCGCGCAGCTTGTCGGTGAGGAGCTCACGGTTGATGTCGGCGTGCTCGCCGTTGATCTTGTTGTACGAGCACATCACGGTCCACGGGCTCGACTCCTTGACGGCGATCTCGAACCCGGTGAGGTACAGCTCGTTGAGCGTGCGGTCGTCGACCACCGAGTCGCACGACATGCGGAAGAACTCCTGGTTGTTCGCCGCGTAGTGCTTGAGGCATGCGCCGACGCCCTCGGACTGGATGCCGCGCACCAGGGCGGCCGCGAGCTTCCCGGAGACGAACGGGTCCTCGGAGAAGTACTCGAAGTTGCGCCCGCCGGCGGGGTGGCGCTTGATGTTGAGGCCGGGGCCCAGGAGCACTGCCACGTCGTTGGCGCGGGACTCGCGGCCGAGAGCGCTACCGACCTCCTCGACGAGCGCCGGGTCCCAGGTCGAACCGAGGGTCACGGCGGGCGGGAAGCAGGTGGCCGGCACGGACTCGTTGATGCCCAGGTGGTCGGTGCTCGCAGTCTGCTTGCGCACCCCGTGGGGCCCGTCCGTCAGCATGATCGACGGCACCCCGTGCTCGTCGAGGGCCTCGGTGGTCCAGGCGTCCTTGCCGGACACCAGTCGGATCTTCTCGTCAGTTGTCAGGCGCGAGACGATCTGCTCGGCCCTCTCGTAGGTGGCGCGCATCGTTTTCCTCTGTGGAGAAGGGGGACTGCTTCGTCGGTTCTTCCATCCTATCGACGGCCTGTGCTGGGACGATGCAGGACGCGGGTCCCCCTTCCGGGTTCGGATCCGGCTTCTTCGGCCAGCTTCTGCTGGGACCTCTCCATCCCGGTTCCTCCGCTCTGCTGGCGCGCCCGCCGTCGTGCCGCGGGCGTGCCTGTGTGGCGCCCGCCGTGGGGGTGGGCGCCGTCGGGGCGTGGTGGTCAGTGGGGTGCGTGTTGGGGGAGGTCGAGGTGGAGTGCGGCTTTGCCGCCGGGTCTGGGGGCGCGAGCAGGGTCGATGGTGGCGGGTGGGGTGAACCAGACGTCGGTGGCGGTGGCGTGGACTTGCCAGCCGTCGTCGTGGATGCGGTGGTGACAGCGGGTGCATAGCAGCACGCCGTTGGACAGGTCGGAGCGGCCGCCGTGGGACCAGTGGCGGATGTGGTGGGCGTCGCACCAGGACACGGGGGCGTGGCAGAACGCACACCCGCCGTCACGTTCGGCGAGCGCGATCCTCTGGGCGGGGGCGAAGAACCGTTTCGCATAGCCCACGTCCAGGGCTTGGGAGCCGGTGCCGAGGACGACGGGCAGGATCTGCATGTCCACGGCGAGGCGGCGGACGTCGCCGGGGCTGAGGGGCACGCCGATCGCGTCGCAGGAGCCGAGCCCGACGCCGGTGCGCAGCGCCTCCTCGTCGATGCGCACCACGACAGTCGTGGATACCCCGGAGCCGGGCGCGGTGCACCGCATCCCGTGACGGGCGAGGTCCACGAGCGCGTCGACGCGCATCCGTCCGGCCTCGCCCGCATCGGCGGGACCGAGACCTTCGTCGCGGCGCTTGGCGAACCCCGCCGAGACCTGTGCATCCAGCCAGGTCTTCACCACCGCACCCGACGCGGCATCGAGCCGGCCGGTGAGGTTCACCATCCCGTCGCTGGCTTCGGTGACGTTGAGGAAGCGCTCACGGCGTTGACGGTCCTGACGCTCCTGCCAGCGGTCCACGTCCCAGCGGGCGACCACGTCCGTGCAGGTCTTGCGCAAGTCGGCCAGCGACAGCCTCCGCGCGGCCGCCACGAGCTTGTTGGCCAGCGCATCGCCGGCGCCGGCGCACTGGTCCAGGGTCTCCACGATCAGGCGGGCCTGCGCCGTCGACAGCTCGCCGGCGAGCACCGCGGCCGCCACCGGCGCGGACCCTCGCCCCGCCCCGCCCTCACCGTCGGCGGTGAGAAGCGTGCCGGCCTCGATCGCGTCCCGGGCCTGACCACCCGTGCCGCCCTGACCTTGCGCGACCATCTGGTGCGCGTTCCGGTGCCCGTGCTTGCGCGCCATGCCCCCACCCTTCGCGCTGTCGGACCGGCGGGCGACCTCGGCAGCCACCGCAGCATGCGGCAGGGCGGCCAGGCGTGCGAACCGCGCCGTCATCTCCAGCACGGCCGCGAGCTCGGCTTCCGACAGCGCCCCCAGGTCGCGGTCCTCGAACGGCGCGAGCGCCTCACGCGCCGCGTCGATCACCTCTACCGGGAAGGTCATGACACCAGTCAACACGAGGGGTCTGACACTCAAGCCCCGACATCCACCCTGGTAGATGTGGAAAAACGGCACCGGATTCCGGGCTGTGGACATCGCATCGGAGGTAAGCCGGCAGGCCCGGCTCCGGCCCCTTCCCGCGGATCGCATACGCTCCCACCATGCCCCGCCCCGAAGGTCAGCCGCGCCCCAGCAACCCCGACGGCCGCCCGAACCGGCCGCTCCGCACCCTCGCGGTCGTGCGCACGGAGCGCCTCACCCCCGGCATGGTCCGCGTGATCCTCACGGGTCCGGACCTCGACGAGCTGCCCGAGCTCACCCTGACGGACCACTACGTGAAGCTGAGGTTCGGCGACGTCACGCGCACGTACACGATCCGCTCGTTCGACCGCGAGGCCCGCGAGTTGGCGATCGACTTCGTGATCCACGGCGACGAAGGCCTCGCCGGCCCGTGGGCCGCCGCTGCGCAGCCGGGCGACACCGTCACCTTCGCGGGCCCGGGCGGCGGTTGGGCGCCGAGCCCGGACGCGGACGCCCACCTCCTCGTCGGTGACGAGTCGGCCCTGCCTGCGATCGCGGCCGCGCTCGACCGCCTCAAGGCCACGAGGGACGATGCGCGGGCGGACGTCTACCTCGAGGTCGCCGGCGCGGGGGAGCAGCAGGTGTTGCCGACCACCGCCGGCACCACCGTCACCTGGATCCATCGCGGCCCCGGCGACCGGTACGGGGAGGCCCTCACGCGCGCCGTGATCGAGGCCGTGCTGCCCGACGGCAGGCTCGAGGCCTTCGTCCACGGCAACGCGGACATGGTCAAGCCTCTGCGCCGCCATTTGTTCACCATGTTGAGCATTCCCCGCGAGAACGTGTCGATCTCGGGCTACTGGCGCACCGGGATGAACGAGGACGGCTGGCAGTCCAGCAAGCGCGAGTTCAACGCGCAGATGGAGGCCGAGCAGGACGCGCGCGTCTGAGCGGAGCCCGAGCGCGCATCGTCCCGTCTACATCTCCTCGTGCGTCTCGGGGTCGCCGTCGAAGAGTCGCCCGTCGGGGCGGCCGAGCGCCGTGATCGCCTCGACCTCCTCGGGAAGGAGGGTGAACGAGTCGACGGCGAGGTTCTCGGCCTGACGCGACGGGGTCGCGGACTTGGGCAGCGGGAGCGAGCCGCGCTCGAGGTGCCACCGCAGGATCACCTGGGCCGGCGTGACCCCGAGGCGCGACGCGGCCGCCACCACCACGGGCTCGGCGTAGGGCGCGTTGCGCTTGCCCAGCGGGCTCCACGCCTGGGTGACGATCCCCAGCTCGGCGTGCTTCGCGACCAGGGAGGTCTGGGGGAAGTAGGGGTGCAGCTCGACCTGGTTGATCGCGGGCACGACCCCCGAGTCGGCGATGACCTCGTCGAGCAGGCGCTCGTTGAAGTTGCTCACGCCGATCGACCGCACCACCCCGCGCTCCCGCAGCTCGATGAGCGCGCGCCACGCCTCCTTGTACAGGCCCGCGGACGGGTTCGGCCAGTGGATGAGCATGACGTCGATGCGGTCGAGCCCGAGCCGCGCGAGCGACTCGTAGCCGGACGCGATCGCGCGGTCGAATGCGTGATGGCGTCCGGGCAGCTTGGTCTGCACGGTGACGTCGCCGCGCGAGGTCTTGCCCTTCGCGAGGTACTCGCGGGCGGCGAGCCCGACCACGCCCTCGTTCTCGTAGTTCACGGCCGAGTCGAGCAGGCGGTAGCCGGTCTTGAGCGCCGAGCGGACGGCGATCCGGCCCTCGTCCCCGACCAGGGGGTAGGTGCCGAAGCCGAGCGCCGGGATGGTGAAGCCGTCGTTGAGCGTCAGGGTGGGAAGGGTCATGCCGTCCACCCTAGCCAGGCCCTGCGCACGGACGATGCGCGGGTTACCTTGACCCAGGGGGAGGGAGGAAAATGCGATGGGTCGCCTGATCTACGCGTTCAACTGCTCGCTCGACGGGTACATCAACGACGCCGCCGGCGCGTTCGACTGGTCCATGCCGGACGAGGAGCTCCACGACCACTTCATGCGTCTCGCATGGGACGCGCCGACCCTCCTCTACGGTCGCCGTATCTACGAGACGATGCGCGTCTGGGAGGACATGCGCGAGGACCCGGGCCAGCCGCGCGCCATGCGCGACTACGCCGAGGCGTGGTGCGCCGCCCAGAAGATCGTCTACTCGACCACGCTCGAGGATCCCGGCTACCCGCGCACCCGCGTCGAGCGGACCTTCGATCCCGCGGAGGTCGCCGCGCTCAAGGCGGCATCGCCGACCGACATGAGCATCGCCGGCGCCGAGCTGGCCTCGCACGCGCTGCGCGCCGGACTGGTCGACGAGCTCCAGCTCGCGATCGCGCCGGTCGTGGTCGGCGGCGGCACGCGCATGCTGCCGGATGGGCTGAGGCTGGACCTCGAGCTGGTCGAGCATCGGCGCTTCCCGCAGGGGGCGCTCCTGGTGAGGTACCTGGTCAAGGACCCCCAGGGCGGGTGACGATGCGGCTCCCGCGCTCGGCGTACGAGCTTGCGACCGAGCCGGGGATCAGCCGAGCGGGTCGATGCCCTCGGCGGAGGCCTCGGCCGTCACGGGCTTGAGCGTGAGCTGCCATGCGGCGCCCACCACCCAGGCGATGCCGCCGAACAGCGTGAGGTACAGGCCGATGGTCGCCGCGCCGTTCATGTCGACCAGGCCGATGAGCGCGGTGAGGATCGCGAGCACCAGGAGCGCGATCTGCGACGCGCGACCGGGGGTGCGCTCGGCGCCGAACAGGCCAGTCGTGACGGCGAACGTGATGCCTCCGCCGATCGCGAACACGAGCGTGATGAGGCCGTCGCCCTCGATGCCGATGGCGCTGATCCCGAAGATCGAGACCCACGGAAGGAACGCGGACAGGGCGACGACGACGATGGCGATGGCCGAGATCCGCTGGGGCGTGGTGAGACGTTCGATGCGCATGTGTCGGAACGTATCGGCGGGTAGAAGGGGTGTCAACGGTCCGTGACGAGGGTCTCACCGGGCTCCGCACGGGCATCATGGGGGCATCCTGGCCGAGGACGATGCGCGCCCCCCAACCGATCGCGATGCGCGTGCGTCTTCGCTGGCATGAGCACCAAGGGGGGCATATGAGCGGCTGGCGGGAGACCCTCGACGTGCTGATGCGCGAGCGGGGGCGGGCGCTGTTCGGCTACGCGTACGTCCTGACGGGCAACCGCGAGCAGGCCGAGGACCTCCTGCAGGATGCGCTGGTGCGCACGTTCCGCACGGGCCGGGCGCTGCGCAGCGTCGAGGCCGCGCACTCCTACGTCAAGCGGGCGATCGCCACGGCCTACATCGATGGCGGGCGGCGCGCGGCGGCTCGCCCGCGCACGGTCGGCGCGGACGCCGACGCGTCGAGGGGCCGCGATCTGCGGATGGTCGCTCCCGACCATGGCGCGCGTGTGGACCAGGCGCTCGACCTGCACGCTGCGCTCCTGACGCTGTCGCCGCGGGAGCGTGCCTGCATCGTGCTCCGTCACCTCGACGAGCTCCCGCTGAGCGAGGTTGCGCACACGCTGGGACTGGCTCCCGGCACCGTCAAGCGTTACCTGCACGACGGCATCGTCAAGCTCCGCGCCGTCCTCCCCGAGGTCGACCTGGAGGACACCGAGACCGTGGCGGTCCACGCACGTGAGGGAGGATCACGATGACCGGCAGCACGAGCGACTCCCTGCACGACCTTCGCGCGCTCGCGGGAGCGCTGCTCGAGGACGATGCTCTCGTCGCCCGGCAGGTCGCCGTCGCGGCGCGCGTCGAGCGCCATCGCCGCGTCCGCGCGGTCGTGGCCGGCGCGACCGGGTTGGCCGTGGTGGGGGTGTTGGCCGTCGGGGCGATCCTGTGGCCCTCGCCCGAGACGCTCGCTCCGGCGCCGGCCGGCACCCCGGCGCCGTCCGCATCGACCAGCGCCGACGCCGCGACCGACGTATGCGACGAGCTCGTCGAGATCTCCGGCAAGCCCATCGGCAACATCGGCGGGATCGAGCACGAGTGGAACGGCATGCCGGACGCGCCGTGCGAGGACTGGCCCGCGCGCGTGCTCGCGCATCCGAACACGGTGGTGATCAACACGAGCGACGGCACCATGCTTCAGCTGGACTACCGGATCGAGAGCGACGATATCGACGCCTACCGCGACCTGGGCCCGGACTTCCTCGTCCCCTTCCCTGACCCTTCCTGGCCGGTGGACAAGCTCATCACCATCGACACCGCGACCGGGGTCATCGTGGACGTGATGGCCATCCCGGAGGGCGCCGAGACGTTCGGACTGGACGCGGATGTCCCGTCGAGCCCGTCGGACCAGGTGGAGGCGGTGCTCGACGCGTTCGCGCATCCGGCGGGCCTGACCCCGCTCGCGGGCGGATGGACGCTGCTCGACGGCGGGGTCACCACCGCGGGCGCGTACGCCCCCGCACTGGTCTACCTGACGACCGAGACCTACGTGACGTGGACCACGGATCCCGAGACCACGCCGGAGTCGTACTACAGCGCCACCCTGTGGCCTGAGCGCAAGATGCCTGACGAGCACGGCGACGGCAGCGCGGTGCAGTGCGCCGTGGGCGATGCCTTCCTGGTGGTCGTCAGGCATCCGGAGGGCGATGCGGACGCGGCGGCGATGCAGGAGGCGCTGGTCGAGGCTCTGCGAGGGGTCACCGGCCTCACGCTCGACGGCTGCTGAGCCGATTCACGCCTCCTCGAGCGCCCCGAGGCGCTGCGCGGCCGCGACCGCGCGGGCACGCGTCGGCTCGCCCAGCTTGCGCAGCACCGCGGAGACGTGATGCTCGACCGTGCGCGGCGACAGCACCAGGTCGCGCGCGATGTCGGGCGTCGAGAGCCCTTGCCCGAGGAGCCGCAGCACCTCGAGCTCGCGCGCCGTGAGCTGAGCCGTGTTGGTGCGTGCGGCGCCCCGAGGCCGACGCGGCAGCGGGAGGTCGCGCTGGCGTCGGGTGCGCAGCACGGCCTCGACCGCGAGAGGGGCACCGAGCTCGTCGAGCGCGCGCACGGCACGGTCCGCGGCCGCGGGATCGGGGTCGAGCGCCGCGGCGTAGGCGGCCCACACGGGGCTCCCGATCTCTGTCCACGTCCTTGCGGCGCCGCCCCAGTCGGCCGCGAGCATGCGCGCGAACGGCTCGGGCACGTCGATCCCGGGCTCGGACTCGATCCCGCCGAGCAGCCGCCACCACGCCAGCTCGCCCAGCGCCCACGGATCGCGATGGTCGAGCGCCAGGTCCCACGCGGACCGTGTGAGGTCCTCGACCTCCGAGGCGGCGCCCCGCAGCCAGGCGTCCTCCGCGGCGGCGCAGCTCGCCGGAGCGATGCGCTGGAGCTCGCCCGTGCCCGATGCGAGATCGGAGGCCATCGACAGGTATGCCACCGGGTCGTCCCCACGCCTCGCGGCGACGCGGCCCGCCGCGGCGGCCGCAGGGATCGCGGACACGGGCGCGACGCCCGAGGCCCCGAGGACGATGCGCGCGACGGCGAGCGACTCCTCGAACCGCCCGAGGTCGCCGAGGGCCACGCACCGCCACGCCTGCATGTACCGCGTCCACGAGTCGAGGTCGCGCTCCTCGCAGTAGCGGATGCCGGCCTCGAGCTCGCGCATGCCCGGTCCGTAGCGGCGCTGCTCGACCGCGACCGCGCCCAGGTTCGTGTAGGCCCGCGCCACGTGCTCCTCGAGCCCGCCCGCGAGCGCGACGTCCAGGCTCTGGTGCAGTCGTGCGGTGCCCTCCTCGACGCGGCCGGACATGACTGCCGAGGCGCCTAGGTTGTTGAGCGCATGCGCCTGGATCTCCGTCTCGCCCAGGCGCGTGGCGAGCGCGAGCGCGCGCCCGCCCCACCGCGTCACCTCGGCGTCGTCCATCGCGAGCATGCGCAGCTGCGCGAGGTTGCTGAGCGCCATCGCGAGCGCGGGGGTCTCGCCGTGCGGCTCGAGCGAGGCGATCGCTCGCGTCGCGTAGCGCTCCGCGTCGGCTCCGCGGCCCAGGAACCAGGACAGTCGCGACAGCCAGCGCTCGTCCTCGCCCACCGCCGCGTCGTCCCCGTGGAGGGAGTGCAGCTCGAGCGCGTGCTGGCGCGCGGTGATGGCCTCGCGCAGCTGGTCGGTGAGGTAGCACTGGTAGGACAGCTCGACGAAGAGCGCCGCCCGGTCGACGCCCGCGACCCCCTGCTGGAGCGCCGAGCGGAACTGCGCGGCCGCCTCCCGATGCGCGCCCAGCTGCGCGGCCCGCCGGCCCGCCGCGGTCGCGTGGCGCACCACGCTCTCCTGCTCCCCGCATCGTGCCGCGTGGTGCGCGATGCGGCGGTGATCCTCGGGGGTGCGTGCCTCGACCTCGCGCAGCGCGCGCCGATGCAGCTGGCGGGCCCGCAGCGCCGACATGCCCTGCTCGACGGCCTGGCGCGCGAGCTCGTGGCGGAAGCCGACGCCGTCCGCGCCTGCGACCAGCACGCCGTCGTCGAGGCACAGGTCGACGGCGTCGACGCCGCGCCCCGCGACCGCCGCGATGAGGCCGGCATCCGCCGCCGAGCCGAGCGTGGCCGCGGCGCACGCCGCATCCTGGGCCGCCGCAGGAAGACGTGCGAACCTCGCGAGGACCGCATCGCTCACGCTCGCGGGAAGGGCCATGCTCCCCGCCGCGAGCAGCTCGCTCACGAAGAAGGCGTTGCCGCCGGTGCGCAGGTGCAGCGCGACGGGGTCGAGCGCTGCGTCGGTGCCGGCGACCAGCGTCGCGACGCCGGCGAGGGTCAGCGACGGCACCTCGACACGCATGGTGCGAGGTGCCGTCGCCAGGTCCCCGAGCAGCTCGGTGAGCGGGTGCTGCGCGGAGACGTCGTCGGGCCGGTAGGTCGCGGCGATCATCACGGGGATGCCGTCGAGCCGGCGCGCGAGGTAGCGGAGCGCGTCGAGCGTCGCCTCGTCGGCCCAATGGAGGTCCTCGAGGATCACGAGCGACGGCTCGGATCCCAGCGCCGCGCGCAGCGCCGTGAAGAGCGAGACGCGGTCCCCCTCAGACTCGAGCCGCGGCCTGATCTCCGGCACCGCCTCGTGGAAGGCGGCGAGCGCATCGGCGGTGGTGACGTTGTCGGCGCCGCCGAGCCGTACGCGGCAGCGCGGGGCGGACTGCTCGGCGAACGCGCGCATGAGCGTCGACTTCCCCGCGCCCGCCTCGCCCGAGACGAAGGCGAGGACGCCGCTGCCGGCCAGCGCATCGTCCAACGACGCGCGCAGACCGCTCAGCTGGGCGTCGCGTTCGACGAGCATCTGCCCAGTCAACCGCTCAGAGCCCCTCCACCACCAGGTGGATCTCGTCGGCGACCAGGCCGTGCGCCTCGCGGTGGACGGTGTTCGCGGCCTCCGCATCCGGGGCGTCGACCAGGCAGAAGATCTTGCCGGCCGACTCGTCGACCCAGTAGCGGAGGTAGTGGACCCCGTGCCCGTCCTGCTTCTCGAGGTCGGCGGCGTGGGCCTTCGCGACATCGTCGATCCCGACCGGGCCGTCGAGGTGGTGGACATCCATGTAGAGCGCCATGGCGGTGCCTTTCGTGAGGTGCACGTCCGGGTGATCGTGCCCTCCGAGTCCATCGCGTCGCGGCGCCTCGCGGATCGGGGAGATCACCTATGTTCGCGCGGCGCGCCTCGCGAAGTCCTCGACCGCGGCGAGCCCCTTCTCCATGAAGGCCGTCTCCCCGAGGTGGTGAGCGCGACCTCCATGCGGTCGCCGACGGCGAGGATGCTCACGGACAGCGTCAGGCGGTTCGAGCCGGTCATGCTGTAGCGCTCGTAGGTGCGCAGGAGCATGCGCGCGTCGCCGATGCTGAGCTCGTCCTGGTGCTCGACCGACGCCGAGGTGCTTCCCCGGAGGATGGCGCTGTCGAGGTGCGCGGCGAGCGCATCCGCCGAACCGGTGAGAGATCGGGTCTCGTACACGTGCTGCCCCCTGTGGTCTGTGCTCGCGTTCCGGAGCCTAAGGTGCGCGGCGTCCCCGCCGCTAGCGGGACGATGCGGTGGCCGGGAGCCGCCGGTGGTGGCGCATCGTCGCGCGGGCGCGTAGAAACGAGGCATGACCCGAGCGAGCGACTGGCTGGACGGCTACCTCAAGGCGTGGGAGACCAAGGCAGCGGAGGATGTCCGCGCGATCTTCACCGACGACGCGGAGTACTGGTACCGCCCCAACGACGAGGAGCCGGTGCGCGGCATCGACGCGATCATCGAGGCGTGGATGGAGCCCGAGCCGGGGGTGCCCGTGCCCGACCTCGCGGTCCTCATCGAGGACGGGTCGCTGGGGATTATCAAGGGCACGGTCGACTACCCGGGGCACGAGACCTATACGAACCTGTGGGAGGTGTGGTTCGCGCCGGACGGCCGGGCCGCGAGGTTCGTCGAGTGGTACATGACGCCGCGCTCGCCGGCCTCCTGAGTGGGCCCCGTGGGGCTCGAACCCACGACCTACGGATTAAAAGTCCGCTGCTCTACCGACTGAGCTAGAGGCCCGCCGCCCATGTTAGTCAGCGTCGCGTCTGCGTCCCGCATCGGATCCCCCCAGTGCGAGCACCACGCCGGCGGCCAGCGCGCCCAGGAACGCGCCCGAGGTGTTGAGGATGATGTCGTCGACATCGGCCACGCGGCCCAGCAGGTACTGCGTCGACTCGATCGCGGCGGACAGCGCCGCGCCCAGGAACGTCGCGGTCACCACGCGCATCGCGATGCCGCGCCGCGTCATGAGCGCCACCACCGTGCCGAACGGGATGAAGAGCACGATGTTGCCCACCAGGTTGAGCCACGGCTCGCGCGCGCCCGTGTTGAGCGCGCGGCGGATCTCCTGACCGGGGTCGAGGTTGACGCCGCCGGTCCCTGGATCGTGCGTCACGAGCGTGAGGCCGATGGTGATCCACCCGATCACCGCGAGGCACGTGAGCAGCGCGGCCCACAGCGCGGTGCGCCGGCCATGCCCGAAGATCGCGCCGAGCCCCCACGCGACCAGCACCAGCACCCCGCCGATGAGCGCGATCGGGAGGGCCATCGTGGCCTCCTCATAGCGCAGCGTCAGCATCGTTCCTCCTGGTCCGGTCGGGGTGTCAACGCGCCAGCGTACGTGAGCGTGCCTGGCTACGCGGCGAGCACGCCCAGCTCGGAGAAACCCCTCCAGGCCATCATGACGTTCAGCGGACGATCCAGCACGGCCCAGGACGCGCACTTGGCGACCGCGATGCCGCGCATGCGCGCCTCGAGCCCCGGGTCGTCGCACCCGGTCGCGTCGAGGTAGGCCGCCACCGCATCGTCCACACCCGCGGCGGGCATCGCCGTGTAGAGGAAGGACAGGTCGACGGCGCGCTCGCAGCCGGCCATCTTGCCCCAGTCGATGATCCCCGCGAAGGCGCCGTCGACGCCCAGCAGGTTCGAGCCGTGCGGGTCCGCGTGCGACCACACGACGTCGCGCGGCGCCGGGGCGTCGAGGGCCTCGTCCCACACATCGCCCACGGCGCCCAGATCGAGCCGCTCACCGCCGGGACCCTCCGCGCTCGCGAGCCGCCGCAGCGCCCACTCGAGGTTCTCGGCGCGCTCGCACAGGGTGATCGACTGCTCCGGGTTGAACCACGCGTCCGGGCCCGCGGGGGAATGCACCTGCGCGAAGGCCCGCCCGAGCGCCGCGCCGGACGATGCGTCGAGCGGCGTCGCATCGGCCGCCCGCCCGGGCAGCCACGAGACCAGGGCCCACGGCCACGGGTACCCGTCCTGTCCCACGCCGCTCTCGACGATGCGCGGGTGCGGGAAGTCCCACGTGGCCCCCACGGTGCCGAGCAGGTGGGTCTCGCGCGCGAGCGACCCGACCGCCTGCTCGACGCGCGGCAGGCGCAGGCTCAGGTCCTCGCCCAGCCGGTAGACCACCATGTCCCAGCCGTCGAAGCGCTCGCCGATCTCGAGATGCGCGAGCCCCGGCAGCTGCCGGTCCACGAGCGCGCGCGCGAGCCCGGGCGAGATGGCGGGGTGCGCGGGCGGCGGTCCCGAGTCGCGGATCATCCGGCGACGCTATCAGCGAGGGTGCTCGCGGCGACCAGGTGCTCGGGCATCCCGTCCTCCTCGCATCGCCGTGGGGTCAAGCCTAGGTCGCGCGCGCCGCGCCTGGCATGCGGTGTCGGTGCGGCCTGCCACGATGTACCCCGCCGTGGGGCAGGTGTCCCCGCGTGAGCTGAGGAGAGACCATGACGACACAGCAGCCCGGCCACTACCCGGACGGCACGTACGCCGCCGCACCGTACGGCGAGCCGTACGCCGGTGCGCCTGCCGCGGACCCGTATGCAGCGGCTCCCGTCGCCCCGTACGCCGGCGAGCAGTACGCCGGCGCCCCGTACGGTGGCGCGCCCTACGCGGGCGCTCCCGGCGCACCCGCCTCGCCCTTCGGCATGGGCCCCGGCTCCTTCGTGTTCACGCCGCGCGTCGGCGCCTTCGTCGGAACGTACCTGCTGGCCATCCTCATCATCGTGTTCACATTCGGCATCCTCACCCCCTACGCGGTGGTCCTGCTCGAGCGCTACAAGGCCAAGTCCTCGACCATCGATGGACGCCAGCTCGTGTTCGTGGGCAGCGCCGCCGAGCTCTTCGGCAAGTGGATCTGGTGGCTCTTCCTCACCGTGATCACCTTCGGGATCTACTCCTTCTGGTGGTACCCGAAGATGTTCCAGTGGACCTGGCAGAACCTGCGTTTCGCATCGTGAACCGAGGGTGCCGGGGTCGTTGTCAGACCCCGGCGCTAATCTCACGCGCATGATCGACGTGGAGCTTCTGGAGAGCATGCGCGCCGCCGCAAGGCGAGCCGCGCAGGGCATGGGCGCGGAGCCGCCGCTGGCCGAGCGGATCGCGCAGGACGTGGTCGCGCGCCTCATCGCGGGCGGGCTCGCGCAGCTCGAGGATCCGGTCGCCCACGCCGCCGCGTGCGGCGCTGGCGATGCCGTCGCGCGCGTGGGGCGCGGCCGGGCGGCCTGACGCGGACGCGGCCCGCCCTACGCTGGCGCCATGGAGCTCGCTGACCTGCTCGAGACCGGGGCATGGACCTCGGCACCGGTCGCCGTACGCCTCGAGGGCGCGGCGCTGACGGTGGAGGCGCGGGAGGGCTCCGACGCGTGGCGGACCACCAGCTACGGGTTCATCCACGACGACGCCCACGCCCTGGTGGCGCCGTTCGGCGCCGAGGCCGCGATCGAGGTGTCGTGGGTGCTGGACTACGACGCGCAGTTCGATCAGGCGGGCGTCATGCTCCGTGTCGACGCGGAGACCTGGATCAAGGCCGGGGTCGAGGTCTCTGACGGGGTGGCGCAGGTGGGCGCCGTGGTGACGCACGGTCGCTCCGACTGGTCGGTGGCCCCGGTCCCGGAATGGGCGGGCCGCGAGGTCACCGTGCGGGCCTCCCGGTCCGGTGACGCGGTGACGGTGCGCGCCCGCGTCGAGGGCGAGCCGTGGCGGCTGGTCCGCGTCGCTCCGCTCGACCCTGACGCGACCGTCCTGGCGGGGCCCTTCTGCTGCGCCCCCACCCGTGCGGGGCTCGTGGTGACCTTCACGGGGGTGCGCGTCGGCGAGCCGGACGCGGCGCTCCATCCGGAGCCGTGAGCTAGAGCCCCGCGAGCAGGAGCGCCCCGAACGCGACCACGCCCGCCGCGACGGTCACGCCCATGGACCGCTTCCAGAGCGCGACGCCCGTTGCGACCACCGCGGCGAGGTGCCAGGCCCCGAAGCCGCGCCATTCGGTCCCGTCGAGCAGGAGCGCGTTGGCCACGATCGCCGCCATCGCGGCCGGGCCCACCAGGGCGAGCGCACGCGTCACGCCCGGCGGCAGCTCACGGTCGCCGCCCAGCAGCGCGACGCCCGACAGGCGGATCAGGTACGTGCCCACGGCCGCGGCGGTGAACACCAGGAACGCCGTCACGACGCCCCCTGCTCGTCCTCGAGGGCGGGCCGGGCCGCGGGCTCCGCCGCCGCATCGTCCGTGCGCGCGCGGCGGGGGACCATCGCGCCCGCCGTGATCCCGGCGAGCGCCCCGCCGAGCACGTTGAGCCCGTAGGGCAGGTCGCGACCCAGCAGCACGACCGCCACGGAGACGGCGACGGCCACCAGCGCGGGGGAGTCCCGCAGGCCGGGCACCAGCACCGCGAGGAACATGAGCGGCACGATGAACCCGATCTGCCACGAGTCCGGGATGACGGGGCCGAGCGCGATCCCTGCGGCGGTGCCCATCGCCCACACGGCCACGAACGGGCCCGAGGCGCCCCAGATGAACCACCGGCGGCGCACCGGGTCGGGCCAGCGCTCGGCGTGCTGGAGCGACACCACCGCGGACTGGTCCGTCATCACGTGCGCGAGGCCCAGCCGCCACCGGCGCGGGAACGCGGAGAACACCGGCGCGAGGGCCGCGGAGTAGAGGGCGAGCCGGGCGTTGATCACCAGCGCCGTCAGCACAGCGATCGCGGCCGGGGCGCCCGCGCGCAGCTGCTCGACCATCGCGATCTGGCTCGCGCCGGCCACCACCGTGACCGAGGCGTAGTTGCCCACCCAGGCGTTGATCCCCGCGACCCGCACGAGCGCCCCGAACGCGAGACCGAACAGCACCGCGCCCGGCATCAGCGGCGCGACGGCGCGGATGCCCGCCCACGTGTCGGCCCACTGCTGGGGGCCGATGCGCAGGAAGGTCCGCTCGCGAGTGCTCACCCGAGCGAGTGTGGCACGCCGCGGTGCCGGGCGGATGTCCCGGACAGGTCCGGACGCACCGCGACCCCGGCACGGGGCCGGGGTCGCGGTGGACGATGCGCGGTGCGGCTACACGCGCGCCGCGAAGGTGAGGCAGTCGGCGACGTCGGTGCTGCCGCCCACCGCGATCGAGTCCGCGGTGCACATGAGGTTGTCGTTGTGCTGGCACTCCTCGAGCGAGCACGCTCCCACGGCCGCGGTGGCGTCCGCGCCGCCCTTGTGGGACGAGTCGACGAACGTGTTGCACGCGGCGTGGGCTCCGACCGAGATCGCGCCGGCGTGGCAGCCGTCGTGGTTGTAGCCGCACGTCTCCACGGAGCACGAGGAGACGATGGGAAGTCCGATCGAGACAGGCATGGCACCCTCCAACGGTTCGCGTCCGCCGGTCCGTCCCGGCGGCCCTCGTCCCGAATCTACGCGCCTTCCTCGGGATGGGAAGGGTCTGCGGATATGTGCGCTCACAGCATGTCGATAATCCGCGTCTGCGGGGACCGTGCCACAAGTTGAGGAGGGACGGGAACAAATATCGGCAGTTGGTCGTCTGTATGGGTGTACCCACCACGGCGTGAGTCGCATGGGACACCCAGGTGAGAACGCGTGGCGTCCGACCTCCTCCCCCCCTCGGAGGTCGGGCGCCTCGCGTCTTGATCTGTACAGGCCCCAAGAGACGGGCTCGGCGCGCGATTCGGGAGCGCACCGCGCGCGTAGGCTTGCCGGGGAAGGAGCCCACCATGAGCCCCAACAAGATCGTGAAGACCGACGCCGAGTGGCGTGCCCAGCTGACCGATGTCGAGTTCCAGGTGCTGCGCGAGGCCGCCACCGAGCGCCCGTGGACCGGCGAGCTGATCGACGAGAAGCGCGACGGCGTCTTCCGTTGCCGCGCCTGCGGGGCGCAGCTGTTCCCCTCGGGCACCAAGTTCGACTCGCACTGCGGGTGGCCCAGCTTCTACGATGCCGAAGAGGGCGCCGTCACGCTGCACGAGGACCTCTCGCACGGCATGGTCCGCACCGAGGTGCGCTGCGCCGCGTGCGACTCGCACCTGGGCCACGTGTTCCCCGATGCCCCGCAGACGCCCACGGGCGAGCGCTTCTGCATCAACTCGGTCTCGCTGACCTTCGACCAGTCCGAGGGCGAGCCCGCCTAGTGGTGGAGCACCGCTACCGCCGCCCTGCCATGCTCGACATGGAGCTGGCGGACCAGATCGAGGGCGACATCGATCCCGCGGACCGCGGCCTCATCGCGCATGAGACTGCGCTCGCGATCGTGTCGCAGGCGCGCGAGTCGAAGGACCCCCAGCTGGTCGAGCGGCTGGTGCGCCTGGTCGACGAGGAGGGCATCGACACCGTCGCGATGATGTGGTCGAAGGCGGGGGAGCACACCCTGCCCGGCGCGCTGTGGCGGATCTACATGATCCGCGAGTGGGTCAAGCACGACGCGACGTCGGTCGCGCGCTCGTACCACCAGGGCGTCCACGCCGCGCATGTGCGTCACGCGATCGCCGGCGTCGAGGACCCGCCCGGGCCCGACGAGGTCCGCACGCTCGCGGATGCCGTCCTGTCCGGGGTGTTCGCGGGCGACCTCGCCGTCGCGCTCGAGCGCGCCGGGGCGTTCTGCCGCGTGGTTGCCACCGGCGCGGCCTTCGAGGCCGAGTCCGACGAGGGCCACGCCGATGCGCGCGCCCACCGCACCACCATGCGCGCGGCCCAGCTGCTGCGTACGGGCGAGGACCTCGAGCGCTGCGCCGCCATGTGGCGCGAGGGCCGCTTGGACTGACCCGACGCGCCTCCTGTCGAGATGGGCGTTCACGGTCGTTTCTGCGGCCTGATGGGCTCCCATGGGGCATCCGCGTGCGCAGTCGAGCTCCGGCCGCGGTCGTGATGTTCGCGGAACGCTTGAAGTCCTGGGGATGGCGTCGCATCGCCTCCGGGCGGGCGTATGGTGGGGGTGACGTCGGACCGCGGTAGCCCCGGGCTCCAAATCCAGCCGCTTCGAGCGGCCTTCGCGCCGACTGGCGCTCCCGGTCCGGCGTCGTCTCATGCCCGGAGCGACGCTCAGCGCCCCATGGGGCGCGACCCGGGCGAGAAAGCGACCGTCAGCTCCCCATTCCGGACCGGGACACGCGTGTGTCCCCGGTGGGTCGAGTCGCGGAGATCAGACGTGCACGCGCAGCAGGTGCGTCTCGACCGCCACCACCACGGGCCCGGACTCCCAGTCCGCGACGTGCGCGACCAGCACGCCGCCGGCGGGCAGGTAGGGGTTCGAGCGCGGCAGCGCGCCGCGCGTGTACGGCCGCACGGCCGCGCGGAGCATCTCGATGATGGTCGGCAGCGTGGGCCGGTGGACGCAGACGACCCGCGGTGAGCGCTTGCGCAGGAGCTTGCCGAACACGGTCGCCGTCTCGAGCGGACGATGCGCGTGGCGGGGCTCGGTGAGGGCCTCGTGGACGTGGATGTCCGAGCCGATCGCGTCGGCGTACGGCGTCACGGTGTCGACGCAGCGGCGCGCGGGCGACGACTCGATCTTCGAGATCCCGAACGATGCGATGAGCGGCACCAGCGCCTGCGCGCGCTCCTTGCCGGACTTGCTGAGCGGCCGCTTCGCGTCGGCGAGCTTCCATGCCTTGCGCCGCTTGGCGCGCGCGTGCCTCACCAGCATGAAGGGCCTGGTGTCGAGCCGTCCTGCGGCGTAGGCGTCGACCAGCGCGTCGAGCGGTCGGAGATCGTCGGGGAACGTGATGAGGGCGTGCGCCTGCTCGACGGTGAGCCAGCGCATCTGGTCGATCTCGTTCTTGGACGCGTCCTTGAACCTCGGGCGCGCGCGGACCGCGGCGGCGCCGGAGGACATGAGCTCGGCGGCCCAGTACTTCACCACCTTCTGCTTGCCGGCCGCGATCGGGTAGCGCAGCGTTGGAAGCGGCTGGCCCAGCACCACCTGCTTGCCCGTCTCCTCGGCCACCTCGCGGACCGCGCACTCGGGCAGCGACTCGCCGGGATCGAGCTTCCCCTTGGGCCACGACCAGTCGTTGTAGCGAGGCCGGTGCACCGCGAGCACCTGCAGCTCGCCGTCCCGGATGCGCCACACGAGCGCACCGGCGGCCACGACGGTGCCCTCGGGGTAGTGGTTCACTTCCCCTTGGCCCTCCGCTTGGGCTGCCGGCGGATGTACGTGCCCTGGAGGTCCTTGAGCCGGTTGCCCTCGCCGTCGGTGACGGTGTGGCTCCACGTGCCGTCCTCGTGCAGCTCCCAGCCCGCAACCTGCCTGCTCATCGCCATGTCGATGTTCTCGATGAGGCTCGCCACCTGCAGCTCGTCCGTCACGGTGATGAGCGCCTCGATGCGGCGGTCGAGGTTGCGGTGCATGAGGTCGGCCGAGCCGATGAACACCTCGGGGTCGCCGTCGTTCGCGAAGGCGTAGATGCGCGAGTGCTCGAGGAACCGGCCCAGGATCGAGCGGACCCGGATGTTCTCGGAGAAGCCGGGCACCCCGGGTCGCACCGCGCAGATGCCGCGCACGTTGACGTCGACCTTCACGCCCGCGTTCGAGGCGCGGTAGAGGGCGTCGATCGTCTTCTCGTCGACGATCGAGTTGACCTTGATCTTGACCCACGCCTCCTTGCCCTCGGCGGCGTTCCTGGCCTCGCGCTCGATGCGCTCGATGAGGCCGGCGCGCACGCCGATCGGGGCGACGATGAGCCGGCGGAAGCGCGACTTGGGCGCGTAGCCCGAGAGCTGGTTGAAGAGCTTGGTGAGGTCCGCCCCCACCTCGGGGTTCTTGGTGAGCAGGCCGTAGTCCTCGTAGAGGCGTGCCGTCTTCGGGTGGTAGTTGCCGGTGCCGATGTGGCTGTAGCGCTGGAGGCCGTCCTCCTCCTGGCGCACCACGAGCGACAGCTTGCAGTGCGTCTTGAGCCCGACCAGGCCGTAGACCACGTGCACCCCGGCCTGCTCGAGCTTGCGCGCCCACGAGATGTTGCGCCGCTCGTCGAAGCGCGCCTTGATCTCGACCAGCGCGAGCACCTGCTTGCCCGCGTGCGCTGCCTCGATGAGCGCGTCGACGATGGGCGAGTCGCCCGAGGTGCGGTACAGCGTCTGCTTGATCGCGAGCACCTTCGGATCAGCGGCCGCCTGCGCGAGGAAGGCCTGCACCGACGTCGAGAAGGAGTCGTAGGGGTGGTGCAGCAGCACGTCCCCGCGCGTGATCGCGTCGAAGACGTTCTGCTCGTCGGCGGTCTCGACGGGGGCCAACCGGTGGTGCGTGGTGGGCCGGAAGGACTCGAACTGGAGCGAGGGCCGGTCGAGGTCCGCGATGAGGTTGAGGCCCGTGAGGTCGAGCGGCGCGGGCAGGTGGAACACGTCGTTCTCGGTGATGCCGAGCTCGCGCACCAGCAGCTCGCGGATCTTGGGCGGGAGGTCGTCGGCCACCTCGAGGCGGACCGCGGGGCCGAAGCGCCGGCGCAGCAGCTCCTTCTCCATGGCCTTGAGGAGGTTCTCGGCATCGTCCTCCTCGACCTCGACGTCCTCGTTGCGGGTGACGCGGAACGTGTAGTGCGCCGCGACCTTCATGCCGGGGAACAGGTAGTCGAGGTGTGCCCCGATGACGTCCTCGAGCGGGACGAAGCTGCGCGGCTCGTCGGACAGCGACGCCGCGTCGGTCACCTGGCCCACGTGGCCCGCGGCGTCGACCGAGAGGAACCGCGGCAGCGTCTCGGGCACCTTGACGCGCGCGAAGTAGTCCTTGCCGGTCTCGGGGTCGACGATCTCGACGGCGATGTTGAGCGACAGCCCCGAGATGTACGGGAAGGGGTGCGCGGGGTCGACCGCGAGCGGCGTGAGCACGGGGAAGATGTCGGCGCGGAACAGCTTGCGCAGGCGCTCGCGCTCGGCGTCGCCGAGGTCCTCCTGCCGCACCAGCTGGATGCCCTCGTTCGCGAGCGCGGGGCGCACCTGGTCCTCGAACGTCTCGGCGTGGCGGTCCATGAGCTCGTGCGCGCGCTCGATGATCGCGTCGATCTGGCGGCTCGCGCTCATGCCCGTGGCGGACGGCACCGCGAAGCCGGCGGCGATGCGGCGCTTGAGCCCGGCGACCCGCACCATGAAGAACTCGTCGAGGTTGGAGGCGAAGATCGCGAGGAAGCGCGCGCGCTCGAGCAGGGGCGTCTGCGGGTCCTCGGCCATCTCGAGCACGCGCTCGTTGAAGGCGAGCCACGACAGCTCGCGGTCCAGGTAGCGCTCGTCCGGCAGCGCGGACGGCGACTCGTCCTCCTCGAACTCGACGGTGGGGACGGGGTACGTCTCCTCGGAGTCGAGCGCAGGCGCGTCGGCCAGCGGCGCGGGAGCGGGCGTGGAGGCGTTGACGTCGAGGCTCTCGGACATGTGGCCCATCGTTCCACGGGAGCCCCGCCTGCGTCACCCGTCCGCGGTCCCGGGTCCGGAGGCGCCGGGCGCGGCTCGGGCGGGCGCCGCCGCTTGCACCCTTCAGTTGTTTCAGGCAATACTGAAAACATGCCGATGGACGATGCGCAGCACGCGTACGTGGACAGGGTCGCGACCTTCTTCACGATGTTCGGCTCCGCGCGCGCGTGGGCCGAGATCCTCGGGTGGCTCATGATCTGCGAACCCGCCGAGCAGACCCAGGCCCAGATCGCCGAGGACCTCGGGCTGAGCGCCGGCACGGTCTCGACGCAGCTGCGCGCGCATGTGCAGCTCGGGATGGTCGAGCAGGTGCGGGTGCGTGGCGACCGCACGCAGCGCTACCGGCTCCGTTCGGGGGCCTGGTACGCGGTCATGGCCTCCGAGCTCGAGCGCATCCGCGCCCTCGGCGACCTCGCGCGCGCCGGCGACGGCGTGCTTCCCCGGGACAGACCCGAACGGGTCACGGAGCTCGGCGACCTCGCCGACTTCTTCGCACGCGAATGGCCGCCGCTCATGGAGCGCATGACGGCAGAGCTCGAGAAGGGACCAGCATGACCACCACCCCCGCCATCGAGACCGTGGGTCTCACCAAGCGCTTCGGCGACTTCACCGCGGTGCAGGACGTGTCCCTGCAGATCGGCCCCGGGGAGATCTTCGGCTTCCTCGGGCCCAACGGTGCGGGCAAGTCGACGACCATCCGATGCCTGCTCGACCTCATCCGGCCCTCGGAGGGCGAGTGCCGCATCGTCGGGCTCGACTCGCGCAAGGACGCCGTCGAGATCCGCCGCCACCTGGGCTTCCTGCCCTCCGACCTCGCGCTCTACCCGAACCTCACGGGGCGCGAGACGCTCGAGTTCCTCGCGAACCTGCGCGGAGGCGTCGACTGGACGTGGGTCGATGCGCTGGCCGACCGCCTCGACGCCGACCTGGGCAAGAAGGTGGGCGAGCTCTCGTCCGGCAACCGCCAGAAGGTCGGGCTCATCCAGGCCTTCATGAACCGCCCCGAGGTGGTGATCCTCGACGAGCCGATCACGGGCCTCGACCCGCTGGTGCAGCTCGAGTTCCACACGCTCATGCGCGAGCAGGTGGCAGAGGGGCGCACGGTCTTCCTCTCCAGCCACACGCTGTCCGAGGTCGAGCGGGTCGCCGACCGCGTCGGCTTCATCCGCCGCGGGCACCTCATCGCGGTCGAGCGCATGGACGAGCTCAAGGACAAGGCGCTGCGCCGCGTGACGCTCGAGTTCGCGCACCCGGTCGCGGTCGACGCGTTCGACGGCGTCGAGGGCGTGCACAGCGTGAGCGCCGAGGGCGACACGGTGACCGCGCAGTACGAGGGCTCGATGGCCCCGTTGCTCAAGGTCGCCACCGCTCATGACGTGCTCTCGCTGTCGTCCGCGAGCGTCGACCTCGACGAGATCTTCCTCGAGTTCTACCGCGACGAGGTCAGCGAGGCCGAGGGTGACGCCGAGGACGTGCCCGCCGCCGCGGCCGCCGGGGAGCGTGCGTGATGCTGCGCACCCTGTACCTCAAGTCGATCCGCGATCGCGCGGCCTCGGCGCTCATCGGCGCCTCCTCCCTCTGGTTCGTCGCGGTCTTCGGCATGTGGGCGTACGCGGGCCTCGGCGACGACTCGGTGTCGTTCTTCGACGACATGCCGGCCTTCTACACGGACCTCATCGGCATCAACGGCGACGCGGGCGTCGCGGGCCTCATGCTCAGCATGATGTTCAACTTCATCGGCCCGTTCGTGGTGGCGGGGATCGCGGTCTCCATGGGTGCGGCGGCGCTCGCGGGCGAGGAGAACGACGGCACGATGAACGTGCTCACCACCGCTCCTCGCTCCCGGTCGCGCCTGCTCGCCTCGAAGGGCCTCGCCGCGCTCACGATCGCGCTGGTGGTGAACGTGCTCGCGTGGGCCGGCTACCTCGTGTCGATCCTCGCGTTCGGGGAGTCCGCGGCAGACGTCAACATCGGCGCGGCCACGGTGCACGTCACCGCGGTCGCGCTGCTCTACGGCGCGGTCGCCTTCGCGCTCGGCGCCGCGACAGGGCACCAACGGCTCGCCTCCGGGGTCGGCACCGCGTTCCTGGTGGTCTCGTTCTTCGGCGCGGGCCTGCTGCCCATGATCGACGGCGGCGAGGACTGGGCGAAGATCTTCCCCTGGTACTACATCAACGCAGCCTCCCCGCTGGTCGACGGCGTCGACTGGACGCAGGTGCTGGTGCTCCTCGCGATCACGGCGGCCCTGGTCGTGGTGGGGTGGGCGGCCTACGTGCGACGCGACCTCGTCTCGGGCGCGACGACGGTGCCGCTCCTGGCGCGCTTCCAGGAGGACGAGCGGCTGGCGCGCATGCTCGAGCTGCTGCGGGGCCGTTCGAGCACGCGAGGCATCGTGGGCAAGGCCCTCAGCGAGAGCCGTGCCATCCTCACCATCGCCGGGGGCGGCATCTTCCTCATGACGGCTCTGATGGGCCCGATGTTCAACCTCGTCTCCGACTTCGTCGGCGAGTTCGCCGACGCCTTCCCCGACAACATCATGGCGATGGTGGGATTCGCGGACTACTCGCGTCCCGAGGGCTGGTACCACGGCGAGATGCTGTCGATCACGGTGCCGGTGGCGGTCGCGGTTGCCGCGATCGCCGCGGGCGCGGCGCTCGCGGGCGAGGAGCGGGCGCGGACCATCTCCGTGCTGCTCGGCTCACCGCTGTCCCGCGCCGCCGTGGCGTGGCGCCGCGCGCTTGCCGTGCTCGCTGTCGCAGCGGTGAACGCGCTCGCGACGGTGGCCGGGATCGCGCTCGGCAACTGGGTCGGCGGGCTCGGGATCTCGTACCTGCACATCCTCGCGACCGGCGTGCTCGTGTGGGGCCTCGGCGCCGTGTTCGGGGCCGCGGCGTTCCTGGGCGGCGCGCTCACCGGGCAGCCCAAGGTGGCGGTGGGCGTGGGCACGGGGGTCGCGGTGGTGGGCTGGGCGCTCACGGCGTTCGCCGCCGTGAACGATGCGCTCGTCCCGATCGCGCACCTGTCGCCGTACTACTACTACACGTGGGAGTTCCCGCTCGACAATGGCCTCTACTGGTACCAGCCGGTGGTGCTGTTCGGCGCGGCGGCGGCTCTGTTCGCGGCGGGCGTCGCGGGCTACGTGCGGCGTGATCTCAAGGGCTGACCCGCCGCGGCTCCGCCACACCGATCAGCGGCTCCGCCACACGGGTCCCGGCGTGTCGCCGGCGTGTTGCGGCGTGCGGCCCTGGAGTCCGCGCCTATCCGGGGGCCGCGTGTGGCGGAGCCGCAGCGGGAGGGGTCAGAGCTCCCGGGTGTAGAAGCGCGAGAACGGGTCGAGGGCGTAGCCGGCGAACGGCCCGCACTCGGTGAAGCCTGCGCGCTCGTACAGACGATGCGCGGCGTGGAAGGGCTCGGACGTCCCCGTCTCGAGGCTCACGCGGACGAGCCTCAGGTCGCGACCCACGCCCATGAGGTGGTCGAGCACCGCGGTCGCGACGCCGCGGCCGCGCTGATCGCCGGCGGTCCGCATCGACTTGATCTCGCCGTGCACCGGCTCGATCACCGCGATCGCGCCCACCCCGAGCAAGGCGCCGTCCCCGTCGCGCGCCGCGACGAACCTCACGTGCGGCGCGCGCAGCCGGTCGACGTCGAGCGCGTGCACCGAGCAGGCGGGCGAGGTCGCGTGCATGTCGGCGAGGTGCTCCGTCAGGAGCGCGGTGATGTCCGGGCTGCCGGGGTCGGCGAGGGCGATCTGCATGGCCTCATCCTCTCGCGCCGCGCGAGTGCGCCCGCCATGCTGGGTCGGAGGGGCGAAGATGCCTTTCCGTGCTACGGTTTCCTCAAGTGGAGAAATCGGCCGCGGGTGGTCGGGAAGGAAGTGCCATGAAGGCGATGATCCTCAAGGAGTTCCGCGAGCTGCGCCGCGACAGGCGGACGATGGCGATGCTCATCGTGCTGCCGATCGTGCTGCTCACGATCTTCGGCTACGCCGCGAACTTCACCGTCGACACGATCCCCACGCGCGTCATCGGCCCCGGCGCGGAGCAGGTGGTGGCGAACGCCCCCGACCTGTTCGAGATCGGTGAGGTGGACGCGGACGCGACCACCAACGACGCGCTCGCCTGGATGCGCGACAACGAGACCGAGGTGGTGATCGACACCACCACGCAGCCCCCGACGGCGTACGTCGACGGCGCGAGCCTCTTCACGGCGCAGAGCGCCTCCGTCGCCTTCGCCCGCATGGGCGATCAGGTGCAGGTCGACATCCTCTTCAATCCCGACCTGGAGACCTCGTGGGTCATGGTGCCCGCGCTGATCGGCCTCATCCTGACCTTCATCGGCACCATCATCACGTCGATCGGGCTGGTGAAGGAGCGCCAGTCGGGCACGCTCGAGCAGCTCGCGGTGATGCCGCTCAAGCCGGCCGACGTCATCATCGGCAAGATCGCCCCGTACTTCCTGCTCGCGTCCTTCGACATGCTCGTCGTGACGTTCCTCGGCGTATGGATCTTCGATGTGCCGTTCGAGGGCAACCCCTGGCTCTTCGCGGTGGGCGCCGGGATCTTCCTCTTCGTGGTGCTGGGCATCGGTGTGCTGATCTCGACGGTCTCGCAGACCCAGGCTCAGGCGATCCAGCTCGCGATCATGCTGCTGCTCCCGCAGATCCTGCTGTCGGGCTTCATCTTCCCGCTCGACGCGATGCCGACCGCGATCGCGGCGATCGGGCGCTGCCTGCCCCTCACGTACTTCGTCGAGATCGCGCAGGGGATCTTCCTGCGCGGCGCCGGCATCAGCGCCCTGTGGATCCCCTTCGCGGTCCTCACGGGGATGGCTCTCCTGGTGTTCTCCGCCGCGGTCCTGCGGTTCCGGCGCGATCTCGCGCCGAGCGCGCACCACCGGGCGAAGGCGAAGGCCGCCTGATGCCCGCGTGGGGAGCCCACGGGCTCACGGTCGAACGGGGCGGACGCGCGGCCCTCGCCGACGTCACCCTCACCGTCGAGCCCGGCGAGATCGTCGCGGTCGTGGGCGGCGACGGTGCGGGCAAGACCACGTTGCTGCGCGCGCTCGCGGGCGCGATCGCCCCGACCTCGGGGGACGTGGCCGCCCCGGCGCTCGAGCGCATCGGCTTCATGCCCACCGCCGCCGGCGTGTGGCGCGACCTCTCGGTCGACGAGAACATCGCGTTCGTCGCCGCGGCCCACGGGCTGTCCGGCGAGACGCTGCGCGAGCGCCGCGCCGCGCTGCTCGCCGGCGCCGGCCTCGAGCATGCGACGTCGCGCCTCGCGCGCAACCTCTCGGGCGGCATGCGGCAGAAGCTCGCGTTCTCGCTCGCGATGCTGCACCGGCCCGACCTGCTGATCCTCGACGAGCCGTCCACGGGCGTCGACCCGGTCAGCCGCGTCGACCTGTGGCGCATGGTGTCGCTCGCCGCGTCGCAAGGCGCGGCCGTGGTGATGGCCACCACGTACCTCGACGAGGCCGAGCGTGCCCATCGCGTGATGGTGCTCGACGCGGGCGAGATCCTGCTCGAGGGGGCGCCGGCGCAGGTGCTCGCGAGCGTCCCCGGCCACGTGGTCGAGTCCGCGGAGCCCGGCGATCCCGGCCGCACGTGGAGACGGGGCCGGCGCTACCGCGTCTGGTCGCCCGACGAGCCGCCGCACGGCACCGCGCGAGTGGCCGACATCGAGGACGCCGTGGTCGCCGCGGCCATCGCGAAGGGGGCCTGAGCCATGGCCGAACTGCTCATCCGCGCGACGGACGTCACGCGTCGCTTCGGGGACTTCACCGCCGTCGACCAGGTATCGCTCACGGTCGAGCCCGGAGAGATCGTCGGCCTGCTCGGCGCGAACGGCGCCGGCAAGACCACGCTGATCCGCATGATCCTGGGCCTGCTGCCGCCCACCGACGGCCGGCTCGAGCTCATGGGGCGGGCCCCCGATCGCGAGGGTCGCGCGCGCCTCGGCTACGTGCCGCAGGGGCTGGGGCTGTGGGACGACCTCACGGTCGAGGAGAACCTCGCATTCGTCGACGAGGCGTTCGGCTCGCGCGCGACTGCGGTGCCGGAGGCCCTCGCGACCTCGCGCGAGAGCCTCGTCGGGGGCATCGGCCTCGGGCGTCAGCGCCAGCTCGCCTTCGCCGCGGCGCTGGGCCACGGGCCCGAGCTGCTCGTGCTCGACGAGCCCACGTCGGGCGTGGACCCGCTGTCCCGCGCACGGCTGTGGGACACCATCCACGAGAGCGCCGACGCCGGCGCGGGCGTGCTCGTCACCACGCACTACATGCAGGAGGCCGAGCAGTGCGACAGGCTCGTGCTGATGTCGCAGGGGGTCGCGGTGGCGTCCGGGCAGCTCGCGGACATCGTCGGCGGCACCACTGCGCTCGCGGTGCGCACCGAGCGGTGGCAGGACGCCTTCGCCGCGCTCGACGATGCGGGGGTCCTGGTCATGCTCTCGGGCACCCATGTGCGCGCGGTCGACGCCTCGGCGGAGCGTGTGCGCGCTGCGCTCGGAGGCCTCGAGGCCGAGCTCGAGGCGGTGCCCGCGACGCTCGAGGAGGCGATGGTCGCGCGCGAGCGCGCGGCGGCCTGAGCGCATCGTCCCCGGTCCGAAGGCGCATGCGCGCGCGGCGGCGCGTGCGTCCCGGGCCGGCCCCGCGCGATGCCTAGGGTGGGCCGCATGACTCGACGCATGCGTGCCTCCGACGCGGTGCTCGCGCTGTGGCCCGCGGCGGTGCTCACGGCCGCGGGCGTGGCGGGATTCGTCGGGCTCCTCGACTGGGTGCGCGAGAACGAGGAACTTGCGCGCGTCGACCAGCCGCTGCTCGAGCTCCTCGCGGACCAACGCTCGCCCGGGCTCGAGACCTTCTTCTCCGTGGTGTCGTTCGTGGGCGGGCCCGCGGTGCTGCCCGTGGTGGTCGCGCTGATCGCGCTGGTGTGGTGGCGCGTGTCGCGCTCGTGGTGGGAGCCCGTGCTGCTGGTGGTCGCGATGGTGATGTCCACGGCGCTCACGGTGGTGCTCAAGGCCGTGGTCGGGAGGGACAGGCCGGCGGACGTCCTCATGGTGGTGCCGGGGGGCGAGTCCTCCGGCTCGTTCCCCTCGGGCCACACGGTCGGCGCGACGACGCTGGTCCTGGTGGTGGGCTACCTGCTCTGGCATGAGGATGCCGAGGCGTCGTGGGCGCTCACGGGCTGGGTGCTCGCGTCCGCGGCCATCATCGCCGCGGTCGGTGCGGCCCGCCTGTACCTCGGCTACCACTTCCTCACGGACGTCATCGCCGGCCTGTGCGTCGCGCTCGCGGTGCTCGGCGTGGTCGTGGGCGCGGAGCGCTGGCACGATCTCTGGCTCGAGCGGCGCGACCCGCCCGCGCGGCCTCGCGCGCTCGCCGCGGCCGACGAGGACCTCGTATGGATGCGCGACGCGGGCGATGACGGCGACGCGGAGGCGGCGGAGGCCGAGCGAGGCGTCGAGGGCGACGGCCGCTGAGCGGAGCGGTCCCGGCGACGATGCCGCGCAGTGAAGGGCCCGAAGACGAAGGTGCCCCGGGAGGTCGGCTGCGCTGGGGGGCACCGCGGCCGTCCCTCCCGGGGACGTCTTCAGCGATCTGGGCCGTTCTCAGGCCCGTCGCATGGTTCAGTGTAGGGCCTGACCATGGTCACGGCAACGAGGATCGCAACGTTTTTTCCACGCATGTCGCGGCGCCCCTCGCGGCGCCGTGGGATCGCTCCCAGGGGGCGGCTACGAGGCGGTGATCTCGATCTCCATCCCGCGGGTCCGGTGGTCGCCCACCGAGCAGTACAAGGTGTAGGTCCCCGGCTCGAGCGTGACCTCGAACGAGTCGGTCTCGCCGGGCTCGATCACGGCCGTCGCGCCGCCAGGGTCGCCCTCGAGCACGAGGTCGTGACCCATGGCGCCGTCGTTCGTGAGCACGAGCTCGACCGGCCCCGCCGGCACATCGGTCGCGCTTGCCGCGAAGGCGTACTCCGTCGCGGAGACGTCGACCACCGTGGCGTTCGTCTCAGGGGATGAGACGGAGGGGGCGTCGGCGTCGCCGCCGCACGCGGACAGCGCTCCGACGAGCGTGAGGACCGCGATCGCGGTCACGGGGCGAGACGGGGACAGGCGCATCGTGACCTCCTGACCGGACCACGGTACGTCCGCATCGTGGACGGTGACCGTAACGATTCGGTCACGCCGTACGGGACGCTCCGCGCCGAAAGTTTCAGGAATGTAAAACATCGCCTCCCGTCCGCGATCCGGCCCAGGCGCCGTGCCAGGATCCTTTGCCACGACCGCTGCGCGCTCAGTCGCCGGTCGACACCTGCACAAGGAGGGCAACACCCATGCGGAACCCGTCCCACCTGCGCCGCGCTGCCGTGGTCTCCGGCATCGCCGTCACGGCGCTGACGCTCGCCGCCTGCTCCGGCGGCGACTCCGACACGGACACCAGCGGCGAGCCCGCCGACGGCGGCTCGACCAGCGAGGCGCTCATCGTCGGCACCACCGACAAGGTCACCACGCTCGACCCGGCCGGCTCGTACGACAACGGCTCGCTCGCGGTCCAGACCCAGGTCTTCCCGTACCTGGTCAACACGGACTACAACAGCACCGACGTGGTCCCCGACCTCGCCGAGACCGCCGAGTTCACGTCGCCGACCGAGTACACGGTCACGCTCCCCGAGGGCCTCACCTGGGCGAACGGCAACGCGCTCACCTCCTCGGACGTGAAGTTCTCCTTCGACCGCAACCTCGCGATCGCGGACCCGAACGGCGCGTCGAGCCTGCTCTACAACCTCGACAGCGTCGAGACGCCCGACGAGACGACCGTGGTGTTCCACCTCAAGACGGCGGACGACCAGGTCTTCCCGTTCATCCTCACGAGCTTCCCCGGCGCGATCGTCGACGAGGAGGTCTTCGCGGCCGACGCGATCACGCCCGACGAGGAGATCGTCGCGGGCAACGCCTTCGCCGGCCCGTACACGATCACCTCGTGGGACTTCAACAAGACCGTCGAGTTCACGCCCAACGAGTCCTACCAGGGCCTGCTCGCAGCCCCGGTCAACGGCGGCGTGATCCTCAGCTACTTCGCCGAGTCGTCGAACCTCAAGCTCGCCGTCCAGGAGGGCGACATCGACGTGGCGTACCGCTCGCTCTCGGCGACCGACGTCGAGGACCTCTCGGGCAACGACGCGGTGCAGGTCGTCAACGGCCCCGGCGGTGAGATCCGCTACATCGTGTTCAACTTCGACACGCAGCCCTACGGCGCGGCGACCCCCGAGGCCGATGAGGCCAAGGCTCTCGCGGTCCGTCAGGCCGTGGCCGACCTGGTCGACCGCGACGCGATCTCGGAGCAGGTCTACAAGGGCACCTACACGCCGCTCTACTCGTACGTCCCCGAGGGCTTCGCGGGCGCGACCGAGTCGCTCAAGGAGCTCTACGGCGACGGCGCGGGCGCGCCGGACGCCGACAAGGCGGCCCAGACCCTCGCCGATGCCGGCGTGGAGACGCCGGTCAAGCTGAGCCTGCAGTACAACCCCGACCACTACGGCCCGTCCTCCGGCGACGAGTACGCCCTGGTCAAGTCGCAGCTCGAGGCCACGGGCCTGTTCGAGGTCGACCTCAAGTCGACCGAGTGGGTCCAGTACTCCGAGGACCGCACCGCCGACGTCTACCCGGCCTACCAGCTCGGCTGGTTCCCGGACTACTCGGACGCGGACAACTACCTCACGCCGTTCTTCCTCACGGAGAACTTCCTGGGCAACCACTACTCGAACCCCGACGTGGACGAGATGATCCTCGCGCAGGCCGTCACCACGGACCCCGCCGAGCGCACCTCGCTCATCGAGGAGATCCAGGACACCGTCGCGGGCGACCTCTCGACCCTGCCGCTGCTGCAGGGCGCGCAGGTCGCGGTCGCGGGCGCCGACGTCTCGGGCGTCACCCTCGACGCGTCGTTCAAGTTCCGCTTCGCTCCTCTGACGAAGTAGGGCATCGCGCCGATGGGGCAGCCGGACAGCCGGCTGCCCCATCGGCCTGTCCGTTCCATCCCGGGAGCGCGCTCCCGGAAAAGTGAGGTACCCCATGTCGACGACGACTGACGTCGCCGCGGACGCGGTCTCCGAGCCGCCGCCCGCACTCGCACCCAAGGCCGCCCGTGGCGGCGGATTCGGACGCTACGTCCTGGTGCGGCTCCTGCTCATGATCCCGACGGTGCTGATCCTCGTGACGCTCGTCTTCTTCCTGATCCGGCTCACCGGGGATCCGATCACCGCCGCGCTGGGCGGGAGGCTCCCGGCCGATCAGCTCGCCGAGCGGATCCACGAGGCCGGCTACGACCGTCCGCTGATCGTCCAGTACCTCGAGTACCTCGGCCAGATCCTCACCCTGGACTTCGGCAACACCATCACCGACAACCAGCCGGTCACGTCCGTGCTCGCGGAGTACGGCGCGGCCACGCTCGAGCTCGTGACGTACTCGCTCGTCGTCGCGTTCCTCATCGGCATCCCGTTCGGCCTCATCGCCGCCGCCAACCGCGACCGTTGGCCCGACGCGGCGCTGCGCGTGAGCGCCATCTTCTTCTACGCGACGCCCGTCTTCTTCGCGGGCCTGGTCGCCAAGCTCGTGTTCTCCGTCTGGCTCGGCTGGTTCCCCGTCTCGGGCCGGGCCGGCGTGCGTACCGAGCTCGCGCTCGGCCGCGACGGCGGGACCGGCATCTACCTCATCGACGCGATCCGCAGCGGCAACGGCGAGTACGTGTGGGACGTCCTGTCGCACGCGGTGCTGCCCGCGATGACGCTCGGCCTTCTCACCGCCGGCATCTTCCTTCGGCTCGTGCGCACCAACGTCATCGGCACCCACAACATGCCCTACATCGACGCCGCACGCTCCCGGGGCGTCAGCGAGTCGCGGCTGATCCGCACGCACGCGTACCGGCCGGCGCTCATCCCGATCATCACCGTGATCGGCCTGCAGATCGCCCTCATGCTGGGAGGCGCGGTGCTGACCGAGACCACCTTCGAGTGGCAGGGGCTGGGCTTCCAGCTCGCGAAGTACCTGCAGGCGCGCGACTTCGTCGCCGTCCAGGGCATCGTGGCGCTCATCGCGATCATCGTCGCCCTCGCCAACTTCATCGTCGACATCATCGCGGCCCTGATCGACCCGAGGGTGAGGTACTGAGATGACCACGTCCCGTCTGCTCGGCCGCCTGCCGGTCGTCCACCAGCTGCGCCAGGCCGTCGGCCTGCAGCGCGGCATGCTCGTCGCCGGGCTCGTGCTCACCGGCGTCTTCCTGGTCCTCGCGGTCCTGGCGCCCGTCCTCGCCCCCTACGGCTACTCGCAGCTCTCCGACGAGTCCGGGAACTTCGGCGCCCAGCAGGCGCCGTCCGCCGAGCATTGGCTCGGCACCACGGTCGGCGGGTACGACGTGCTCTCCAGGGTGATCTGGGGAGCGCGGACCGCGCTGCTCGTCATCATCGTCGCGGTGCTGCTGTCGGTGTTCGTGGGCATCCTGCTGGGGCTCGTGTCGGGCTACCTGGGCGGCTGGGTGGACCGCGTGCTCGTGGTCGTCGCGGACGCGATCTACGCGTTCCCGACCCTGCTGCTCGCCATCGTCGCCGCGATCGCCATCTCTGGCGGCCAGTCCGGCCTGTGGTCGGGCGTCTTCGCTGCCGCGATCTCGATCACCGTCGTGTTCATCCCGCAGTACTTCCGCGTGGTGCGCGCCGAGGTGGTCCGCGTCAAGGCGGAGGCGTTCATCGAGTCGGCCAAGGTCATCGGCGCCTCCACCCCGCGCATCATGTTCCGCCACGTCCTGCGCAACTCGACGCGCACCCTGCCCGTGATCGTCACGCTCAACGCGGCCGAGGCCGTGCTGACGCTGGCGGCGCTGGGCTTCCTGGGACTCGGCATCGAGCCGACCTCCGCGGCGGAATGGGGCTTCGACCTCAACAAGTCCATCAGCGACGTCGCCGCGGGGATCTGGTGGACGGCGGTCCCGCCGGGCATCGCGATCGTGCTGGCCGTGCTGGGCATCACGCTCATCGGCGAGAGCCTCAACGACCTCGCGGACCCGCGCCTGCGCGCGCGCCGTCGAGGCAAGGGCACGCCGGCCGATGCGGTCGCGCAGTCGGAGCCCGTCGCGCGTGAAGAGCTGGGAGAGGTGCAGTGATGGCAGGCGAGAGCACGAACGCGGTCGAGATCCGCGACCTCAACGTCACCTTCGCGACGGACGGCGGCGACGTGCACGCCGTGCGCGGCGTGAGCCTCGACGTGCGCCCCGGCGAGGTGCTCGCCATCGTGGGAGAGTCGGGCAGCGGCAAGACCGTCACGGCGCGCACGATCCTGGGGCTGCTGGGTTCCACCGCGGTCACGAGCGGCGCGGTGGTGGTCTCCGGCACCGACGTGGTCGGTCTCGACGCGTCGGGGCTTCGCCGCCTGCGCGGCGAGAAGGCGGCCATGATCTTCCAGGAGCCCTCGATGGCGCTGAACCCCGTGTTCAGCGTCGGCTGGCAGCTCGCGGAGGGCCTGCGCGCGCACGGCCGCATCTCGAAGGCGGAGGCGAAGGCCAAGGCGGTCGACATGCTCCGGCGCGTCGGGATCCCCGAGCCCGAGCGGCGCGTCAACGACTACCCGCACCAGTTCTCCGGCGGCCAGAAGCAGCGCATCGTCATCGCGATGGCGCTCGCGATGCAGCCCGCGGTGATCATCGCGGACGAGCCGACCACGGCGCTCGACGTGACCGTGCAGGCCGAGATCCTCGACCTCCTGCGCCGCCTGCGCGATGAGGAGGGGACCGCGATCGTGCTCATCACCCACAACATGGGCGTGGTGGCGGATCTCGCCGATCGCGTCGCGGTGATGCTGCACGGCGAGGTCGTCGAGACCGCGCCCGTCGCGGACATCTTCGACGCGCCTCAGCACGAGTACACGCGGCGCCTGCTCGACGCCGTGCCGCGCCTCGAGGCGGCCGACCGGCCGCCGCTGCCCGAGCCCGCCGCGGCGCCGCTCGTGGTCGCCAAGGACCTCATCATCGAGTACCCCGGCCGCTTCGGCCGGCGCTCCACCTTCCGCGCGGTGCACGAGGTCAGCTTCTCGATCGCGCCGGGCGAGGTGCTGGGCCTGGTGGGCGAGTCCGGATCCGGCAAGTCGACCATCGGCCGCGCGATCGCGGGCCTCACGCCTGTCGCGGGCGGCTCCCTGCAGGTGCTCGGCACGGAGATGCTGGGGGTCAAGGAGCGCGAGTTCCGGCCCAAGCGGCGCGAGATCGGGTTCGTGTTCCAGGATCCGGCGACCAGCTTCAACCCGCTGCTGACCATCGCGGACAACGTGGCGGAGCCGCTTATCGTCCACGGCCAGGCGAGGCACGCGGGCGACGCCCGGTCCAAGGTCGATGAGCTGCTCGAGGCGGTGCAGCTGCCGGCGACGTTCGGCGACCGCTACCCGCATGAGCTCTCGGGAGGCCAGCGTCAGCGGGCGTCGCTCGCCCGCGCGCTCGCGCTCGACCCCAAGCTGCTCATCGCGGACGAGCCGACGTCCGCCCTGGACGTCTCGGTGCAGGCGCGTGTGCTGGAGCTGTTCATCGAGCTCCAGGAGCGCTTCGGCTTCGCGACGCTGTTCATCAGCCACGACCTCGCGGTGGTGGACATGCTCGCCGACCGCATCGGCGTGCTGCACCAGGGTCGCCTGGTCGAGGAGGGCACGGGTGCCGAGGTGCTCGGCGCCCCCAAGGACCCCTACACGCAGCGGCTGCTTGCGTCCCTGCCCGTGCCGGACCCGGCCGAGCAGGCGAAGCGCCGCGAGGAGTGGGCGGCGCTCAGCAGCTGACCGACGCCCCTCCCGGCGCATGCAGAACGCCCCCGCCTCCGACCTTCGGGTCGGGGACGGGGGCGTTCCGCGTGCGGAGGCTAGACCTCCCGGCGGCGCATGACCATCAGCCCGGCGCCCGCGAGCATGAGCGCGACCGCGACCACGAGCAGCCCTGCCGGCTCGGCGCCGGTGGAGGCGAGCTCCTCCGCCTCGTCGGCGTCCTCGGTCGCGGGGACGGCGGTCTCCTCGGCCGTGTCCTCGACCGCGATGTCCTCGTCCTCGACCACGGTGTCCTCGTCCTCGTCCTCGACCGCGGCCGGGACCACAGTGACGGTGACCGATGCGGTGGCGCCGGCGAGCGTCGCGGTGATGGTGTGCTCGCTCGCGTGCGGGAAGGTCACCGAGAGCCCATCGACCACGTCGGTGCCCACGGAGCTCGACAGCACCGCCGACGACGTGTCGACCGTGCGGCCGAGGTGGTCGGTTCCCGTCACCGTGAAAGCGAGCGAGCCGCCCTGGTCGACGGACGTGGCCGACGGCGTGAGGGTGAGCTCCACATCGGTCACCGCGTAGACGGTGACGTCGCCCGTGAGGACCGTGTCGGCGTCGAGCCAGTCGCCGGAGCCATCGGCCGCGAGGTTCCAGCCCATGCCCGCCGGCGCGGCGGGGAGGGTGCGGTAGCCCGCGTCGAAGGTCGGGGCGTACACGCGCACGGGGCTGTGGGAGGTCCCGCCCGCCGAGTCGAACGACACCTCGAAGTTGTGGCCGGTGATCGTGACCGAGGAGATGCGCCACGTGGCGATGGAGATGACGCCCTCGTTGTGGATCTGGCCCAGGTCGCTGATGGCGCCGCCGTTGGTCTCGTCGCCGACGGCGCCCAGGATCCTTCCCGTGGAGGTGACGTGCACCTCGGGTCCGGTCGGGTCGGAGTCCATGACGGACAGGTACCCGCTCGCGATGTGGAGCGTGCCCGCGACCTCGAGCGAGCCGAAGCCGGTGGCACCGTAGCCCGCGCCGATGACGGTGGTCGGGCCGGAGATGCTCGTGCCGCCCGAGACGGTCACCACTGCGCCCGAGGCGATGACGACGTCGCCGCCGTCGCCGCCGTAGCCGCCGCCGATGCCCGCGCCGTAGTCGCTGCCCGTGACCGTGACGGTGCCGGCGTTGACGGTGACGTCGCCCGCATCGGTGTAGTCGGCGCCGCCGATGCCGGCGCCGAGGCTGTCGCCCACGGCCGTGACCGTGCCGCCGTCGATGACGAGCGCGTTGCCGGCGTTGACCTGGATGGCCGCACGCGTCATGGACGGGGCGGAGGCGGTCAGCGTGCCGCCGCCCACCGAGTCGTCGATGGTGAGCGTGTGGCCGCCCGTGATGCCGAGCGAGTCGGCGTCGAGCGAGTGGCCCGCAAGGTCGAGCGTGAGGTCGCACGTCGCGTCGACGGTCCCGACCGTGAGGTCTGCCGTGAGCACATGGGACGTGGCGCCGCTGCAGCCGCTCATGAGCGTGGTGAGGCCGCCGGCGCTGGCGGTCGCGTACACGGTGAGGTCGCCCGTGAGCACGGTCGAGGACGTGAGCCACGTGCCGCTGCCGTCGGACGCGGTGTTCCACTCGGTGCCGGCGGGCGGGGTCGGCAGCGTGCGGTAGCCCGTGTCGATGGTCGCGGCGTACACCTGGATCGCGTCGGGGCCCGTGGCGCCGGGCACCGAGAAGCCGATGACGGAGTTGTAGCCGGTGACGGTGACGCCGTTGACGTAGCCGGTCTCGAGCGCGATGACGCCCTGGTTGTGGACCTGGCCGTCGCCCCACATCGTGCCGCCCGCGGTGGTCTCCGAGCCCGGCTCGCCCATGATGCGGCCCGTGGACGTGACCGTCACCTCGGGTCCGCCGACGATCGAGTCGGGGACCGTGAGGTTGCCGGAGCCGATGCGGAGCGTCCCCGCGATGGTGAGGGCGTCCATGGCCGTGCCGCCGTAGCCCCGGCCGACGATCGACGCGAGGCCGGACGTGGTGGAGGCGGTGACGTCCGCGCCGGCGCCGATGGTCACGCTGCCGCCGTCCTCGCCCAGACCGCCGCCGATGCCGGCGCCGCTGTAGCCGATGGCGTCGACCGTGCCGGACTCGATGACGAGCGAGCTCCCCGCGTGGATCTGGATGCCCGCGCGGCTGTCCACGCCCGTGGCCGTCAGCGTGCCCGTGCCGCCGGCGCTCGAGTCGGTGATGGTGAGGTCCTTGTGATCGGTGCCGAGCGACCCGAGCGTGAGCGCGTGCCCGGCGAGGTCGATCGTGAGGTCGCACAGCGTGTCGACGATGCCGCCGGACGTGATGTCGGCGGTGAGGACCACGGTGTCGCCGTCGACGCAGGACGACTGCACGGCGTCATCGAGCTCCGTGATGTTGCCGACCGGGATGGTGGTGGCGGCGTGGGCTGCGTGCGCGGTGGCAGGCAGGAGGAAGGCGGCGACGAGGGTCGCCGAGAGCATGCGGCGCACGGGTGCCTTTCGGGGGGACTTCTGGGGACCCTCAGCGGCACCCCAGCGCGAGGCGTGCGGGCACGCCTCGCGCACATCCAACCACAGGACGGCACCGAGTGCCGACACTGTGACGCACGTCTCTCCCGGGGTGAAATACCTGGTAGAAGCGCAAGCAGGCTAGTCCCCGGCGCCCGCCTCCAGCCCGGTACGGATCGCGTCCATCACCGTCGGGTCGGCCAGCGTGGTGACATCCCCGGTGGGTCGGTCCTCGGCCACGTCGCGCAGCAGCCGCCGCATGATCTTGCCGGAGCGCGTCTTGGGCACCTCCGACACCACCAGGATGGTGCGCGGCTTGGCGAGCGAGCCGATCTGCCGCCGCACGTGCTCGCGCAGCGCGGCGGCCACCTCCTCGCCGTCCTCGGGCACCCCGTGGGCGTCGCCGCGCACGATGACGAACGCCACCACGGCCTGCCCGGTCACCTCGTCCGAGGCGCCGACCACGGCGGCCTCCGCGACCCAGGGGTGCGCGACCAGCGAGTGCTCGATCTCGGTGGTGGTGAGCCGGTGCCCCGAGACGTTCATGACGTCGTCGACGCGGCCCAGCAGCCACAGGTCCCCGTCGACGTCCTTCTTGGCGCCGTCGCCCGCGAAGTACATCCCGTCGAAGTGGTTCCAGTACGTCGAGACGTACCGGTGCCGGTTGCCCCAGATGCCGCGCAGCATGGAGGGCCACGGCTCGGTGATCACCAGGTACCCGCCCTCGCCGTTGGCCACGGGGCGTCCCGCATCGTCCACCACCTCGACGCTGATGCCCGGGGTCGGGGTCATCGCCGAGCCGGGCTTGGTCGAGGTCACGCCCGGGAGCGGGGAGATCATGATCGCGCCGGTCTCCGTCTGCCACCACGTATCCACGATGGGGCAGCGGTCCCCGCCGATGACCCGGCGGTACCACATCCAGGCCTCGGGATTGATGGGCTCGCCCACCGAGCCGAGCAGCCGCAGCGAGCTGAGGTCGAACTGGTTCGGGATCGCCTCGCCCCACTTCATGAACGTGCGGATCGCGGTGGGGGCGGTGTAGAGGATGGTGACCTTGAACTGCTCGACGATCTCCCACCAGCGACCCTCGTGAGGCGTGTTAGGGGTGCCCTCGTAGAGCACCTGCGTGGCGCCGTTGATCATCGGCCCGTAGACGATGTACGAGTGCCCGGTGATCCAGCCCACATCGGCCGTGCACCAGTAGACGTCGTCCTCCTTGAGGTCGAAGACGATGCGGTGCGTGTGGGCCGCGCCCGTGAGGTACCCGCCGGTCGAGTGCCACAGGCCCTTCGGGGTGCCGGTGGTGCCCGACGTGTAGAGGATGAACAGCGGGTGCTCGGCCTCGACCCAGACGGGCTCGTGCTCGGCCGGCTGCGGATCCACCGCATCGTGCCACCAGACATCGCGCCCCTCGGTCCAGGCGGTCTCCTGCCCGGTGCGCCGCACCACCAGGACGTGCTCGACCGAGGCGCACGGCTCGGGATGCGCGGTGCCCTCGCCGTGGCTCGCGAGAGCCTCGTCCACGAGCGGCTTGAGGGCGAGGTGCTGGCCGCGACGGTTGCCGCCGTCCGCCGTGATGACGAGCTTGGCCTCGGCATCGTCGATGCGCTGGCGCAGGCTCTCCGCGCTGAAGCCGCCGAAGACCACCGAGTGGATGGCGCCGATGCGCGCGCACGCGAGCATCGCGACCACGGCCTCGGGGATCTGGGGAAGGTAGATCGCGACGCGGTCGCCCGTGCCGACGCCCAGGCTGAGCAGGCCGTTCGCGGCCTTCTGCACGCGCTCGTGGATGTCGCGGTAGGTGAGCGTCTCCGTGTCGCCGGGCTCCCCGACGAAGTGGAAGGCGACGCGATCGCCGCGTCCCTCGCGCACGTGGCGGTCGACCGCGTTGTCGCACGCGTTGAGGGTGCCGTCGTGGAACCAGCGCGAGACGGGCGCGTCGGACCAGTCGAGGATCTCGGTGAAGGGGGTGCGCCAGGCGAGCCGCAAGGCGGCCTCGCGCCAGTACTGGAGCCTGTCGACCCCGGCCTTCTTGTACTCGTAGGAGGTGGCGTTCGCGTGTGCGGCGAACGCGGCGTGCGGCCTGAACGACCGCGACTCGTGGTGCAGGTTCTCGAGGGTATGGGCGACGTTGTCCATGCGCGTCACCCTAGGACGAAGGTCCCAGGCGTGTGAAGCGTTTGTTAGATGGCCTGGTAAAGACCGGTGTCGAGGCTCGCCGCGCGGATCGCGCCCGTGCGTGCGAGCCTGGGGTGATGAGTGGAGCAGAAGGATTCGACTACCGCACCCGCACCAACGGCGAGGTGCACATCTTCCATCACGGCAAGCTCGCGAAGATGCTGCGCGAGCGGCCGGCCGAGGACTTCCTGGCGGCCGTCAAGGACGGCGATGCGCAGGAGGCCATGGCGGCCGCGGTGGGCAACGACGGGCAGGGCGGGGGAGTGCAGGGCTCCGCGACGGGCCCGGGCACCCACCTGCACGGCAACGGTGCGGCGCACCCGCACCAGGAGTTCCGCCGCAAGAGCGGCTGAGCCGCCGGGGCGCTACTCGACCGTGAACTCCGCCGCGAGCGAGATGGCGACGGCGGGCGGGACGTCTGCGATGTACTCGACGGGCACCGCCCGCTCGAGCACCTCGGCGAGCACGTCCTCGGGGACGTCGCAGTTGCGCGCGAGCAGGTTGCCCTCGGCATCGACCTGGTCGGTGCAGTGCTCCTGGATCAGGGGGTCGTCGTAGAGCGCCGTGTAGCCGGCGTTGTACTGGAGCCCCGCGAGTCCCGTGATGCCCTCCTCGGACAGCACGCGAGCGATGGCTGCGGGCTCGCCCAGGATGATCGGGGACCACTGGTAGACGCGGTAGGTGCCGGGTGTGAGGCTCTCGTGCTCCGCGTTGAACGCCGCGGTCTCGTCCTGCTTCGCCGCGATCTCGTCCTCGGTGGCCGTGGACCAGTCGAAGCCCTGCCAGATCGCGTTCAGCTCGTCCGCCACGTCGCACAGGGTGGAGCCGGTGAACTCGACGTTGCTCTGCGTGAGCGTCGTTTCGCCCGGGGTGGCCACGTAGTACTCGGGCACGAACTCGGCGCCCCATCCCGGGGTCACCACCACATCGTCCCGCGTCACGATGATGCTGCCCTCGGAGGCCAGGAAGCCCAGCCCCGCGGTGTCGGTGGTGTAGCCGGGCACCACGGTGACCGTGTCGATGCCGGCGACCTGGCGGAGCGCGGCGTCGACCTTGGGGAGGACGCCGTTCGCCTGATCCGTGTCGGGCGTCCACGTCTCGCCGCAGGCAGGCGGCTCGAACAGCCCGTCGACGGAGGCGTCCACCTCGGACAGGCGGAAGGTGAGATCCACCGTGTCGCCGCTCGTCGCGGCGGTGCTCGGGCCCGCCGTGCTCGGCGCCTCGCCGGTGTCCTGCGAGGCCTTCCATGCCTTCACCCCGAACCACCCCGCCGCGGCGGAGGCGACGGCGACCACGAGTGCCGCGAGGGCGAGAAGGAACTTGCGCATGGATGTCCTCGGCAGGGGTGGGCTCAGCCCACCGTCGACGCGAGGGGGCTGTGGCGAGGATACGTCATCTGGGCGGCATGTCCGATGCGGCTCGCCCGAGCGCGGGGGCCGTGGCCGGGGCCGTCGCAGAGCCCCTCGCCGGTCCCCGGAAGGGGCGCGCGATCGCGGTCCTCCCGATCAGGAGGTCGCGGCCGCCACGCTGTCCCAGAGCCACCCGGCCCCGAAGCCGAGCGCCAGGCCCATCACGCCCACGAGGGCGCCCATCAGCGTCTTGTTCATGCGTGCCCCCGTTCGATGTACCTGTCCCGCCGGTGCCTGCGACGGTGACGGCCGTCGCGGCAACAAGTTCCCCCTGAGGGGACGGTACCGCGCTCAGGCCTCCCGGTCGCGGCGAGCGGCCAGTGAGAAGCCCCACAAGGTGACAAGGGCCACAGCGACGAGGCCGACGACGACGGCCGGACGCGGGCGCGCCGAGGAGCGCAGGCCCACGGGACGGCGGAACACGAGCATCCCCCAGCCGTGGCGGCGGGCGGCCCTGCGCATGGTCCTGTCGGGGTTCACGGCGAAGCCGTGGCCCACCGCGTCGAGCATCGGTGCGTCCGTGATGGAGTCGGAGTACGCGTACGAGCGCGAGAGGTCGTAGCCGTGCTCCTCGGCGAGCTCCTGGATCGCGTACGCCTTCGCCGGCCCGTACGCGTAGAAGGAGATCTCGCCGGTGAAGCGCCCGTCCGCGACCTCCATGCGGGACGCCACCACGGCATCGGCTCCGAGGAGCCGCGCGATGGGCTCGACCACCTGGTACGCCGATGCGCTGACGATGACCACGTCGCGGCCGTTGGCCTGGTGCCGTCGGATGAGGTCGAGCGCCTCCTGGTACACGATCGGGTCGATGTGCTCGTGCAGGGTCTCGGCGACGATCCCCTCGACGTGCGCGACGTCCCAGCCCGCGACGAGCTCGCTGAGCGCGTCGCGCAGCCGCGAGGTCTGCTTCTCGTCGGCGCCGCCCACCTCGAAGAGGAACTGCGCGAAGGCCGTGCGCAGGGCCTTGGTGCGTGTGATGAGGCCGCCCTCGAAGAACGAGCGCGAGAAAGCCATGGACGACGACCTCGCGATGATGGTCTTGTCCAGGTCGAAGAACGCCGCGCTGCGGGGCGATCCGGTTGCCTCCATGGCGTCACTCTAACCGGGGGCGCCGACCCCGCTTCGCGTGCCGATGTCCCCGGTCCGTCGGCGTGCGATCGGGATCCACGGTCGGGCGCCGATCGCGCCCGCGGCGCGCCGATCCCGAGCACAGTGGCGCCGTGACCTCACCCGCCGACGTGCTCGCACCCCTCCTCGCGCTCCCCGGCGTGACGGACGTGCTCCTCCACGATCCGGGCGGAGCGTGGATCGATCGCGGCGACGGGCTCGAGCGCCGCCCGCTCACGCTCGACGGACCCGAGCGCGTGCGCGACCTCGCGGTCGCGCTCGCGGCCTCGGCGGGCCGGCGCCTGGACGATGCGGAGCCCACCGTCGACGCGCGCCTCCCGGACGGCACGCGCCTGCACGCGGTGCTGCCTCCCATCGCCGACGGCTGCACCGCGATCTCCCTCCGGCGCGTCCGCGAGGTGCCCTTCGCGCTCGCGGACCTGGTCGCGGCGGGCATGCTCGCGAGAGAGCTCGCGGAGCTGCTTCGGGGGCTCGTGCGGGCGCGCGTCCCGGTGCTCGTCTCGGGAGGCACGGGGGCGGGCAAGACCACCCTCCTGGCCTCGCTGCTCGCCCTCGCGGAGCCGACCGAGCGCATCGTGCTCATCGAGGAGGCGGGCGAGATCGCGGTGAGCCACCCGCATGTGGTGCGCCTGGTCGAGCGTCGGCCCAACGTCGAGGGCGCGGGCGGCATCGGGCTCGACCGGCTGGTCCGCGAGGCGCTGCGCATGCGGCCCGACAGGATCGTGCTCGGCGAGTGCCGCGGCGCCGAGCTCCGCGAGGTCCTTGCGGCGGCGAACACCGGTCATCGTGGATCGCTCACCACGGTCCATGCCAACTCGGCGGGGGACGTGCCCGCGCGGTTGGCCTCCCTCGCGATGCTCGCGGGGCTGTCCCCCGCCCAGCTGGCCTCGCAGGCGGGCGCGGCGTTCGCGGTGGTGATCCACGTCGAGCGGACCGCTCGAGGCCGCCGGGTCGCGGAGGTCGCGCGCCTCGAGGCGACCGGCGCCGAGTTGCGCGTCGCGACCGCGGCGGTGCTCGACGGCGGCTCCCTGCGCTTCGGTCCCGCCTGGATGGGCGTCCGCGCGCTCGCGGAGGGAGGCTCCGCATGAGCGAGGGGTGGGACGAGTCGTTGCCGCGCGTGGTCGGCCTGCTCCGCGCGGGCCTGCCGGCGGCCGAGGCGTGGCGCAGGGCCGGGGTCGTCCTGCCGACGCCTCCGGTGGACGGGCTCGATCGCGCGGTCGTCGCGGCCGCGGGCCTCGCCGAGCGCACGGGGGCGCCGCTCGCCGCGATGCTGCTCGCGATCGCGCGCGCGGCGGCCGACCAGCGCGAGTCCGAGGCGCTCCGGCGCGCGGCGCTCGCCGGGCCGCGCCTCAGCGCGCGCGTGCTCGCGTGGCTGCCGCTCGCGGGGATCGGGATGGGCGCGCTCGTCGATCCACGGACGCTCGGCGTGCTCGGCGCGACCCCGCTCGGCTGGGCGCTACTCGCGCTCGGCGCGGTGCTGACGTGGGCCGGACGGGCGTGGACGCGGCGCATCGTCCGCCGTGCCGAGGAGGTCGGAGGGGAGCACGATGCGGTGGTGGCGGCCGCGGCGCTCGTGGGCGCGGCGCTGGGCGCCGGGGGTCCGGTCGGCGATGCGCTCCGCGCCGTCGCCGAGGCGTTGGGGGAGCCGGGGCTCGGCGAGGTCGCGCTCGCGCTTCCGGGCGGCGGCGGCCGGCCTCCTCCGCGCGGGTCGCGATGGGAGCCGGTGGCGCGCGCCGTGGTGCCGGCGGTCGCGGCGGGTGCGAGCCCCGTCCCGTCGCTCGCGGCCGCGGCCGAGACGGCGGCCCGGAGATCCCGGACGGAGGCCGCGATCGCCGCGGGCGAGCTGGGCGTGAGGATCGCGCTGCCGCTCACGCTCTGCCTGCTGCCGGCCTTCGTGGTGGTCGGGCTGCTGCCTCTGCTCGTCGCGGTGGTGGGCGGGACTCTCGGGGGTGTGGTCGGGGGAGGCGGGCGCTAGCGGGCCTGCTCCGGCTCGGCCTCGGCGGAGTCGGGCGCGGCGTCCACGTGGACCAGCATGTGCGGGACGCGCGTGAGCAGGAGCCACACGGGCAGCACGGCGACGCACAGGATCGGCAGCACGGCCGCGGTGCCGCAGATGAGCGCGGCGCCGAACAGCGCGATCCAACCGTCGCGACCGATCGCGAACAGCACGCCGAGCACGCCGGAGGCGATCGCGAGCGTGAGCGACATCCCGGGCACGACCGCGTGCGCGAGCAGCCCGAACGCCACGCCGGTGAACAGCGCGGGGAAGATCCGGCCGCCGCGGAAGCCCGAGGCGCCCGAGATCACGATCGCCGCGAGCTTGACCAGCACGATCACCACGAGCGCGCCGATGCCGTACTCGTCGCGCTCCGCGAGGATCTCCGCCGTCTGCTCCGCGCCCTTGAACATGGTGATCTGGCCGCCGACGAGGGCCAGCACGCCGAGCAGGGCGCCGCCCACGGTCGCGTAGGCGACGGGGTGGCGCAGCCGCCGCGCGAGCCGGTGGGCGGGCGTGAAGGCATAGGCCGCCAGGGCGCCGACGGCGGCGCCCGCGGTCGCGACCGCCGAGGCGGTGAGAAGGTCGACCCATCCGGGCGAGTACTCCGGCAGGCCCATGTCCCAGCTGGTGCCGCCAAGCAGGTGGTAGGTCATCGCTCCCGTGCCGGCGGCCACGAGCGGCGCGAACAGCCGGTCCCACAGCTGGCCGGGCTGGGCGCCGCCCATCACCGAGGTGAGCACCAGCGCGGAGGCGACCGGCGTTCCCAGCATCGCCCCGAGCATCGCCGAGGTCGAGATCATGAGCACCACGGGCACGGGCACCTCGGGCAGGAGGCGCCGGTAGACCACGACCGCGAGGCCGACCGCGATCATGATGATCGGCCCCTCGGGCCCGAGGCTCACTCCGCCCGCGAGGCCCAGGATGAGCGCGACGGCCACCCCGGGGAGCGTGCGCAGCGGGAGCGGGGCGGAGACGAGGTCCACGGTCGCGGTGTCGTGGCCCCCGTGCCCGGGAGCCTTCCACAGCGTGAGGCCCACGAGCGCGCCGGTGACCGTGAGGATCAGCGCGGCCCACCACCGTGCCTCGCCGTCGACGCCGAGCGCATGCGGCAGCGAGTCCCACCACACGTGATGGAGGACCTCGGCGATCGCATCCACCCCGAACAGGATGAGCGCGCCTGCGACCCCGAGGATCGCGGCGGGCACCGCGCTGCGCGCGAGCACCCCGGCGCCGGGGCTGGAGGTGTTGTCCGACATGCTTCCCCTCGGCCGGGTGGTGGGCGCGGGCCGGTGCGGCCCCGTTCGCCACTCTAGAGCTGCATCGTGGCCGAGCGCAGGGCGCATGCCGGCGCAGGTCGCAGGTCGCAGGGCCGCGGCGCGCGCGGCGGCGGCGCGCGATGCGTCCCGTACGCTGGCGGCGACCGGGAGGATGCGGATGGACACGCAGGCGGACGCGCCGCGGCTGCTGTACCTCGTCAAGCAGCTCGAGCTGGCCGTGCGCGCGCGGCTCGACGCGGTCCTGCGCGAGCATCGCATCACCGTGCCGCAGTACACGGCGCTCACCGTCCTCGAACGGCACCCGGAGATGACCTCGGCGCAGCTGGCGCGGCACTCGTTCGTGTCGGCGCAGGCGATGGACGGCGTGGTGCGGGCGCTGCTCGACGCGGGCCTCATCGAGCGGCATGCCGATCCGTTCCATGCGCGGAGGCTCGTGATCTCCCTGACGCCCGCGGCCCATGTGCTGCTCGCAGGCTGCGCCCCGGACATCGACCGCATCGAGGCAGAGGCGTTCGGCGCGCTGACGGTGCGCGAACGGGCGGACCTGGCCGGTTGGCTCGGCGATGCGCGGGCCGTCCTCGGGGCATCCGGAGCAGGGCCGGCCGCACGGGACGATGCGGACAAACCTTGACTTGTTATCAACTTCCTTGATAATCGAAGGGCGTGGGCGGCACAACGGTGTGCCGCGGTGGTCCACGCGTCGACGAAGGGAAGTGCGATGATCCCGACAACGGTGTCAGGACGGGCCCGCGGCGGCCGAAGGCAGGGGGAGGGCCGGCGCAGGTCAAGGGTCGCCGGGGCGTTGGCGACGCTCGCGCTTGCGGGCATCGCGATCGCCGGCGCATCGACGGCCGCGCAGGCGCATCCGCATGGGGGCAAGGGACTCCCGCGCCTCTCCGCGGCGGTGCCGGGAGCGCTCCAGGAGTGCGAGAGCCTCGCGGGCTTCGCGTTCGCCTCGACGGTGATCACCACGGCCGAGGTGGTCCCGGCCGGGACCCTCACGAACGCCGGCGCCGACGTGGGCGAGCACTGCCTGGTGCAGGGGCACATGAACGAGCGCGTCAGCGGATTCGATGGTCGGACGTACCGCATCGGCTTCGAGATGCGCCTCCCCGTCGAGTGGAGCGGGCGGTACCTCTACCAGGCGAACGGCGGGCTGGACGGCAGCGTCTCGACCGCGACCGGCACCTTCACCGGCGGCCAGCTCCAGAACGGCCTCCAGATGGGCTTCGCCGTCCTCAGCTCCGATGCGGGCCACACGGGCGCGCAGATCCCCGTGTTCGGCTTCGAGCCGCAGGCGCGTCTGGACTACGGCTACCAGGCGGTCGGCACCCTCACCCCCATGGCGAAGGCGCTCATCGCGGATGCCTACGGGCGCGGCCCGGATCGCTCGTACATCGCGGGAGGCTCGAACGGCGGCCGGCACACGATGGTGGCCTCGGCCCGCTACGCCGACGAGTACGACGGCTTCCTCGCGATCGCCCCCGGCTTCAACCTGCCCCAGGCCGCGGTCGCCCAGATCTGGGGTGCGCAGCAGTGGGCGGAGGTCGCGACCGACCCGGCGGACCTCGCCACCGCGTTCACGCAGGCCGAGCGTGACCTGGTCGCGGCGGCCTTGATCGACCGATGCGACGGGCTCGACGGGCTCCGCGACGGCCAGGTCCTCGACACCGACCGCTGCCAGCGCATCTTCTCGATCGACCGCGCCGTGCCTACGTGCGACGGTGATCGGGACGGCTCGTGCCTCAGCGCCGAGCAGAAGGCCGTGATCGCCCGGGTGTTCGCGGGTGCGACCACGAGCGACGGGGCGGAGATCTACAGCAGCTTCCCGCTCGACCCGGGCATCACCCAGGCGGGGTGGGGCTGGTGGAAGTTCACCGCGTCCGTCCAGCTCGACCCGCTCGCCGTGGGCACCGTGTTCGGCACGCCGCCCGCGTACATCGCGGATCCGCTCGCCGTCGACATCGACGCCGCGGCGGAGTCGATCTACGCGACCTCCGGCCCGTACACCGAGAGCGGCATGGAGTTCATGACGCCGCCCGAGCCCACGGATCTCGACACGTTGCGCGATCGCGGCGCGAAGATGATCGTGGTGCACGGGACCGCGGACGGTGTCTTCTCACCCGACGACACGGCCGCGTGGTACGACGATCTCGACGCTGCCTACCGCCACCAGGCGGACCAGTTCGTGCGGTACTTCGAGGTGCCGGGCATGGGCCACGTCAGGGGTGGTCCCGCGACCGATCAGCTCGACGGGCTCGGCGCGCTCATCGCGTGGGTCGAGGAGGGCCAGGCGCCCGACCGCATCGTCGCCACCGCCCGCGGCGAGGGCAACGCCGGTGGGGTCAACACCGAGGTCCCTGCGACCTGGGCATCCGACCGCAGCCGCCCCCTGTGCCCGTATCCGCTGGTCGCGCGCTACCGTGCGGGCGATCCCGAGGAGGCCTCGAGCTTCGTGTGCAAGCCCAGCGGGGGAGGCCACGGGCGCGGGTAGCCGACCCGAGGGAGGCGGCGCGGCGCGCTCCGATGCCGCGCCGCCTCTCCGCGCGCGATGTCCCCAGGCCCGGCGGGGTGCGCAGTTCTCGCCGGTTCGCGAGAGGCACGATGCGCGCGCCGCGGAGGTCGCGCACCGTGGGAGGCCCCTGGAGAAAGGAGCCCCCATGGAACGCAGGGACCTGCGCTACGACGAGGGCATGGCGACGGTCGAGTACGCGCTCGTGACCGTCGCGGCGGCCGGATTCGCCGGCCTGCTGGTGGTCATCCTCAAGTCCGACGAGGTGCGCGAGCTGCTCGTGGGCATCGTGCGCAGCGCGCTCGGGGGATGAGGAGGCGCGGCGACCGCGGCTCGGCGGCGCTGGAGCTCGCTCTCGCGCTGCCGGCCGTGGTCGTCGTGCTCGCGTGGATGCTCGCCGCGGTCCACGCGGCGGCGGTGGGCGTGTCGCTTCCGGCCGCGGCGCTCGCGGGAGCGCACGCCGCGACGGTCGCGGGTGACGATGCCGGCGAGGCGGCGGCGCGCCGCGCCGCCGGCGGGGACGCGCAGGTCGCCGTCGTCCGAGGCGGCGGATGGGTCGAGGTCACCGTCGCGGTCGACCTCGGATGGCCGTGGGGCGAGCGATCCGCGCGGGCCGCGCTCCCGGCCGAGCGGTGACGGAGGTGAAGCGCCGCATGGACGATGCGGGCGCGGGCGCCGTGGTCGCGCTGGCCGTCGTGCTCGTCGCCACCGCGCTGGTGATGCTCCTCGCCGCCGGCGTCGCGCGCATCGCAGCGCAGTCGCGCGCCCAGGCCGCCGCGGACGCGGCCGCGATCGCCGGCGCCATCGTGACGCGGGCCGAGGCGGCAGGCGGAGTCTCGGAGGGTGCCGCATCCGCGTGCGCCGTGGCGGGCCGGGCCGCCACGGCGGTCGGGGGCGAAGCCGTCCGCTGCGACGTCGATCCCACCGGTGCCGTGGTGGTCGCGGTCGAGTCCTCAGGAAGGACCGCGCGAGCACGGGCGGGGTGGAAGGGTGTCGGCGGCGGCCCGGGCTGAGGGGGGTCGGGCCGCCGCCGACGGTATTCCTGACACCGGACGGCTGAGGGATCGTGCCGCTGTCAGGAAATCTGTGGGCGCCAGCGTCGGCGCCTGTCCCACCGATTCAATCTGGTGCGACGGCAACAATTCCATAACGGCACAGGGCGTGTCCGCTCAGTCCTGCGTAAAATGTGACATTTCCCACACGTGGAACCTTGGCGACATTCCGAGATGTCCGGTATGCGACCGCGCTCGGATCATGCAGGGGTGTCGGGGTGCGCGCCTAGCGCACCGTCACCGTGCCGAGCGACGTCCACACCTGGAAGTCCACGGCATCGTAGGCGTCAGGAGCCACCCCGATCGCCGCGTCCGATCCGGTGCTCGATCCCGACGTGCCGCCGCCGGTGGCGGCGAGCCCCTCGTCGCCCGGCGTGAGGAGCGGCTCGCTGCTCCCGAACCCCAGGTCCGCGTCGCCGTCGCCGAGCCGCGCCTCCTCCTCGGTGGCCCAGTCGTCCTCCATCGTGACGATGCCGCCGCCGACGCTGAGGTAGTGGCTCGCGAGCAGGGTGTACGTGCCCGGCTCGACCTCGCTCGCGCCTGTGTCCGTCCAGCAGCCGTCCACGTCGCGCCAGAGGAACGAGCCCGCGTCGGTCGCGTGCGCGGCGAGCGTGGTCGACCTGTCGACATAGACCATGCCCTCGGACTCGGCGCCGTCGGCCGCGAGCATGTCCTCCGCGTAGGCGTCTCGCCGCGGGTCCACGGTGTAGGCCTCGGCGACCACCCGTCCGTCGCGGACCAGGACCAGCTGGAGCTCGTCCTTGCCCCAGAACTGCGTGAGGTCCCAGTCCGACGTGTTCGCGATGGTGCTCGTGACCACGGGGTTGCCGTCGACCACCCACCCGTAGCTCACGTCGATGGCGGCGGGCGCCTCCACGTCGACGTCGAGCAGGTCGATCTGGGCCGAACGCGCCGGGAACGCCGTGCTCCCGCAGCCGAACCACGCCCCGTCGAGGCCGCCCGAGAAGTCGCTCGAGACCGTCCAGCGCTGCGTGCCGGGCGCCATGTCCCAGGCGCCGGCGAGCCCCGCGAGGTACAGCTCGCGCGCCGTCGCCGGGTCGAGCGCGGCGTCGTCCACCGCGCTCGAGGGCTCCGTCACGGGAGGATCCACCTGGACCGGCGCCGGGTCGTCCGACCCGCCGAGGTAGGCGGCGAAGGGGTCGTCCGTCGCGTCGCCGGTCACGGTGAACGGCATCGGCTCGCTCACGAGCCGGAAGAAGTCGTCCGCGGCGATGCCCGGGTCGGGCGTCTGACCGGCATCCGCGCCTTGGAGCGCCATCACCTGCCAGAGCTCCTGTGTGAGCACCAGCGAGTAGTCACCGGCCGGGAGGGTGGCGCCATCCCAGCAGTTCACGAGCGGCACCTCTCGCATCTCCATACCGATCGCGTCGGACATCAGCTGCGACGTGTACGAGTCGCCCTCGGGCATCGTGCTCGACGCGTCGACGGTTCCGACCACGATGCCGTCCCACAGCACCGCGCCGGCGATCCCGAACGTCTCGAACTCCGCGTCGATGCTCGAGGCGAGGCCCGCATCGAACGTGAGGATGCCGTCGGACACCTCGGGCGAGGTGACGGAGGCGTTGATGGTCGCGAGCGGGTCGTCGCCCGTGTCGACCTGCGGCAGCTCCTCGCCGCACACGCCCCACGCGAGCGACGATGCCGCACCGCCGCCGGCGGCGTCGGCCTCGGCGCTCATGTCGCCCGCGTCCCCGGTGCCGCCCATGGCGCCGTCCTCCGCGACCGCGGCCTCCTCGGCAGGCATGTCCGCGGAGGTCGAGGCGGAGCCCGCCATGCCGTCCATCGCGCCGGCCACACCGAACCCCAGCACCACGACCATGCCGCCCGCGAGCGTGCCGTTCGCGCCCATCCGCAGGCCCCGCTGCGTGGCGACGCGGCGGCGTGCGCGCGCGGCGTCCACCTCGAGCCCCTCGAGCGGGGCGCGGTCGGCTGCGCTCCTCAGAGCCTCCGAGAGCCTCATGTCACTCGCCTTCCTTCCGTCGCCGTGCGGAGACGTCCACCGCATCGGCCTCGTCGTGATCCTCGAGCGGCCCGAGCAGCAGCTCGAGCCGTCCCAGCGCATCGTGCAGGTACCGCTTGACCGAGCCGGGCGCGAGTCCCAGCTGGTGCGCGATGTCCGGCACCGTGAGGTCGTCGAAGAAGCGCAGCACCACGCACGCCCTCTCGCGAGGCGTGAGGGTGGCCAGGGCCTCGAGCACATCGGCCGAGGCCTCGACGCCCGCGAGCGGGTCCACGGCCTCGGTCGTGGGCCGGAACAGGTGCTGCACCCGGCGCCAGCGCTGCTCGCGGCGGTAGCCGTCGATGTAGACCGTGGTGATCGCGCGGCGCACGTACGCCTCGGCCTTCGTCGCCGTCAACCCGGGCCGAGGATGCGCGAAGGTGCGCACCAGCGCGTCCTGCACCAGGTCCTGTGCCAGATGGCCGTTGCCGCACACCAGGTACGCGTACCCCAGCAGCGCGCGCTCGCGGTCCCGCATCAGCTGGCTCATCGTGTCCCGCCAGTCGCCCATCGCGTCCCCCACCTCGTCGTGCCTCGCAGTATCGACGTGCGTGCCCCGGAAAACGTTGGGGCGCACCGGTCGCGCTCGTGGCCGAGTCGCCTAGAGTGGCGAAATACCCCATGCGGGCGTGACAACGGAGTCGCGTCGGGGAGACGTCAGGGAGGACGTATGCACGCAGCCGCCACCGCCGTCGAGGTCTCCTCCGGGAGCCTCACCGTCGTCGTCGTCATCGGCGTCATCGCCGCAGTCTCGCTGCTCGCCTCGTGGCTGCTGCGCGCGCAGGTCCTCAAGGCCCCCGACGGCACCGAGAAGATGAACGACATCGCGACCGCCGTCCAGGAGGGTGCGTCGGCCTACCTGAGCCGGCAGCTTCGCACCCTCGCGCTGTTCGCCGCGCTCGTGTTCGCGCTCCTGTTCCTCCTGCCCGGAGACACGGGCGTGCGCATCGGCCGCTCCTTGTTCTTCCTGCTGGGCGCGGGCTGCTCGGCGACCATCGGCTACATGGGGATGTGGCTGGCCGTGCGGGCGAACGTCCGTGTGGCCTCCGCCTCGACGCGCCAGGGCGGACGCGCCGAGGGCGCCCGCATCGCGTTCCGCACGGGCGGTGCCGTGGGCATGTCGGTGGTCGGCATGGGCCTCGGCGGCGCGGCGGCGGTGGTGTTCCTGTACCGGGACGATGCGGCGGCGGTGCTCGAGGGCTTCGGCTTCGGGGCGGCGCTGCTCGCGATGTTCATGCGCGTGGGCGGAGGCATCTTCACCAAGGCGGCCGACGTGGGGGCGGACCTCGTGGGCAAGGTCGAGCAGCACATCCCCGAGGACGATCCACGCAACGCCGCGACCATCGCGGACAACGTGGGCGACAACGTGGGCGACTGCGCCGGCATGGCCGCGGACCTGTTCGAGTCCTATGCCGTGACGCTCGTCGCGGCGCTGATCCTGGGCAAGGCGGCCTTCGGTGAGCAGGGGCTGGTGTTCCCGCTCATCGTCACCGCGATCGGGGCGCTCGTCGCGGCGCTCGGCGTCGCGATCACCAAGGTCCGGGGCGACGAGCCCGGCCTCAAGGCCATCAACCGAGGCTTCTACACCGCGGCCGTGGCGGGCGCGGTGCTCGCCGCGGTCGCCTCGTACGTCTACCTCCCGTCGTCGTTCGCGGACTTCGACGGCAGCGCGGTCGAGGATGCCTCGGGCGACCCGCGGGCCATCGCGACCGTCGCGGTGTTCGTCGGGATCGGCCTCGCGGGCCTCATCCTGTGGATCACGGGCTACTTCACGGACACCGCCAAGCGCCCGACGCGCCGCGTGGCGCGCACCTCGCTGACCGGCGCCGCGACCGTGGTGCTCTCGGGCATCGGCGTGGGCCTCGAGTCGGCGGTGTACACCGCGACCGTCGTGGCCGGCGCGATCGTCATCCTGTTCGCCGTCTCCGGCGGCTCGATCGCGCTCGCGCTCTTCCTGGTCGCGCTTGCCGGCTGCGGGCTGCTCACCACGGTGGGTGTGATCGTCGCGATGGACACGTTCGGCCCGGTCTCGGACAACGCGCAGGGCATCGCCGAGATGTCGGGCGATGTCGACGAGGAGGCCGCCAAGACCCTCACCGACCTCGACGCGGTGGGCAACACCACCAAGGCCATCACCAAGGGCATCGCGATCGCGACGGCCGTGCTCGCGGCGACCGCGCTGTTCGGCAGCTACTCGGACGCCGTCACGCACGCCCTCGAGCAGGCGTCCGCGAACGCAGCCGACTACTTCAGCTACGAGATCATCCATCCGCTCACGCTCGTGGGCGTGATCATCGGCGGCGCGACGGTGTTCCTCTTCAGCGGGCTCGCCATCGACGCCGTTACGCGCGCCGCAGGCGCGATCGTGTTCGAGGTCCGCCGTCAGTTCCGCGAGATGCCGGGGATCATGGACTACTCGCAGCGTCCCGAGTACGGGCGCGTGGTCGACATCTGCACGCGCGACTCGCTCCGCGAGCTCGCGACACCCGGCCTGCTCGCGGCGATGGCGCCCATCTTCGTGGGCTTCGCGCTCGGCGTCGGCGCGCTCGCGGGGTTCCTCGCGGGCGCGATCGGCACGGGTGTGCTCATGGCGGTGTTCCTCGCCAACGCCGGCGGATCGTGGGACAACGCGAAGAAGATCGTCGAGGACGGCTATCACGGCGGCAAGAACTCCGCGGCGCATGAGGCGACGGTGATCGGCGACACGATCGGCGACCCGTTCAAGGACACCGCCGGCCCGGCCATCAACCCGCTCATCAAGGTGATGAACCTGGTGGCGCTGCTCATCGCGCCCGCCGTGGTGGCGCTCAGCTACGGCGGCGGGGCGAACAGCGTGTGGCGGACCGTGATCGCGGGCGTCGCCGCGATCGTCGCGGTCATCGCGGTCGGTCTCGCGTCGCATCGTGCCCACGCGGGCGGCATCGCGAGCGAGGCCGATGCGGCGGAGGCCGAGGAGCATCACGACGAGCCCGCGCGCGAGCTCCAGTAGCGCGACGGCTCCCGCCTTCCGTGGGAGGCGCCGGGGCTGGTAGAACATGCACATCTCGACTCGCTCGAGGGGTCGAGAGGCAGGGCGATGAACCGCGAGGCCCGACGCGAGCACGCGCGCAGGTGGCGGCAGGCGTGGGGCGACGTGGCCTCGTGGGCGGTGTTCTGGGCGGCCCTCATCGCTGCGCAGCTCTGGCTGGTGGATCGGCTCTTCGCGGACGGCTACTCGTTCCTGCGGTCGCTGCTCGTGTGGATCGCGGTGCCGCTCGTGTCGCGCTGGGCCGCGCGCGCCTGGCTTCGCGTGCAGCCGTGGCGCTTCCCCGTGGAGCCGATGCGCGTGCACGGCGAGCGCACGGTGCGCATCACCGCGTGGGGAGCGCACCGGATGCGCGTGCTGTGGACCGTCTACATGGAGGCCTCCACGGGGCTGTCCTGGACCGAGCTGGCCGATCGCAAGGACGCGAGGAGCCCGCTGGTGGTGCGCGCGGGGCTCTCGGACGAGTCCGCGATGGACCTGGGCCTGCTGCTGGAGGGCCACGGGGCGACGGTCGTCGTCGAGTAGCCGCGCCGGCGACGGATCTCGGGTAGAACAGCCTCATGTCGACTCGAACCGCGAAGCGCGGGTGCCCCGCATGAGCCGCGGGGCGCGCTGGGCCATCGTCCTGTCCGGGATCGTGGCCTGGGGTGTGGTGCTCGCGGTCCTGTCCACGACCCTCCCGATCTGGGTGATCGCCGTGGCGCTGCTGGTGCCGGCGGTCGTCATGGAGGCGCCGATCCGCAGGTTCCTGGGTCTGGCGCCGCTCGGCCGTCCGCCCGCCCGCGAGCCGGGTCCGTTCACGGTCACCGTGACGGCCTGGGGCGAGACCCCGGAGCTGGTGCTGGAGGCGGCGCGCGAGGAGGGGGCGGACGTGCGCCAGCTCCGCACCGTGCGCGAGGCCATCGAGAAGGGGGCCCCGCTCATCGTCCGACGGAACGTATCGGAGGACGCCGCGCGTGAGGTAGCGGGCAACCTCGAGCGCGCCGGCGCGGTCGTCGCGGTCGAGGAGGGCGGCGGCTGAGCATGGCGGAGCCGCGCCCGTCCGTGCTCGTCGACATGTCGCTCCACCCGGAGGCGCTCGCGCTGCTGCGCGCCGCGGCCGAGGTCGCCGTGCTCCCTCGCGGGGGCAAGGAACGGGCCCGGGCGATCGCGACCGCGGCCGGAATCGTCGCGTACGGGCCGCCCGGCACGGCCGAGCTCGAGGCGGCCCCGCGCCTGCGCGCGCTGGCGGTCCACCTTGCGCCGCCCGAGGTCCGCACCCTCGCGAGCGAGCGGGGGATCGCGCTGCTCGAGTCGACCCGCCTGTGGCGCACGGTCGCGGAGCACACGCTCGCGCTGCTGCTCGCGACCCTGCGCCGGGTGCCTGCCGCCGACAAGGCGATCCGGGACGGCCGCTGGCCGCGCGAGGACCTCAAGGTCCCGTACTCCGGCCGCGATCTCGCAGGCTCGACGGTCGGCGTCCTGGGTGCGGGGCGCATCGGCGCACCCCTGCTGCGCATGCTCGCCGCGCTCGAGGCGCGACCGTTGTTCGTGGACAAGGTCCCGCTCCCGGACCTCGAGTCCGCGACGGGCGCACGCCAGGTGGGCCTCGACACCCTGCTCGCACAGTCCGATGCGATCGTGGTCCTCCTTCCTCTCGACGAGGTCACGCGGGGCACGCTCGGCGCCGCCGAGCTCGCCCGCATGAAGCCCGGCGCGATCCTGGTCAACACCGCGCGCGGGCCGGTGGTCGACGAGGACGCCCTCCTCGAGGCGTTGCGCTCGGGGGCCCTCGCGGGCGCCGGGCTCGACGTGCACGGGGACGAGCCGCTCCCGGCGGATCATCCCCTGCTCGCGCTCGAGCGGGTGGTCGTCACCCCGCACCTGGGCGGGTCGACCCTGGAGTGCGACCTCGAGCTGGTCGAGGGGCTGCTCGCCGCCCTCGACGGCGGCGGCGCGGCCCGCTCCTGAGGGCGCCGAGGTCTCATCCTCGTCACGATGCGGGCACCTCCCCGCGGTGCGGCAACCTCCGGGACACATGCCTCTGGGAGCATGCGGCCATGAGACGCTCGACCGCACCCTTGGCCGGAGTCGTCGGAGCCCTCGTGGTGGTCGAGGCGACGTCCGGCGTCATCCAGGGCTTCTATACGCCGCTGCTGCCCGATATCGCCCGCAACCTGGGCATCCACGATGCGGACGTCAACTGGTTCGAGGCGGCCCAGCTGCTGCTGAGCGCGATCGTGGTGCCGCTGCTCGCACGCCTCGGCGACATGATCGGGCACCGGAAGGTCCTCATCGGCTCGCTCGTGGTGACGGCGGCGGCCTCGTGGGCGATCGCCTTCTCGGGCGAGTTCTGGCTCTTCACCCTCGTCTGGGCGATCCAGGGCTTCTACGTGGTCTGGCTTCCCATGAACGTGTCGATCATCCATGCGCGGGCGCGCAAGCATGAGAACACCGCGGAGCTCACCGCGAAGGGCGCCGGCCTCATCGTGGTCGCGCTCGAGGGCGGCGCGATCGGCGGCGCGCTGCTCGCGGGCCAGCTGGGCGGCATCTTCGCGGACCGGCTGTGGCTCACGCTGTCGGTCCCTGCGGTGCTCGTCACCGTCGCGCTCGTCGTCGTGATCTTCAAGGTCGAGGACCCCGGTACCAGCGCCGGCGGCCGCATCGACTCGAGCGGCACGGTGCTGCTGAGCCTCGCGCTGCTCTCGATCACCGGCGGGCTCTCGCTGGTCCGTGTCAACGGCTTCACCGTCTGGGTGTGGGCGATGGTCGCGATCGGCCTCGCGCTCCTGTGGTGGTTCGTACGCGTCGAGAAGCGCAAGGACGACCCGCTGATCGACATGTCGCTCATCGCACGTCCCACGCTGTGGCCCGTGATCCTCACGTCGGCGCTGTTCGGCGTCTCGGTGCTCGGTGCGCAGGGGCCGCTGTCGACGTTCGCCGCCACGGATCCCACCGAGGTGGGCTACGGCCTCGGCCTCGACTCGGCGTCGCGCTCGTACCTCATCGGCGCGTACGTCTTCTCGCTGCTCATCGGCGCGGGCGTGTACGCGCGGCTGTCGCGCCGCTTCGCACCGCGCGCGGTGCTGCTGGGCGCCGCCGGGATGGTCTCGGCCGGCTACCTGCTGCTGATCCCGCTGCACGGCGACGTCGTGACGGTCACGTCGCTCATGGTGGTCGCGGGGCTCGGCTCGGGAGCGCTCGTCGCCGCGCTGCCCGCGACGGCCGCGGCGGCGGCGCCGCCCCACCAGACCGGCGTCGCGACCGGCCTCACCAACACGACCAAGACCCTCGGCGGTGCCTTCGCGTCCGCGATCTTCGCGCTCGCGCTCTCCTCGGGGATCGACGATGCGGAGACGACCGCCGCACCGCTCGCCGGGTACCAGGCGGTGTGGGCGATCTGCGGCGTGACCGCGCTCGTCGCCGTCGCCGCCATGCTCACCGTCCCCAAGGCCGCCTTCACGTCCGCCGACCCCGAGGCGCAGGGGCTCGGCGATCGCTCCGACGCCATGGCGCTCGAGGCCATCGGTGCTGATGTGGTGGTCTCGGAGCAGTCGGTGCCGCGTCGCGAGCAGACCGAGACCGACGAGGAGGGACGCGCGTGACCGTCCCCTCCGCCGAGGCCGTCGCCGAGCACCTCGCCGCGCTGGTCCGCATCCCCACGGTGACCCCGAAGTATGCCGGCCCGCACGACGAGGCGACGGCGGCGAGCTTCGCGGCGCTCCACGACGCGCTGCGCACCTTCTATCCGCGCGTCTTCGCGCACGCGGTCGAGGACATCGGCCGCGCGGGCCTGCTCATCCGCATCCCCGGCGGCGCCGCCGACAGGCCGCTCGTCCTCATGGCCCACCAGGATGTGGTGCCGGTGCCCGCGGACTGGGCCGCCGAGGGCTGGGAGCACGAGCCCTTCGAGGGCGCGATCGTCGACGGCTGGGTCCACGGCCGCGGCACGCTCGACGACAAGGGCGCGCTCACGGTGATGCTCGAGGCGGTCGAGTCGCTGCTGGACGAGGCCTGGACCCCGCCGCAGGACGTCTACGTCCTCATGGGAGCCGACGAGGAGTCCTACGGCGACTGCGCCATCACCGCCGCGTCCGTGCTGACCGAGCGCGGCATCGTGCCGTGGATGGTGCTCGACGAGGGCGGCGCCGTCGCCACCGGCGCGTTCCCCGGGCTCGACGGCGAGGCCGCCGTCATCGGCGTCTCCGAGAAGGGGATCGTCGACGTGCGGCTCACGGTCGAGGGCCTGGGCGGTCACGCCTCGACCCCGCCGCGCGAGTCCGCGCCCGGCATCCTGGCCAACGCGCTCGCGCGGATCGAGGCGCATCCGCACCCGGCCGAGGTGAACGACGTCTCCGTCGAGATGCTCGAGCTCGTGGGCGGGCGCCTGCGTGGCCCGCTCGGCGCGCTGCTGCGCCGTGCCTCGTCCCTTCGCGGGGTGCTCGCGCGGGTGATGCCGCGCCTCGGCCCCGAGCTCGCGGCCATGGTCCGCACCACGGTCGCGATCACGCAGCTCGAGGGCAGCCCCGCGCACAACGTGCTCGCGACGCGCGCCACGGCGGTGCTGAACCTCCGCGTCGCGGTCGGGTCGAGCGTCGAGGAGGCCGTGGCGCATCTCCGCGCGGTCGTGAAGGACAGCCGGGTGGAGATCGAGCCCGAGCTGCCGTCGGAGCCCTCGCCCGTGTCCCCGCGCGGGGACGATGCACGGTGGGCAGCGATGCTCGAGGCCGTGGGCGCCTCCTATCCGGAGGCGCTCGCGATCCCGTACGTCATGCTCGCCGCCTCCGACTCGCGGCACCTCGCTCCGATGTCGGGCGCGACCTACCGCTTCGCGCCGCTGAGGATGTCGAAGCCGCAGCGCGAGGCGGTGCACGGGCCCAACGAGAAGGTCGAGGTCGAGTCGCTGGGCCGCGGCGTCGCGTTCTACCGCGCGCTCCTGACCTCCGACAGACTGGGGTGATGGTCCCGATCATCCGCCGCATCGACCCCGAGGACTGGGCGCGGGCGCGCGACCTCAGGCTCGAGGCCCTCGCCGACCCGGCCGCGGCCGTCGCGTTCCTCGACACCCTCGAGGTCGCGCGCGCCCGACCGGACGAGTTCTGGATCGAGCGGGCCGCGCGGGCCTCGCACGGCGGCGAGGCGCTGCAGCTGCTCGCTGAGGACGGCGAGACGCTCGTCGGGACGGTGACGGTGCTGGTCCAGGGCGCCGGATCCGCAGACTACTTCGGCGCGATCATCCCCGAGCGCCGGGCGATCCTGGTGGGCGTCTACCTCGCGCCCGCGGCGCGGGGGACGGGCCTGATCGGCGCGCTGGTGGAGCGGGCCGTCGAGTGGTCCCGCGCGCAGGGGCTCGCCCTGCTGCACCTCGATGTGCACGCGGACAACCCGCGCGCGCGGGCGGCCTACGAGCGGCTCGGCTTCCGCGCCACCGGGCACGAGTTCGAGACCGCGATGGGCCACGAGCTCCAGATGGCCCGCGCGCTGTGAGGCGCGCGCCGCACTAGCCTCGATGGCGTGAGCCTCGACACCCCCGCGCTTCCCGATCCCGCCTCCGCCGACGCGCTGCGCGGCGACCTCGCCGACTGGACCGTCGACGCCGTCGAGGCCGTGGTGGGGGAGCGTGCGATGCGCGCCTTCTCCCGCGAGCAGGTGCTGCCGGCCCGCCTGGCGGCCCGCGCATCGTCCACGCCGCAGGCGACCCTGACGCGGCTGTTCCTCCTGGGCGACACCGTGGCGACCTCCGAGCTCGACGCCGCGCTTCCCGCGACGGGCGCCGACGGTGCGGCGCGCATCGGCCTGGTCGAGCTCTCGGGCGGGGAGGCGCGCGCGCGGGTGGATCTCCGCCCCTACGCGGCGATCGAGGACGACGGCGAGTCCCGGTGGTGGGTCGCGTCCGACCAAGGCGAGGCGGTCACGGGCGCGCGCCTGCGCGCCGATCACGTGCTGGGCATCGGCGGGGCGTCGCTCACCCTCGCGGGGATGACGATGCGCGCGCCGGTCGGTCGCGTGCTGGACCTCGGCACGGGGTGCGGGATCCAGGCGTTGCATGCGTCGCGCCATGCCGCCGAGGTGGTGGCGACCGACATCTCGCGCCGTGCGCTCGCGTACGCCGCCTTCAACCGTGCGCTCAACGCGGCCGGTGCGTGGTCGCTGCGCGAGGGATCGATGCTCGAGCCCGTCGCGGGGGAGGAGTTCGACCTGGTCGTGTCGAACCCGCCGTTCGTCATCACGCCCGAGGGCGCGCCGAGCTTCGAGTACCGGGCCTCAGGCGTGCCGGGCGACGGCATCGTCTCCTCGCTCGTCTCCTCGGTGGGAGGCGTGCTGGCGCCCGGAGGGGCTGCCCAGATGCTCGGCAACTGGGAGATCCGCGGCGAGTCCTGGACCGAGCCGCTCGAGGCGTGGCTCGCGGCCTCGCCGGCGCCGCTCGACGCGTGGGTGATCGAGCGCGACGAGCTCGACGCCGCCGAGTACGCCGAGACCTGGCTGCGGGACGCGGGAGTGACGCCCGAGCGGGGGCGTGCCGAGTTCGAGGCCGCCTACCAGGCGTATCTCACGGACTTCGACTCGCGAGGGGTGCGGGCGATCGGCTTCGGGATGGTGCTGCTGCGCCGACCCGTCGGCGGGGCCCCCACGCTGCGCCGCCTCGAGCAGCATGAGGGCCCGTTGCAGGAGCCTTTCGGCGGCTACCTCGTCGCCGCGCTCGCGGCCCACGACCGCGTCGCGTCCATGTCCGACGCGGAGCTCCTCGACACCGCCTGGACCGCGGCCGCCGATGTCACGCGCGAGTCCTACGGGCCCGTGCTCCAGGCTGATCCCTCCTACCTCCTGCTCCGCCAGGGTGCGGGCCTGGGGCGCTCGGTGTCGATGGACACCGCGCTCGCCGGCTTCGTCGGGGCCTGCGACGGCGAGCTCACGGCGGGCCAGATCGCGCACGCGCTCGCGGCGCTGCTGGACGTGCCCGCGGGCGCGATGCTCTCCGGCCTGGTCCCGGCGATCCGCGAGCTGGTGGCGGACGGCTTCCTCGCCTAGGCGCGACGCGCCGGCGAGTGACCAATCTCACTGGGAGTTTCCTGGGAATTCACCGCGATGCCAAGGCATTGCCATGGCTTGGGGCGGGGCCTCTTGGCTTTACCGGCCCTTGGTCCCAGGGTGAGGCACGCCACACCAGATACGGGACCCAGGTCCGAAGCGGTCACCGAGGCGCAAAACTACCCTTGAAGGGTGACATCGACGTTCGCCGCAGGAGCCGGGGTGCAGGCCGCCTCAGACGCCCTGCGACCCTCCACCATGGGTGAGAATGACGGTGTCGAGGCGGCGCTGATGCACGACCATCGCCCCCTCGCCGATGAAATCCCACACGACGGTGTGTCGGCGCGTCCCACGACGCCGCGTCGGCGCACCCTGAAGACGTCCGGACCGGTCGTCAGAAAAGGACGCCGCGGAGATCCCGCGGCATCGCCGACGCAGGAGGCACCCCCCATGTCCACCACCGAGATCGACATCACCGCCATCGCCGACGAGACCGCCGACGGGCTGGTCATCGCGGACTTCCTCACCTCCTGCACCCACGCATGGCCCGGCCGCATCGCCGCGACGGTCACCCTGCAGGGCTGCCCGTGGCTGTGCGCGTACTGCGGCACGCCGGACAGCCACGACCCGACCGGCGAGGGGCGGGTGACGTGGCAGCGCGTGCTCGAGCAGCTCGAGTCCCACCGCGGCCTGGTCGACGCGGTCGTGTTCGGCGGCGGCGAGCCCACCCGCCAGGACGGCCTCCTCCCGGCCATCCGCGAGGCGCGCTCGCTCGGCTACGCGACCGGTCTGCACACGATGGGCGCCCACCCGGGCCGCCTCGCGTCGGTCCTTCCCGAGGTCGACTTCGTCCGCTTCGACCTCAAGGGCACCCCGGGGATGTACGAGCACATCACGGGCTCCGACACCGCCGGCTTCCAGGCGTGGGCCTCGCTCGAGGCGATCCACGAGTCGGGCGTCGACTACGAGGTCCAGCTGATCGTCGACCCGACCGTGCACACGCGCGAGTACGTCCTCGACACCGTACGCGAGGTCATCCACCGCGGCTTCCACGCCCCGGTGCTCCAGCAGCCGCGCCGCGCGGGCGCCTCGGCGGGCTACCGTCGAGCGCTGCGCAACCGTGGCCTCTACGACGTCATCACGCACGAGGACCTGCCGGACCTCGCGCGCCGCTGAACCAGGCTTCCGAAGGCCCCCGTCGCTGTCGCGGCGGGGGCCTTCTGCATGTCCGGAGCGGTCCTCGGCCGGGCCTGCGTCGTCGCCTGTGCGGCGTGCGCGCCGCCGCTCGTCTGGGCCTTCGGTCCCAGGAAAGCCGGGCGCTGCCAGGAGCGTCATTCCTGATAGCAGCGTTATTTTACCTAACCGTGACATGTCAACTGATGTTTCGGCGATGTTTCGGGGCCAACGTCCCGGAAGGCGGCGACGCTGGGACGGAAGGGTTCTAGGTGACAGCTCAACCAATCCCCGAAAGGAACCATCATGGTCACCAAGCTTCGCATCGTCGGCGCGGGTCTCGCCCTCGCAGGAATCGGCTTCCTCGGCGCCGCCGGCTTCGCCTACACCGAGGTCGCCGCCGGACAGAACTCGCTCCAGAAGTTCTCCGAGGCCCAGGGCGTCGAGCTCGCCTACGACGAGGACGGCAACCTGACCGACCACGGTTCCGTCGAGGGCGCCGAGGCCATCCTCGACCGCCTCGAGAACGAGTGGGGCTACAAGGTCGTGGACTCCGAGCTCGACCCGAGCGACCCGCTCGTGAACACCGGCACCGAGTACATGTACCAGATGGCCACCGTCGCCACCCACATCCTCTCGGGCACCCAGCCCGTGACCGTCACGGAGACCACCGAGTATCTCGGTGAGACCTACGAGCCCGGCGAGTACGAGGTCCCGGTCGACGGTCAGTACTGGGCCGACTTCGAGTACGGCAACGAGATCGCCATGCAGGTGCGTGCCCAGGCGTGGACCGGTGTGGCCCACGGCCTCTTCGGTGAGCTGGGTGTCGGCTCCGTCACCGCCTCGACCCTCAAGCTGGGTCTCGGCATCGTCGGCCTGATCGCGGGCCTCGGCGCGCTGTTCCTCGCCCTCGGTGGTGCCACCTTCTGGATCGCCGGCGACGTCGCGAAGCGCGACGCTGCCCGTGCCTCGGAGAAGGTCGCGGAGCCCGAGCTCGCGACCGTCTGACGCCCTCAAGCGCCTCCCACGAGCGGGAGGGTCCTCCGGGACCCTCCCGCTTCGTCGTCCCCTCACCCTTTACCAGGGCGGAAGCGGGTGGGTACGCTCGGCCCCGTGGTGCACGGGGTGTTCCGGTTCGAGGACTTCGAGCTCGACCCTGCCCGCTTCCAGCTCACGCGCGCCGGGCGGCCGGTCCGGGTCGAGCCGCGCGCGTTCGACCTGTTGCGCCTGCTCGTCGCGCACCACGATCGGGTGGTCACCAAGCAGGAGATCCTCGAGCACGTCTGGGGGACGGAGTACGTCAGCGACGCCGCCCTCACGACCGCGCTGCGCACGGTACGCCGCGCGGTGGGTGACACCGGCGCGGATCAGCGCGTGATCCGCACGGCCCACGGGCGCGGCTACCAGCTCGTGGCGCCCGTCCGGGTCGTCGGTCCGGCCGGTGACGATGCGCGCCACGCCCCGCCCCGCATCGTCGCCTCCCCGGCGATCGCGGACGACGCCCGCCCGAGCGCGGCGGCGCAGGAGATCCGCTACTGCGCCGCGGCGGACGGCGCGCGCATCGCCTATGCGACGGTGGGCGAGGGCCCGGTGCTCATGAAGGCCGCGAACTGGATCACGCATCTCGACCTCGAGTGGGACAGCCCGGTGTGGTCGCACTGGGTCCGCGGGCTCGCGCGCGGTCGCACCCTGGTGCGCTACGACGAGCGCGGCTGCGGCATGTCGGACTGGACCGTGCCCGGGTTCTCGTTCGAGGACTGGGTGACGGACCTCGAGACCGTGGTCGCGGCCGCGGGGCTCGAGCGCTTCCCGCTGCTGGGGGTGTCCCAGGGCGCGGCGGTCGCGATCGACTACGCCGCGCGGCACCCGGAGCAGGTCTCGTCGCTCATCCTCGCCGGCGGCTACGTGCTGGGCCGCATGAAGCGGGCGCGCGACGATGCGGAGCGTGCGGAGGCCGCGCTCGACATCGACCTTGCACGCGTGGGCTGGGGTCGCGAGGACCCGACGTTCATGCGGGTGTTCGCGTCGCAGTTCCTCCCGCGCGGCTCCCAGCAGGAATGGGACGAGTTCACGACCTTCCAGCGGCGCACCACGTCCGACGAGAACGCGGTGCGGTTCCTCGAGGAGTTCGCGCGCATCGACGTCACGGCGCAGGCGGCGCGGGTGCGGTGCCCGACGCTGATCCTGCACTCGCGCGACGACGGCCGCGTGCCGGTCGAGCAGGCGCGAGCGCTCGCCTCCCTGATCCCCCGCTCGCGGCTGGTCCTCCTCGACAGCGCGAGCCACCTCATCGGCGAGGGGGAGCCCGCGTGGGACGATTTCCTCGCGCACATCGACGACTTCCTGTCCGATCCATCCCATTCCTGAGGAGATCTGAGGGAAGTCCTGGGGGACTCCTGCGCGCTGCCCGGACACCGTTGTCCGGAGGCGAAGCCCCTCGTACGGTCGCAGCAACCCCGCGCCATCCGGGGTTCCGCCATCGATCCTGAGGAGTTCCCTGTGTCCCCGAGCACCTTCCCCTTGCGCTACGCCGCGGCCGCGACGCTCGTCGCCGGCCTCATGGTGGTCGCGCCCGTCCTGGGCGGCGCCGCCGCCCTCGCCGAGGAGCCCGATGCTCCCGGCGCGCCGAGCGCCTCGCCGACCGCCGTCGCGAGCGCGCCGTCTGCCGAGCCCGCCGCCGAGCCTGCGGTCGTGCCGTCCGAGGGGGACGTCACGGCCGAGCCTGCCGCCGTCGAGCCTGAGCCGGCCGTCGAGCCTGAGCCCGCCGCTGTCGAGCCCGAGCCCGCCGTCGAGCCCGAGCCGACCCCCGCATCGTCCCCCTCCGAGGACGCCGAGGCTCAGGACTCTCCTGCGGCCGTGCCCGTCGTCGAAGAGGACGCGGCGCCGGTGGCGCTCGCGCTCGAGAAGTTCCCGGCGGAGCCCCCGGCCGAGGAGCTCGAGTCGCCGTTCCTCGGCGCGGACGGCTGCGAGTACGACTTCGTGATCCAGGAGGGATCGCTCAGCATCGCCGACATCTCGGGCTGCACCGACGTGGTGGTGCCCGAGGCGATCGGCGGCTTCCCCGTCGAGCGCGTGGGCGCGTTCTCCACGGAGGTCACGATGTCCGGCGCATCGCAGTTCACGTCGCTCGTGCTGCCGGACTCGCTCTTCGCGGTCGGGCCGGGCGCCTTCAAGAACGCCGATGCGCTGGTGAGCGTCGACTTCGGCGCGGGCGTCCAGCGCATCGAGGGCCGGGCCTTCGCGGACGCCGATGCGCTCACCGCGATCACGCTGCCCGGCTCGGTGAGGTTCGTCGGAGCCCGTGCCTTCGAGGGCTCCGGGTCGGTCGCGAGCCTCGACCTCGGCTCGGTGCAGCAGGTCGAGGGCCTCGCGTTCTCCGGGCTCGGCCAGGTGACCGAGCTCGTGGTGCCCGCGACCGTCACGCGTGCCGCGGACACCGCCTTCGGCAACATGCGAGAGCTGCGGACCCTGCTGGTCGAGGGTGATCCGTCGGCGTTCGTGCGGTTCACGTTCGTCGGGTCCACCTCGCTCCAGGAGGTCGAGTTCCGCAACCGCTCCGCCTCCGCGACCATCGCGGCGAACATGTTCGTGGGCGCGGGCCTGAACGCCATCCCGACCGTGTTCTTCCGCGACGGCGCCTTCGGGAAGAGCTGCGCGCTCGAGGACGGCGAGACCCTCAGGTTCGGCGGGGCGACGATGCTCCCGCAGTGCCTCTTCGATGTCACCTTCGACCTCGACACGGGTCTCCGGAGCGAGCTGAAGCAGTTCAACATCCGTGAGGGCTCCGTGGTCACGGACGTGCCCACGGTGGAGGTCCCCGAGGGCAAGGTCTTCGCGGGCTTCTCGCCGGACGTCGCAGAGCCCGTGGTCGCGGACACGACCTACGTCCCGGTGTTCGTCGACCCTGTCCCGGGCGACTACGTCCCGAGCGAGGACGACCTGATCGACGAGAAGCAGTGCTGCTTCGTCGCTCCCCCGACGGTCCAGGCGGGGCAGGAGCTGACGCTCACGATCGTCCCCGAGGAGTCCGACCCGACCGGCACCCCTGAGCCGAACCCGACCGGCACCCCTGAGCCGGGTCCGACCGGCACGTCCGAGCCGGACCCGATCAAGCAGGCCGTGCCGCCGATCGAGCTCCCGGAGGACCCGGAGGAGGAGGCGCTGCCGGAGGACTTCGACCCGAACGACTTCATCGACGTGTTCCTCTTCTCCGACCCGCTCGAGCTGGTGATCACGGGCTTCACCCAGGACTCGGTGACCGTGCTGGTGCCCGAGACGGTCGAGCCGGGCGAGCACAAGGTCGCGGTCTACTCGGTGTTCGGCGAGCTGTTCGGCTGGCAGCCCATCACCGTGACGGCCGCCCCGGCCCCCGCGGGCGAGGTGCCCGGCGAGGACGCTCCCGAGGCCGACGACCCGGCCGGCGAGGACGACGAGGCCGCGGGCCAGGAGGACGACGACGTCGTGCCGATCGCGCAGGAGGACGGCGGTCAGGTGGCGGGTGCGGTCGACGACGAGCAGGTCGCCGGGGTGACCGGCGCCGTCCTCGCCTCGACGGGCGCCTCCCATGGGCTGCCCGCGCTCGCCGGTGCGCTCGCGCTCATCGTCGCGGGAGGCGTGCTGCTCGCCAGCAGGGCCCGGATCGTGGGGCGGCGGTCGCGGCTGTAGCCCACGGCGCGATCAGATGGCGGTCGCGCGGCTCCGGTGGGGTGGCCACCCCACCGGAGCCAGCCGCGCGTCACAGCCCGAGGTTGCGCGCGAGCACCTCGCGGATCGACTCCCACCGGTCGGTGCGCGCGGCCAGCAGCGGCGCACCCTCCTCGACCGCTGGGACGTACCCGCTGCCGTCGACGCGGCCCACGGTGAACCCGGCCTCCGCGGCGAGCGCCGCGCCCGGCACGTGGTCCCACGGCTTGGCGCGCGTGTAGACCAGGTAGCCCACGTCCTGCAGGACCAGGTCCGCGTAGTCGAAGCCCGCGCACATCCTCAGCTCGTCGTAGCCGCCCAGCTCGTGCTCGGCGGCGAGCAGCCCCTCGCGCATCGAGTCGACCGCGTACCGCACCGACACCGCGCCGCGCGGCTCCTGCATCGTCAAGGAGGCCCGCGCATCGTCCCCGCGGGAGCGTTCGACGCCCGCAACGAGCGAGCGCCCGTCGAGGAACGCCCCGACGCCGCGCAGGCCCTCGAACATGCGGCCCTGCTCGGGGTGGTAGATCCAGCCGCCCACGGGCTCGCCGTCCTCGACCAGGCCGACCATCACCGCGTAGGTGTCCGAGCCGGCCACGAAGTTCGCGGTGCCGTCGACAGGGTCGACCGTCCACACGGTCCCCTCGGTCGCGAGCAGGCGGGTGAGCGAGGGATCGTCGGCGGTGGCCTCCTCGCCCACGACCGGCACGTCGAGGATCTCGCGCAGGAGCGGGGTCAGCGCCCGCTCCGCGGCCTCGTCCGCCTCGGTCACGTAGTCGCCCGGGCCCTTGAGACGGATGTCGCCCTCGGCCAGGGCGCGGAAGCGCGGACGGATCTCGGCGTCGGCGACGCGGCGCATGGCCGCGCCCACCGCCGCGCGCTGTGCGGCGTCGAGCAGGGGTTCCATGCGTCCATCGAACCACGGCGGTGCCTGGGCGGACGATGCGCCGCGGCCCGGTCACGCATCGTTCACCTCTCCCCAGGTCCCGGTGGCGTCGTCGCACCCCGTATGTATATTGAGTGCGTCTCAGGCAGGTGAAGCCGCCGGGGCGCACATCCCAGAGAGAAGGTTCCATGGCCCGCAAGCTCGTCATCGTCGAGTCGCCCACCAAGTCGCGCACCATCGGCGGCTTCCTCGGCGCCGACTACGACGTGGTGTCGTCGGTGGGCCACATCCGCGACCTCGCCGAGCGCTCGGAGCTGCCGGCCGAGCTGAAGAAGTCGGACATCGGCAAGTTCGCCATCGACATCGACGCGGGCTTCCAGCCGTACTACGTGGTCAACGCGGACAAGAAGAAGATCGTCGCGGACATCAAGAAGCGCCTCAAGGAGGCCGACGAGCTCTACCTCGCGACTGATGAGGACCGCGAGGGAGAGGCGATCGCCTGGCACCTTCTCGACGTGCTCAAGCCCAAGGTGCCGGTCAAGCGCCTCGCGTTCCACGAGATCACGCGGGAGGGCATCAGCCGGGCGCTCGAGCAGCCGCGCGAGGTCGACATGGAGCTCGTCGAGGCGCAGGAGGCGCGCCGCCTGCTCGACCGTCTCTACGGCTACGAGGTCTCGCCTGTCCTGTGGCGCAAGATCCAGTCGGGGCTGTCCGCCGGCCGCGTGCAGTCGGTGACGCTCCGCCTGGTGGTGGACCGCGAGCGGGAGCGCATGGCGTTCCAGTCCGCCGAGTACTGGGACCTCAAGGGCACCTTCACCGCGACCGAGGGCAAGGACGCCGGGCGCAGCTTCGACGCCAAGCTCACCTCGGTGGACGGCAAGCGCGTCGCGACGGGCAAGGACTTCGACGACCGCGGCGTGCTCAAGAACGACAAGGTGGTCCACGTCCACGCGGCGCTCGCGGGAGCGCTGGCGGCGGGCCTCGCGGACTCGACCTTCACGGTCAACGGCGTCGACTCGCGGCCGTACAAGCGCCGCCCGGCCGCGCCCTTCATCACGTCGACGCTCATCCAGGAGTCGAGCCGCAAGCTCCGGCTGGGTGCGCGCCAGGCGATGGGTGTGGCGCAGGCGCTGTACCAGAAGGGCTACATCACCTATATGCGTTCCGACTCGCCGGTGCTCTCCGGCGAGGCCGTGCGCGCCGCCCGCAAGCAGGCGACGGCGCTCTACGGCGCGGACGCCGTCGCGGCGAGCCCGCGCATCTACGCCTCCGGCGACTCGAACGCGCAGGAGGCGCACGAGGCGATCCGTCCCGCGGGCGACACGTTCCGCACGCCCGACTCGCTCCGCACCGAGCTCACGGGCGACGAGTTCCGCATGTACGAGATGATCTGGAAGCGCACCCTCGCCTCCCAGATGGCCGATGCCGTGGGCACCACGTCCACCGTGCGCATCGGCGCGACCACGGCCGCGCACCACGCGGTCGAGTTCTCCGCCTCCGGCACCATCCTCACGAGCCCCGGCTTCATGGCGCTGTACGAGGAGTCCCGCGACAAGGCGCGGTACGAGGAGGACGAGCAGAAGGTCGAGAAGGAGTCGCGCCTGCCGGTGCTGGCCGAGGGCCAGAAGGTGGACGCGGACGGCATCGAGCCGCTCACGCACGCGACCACCCCGCCGCCGCGCTACACGCAGGGCTCCATGATCAAGGAGCTCGAGGACCGCAAGCTGGGCCGCCCGTCGACGTACGCCGCGATGGTCGACGTCATCATCGACAAGGGCTACGTCAACGTCGAGAAGCAGGCGCTGGTGCCCACGTGGCTCGCGTTCGCGATGATCCGCCTGCTCGAGGACCACTTCGCGTGGCTCATCGACTACGCGTTCACGGCGGACATGGAGGAGGACCTCGACAAGATCGCGTCCGGCCACATGTCTCGCGTGGACTGGCTCAGCGAGTTCTACTTCGGCTCGGGAGCCTCGGACGACGAGGGCCGGGCGCAGGGGCTCAAGCGACTCGTGGAGGACCTCGGCGAGATCGACGCGCGCGCCAACTCGACGTTCGAGATCGGTGACGGCATCGCGCTCCGCGTCGGCAAGTACGGCCCCTACCTGGAGCGTGAGGTCGACGGAGAGAAGCAGACCGCCTCGGTTCCCGACGAGCTCGCGCCCGACGAGCTCACCGTCGCGAAGGCCGAGGAGCTGCTCGCGAACCAGGGTGGCGACGAGCGCGTGCTGGGCCAGCACCCCGAGTCGGGCCTCGACATCGTCGCGAAGGCCGGCCGCTTCGGCCCGTACGTCACCGAGGTGCTGCCCGAGGACGCCAAGGGTCGCCCGAAGACCGCGAGCCTGTTCAAGTCGATGGACCTCGAGACCGTCTCGCTCGAGGACGCGCTGCGCCTCATGAGCCTCCCGCGCGTCGTGGGCGTCGACCCCGCGACGAACGAGGAGATCACGGCGCAGAACGGCCGCTTCGGCCCGTACCTCAAGAAGGGCACCGACTCGCGCACCATCGAGTCCGAGCAGCAGCTGCTCGACATCACGCTCGAGGAGGCGCTCGCGATCTACGCGCAGCCCAAGCGCGGGCGCGGCCGGGCCGCGACGCCGCCGCTCAAGGAGTTCGGCGACGACCCGACCTCGGGCAAGCCGATCGTCGCGAAGTCGGGCCGGTTCGGCGACTACATCACCGACGGCGAGACCAACGTGACCATCCCCAAGGCCGAGTCCGTGGAGTCGCTCACGCCCGAGCGCGCCATCGAGCTCATCGCGGAGAAGCGCGCGAAGGGCCCGGCCAAGAAGCCGGCCCGCCGCACCGCCGCGAAGAAGCCCACCACCCGCGCGAAGAAGAAGTGAGGCGCCGTGCCTGACCAGAAGCAGCCCGGCCCCCCGCCCGAGCCTGCACGATCGACCGGCTTCACCTTCCTGGGCTATCTCGGTCTGATCCTGGGTCTCGGTGCTGTCGCGCTGACGGTCGACTCCGGCTCCGTCGAGGTGCTGGGCTTCTCGTTCGACTGGCCCGTCATGCTGATCGCGGCGGTGGCGTTCGTCGGCGGGCTGCTCGCCGCCCGCTTCGGTCCGCGCAAGGGCGACCTCTAGCACCAGGCCTTCTCGACGCCCTCCGCCCGGAGGCGTAGGTTCGAGTCAACCCGGCACGCCTCCCCGGCGTTCATGTGTCGGGAGGGGCCATGGACGATCTCGAGCACGTCGTCGGCGCGCTGTACGCGTCGGCGTTGCCGCGCCTGTGCGCGTACGGCTACCTCCTCACGGGATCGCAGTCCGACGCCGAGGAGCTGGTGCAGGCGGCCATCGTCAAGGTCTTCACGCGCCGTCGCCGGTTGGACGGCGCGCGTGCCGCCGAGGCCTACGTCCGTGCCGCGATGCGGACCCTCCGCATCGACGAGGCTCGGCGCGCGAGCCGGTGGCGGCGAGTCATGCCCGGCCAGGCGATCGCGACGGCGGCGGCGGACCACAGCGAGACGCTCGCTCAGGAGGACGAGGTCTCGCGGGCCCTGCTGTCGTTGCCGCCACGCGCGAGGGTCGCCGTCGCGCTGCGCCATTACGACGACCTCAGCATCGAGGACGTGGCCGCGGCCATGGGTGTGACCGAGGGGACGGTGAAGTCGCTGCTGCATCGGGCGCGTGAGGTGCTCGGACCCTGGCTCGACGCGCGCGACGGGGACGGCGACGGCGAGACGGTCGAGGTGGCGGGCGAGCATCCGCACGCGCGCCTTCATGCAGGACGGGGGCGGTCGCGATGAGCGGGGACCTTCTCGAGGCCGCGGAACGGCACGGCGCCGAGTCCGCGACCATGCTCGCGGCGGTGGGCGCGGGTGCGGTGGTCGACAGGATCCGTGCGCGGCGTCGGCGCCGACGGGTCGTCTCGACGGTGCTGCTCGCCCTCGCGGTCCCGGTGGCGGTGGTCGCGGGCGAGGCGTGGGTCGGGGACGGCCCCGATGCGGTGGATCCCGCGTCCCCGGCGACGGTGGACATCAGGCTCGACGCCCCGCTGGCCCCCCAGGTGCGTGACGCGATCGAGCGGGGCGACCACGCCGCCATGCGCGCGCTGTTCGCCGCGGGGGCGGACCCGGGCGCCACGGTGGGGTGGGACCCGTACCACTACGTGGAGCAGGCAGCGTCGAGGTGCGACCTGGAGGCGGTGGCGATCCTGGAGGACGTGGGGGCGCCGCGGGTCTCGCCCGACGATCCCGAGGTGGACCTCGCCGTCACGCATGCGGTGAGGTCCTGCGAGCCGGACGTGGTCCTGGCGCTCCTCGACTCCTCCCCGGTGGGCCTCACGCGCGACACGCAGATGTCGCTGGTCGCGCGCCAGGGGACCCGTGGCACGCTCCTCGCGCTCGTGGCGCGCGGCTACCCGATGCAGATCGACGGCGAGTGGAGCGCCCTTCTCGACGCGGCGCGCAGCGGCCGCACCTCGCTGGTCGCGACCCTGCTCGACGCGGGTGCCGACCCGACCGCCGTGGTCGACGGCGTGCGCATCGACCGCTGGATCGCCACGGCGCGCTTCCCGGAGGAGATCAAGGCGCTCGTCGCGGAGGCGTCCGAGCGGTGGGCGCAGGTGCCGGAGTGGCCCTGAGCACGCCGCCCGTGACTAGGCTGGCGGCATGAGTGCACCGCTGCCCATGTCCGCGCCTGCCGTCCGCTGGGGGATCCTCGGCGCCGGAGGCATCGCCCACAAGCTCGCCGACGCGGTCAACCGCTACACGGCCTCGCAGGTGATCGCCGTCGGCTCGCGCAGCCTCGAGCGCTCGCAGGCCTTCGCGGACGAGATGGGCGTGCCGACCGCATACGGCTCCTACGAGGAGCTTCTCGCCGATCCGGACGTCGACGTGGTCTACGTCGCGACCCCGCACAGCCACCACCACGAGCACGCGCTCATGGCGATCGAGGCCGGGAAGCACGTGCTGTGCGAGAAGGCGTTCACGCAGAACGCCGCGCAGGCGCGCGAGGTGGTCGCGGCGGCGCGCGCCAAGGGCGTGTTCCTCATGGAGGCCATGTGGACGCGCCACCTCCCGCACGTCCACGCCCTGCGCGAGCTCATCGTGCGCGGGGAGATCGGCGACCTGGTCTCGGTGCAGGCCGACCACGGGCAGGCGCTCACGCACGTCGAGCGCATGTGGAACCCCGAGCTCGCGGGCGGCGCCCTGCTCGACCTCGGCGTGTACCCGATCGCCTTCGCGCACGACCTGCTGGGCGTCCCGGAGCGCATCACCGCGAGCGGCCGCCTCAGGGAGACGGGCGTCGACGGCCAGGTGTCCGTGGTGTTCGACTACCCCGGCGCCCAGGCGATCCTCACCACCACCATGGAGGTGCGCACGCCGAACGTCGCGCTGATCGGCGGCACCGAGGGCTACGTCGAGGTGCACGACACGTTCTACACGCCCACGTCCTTCACGGTCACCAAGGCGGACGGGACCACGTCCTTCTTCGATGGCGACGTTCCCAACGGCTTCCAGTACGAGGCCGCCGAGGTCGCGCGCTGCATCGTCGCCGGGGACACCGAGAGCGCGCTGCTCACGCTCGACCATTCGATCGAGGTCATGGAGATCATGGACGAGGTCCGCGCGCAGATCGGGCTCGTGTACCCCAACGAGCAGTAGGACGATGCGCGGGCCGGCCGTGCACGGCGCGCACCGGGGCGTCGCACCCCACCGGTAGATTCATGCCCATGGTGTCTTCGGGGTTCTGGGTGGTGTTCGAGGGCGCCGACGGCGTGGGCAAGACCACGCAGGTCGAGCTGCTCGCGGCGCACCTGCGGTCCAGCGCGGGCGGCGCGCGCGAGGTGCTCACCACGCGCGAGCCCGGCGGCACGCCGCTGGGGGTCGAGCTGCGCCAGGCGATCATGCACGGCGATCATGTCGCGCCCCGCGCGGAGGCGCTGCTCTACGCGGCCGACCGCGCGCACCACATCGCCACCAAGGTCCGCCCAGCCCTCGAGGCCGGCACCGTGGTGCTGCAGGACCGCTACCTCGACTCGTCGGTGGTCTACCAGGGAGGGGCTCGCGGCCTGGGCGACGAGGTCGAGCGGATCTCGCTGTGGGCCACGGAGGGCATGCTGCCCGACCTCACCGTGGTCCTCGACATGGCGCCCGACCCCGCGCGGATGAGCCGCGACCTCGACCGGGTCGAGCGCGAGACCATCGCGAAGTCGGAGCAGATGCGCCAGGGCTTCCTCGCGCGGGCGGCGCTCGACCCCGCGCGCTACGCGGTCGTCGATGCGGCCCGCGTCGTCGAGGCCGTGCATGCGGCCGTGGTGGAGGCGGTCACCCGCGCGATGGGCCGTCCGGACGCGCTGCCGCTCGAGCCTTGGGGTACCCCATGAGCGTCTGGAACGAGGTCGTGGGCCAGGAGCGCCCCATCGGCCCGCTGCGCGCAGCGATCGACGATCCAGGCTCGATGACGCACGCCTGGCTCATCACGGGGCCGCCGGGCTCTGGCCGCTCGTACGCCGCCCGGGCGTTCGCGGCCGCGCTCCAGTGCGAACGCGGCGGCTGCGGCGAGTGCCGCGAGTGCTCGACCGCGATCGCGGGGACGCATGCCGACGTCACCCTGGTCGCCACGGAGAAGGTCACCATCGCGATCAGCGAGGTGCGCGACCTGGTCTCCCTCGCGGCCACGGCGCCCAGCAGGGGCCGCTGGCGCGTGATCGTCGTGGAGGACGCGGACCGCATGGCCGAGCGCACCTCGAACGTCCTGCTCAAGTCCATCGAGGAGCCGCCGCCGCGCACCGTGTGGGTGCTGTGCGCGCCGAGCCCGCAGGACGTCGCGGTGACCATCCGCAGCCGCTGCCGCGTGGTGGGGCTGCGCACGCCGGCGCCCGAGGCCGTGGCGCAGCTGCTCGCCGCGCGCGACGGCACCGACCCCGCGCTCGCGCTCGAGTGCGCGCTCGCGGCGCAGAGCCACATCGGCGTCGCCCGCCGCCTCGCGCGCGATCCGGCCGCCCGCGCCCGGCGCGACCAGGTGCTCGCGCTCGCGACCGACATCCGCGGCGTGGGCGACGCCGTCTTCGCCGCCGCGGACCTGGTCGAGGTGGCGGAGTCGGACGCGAAGGCGGCGACGGAGGAGCGCGACGCGGAGGAGCGGGCGCAGCTCATGACCACGCTCGGCGTCGAGGACGGCACGCGCATCCCGCCCGCGCTGCGCGCGCAGCTGCGACAGCTCGAGGAGGACCAGAAGCGTCGCGCCACGCGCCACAAGCGGGACGTGCTTGACCGCGCGATCACGGACCTCATGTCGCTGTACCGCGATGTCGCGATCATCCAGACCGGCGCGACGGTGCGGCTGGTGAACCTCGCCCACGAGGGCCACATCCGTGACCTGGCCGAGCGCACCGCGCTCGCGGACACCATGCGCTGCCTCGACGCGCTCGGCACGGCGCGCGACCGCCTCGCGGGCAACGTCGCGCCCCTGCTCGCGCTCGAGGCGATGGCGCTCGACCTGCGCCCGCGCACCCAGGCGCGTCGCTAGGGTGGCCGCATGAGACGCCGCCTCGCCTCGATCGCCGCCCTGCTCGCCGCATCGTCCCTCCTGGCGGCGTGCACGCCGGACAGGACGCAGGTCGAGCCCTCGGACCCCTCGGTCGGGTCCATCGAGGACCAGGGCCAGATCGTCGCTCCCGACCAGGCTGCGGTGTACCAGCAGGAGGCCTCGTGGAGCCGCTGCGGCGAGCTCGAGTGCGCGACCATCCAGGTGCCGGTCGACTGGAGCGACCCCAACGGCTCGACCACGGACCTGGTCATCAACAGGCACACCGCGACGGACCCCGGCGCGCGGCTCGGCAGCCTGCTCATCAACCCCGGTGGACCGGGCGGGAGCGGACTGGACCTCACCGAGTCGTTCGTCGCGATGGCGGGAGAGGACGTCCTGGCGTCGTACGACATCATCGGCTTCGATCCGCGCGGGGTGGGTGAGTCCTCGCCGCTCGCATGCGGCGACGCCGCGGAGATCGACGAGTACTACCTCACCGATCAGATCCTCGACACCGAGCAGGCGATCGAGGACTCTCGCGCGGCGACCACGGCCTTCGCCGAGCGCTGCCGCGAGCTCAGCGGGCCGCTGCTCGAGAACGTCGACACCTCCTCGGCGGCTCGCGACATGGACGTGATCCGCGCGGTCGTGGGAGACGAGCAGCTGCACTACCTCGGCTACTCGTACGGCACCCAGCTGGGCGCGACCTATGCCGAGCTGTTCCCCGAGAACGTGGGCCGCATGGTCCTCGACGGCGCCGTGGACTTCACGCTGCCGGTCGAGGAGCAGGCGAAAGGCCAGGCCGCGGGCTTCGAGGGCGCGCTCATGAACTTCATCGACTGGTGCCTCGCCGAGCAGGAGGCCTGCCCGCTCGATCGGGACCGCGAGGCCGCCCGCCAGCAGGTGCAGGACATCGCGCTGCAGGCGCGCGACGAGGGCTACCGGACCCCGGACGGCGACGTGGTCAACGGGAACCTCATGGTCTACGGCATGGTCGTCACGATGTACGACGAGGCCTCGTGGGTCTACCTCGAGGCGGGGCTGAGCGAGGTGCTCGACCGCGGCACCGCCGACATCTTCAACCAGCTCGCGGGCTTCTACCTCGACAAGGACCCGACCACCGGGGAGTACCTGTCGAACAGCCAGTGGGCCTTCACCTCCATCGGCTGCCTCGACGGCGGTGAGACGGAGTCGTACACGGTGGACTCGCTCGCGGCCTTCGTGGAGTCGATCGAGGAGGCGTCGCCGACGTTCGGCTGGTGGTTCGGCTCGTCGCTCGGCTGCGACGGCTGGCCGTGGACGGCGAAGGAGCCCGTGACGGCGCTCGAGGCGGCGGACGCGGCCGCGCCCGTCCTGGTGATCGGCACCACGCATGACCCGGCGACCCCGTACGCGTGGGCCGAGTCGCTGAGCGAGCAGCTCGCGAGCTCCACTCTGCTCACCTACGAGGGCGAGGGCCACACCGCCTACGGGCGCTCGAACCAGTGCATCCTCGACGCCGTCGACGGCTATCTGGTGGACGGCGAGATGCCGGTTTCAGGAATGCGCTGCTGAGGCGCTATCATTTCTACCCGTGCCCCTCGGGGCGCACCCGGTGTCCCGCGAGGGGCACTCGCCGCCTTAGCTCAGTCGGCAGAGCGATTCACTCGTAATGAATAGGTCGTGGGTTCGATTCCCACAGGCGGCTCCATCAGGAAGGCCCCGGTCCGTGAGGATCGGGGCCTTCTGCGTTCCCGCCCTGGCGGCGTTCCGCTCCCCCTGGCGGCGTTCCGCTCCCCCCTGGCGGGACATGGGTGCCGGATATCGCGCAGATCCGACACCCACGTCCCGCCAGCGCAACGCGTCCGGGATCCGCGGGGCGCCGCTCACCCGAGCGGCCACCCCGTGTAGCCCTCGGCGAGGTAGGTGCGCCCGGCCTCCGACCCCACCACGGTCCGCAGCTCGCCCAGCTGCCGGTGCCGGTCGAAGTCGGTGGCGTCCGGCGCGACGTGGAGCATGCTCGTCATCCACCACGAGAAGTGCTGCGCCTTCCAGATGCGGTCGAGCGCAGCCTCGGCCCAACCGTCGAGGGGTCGCTCGTCCGAGCGCAGCAGCAACCCCTCGAGCGCGCGGGACAGCAGGAACACGTCCGCGACGGCCAGGTTCATGCCCTTCGCGCCGGTCGGCGGCACGGTGTGCGCGGCATCGCCGACGATCGCGAGCCGCCCCGCCCGCAACGTGCGCGCGACGAAGGACCGGAACCGCAGCACATCGCGCTGGAAGATGGGCCCCTCGATGAGGGCGTGCCCCGGCACGCGTGCCTGGAGCGCATCCCAGATCTGGGCGTCGCTCATCGCGTCCGCATCGGCGTCCGGGGCGCATTGGAAGTACATGCGCTGCACCGTGGGCGAGCGCTGGCTGATGAGCGCGAAGCCGTCGGGCGAGTTCGAGTAGATGAGCTCGTCGGCGCTCGGCGGTGCCTCGCACAGGATGCCGAACCACCCGAACGGGTACTCGCGGAAGTAGCCGTCGTGCGATCCGCTGATCGCGCGCCGGACCACCGAGTGGGACCCATCGGCGCCCACGACGAAGTCCGCCGCGATCTCGAGCCCGGTCCCCGCATCGTCCACGGCGACCACGCGCGGGAGCGTCCCGGAGGCATCCTCGACCGTCGTGGCCGTCACCCCGAACCGGATGTCCTGCCCGGCGCCGATGCGCGCGGCGAGCAGGTCGCGCAGCGCCTCGTGCTGGGGGAACAGCCAGACCGACCGCCCGGCGAGGCCGGCGAAGTCGATGCGATGCCCGGCCCCGTCGAAGCGCAGCTCGATGCCGTCGTGGCGGAGGCCGACGGTGTGCGCACGCGACCCCTCGATCGAGGCGAGCAGGTCGATCGTGCCCTGCTCGAGGATGCCTGCACGGATGGTCGACTCGATCTCCTCGCGTGACCGTCGGTCGATGATGATGGACGCGATCCCCGCCTCGGCGAGCAGGTGCGAGAGCACCAGGCCGGCGGGCCCCGCTCCGACGATCGCGACCTGGGTGCGGACGGCTGCGGTCATGATGCCTCCTTCGACGCGGTGTCCGCGTTGACACCGGTGCGTCGCCAGTGTGACGCGCATCCGTCGAGCACGGGCCGAGACTCCCGTTCAATGGGATTGAATAGGCGTCAGGCGGGCGATCGGAGCGCGCGCTCGACCTCGTGCGCGGCGCGGTGCAGCTCCTCGAGCGCGAGGGCGGGGGCCGTATCGCGCGGAAGCACCACCGAGAGCGCGGCCGTCGCGCGCCCGGCGTGGTCGCGCACCGGGACGGCGACCCCGGTCGAGACCTCCTCGATGTATCCCGGCGCGATCGCGTGGCCGAGCCTGCGCACCTCGGCGAGCTTGCGGCGCACCGCGGCGGGGTCCGTGGGGGTCGATGCGCTCACGCGGCGCAGCGGCCGCGCGAGCACCCGCTCCTGGAGCGCGGGCTCGCCGAAGGCGAGGAGCGCCAGCCCCGAGGACGATGCGTGGAGGGGCAGGCGCCCGGCGATCCGCGTGATGTTCGCGCCGGCGTCGGGATCGGAGAGACGTTCGAGGAACAGCGCCTCGTCCTGCTCGAGGATCGCGAGCTGCGTGTGCTCCCGCACGCGCGCCTGCACGCGCTCCATCGCCGGCAGTGCGGCCTGCCGCACGCGCAGCGCGAGCGACGATCGCGTCGCGAGCTCCCACAGTCGCAGCCCCACGCTGATGCGCCCCTCGAGGTCGCGGTCGAGCAGCCCCGCGTCCACCAGATCGCCGACGATCCGGTGCGCGGTCGACGGCGGCAGGCCCGCGCGCCGACCGATCTCCGCGGCGGTCTGCACGGTCCGCGTCGGCGTGAACGTCTCGAGCACGCGGACGAGGCGGTCCGTCACCGAGTCGCCCGAGGAGGAGTTCGCCACGCCTCGCAGGATGCCACAGCCGCCCGGAGTAGCCTCGGACCATGTCGATGGCGACCCCGTCCCTGTCCTCGCCCTGGGCGCCCCTGTCCGCCGAGGCCGTCGCCGCGATGCTCGCGCCCAGCGACGCCCGCTGGTGGCTGTCCGGCGGGGCCGCGCTCGACCGCTGGGTCGGGGTGCCGATCCGCCCTCGCGAGAACATCGACGTGAGCGTCGTGCCAGGTGACCTGCGGGCGCTCGTCGCGGTCCTGCCCGCGGCGCGCAGCGCCTGGATCGCGGCGGGTGACGCGATGCTGGCCCTCGAGGACGCCGAGGACGCCGAGGACGACGCCGACCTCCAGCCAGTGCTGATCTGGGACGACGATGCGCGTGCCTGGGTGCTGCGCGTCAACGTGGAGGACGGCGCGCCTCGGGCGTGGGTCTACCGGAGGGACGCCCGCCTCCAGCTCCCGTGGGATCGCGCGGTGCTCGACCTCGATGGCGTCCCGACCGGCGCGCCCGAGGTCCAGCTCGTGTGGAAGTGCTTCAGCCCGCGGCCCGAGGACGACGCCGACAAGGAGGCCGTGCTGCCGCTCCTGTCGGACGAGGCGCGCGCGTGGTGGGAGCGGGCGCTGCTGACGGTCCACCCGCACTCGTCGTGGACCATCCCCGTGCGGAGCCCGATGTTCCCGGCGCGCGCGAGCTGGAACCGCCCTCAGCGCTGAGCGTCGTCGGTGAACTCGCCGCTGCTGACGGCGTGAAGCACCAGGCGCCGGAACCACCGCTGCGCGGGCGAGAGGTTCATCTCGCGGCGCGTGTAGAGCGCGACCGGCGAGCTCGTGCCCGGCCACGGCAGGTCGGCCGTCTCGAGCGACGGGAACCACCCGCAGAACACGTCGGCGACGTGCCGAGGCAGGAGCGCGACCAGGTCGGTCGAGACCAGCACGGCGGGCACGGTGGAGTGCTCCTCGACCGTGAGGGCGACCTGAGGGACCAGGCCGTGCTCGACCAGCGCCTGCTGGGGGAACACGTGGCCGCCGCGGGTCGAGACGCGGATGAAGCGTCGCCCGTCGAACATGCGCGGTCCCGTGGGGGGCAGCGGATGCGCGCGCGACACCAGCGCCACGTACTCGACCCCGCGCACCGGCGTGCGCCACAGCCGCGAGGTGTCCATCACGGAGACCGTGAGCGCGACGTCGATCGCGCCGCGGACCAGCTCCTCCTCGGCGATGCCGGCGTCGAGACGCTTCACCACCAGGTGAGGGGTCGCGCGCTGGCGACCCAACGCCGCCATGATCGGTGGCAGGAAGGTCTGCTCACCGATCGAGGTCAGTCCCAGGGCGAGCTCGCCGTCGAAGCCCGCGGGGTCGAAGTCCGCGCTGTCGGACACCGTCGCATCGATCTGCGCCAGCGCCTCGTGAAGCGGGCCGAAGAGCTGCGTCGCGCGAGGCGTGGGCACCATGACGTGGCCCTCACGGCGGAACAGGTCGTCGCCGAACCGTGTGCGCAGCCGCGCGAGCGTGTAGCTGACCGTCGGCTGGGTGACGTGGAGCCGATCGGCCGTGCCGGTGAGGCTGCGCATCTCGTAGAGCACCACGAAGGTGCGGAGCTGGTTGAGGTCGGCCAGTGACACTATCGATCATCTCTATGCGGCATCGTTGCTGAATCTATTGGACCACAGTCGGAGGCGAGCCTAGGGTGGGGATCAGACCCACCAGTGACAAGGACGCCACTCGTGCTCAAGGACATCCCCGGCCATGACGCGCACGCCCCGGCCCGCCACGGCGAGACGACGGGCGGCTTCGAGAAGTCGCCCGGCTGGCTCGACTGGTACGACGGCCCCGCGACGCCGACCTTCCGCCTGCCCTCCGGCGCGGTCGACGCGCACTGCCACGTGTTCGGCCCCGGCGCGCTGTTCCCCTACGCCCCGGAGCGGAAGTACACGCCGTGCGACGCCTCGGCGGCGCAGCTCTTCGCGCTGCGCGACCGTCTGGGCTTCGACCGCAACGTCATCGTCCAGGCGACGTGCCACGGCGCGGACAACCGCGCGCTCGTCGACGCGCTGCGCCGCAGCGAGGGACGCGCCCGCGGCGTCGCCACCGTCCGCCGCGACGTCACCGAGGACGCGCTCGCCGAGCTCCACGCCGCGGGCGTCCGCGGCGTGCGCTTCAACTTCGTCAAGAGGCTCGTGGATCGCGTGCCCACCGACTCGCTCGAGGAGATCGTCGCGAAGATCGCGCCGCTCGGCTGGCACGTGGTCATCTACTTCGAGGCGGCGGACCTGCCGGAGCTCTACGACTTCTTCTCCGCCATCCCCACGGACGTCGTCGTCGACCACATGGGTCGGCCGGACGTGACCAAGGACGTGGACGGGCCGGAGTTCGGCCTCTTCCTCCGCTTCATGCGCGAGAACCCGAACGTCTGGACCAAGGTGACGTGCCCCGAGCGGCTCAGCGTCACCGGTCCACGCGCGCTCGACGGCGAGCGGCACGCCTACACCGACGTGGTGCCGTTCGCCCGACGCGTGGTCGAGGAGTTCCCCGACCGCGTGCTGTGGGGCACCGACTGGCCCCACCCCAACCTCAAGGACCACATGCCCGACGACGGGCTGCTGGTCGACCACATCCCTCACATCGCCACCACGGCGGAGCTGCAGCGGAAGCTGCTCGTCGACAACCCCCAGCGCCTGTACTGGCCGGAAGGAGCATGACATGGCACTCGACAAGCCCTACAAGGACATCCCCGGCACCATCATCTTCGACGCCGAGCAGGCCAGGAAGGGGTTCCACCTCAACCAGTTCTCGATGTCGCTGATGAAGCCCGAGAACCGCGAGCGGTACCTCGCCGACCGCGCGGCCTACCTCGACGAGTGGCCGCTCAGCCCCGCGCAGCGCCAGGCGGTGCTCGACATGGACCTCAACGCCATGATGGCCGAGGGCGGCAACATCTACTTCCTCAGCAAGATCGGCGCGACGCACGGCCTCAGCTTCCAGCAGATGGCCGGCTCGATGACGGGCATGAGCGAGGCCGCGTACCGCGACATGATGATCGGCGGCGGGCGCCGCCCCGAGGGTGTGCGCCTCAAGGACCTCGACGGCTGGACGCCGCCGTCGAACGAGAAGGCGACCACGATGCGCGAGGACGCGCCCGCCTGCTACACCTCCGCGCTGTTCACGTCGCACGTGCCCGCGATCGGCGCCGCGATGGACCTCGGCAAGACAGAGGAGCCGTACTGGAAGAAGATGTTCGCCGGCTACGAGTGGACCCGGAAGTGGGCCAAGGAGAACACGCCCGACGTCATCATCCTCGTCTACAACGACCACGCGACGGCCTTCGACTCGACCATCATCCCGACGTTCGTGCTTGGCACCGGCTCGCACTACCCGGTCGCGGACGAGGGCTACGGCCCGCGCCCGGTGCCGGACGTCTACGGCCACCCGGAGCTCGCGGCGCACATCGCGCAGTCGGTGATCCAGGACGACTTCGACCTCACGCTCGTCAACGAGATGGTGGTGGATCACGGTCTCACGGTGCCGCTTTCGCTCGTGTTCGGGGACGTGGACGAGTGGCCGTGCAAGATCATCCCGCTGCCGGTCAACGTGGTGCAGTATCCGGTGCCCTCGGGCCGCCGCTGCTACGAGCTCGGCAAGGCGATCCGCCGCGCGCTCGACAAGTGGGACGGCGAGCCGCTCAACGTGCAGATCTGGGGCACGGGCGGCATGAGCCACCAGCTCCAGGGCCCTCGCGCGGGCCTCATCAACGAGGAGTGGGACAACGCCTTCCTCGACCACCTCATCGCGGACCCGCTCGGTCTGACCGAGTGGCCGCACATGGAGTACGTCGACGAGGCCGGATCCGAGGGCATCGAGCTCGTCGACTGGCTCATCGCGCGCGGCGCCATGGATGATCAGTTCGAGGGCGGCGCTCCCAGCGTCGACCACCGCTTCTACCACGTGCCCGCCTCGAACACCGCGGTCGGACACCTGGTGCTCAGCAACCCCGTCGCCCAGCCGGCAGCCGCCGTCGAGGCGCTGCCGCAGGAGGTCCATGCATGACCGATGACAAGATCCGCATCGCCGTCGTTGGCGCCGCCGGCGCCTTCGGGATGAAGCACCTCGACGGCCTCGCCCACATCGAGGACGCCGAGGTGACGGTCGTCAGCGGCACGCGGCCCGAGCCGACTCAGGCCGTCGCCGAGAAGTACGGCGTGCCCACGGCCCTGCTCAGCTTCGAGGAGGTGCTCGAGCGCGACGACGTCGATGCGGTGATCCTCGCGACCCCCACCGGGCTCCACGCCGCCCAGACGCAGGCGGCGCTCGCGGCGGGGAAGCACGTCCAGGTGGAGATCCCGCTGGCGGACTCGCTGGCCGATGCGGAGGCCACGCTCGTGGCGGCGGAGGCGTCCGACCGCGTCGCGATGGTGGGTCACACGCGGAGGTTCAACCCCTCGCACCAGTGGGTCCATCAGAGGATCGCCGCCGGCGACTTCGGGATCCAGCAGATGGATGTGCAGACGTACTTCTTCCGCCGCACGAACACCAACGCCAAGGGCGAGCCGCGCTCGTGGACCGACCACCTGCTGTGGCACCACGCCGCGCACACGGTGGACCTCTTCGCCTACCAGGCGGGCCGCATCGTCCAGGCGAACGCGATCCAGGGGCCCATCCACCCCGAGCTCGGCATCGCGATGGACATGTCGATCCAGCTCAAGGCCGAGTCCGGGGCCATCTGCACGCTCTCGCTGTCGTTCAACAACGACGGTCCGTTCGGCACGTTCTTCCGCTACATCGGCGACACGGGCACGTACATCGCGCGCTACGACGACCTGGTCGACGGCCGCGAGGAGCCCATCGACGTGTCGAGGGTCGCTGTCAGCATGAACGGCATCGAGCTGCAGGACCGGGAGTTCGTCGCGGCGATCCGCGAGGGGCGCGAACCCAACTCCTCCCTGCGCCAGGTGATCGACTGCTATCGCGTGCTCGGGCAGCTGGAGGAGCAGCTCGCGTGATCCTTCCCCGGATGGGCCTCGGCTGCATGGAGCTCAGCCACGCCTACGGCGTCGCGCCGTCGCCCGAGGACGGCGAGCGGATGATCCGCGCCGCACTCGACGCGGGCGTGCGGCTCCTCGACACCGCGACGCTGTACGGCGGCGGCCGGAACGAGGAGCTCGTCGGCCGCGCGATCAAGGGCCGGAGGGACGATGCGCTGCTCGCCTCCAAGGGCGGCATGGCCATGGTCGACGGCGTCAAGACGATCGACGGGCGCCCCGACACCCTGCGGGCGCAGGTCGACGCCTCGCTCTCCCGCCTCGGGGTCGATCGCATCGACCTCTACTACCTGCACCGCTGGGACAAGAAGGTGCCCATCGGAGACAGCGTCGGCGCCCTCGCGGAGGCGGTCGAGGCGGGCAAGATCGGCGGGATCGGGCTCTCCGAGGTCTCGGTCGCGCGCCTGCGCGAGGCGCTCGCGGTCGCACCGATCGCGGCCGTCCAGAACGAGTACTCGCTGTGGAGCCGCAACCCCGAGCTCGGCATGCTCGAGGCGACGCGGGCGGCGGGCGTCGCGCTCGTCGCCTTCTCGCCGGTCGCGCGCGGCTTCCTCGCGGACGGCATCGCGGACCCCGACGCTCTCGCGGAGAAGGACATCCGGCGTGCCATGCCCAGATTCCAGCCGGAGCACTGGCCCGCCAACGCCGCGCTCCTGCCTGCGTGGCGCTCGCTCGCGGCCGAGGCCGGATGCACTCCGGCGCAGCTCGCGCTCGCGTGGGTGCTCTCGCGCGGCCCGCACGTCACCGCGATCCCGGGCACGACGAGCCTCGAGCACGTGCGCGAGAACCAGGCGGCGGAGGCGCTCGCGGTTGACGATGCGCTGCTCGCCCGCGCGGGCGCGCTCATCGGCACCGCGACCGTGTCGGGGCCCCGGTACAACGCCGCGCAGTCCGAGGAGGTGGACGCCGAGGCGTTCGGCGTCGTGCTCTGACGGGCGGCCGCGTGAGCCGAGGGCTACGTCGCATAGCGGCGTGATCCCTCCTATTCATTGCTCTTGCGACGCGTCGTCGGTAGAAAGGGTGCATCGCACATGCTGGGGGGACAGTGATGCAGGTGAAGCGCGGCGCGGCGTTGCTCGCGATGGTTGGAGTGGTGCTCGGGGCAAGCATCGGGTGGGCGGGCCCCACCTATGCGGATGAGGGCGGAGCGGTCGTGGGCTCCGTGGACGGCGCTGCGTGCAGCGCGAACACCCTCACGCGTAACGACGACGGCTCCTCGACGGAGGTGGAGCTTCCCTTCGAGCTGAGCTTCTACGGGCGGACCTACGACAGCCTGTGGGTCAACAACAACGGGAACGTCACCTTCGAGAGCGCGTTGGCGACCTACACGCCGTTCGGTCTGCTCGCGACGAGCACGCCGATCATCGCGCCGTTCTTCGCGGACGTGGACACCCGCGCGGACGGTGGGGATCCCGTCACCTATGGCTACGGCACCACGACCTACGACGGGCAGGAGGCGTTCTGCGTCGACTGGCTCAACGTCGGCTACTTCAATCGTCATGTCGACAAGACCAACTCGTTCCAGCTGCTGCTGGTCCCGCGTCCCCAGTCGGGCGACGGTGCCTTCGACATCGTCTTCAACTACGACCGCATCGAGTGGGAGACGGGGGACGCGAGCGGGGGCCAGGGCGGGACCGGTGGCTCCTCGGCACGCGCCGGGTTCTCGGCGGGGACCTCCGAGCCCAACACCTCGCTCGAGCTGCCCGGATCCGGCGAGCCGGGTGCCTTCCTCGACTCGAATCTGACGGGCCTCACCAGCGGGTCCCAGGGCTCCACCGTCGACGGACGGTACGTGTTCCGGGTGCGTAGCGACGGGGTGGTGGCGGACACGTACGTCGCGCTCGGCGACAGCTATCAATCGGGCGAAAGCGTGGGCGGCTACCTCGAGGGCTCCGATACCGACACGAACAAGTGCCATCGGTCGTCCGAGGCGTACCCGGAGCTGCTGGTCAGTGAGCACGCGGTGCGTCTGGATCTCGACTTCCGTGCATGTGCCGGCGCCACCATCTACTCGATGGTGAACACCGGTGCGGGGCTGCGTCCCAACGACGACGCGCTCGCACAAGTCGACGCGCTCGACGAGTCCACGGAGCTGGTCACCGTCGGGATCGTCGGGAACGACCTGAACTTCGGCGGCACGCTCCAGTACTGCGCCGAGCAGGACGCGCTCGGCCCGTGGCCGGTCATCGGGTGGTTCTGGGAGACGTGCTACCTCCATGAGCACGAGGCGGCCGACGAGCGCCTGACCAGCCTTGAGGAAGGTTCGATCGGCGACGATCTGCTGGACCTCTACCGGCTCATCCGCGCCAAGGCTCCCTATGCTCGCATCCTCGTGGTCACGTACCCCATGTTCTTCCCGGAGGACGGTGGTGACGCGCTGCTCGGCACCTGCGGCAACATCGCCCGGCAGTTCGATCGTCGATGGATCAACGAGCAGATCGTGCGGGCCGACGACGGCATCGAGGCGATCGCGGCCGCCGCAGGGCTCGAGGTGGTTCGGCTCGACAAGGCTTTCGAGGGAGCGCATCTGTGCGAGGACGACGCCGCGATGAACGGCGTGCAGTTCCCGCACTTCGAGGAGTCCTTCCACCCGAACGCGAAGGGTCACTCGCTTATGGCGTCGCTCATCGCGGACCAGCTCGATGGCGCCGTCGAGCCGTCCTTCGTGATCCACCCGCAGGAGACTCACGTCGAGACCTTCGAGGTCAAGGGCAAGACGTTCTACGTGAACGTCGCGTGGCCCGGTAGCGACGTCGTCACGGAGCTGGTGTCGCCGTCGGGCGTCGTGTACACGCGTACCGAGACGCAGGGCGCCGAGCATGGAAGCGGCGCGACCTATGAGTACTGGGGGGTGTCCGACCCGGAGCCCGGCACCTGGACCGTGACCTCGTTCGGGGCAGATGTCGCGGCGGCGGGAGAGCCGGTGACCCTGTCCACCGTCGACAGCATTCCGCTCGATTCGCGTCCGACCGCCGAGTTCACCGTGACCAGGACCGGGGCCTCCTATGTGTTCGACGCCTCGGCGTCGAGCGACGCCGACGGCGAGGTCGTCGACTACTGGTGGGACTTCGGTGACGGCGCGACCGCGACCGGCGCTGTGGTCGAGCACGCCTTCACCGAGCCGGGCCTCTACCGCGTCGCCCTCGAGACCACGGACGATGCTGGTGGTCACGGCTTCGGCGTCGCGGAGTCGCTCATCACGGTGTCCGACGTGCCGGCGATCGTCTCGGGCGGGACGAGCGTCTTCACCAACGACCTTGTCGTGACCGACGGCGGGGGAGCCTTCGTGGACGGCGACTACACCTGCAGCGCTGACGTCGACATCACGGGCGACCTCACGGTCACCGGCGACGCATACCTCACCACCCGATGCGCGATCGGCGGAACGGTCCGTGCGGACGGCGCCGTCAGGATCGACTCCCGTGCATCGGTCGCCGGAGATGTGATCGCCGGGGCATCCGTCACGATGCAGTCCACGGCGGTGGTCGGTGGCAGCATCGTCACCGCTGGCCGCCTCACCGTGACGGACGGTCGCACGATCGCGCAGCTCCAGGCGGCTGGAGCGCTCGGCGGCGATGTCGAGACCGGCGCGACCGTCGCTCCCGTGACCGACCTCGCCCCCACCGTCACGTTCGATGCGGCGGCGTGGAGCGGTGACGAACTCGTCACGTACGCGGCATGGATCAACGCGGCGGCCGAGGCGAACGGCGCCCCGTCGTGGTCGCGTGGGCTGACCGCCTCGCCCAGGTGCGCGGTGAGCGCGCTCGCGGACAGCGTCAACAGCGACTCGCTCGAGGTTCTCGAGGACACGGTGGTCGACGCCCGTGCGAGCGCGAGCGGCTGCGCGAAGGTGACCGTCCAGGGAATGGAGATCGCCCTCGCCGCCGATCTCACGTTGGTGGTCTCGGCGGCACAGATCAGCAACGGCCTGACCGTGACGTCTCTTGACGGAGCGCCGCACACGCTGCGGCTGATCGCAGTCGACGGGGGCGTGACGGTGGTCGGCGGCACCTCCGCCGATGCCTCGGTCGCGGTTCAGGTCGCGGCCTCCGGCTCCGTGATGGTCAACGGCCCTGCCGAGTTCCACGGCCAGCTCATCGGTGGCACGGTGACGACCACCGGTGCCGTGCAGCTGGCCTACGTGCCGGTGGTGACGCCGGGTGTCACGGTTGGCTGACCTCGGCGAGCCACAGGCCCGTGAGCGGCGTCACGGGTGGCTGCATCTGCTCTGGGTGATGCCGCTGCCACTGCTGTGCGCGGGACAGGCGGTCTACGCCGCGGCGCTCAGCCTGTGCGGCCTCACCGGGTGCTATGTCGAAGGGACGGGTTGGGGCCGCAACTCCGGCACGCTGTGGACGGTCGTCATGCTCGTGGTCGCCGTCGCGCTCGTGGCCGTTCCTGCCGCGCTCGTGCCGTGGCATCCGAGGGGTCGGGTCCGGCTCGGCTGGTCGGTCGTCGCGGCGCTCGTGCTCGTCGGCGGAGCGTGGGCCGGTGTGCACCCCGACTGACGCGCGCCTCCGATGCTCACGCGCCGAGTACCACGAGCCGCTCGGTCGCACGCGTCATCGCGACGTAGCGGTCGACGGCGCCGCGCACCCCCGAGCCGAGCGCCTCGGGTGAGACCAGCACCACCAGGTCGAACTCGAGCCCCTTCGCCGTCACCGGCGTGAGCCCACGGACCCGTGCGCGCTCGGGCGCGGGAGCCCCGATCACGCACGCCGTCCCTTCGGGATGACTGCCGAGCCACTCGTCGAGCACCGCCTCGAGATCTCCGACCGCTCCGATGCCCACCGGTATCCCGCCGCGCCTGATCGACGTCGGGACGTTCGCATCGGGTAGCGCCGCGCGGATGACGGGCGCCGCGGCCTCCATGACCTCGGCGGGCGTGCGGTAGTTGACGGTCAGCCGGGACACCCGCACCTCGGTCACGCCGACCCGAGCGAGCCGCTCCTCCCATGCCTCGGGGAAGCCGTCACGCGCCTGCGCGCGGTCGCCGACCACGGTGAGGCTGCCCGACGGGCACCGCCGTAGGAGGCTCGCCCACTCCGCCTCCGTGAGCTCCTGCGCCTCGTCGACGATCACGTGCGCGTACGGTCCCGCGAACGGCGCCTCGGCCTGCTCGGGCACATGATCCGAGTCGAGCACGTGGCGCAGGTCCTGCCCGCGCAGCATGGACATCACCTTGAGGTCGGATTCGTCGGTCTCGATGAGGTCGGCGACGAGCCCGGACACCTCCTCGCGTCGCGCCGCGTCCGCTGCCTCGCGCGCGCGGCGACGCCGCGCGCGGTCGGGGTCGCCCAGGCGTGCGCGCGCGGCGTCGAGCAGCGGCAGATCCGCCACGGACCACGGCGCGTCGGGATCGCGGCGCAGCGTCCGCACCTCCTCCGCCGACAGCCACGGCGCGCACCGACGGAGGTAGGCGGGAACCTCCCACAGGTCGCGCACCACGTCGCGCGCGTCGAGCGTGGGCCACGCCCGGCCGAACGCACGCGCCAGCCCCGCGTCCTTGGCGACGATCCGCCGCGCGCGTGCCCGCGCATCGTCCGTCGCGATCCCGTAGGCGTCGAAGTCCTCCTCCTCGCGCTCCTCGTCGACCACCTTGTCGACGATCGCGTCGAGCAGCGCCTCCCACGCCGCGTCGCGGCCGTCGTTGTGGGGCGTCCCCGTGTCGGGCGCCGCGAAGGCCTCCGCCCAGTCGTCGGCGCCGACCGTCACCCCGGTCTCGCCCAACTCGATACGCAGGCTCGCCGTGGGCGCCTCCTCGTACATAGCCACGGCGGGCTCGATCGCGGGCACCAGCGACGCCTTGAGGCGCGCGACCTCCGCGTCGGGCTCCGCGAGGGCCTCGCGGCCCTCCGGCACCAGGTCGCGCATCGTGCAGGCATGCACCGAGTCCTCGCCGAGGCTCGGGAGCACGTCCACCACGTAGTCGAGGTAAGGCCGATGCGGCCCCACCATGAGCACGCCGCCTCCCTGAGCGCTGATGCGGGCGTCGGAGTGGTTGAGATAGGCGGCACGATGCAGCGCGGCCACGGTCTTCCCCGTGCCCGGGCCGCCGTCGACCACGAGCGCACCGCGCGAGTCCGCGCGGATGATCGCGTCCTGGTCGGCCTGGATGGTCGCGAGCACATCGCGCATACGCGTGGAGCGGCTCGCGGACAGCGACGCGAGGAACGCGGCGTCCGGGTCGAGCGAGCCGACATGCGCCGCCGGGTCCTCGCCGAGCGGCTCATCCCAGTAGTCGACGATGCGCGGGCCGTCCCAGCGGTAGCGACGGCGGCTCGCGAGGCCCATGCGATGGACACCCGTGGCCGCGCAGAAGGGCTCGGCCGCGGGCGTGCGCCAGTCGTGGAGCAGGCGCTCGCCGCCCGCGTCCGTCAGCCCGAAGCGTCCGATGTACGTGACCGTGCCGTCGGTCGCGACCATCCTGCCCAGGCACGCGGCGACGTCGTAGCGGCGCAGCATCCGCAGCCGGGACTCGAGATGGCGTATCCGCTGGTCGCGCTCGACCGCGCCCTGGCCGGCGTCCGCGTGGGTGCGGAGCTCGTCGCGCAGGCGTGCGTCGAGCGTCGCGATCCGTGCGGCCAGCGCCTCATGCACGCGCGCGAGGTGCCGTGGGTCCGCCGCGATCAGTGCGGGGGCGGACTTGGGGTGCGTCGGATCGGCGAGCGCGAAGGCGGCGGCATCGGCCGGCATGGGGTCCTCCTGGCGGGCGGCGAGCGCGGGGGCGGCGCCCGCGGCAGACCGCCATGATGCGCCCGGGAGGGGCCCTTGCGGCAAGGCCCCCCGCGCGAGGTACGGTGGAGATGCAGGCGGATGCCGCGCCCGCCTCGCCCGGCACCTGCCCGCATCGTTCCACCGCTTGCGCGTGCGAGCCGGCCGAGCGACACTAACGATATATCGTTCGCGCTCGCGGCGATATACCCCGGAGGAGGTCGTCATGGGTACGTCGTTCCGCAAGGAGGGTGGCGGCTTCAACGCCAGCGCCCCGGTCGACGCGATGTGGGACGCGGTGGACTCGCTACGTTCCGGCTTCGAGAAGCGCGTCGCGCCGCGCATGGGGCGCGGAGATGTCCGCGCCGCGGTGCTGGTGCTCCTGGCCGAGGAGCCGATGCACGGCTACCAGATCATCCGCGAGATCGAGGAGCGCACCGGCGGGCGGTGGAAGCCGAGCGCCGGCTCGGTCTACCCGACGCTCCAGCTGCTCGCCGACGAGGGCGTGGTCACCGCCGAGACCCAGCATGACCGCAAGATCTACTCCCTCACGGAGGACGGTCGCAGCGAGGCCTCCACGGCCTCGGCCCCGTGGGGGGACGATGCGGAGGCCGGCAGGCACTTCGGCGGGCCCGTCCCGCGCGCGGCCTTCGAGCTCGCGCAGGCGGTGACGCAGGTCAGTCGCTCGGGCAGCGAGGAGCAGCAGAAGCAGGCCGTCGAGGTTCTCGACGAGGCCCGACGTAGGATCTACTCGATCCTCGCGCAAGCCTGACGATCGCCTGACGCGCCGGGGATCGAGGAGAGCCGATGCCCGACGCCTTGCACGATCGCGCCCGCTACCGCCGCATCCTGCGGTTCGCCGCACGCCACCTGCTGGTGATCTGGTGGTACGAGCTCTTCCTGCCGCGCTTCGGGATGCGCGGCATCGCCGAGCGCACGCGCGAGGCCCGGATGCAGGCCTTCGCGCGCCGCTTCCGGTCGCTCGCGGTGGAGCTCGGCGGCCTGATGATCAAGCTGGGCCAGTTCCTGTCGACCCGCCTCGACGTGCTCCCGCCGGAGATCACGCGGGAGCTCGAGGACCTCCAGGACGAGGTCCCGCCGGCCCCGTTCGACGCGATCCATGCCCTCGCCGAGGAGGACCTGGGCGTGCCGCTCGATCAGGTGTTCGCCCGGATCGACCGCGAGCCCATCGCCTCCGCGTCGCTGGGACAGGTCTACCGGGCGACGCTCGCTCCGCAGGACGATGCGCTGGCCGGGTTCGCGGACGTGGTGATCAAGGTGCAACGCCCCGGGATCGCGAGCATCGTGGCCGTTGACCTCGCGGCGCTCCGCCGGGTTGCGTTCTGGCTCAGCCGCATGCGGGTGGTCTCGCACCGGGTCGACATGCCCGCGCTCGTCGAGGAGTTCGCGCGCGCAAGCCTCGAGGAGGTCGACTACCTCCACGAGGCGCAGAACGCCGAGCGCTTCGCCGGGCTCTTCGCGGGCGACGACCGCGTGCGCGTGCCCCAGGTGGTGTGGGAGCGCACCACGCGCCGCGTGCTCACCCTCGAGGACGTCACGGCGATCAAGATCACGGATCTGGACTCGGTGCGCGAGGCCGGCATCGATCCCCGGAACGTCGCGAAGGTCTTCGCAGCCGTGATGTTCGACCAGGTCTTCGAGCACGGCTTCTTCCACGCGGATCCGCATCCGGGGAACCTCTTCGTCACGCCCGGCCCCGAGGGCCCCGAGGGCCGGACCTGGCGGCTGACCTTCGTCGACTTCGGGATGATGGGCGAGGTCCCCGACAGCCTCCGGGACGCGCTGCGCGCGCTGTTCCTCGCCTCGGCCTCGCGCAACGGGCGTGGCATGGTCGAGGCGATGCATCAGGCGGGGGTGCTGCTGCCGGGCGCGGACACGCGCGAGCTCGAGCGTGCGCTGACCGCTGTCTTCGCGAGGTTCGGCGGGATGGGCGTCGCCGAGCTCCGCAGCATCGACCCGCGCGAGTTCCGGCGCTTCGCCGTCGAGTTCAGCGACGTCATGCTCACCATGCCGTTCCAGATGCCCGAGAGCCTCCTCCTGCTCATCCGCGCGGTGTCCCTCACCTCGGGCATGTGCAGCTCGCTCGACCCCCAGTACAACGTGTGGGACTCGGTCGAGCCGTACGCCAACAAGCTGGTGCGGGAGACCGCGACCAACGTGGTCGGCGACGTGGCCCGCCAGGCGGTCGATGCCGCAGGCGTGCTGTGGCGCATGCCTCAGCGACTCGACTCGGTGCTCGCCACGGTCGAGAGCGGCAGGGTCGCGGTGACCGTGCCCCATATGGAGGACGCGATCGCCAGGGCCGAGCGCAGCGTGCGCCGCCTCATCTCCGCCTTGATCTTCTGTGCGCTGCTGGTGTCCGGTGCACGCATGCGGGCCGATGACCCTGGCCTCGGCACCTTCCTCATGCTCGTCTCGCTGGTGCCGCTACTCCACGTGGTGTTCGGACGGCGGCGTCCGCGCTGAGCCCCGGCTCGGCGTCCACGTCCTGGGTGAAGGGGCGGTCTGCGATGCGCTGGCACCCGACGACAGAACTTTCTCGGGATTTCGGCCACCTGAGAGCCGCAGAGCGGACACATGGGCTCGCCATGCATCGCTCTACCAGGCGCGATCGGCGCGACACGCCCGGGATGCACGCGATTTGACGATGCCGCGCACGGACCCCTAATCTCTTACCTGTTGCCGACGACGGAAGCGCCAGGCAGGGACTGAAGAGGACCTGCAGGAGACGCCCCGGAAGCAACATCGATCCGATGGAAGCGGCGGACATTCGCATGTCCCGCACCACTCGAAGGATCACCGACGAACTCTCAGACGTTCTTCATCTGGACGATCAGGCCGGAATAGCCGATTTGACAGTGAGAAATGATGC
>NZ_BBMB01000008.1 GCF_000971235.1 Demequina subtropica
TTCCAGGCATGACGCCAGGCGTCACGGCCCTGTCGCTCGCTGGAGCAGAGCGAGGCGCTCATCGGGGGTGCCGGTCACCTCGAGGACCGTGGCTCCGGCGAGGGATGCCGCGTCCGCGTGCTCGAGCAGCGCATCGTTCATCGCCTCCCGAAGCTCGGGGTCCTCATCCTCGGACACGTGGATCCGATCGACCGCGGACAGAGGCAGGATGACCCAGAGGTCGACATGCGCGAGGACCGCTTCGGATCGCGCGAGCCCGGTGCGGAGCATCGTCGACGACCGCCCGCGGCGACCGAGGCCTACGATCGCGTCGAGGTAGGCGGCGAAGTCCATCGGGCCCCGCTCGGCGATCGCGTCGGCGCGCGCGGGCAGCTCCTCGAGGCGTGCGGCGGCGATCTCGAGCTGCGTGGCGAAGAGGCCCGCGTCGAGCTCGTCGAAGGCGTCGAGCGCCATCTCCTCGTACGGATCGGGGAGGACCTCGTAGGCCGGGTGGAGGCGCGCGAAGTCGGCGATGAGCGTGCTCTTGCCGCTTGCGTGCGTGCCCGACACCACGATCCTCATGCCTCGTGACCGTACGCGAGAAGGCGGGGAGCGGCGCGGTCAGCCGGCAGGCAGCGCCGGCAGCTCGGTGACGGTCACCGGGATCACGATGAGCTGGAGCGCGGGTGAGCCTCCGAACCTGCCCTTGAGCGCGTCCTGGAGGTCCGCGGCCGGAGGCGGCTCGCCGGGACCTTGGATGATCACCCGGAGGCCGTCGCTCGAGATGGTCACGCTCTGGATCACGAACTCGGTGTCGTCGCCGAGCCACCCCTCGACCGCCTTCTCGGCGTTCCGCTCCTGCCCGGAGGTCAGGAGCTGGCCCTCGGTGCGCACCATGAGCGGGAGGAGCACCAGGCCCGCGAGGATGACGAACGGCGCGAGGGTAAGGAGCACTCGTCGCGGATCCGTGCGCAGCACCCCGGCATGCGCGAAGCCTGTCATCACGAAGACCGCGCAGGCGGAGAGGACGATCGCGACGAAGTTGGTGAGGAACAGCAGGAGCGCTCCGCTCGCATCGGCGACGCGGCCTCCGCTGAGGCTCACGCCCACCACGGCGAGTGGGGGGACGAGCGCGACCGCGATGGCGACGCCGGCGATCGAGGACGAGACCCGCGTGTTGACCGTGGCGAACGCGCCTGCCGCGCCGGCGGCGATCGCGACGAGCATGTCGACCACGGTCGGCGCCACGCGGGAGGTGATCTGGGAGTTCGTGGCGAACGCGATGGCGACGGGAGACCATGCCGCCAGGCCGTACGAGAGCAGCACCGCCACCACCACGCCCGCCCCCACGAGCGCCGCGGAGTGGAACGCGCGTCGGGCCCAGCCGTTGACCAGGGCGCCGGCGAGCGCGACGATCGGCGTCATGAGCGGGGCGACGAGCATCGCCCCGATGACCACGGCCGTCGAGTCCGCGAGGATCGCGTACGTCGCGATCGCGACCGACAGCACCAGCATCACCCACCACGCGCCGAGCTTCGACAGCCTGCCGGGATTCTCGAAGTAGAGAGCCTCGATCTGGACGCTGCGTGCCTTGTCGCCGACGTCGGCCATGCGCACCCAGTCCCACAGCACCTCGCCGATCGAGGCATGCGCGGGGTCGAGCTCGCTGCCGGACTCCGCACGGCGAAGCCCCCACGCGACGAGGACGAGCCCGACGATGAGGGCGGCGGCGGCCGACGACACGATCGCGGTGCTCGCCATCTGCTGGGGGAACTGCGCCGCGAGCACGCCGAGCACCAGCGCCACGCCGCCGCCCGCCAGCCGCGGCACTCGATCCGGGCGGCCCCTGCGGAAGGCGGCGCCCAGCACCACGATGAGGCCACGCACGGCCACGTAGCAGCCGAGCACCAGGACCAGGACCGCGAGGCTGAGCGCCTCGCCTGTCGGGTCCCACCACGCGAGCACCGCGAGCAGCACCGCGAACGCCAGCGTCAGCAGGCCCCGGAAGGCGGCCCGCACGCGGTTGACCCGCCGCCCGAGCCATCGCCGTCCCGTCGCGGCGTAGAACAGGTCCATCAGCGCCGTGGCGCCGAGCGCCGCGACCGCGATCGCCTGCACCAGCCACGTGGTGGCGCCCGGCAGCATCAGCACCGCGCCGCCGGCGGCCGCCAGAGCGATACCGCGCACGGAGGCGCCGTTCGCCAGCCCATGGACGATCTCCCTGGTCTGATCGCGCAGCCTGGGGATCGCCTCGTGAGACGCGCCGTCCATCGTCACCGCCCTTCCGGCTCAGCGTATGGCTTGTGAGGCGAGGTTCACACGCGCAAGGGCCTTCCGGGTTGTCACGTGTCGCCCGGTGTGTCGTATCATTCTTTACAACGTTGCAAACCGTCCACGACTCAACGACGAGGAGACCCGCCCGTGTCCAAGGACCTCATCCCGAACCCCATCGTGCTCCAGCGCGCGGATCCGTGCGTGCTGCGTCACGACGGTCAGTACTACTTCACGGGCTCGTACCCCCTCTACGACCGCATCGTGCTGCGTCGCGCCGAGCGCCTCGAGGACCTCCAGGCTGCGGACGAGGTGACCATCTGGACCAAGCACTTCGACGGGCCGCAGTCGAACCTCATCTGGGCGCCGGAGATCCACCGCGTCAACGGCGCCTGGTACATCTACTACGCCGCCGCCGAGATCGGTCACCCGCACGCGGACGTGCCGGGCACCGCCGAGACCTTCTGCCACCGCGTGTTCGTGCTCGAGTGCACCGATGAGGACCCCCTGGCGGGCGAGTGGGTCGAGCGCGGCAAGGTCGACACCGGCTGGGAGTCGTTCGCGCTCGACGCGACGAGCTTCGTCAAGGACGGCGTCCAGTACCTCGTGTGGGCTCAGCAGGACTTCGAGATCCGCGGCAACTCGAACCTCTACATCGCGCGCATGGAGAACCCCTGGACCCTCGCGACCCCCGCGGTGATGCTCACCAAGCCCGAGCTCGGCTGGGAGATCGAGCGCTTCTGGGTCAACGAGGGGCCCTCGGTGCTCCAGAAGAACGGCAAGCTCTACCTGTCCTACTCGGCGTCCGGTACCGGCCCTGAGTACGCGATGGGCGTGCTCATCGCCGACGCGGAGGCGGACCTGCTCGACCCCGCGAGCTGGACCAAGAGCCAGGAGCCGGTCTTCACCTCCGCCCCCGAGAACGGCATCTACGGTCCCGGCCACAACTCGTTCACGGAGGACGAGGACGGCGAGACCGTGCTGGTGTTCCACGCCCGCACGTACACCGAGATCCTGGGCGACCCGCTGTACGAGCCCAACCGTCAGGCGTGCGCGCAGGTGCTGCCGTTCGACGCCGAGGGCAACCCCGTGTGGGGCAAGCCGCTGCCGATGACGCGTCCCGTGCCGAAGGCGCTCGACGTGCTGCCCCCGGAGGGCATGACGCAGGTCGCGCCCGCGTAGCCTCCTCCTCGAGACGCGCCGCCCGGGCGCATCGTCACCCGCCAGGGACGATGCGCCCGGGCGTTCGCGTGTCAGGGCTCAGGCCCACGTGCCTCGGGCGACGGCGCGCGCCGGGCGGGGTCGGGTCGCGGCCCAGATGGCCGTCGCGGCGCTCGACGCGACGGCGATCACCAGGCCCAGGTGCGCGGCGGTCGGACCGAGCAGCCCGGTGAGGGGCGAGCCGAGGACGCCGCCGAGGAACTGCGCCGACCCGGTGAGGGCCGACGCGGCTCCTGACGCGACCGCGGTCGCCTGGCCCCAGGAGTGCGCGCCGGGCAGCACCAGGCCGGTGCCGGCGCCGAACGCCATCGACGCGAGCCACCAGAACGCCTCGGGCGCCCCGAGCGTCGCCGCTGTCCATAGCGCCACGCCGCTCGCGGCGCTGATGATCAGCCCGAGCCCGAGCGGGCCCGCGGGGTGACGATGCCGCACCAGCCGCCGGAACACGATGTTCGCGGCGACGACGGCCATCGCATTGGTCCCGAAGACCACGGCGAACGCCGTCGGCGACCTTCCCAGCTCGCGCTCGACGATGAACGCGCTCGTCGCGATGTAGGCGTAGAAGCCGAACGCGTGCGTGCCGAGGGCGAGGGCGGCGCCCGCCACCTCCCGGTGCCGCCCGGCGCGCGCAAGCCCTCTCACGACGGCGCGCAGCCCGCCCGTGGACCTCCGCGATCGGGGAAGGGTCTCGGGCACCAGCAGGGTGAACAGGAGGAGCAGCACGCCGCCGAGCGCGGCGAGGATCACGAAGTCGGCGCGCCAGCCCCACGCGGCGGCGATCCCGGCGCCCAGGATCGGTGCGACCACCGGCGCGAGGGACGTCACCATCGCGAGGAATCCGATGCGCGACGCCATCGCGTGAGTCTCCGGCGACAGGTCGCGGACGATGCTGCGCGCCACCACGATCCCCGCCGCGCCGCAGAGCCCCGCGAGCGCGCGCAGCGTCACCAGCGCCTCGGGGCCCGAGGCGAGCGCGTCGAGCCCGGACGTGAGCGTCCACCCGGCGACTCCGAGCAGCACCACGCGCCGCCGCCCGAACCGGTCGCTCAGCGGACCCCAGAGCAGCTGACCGAACCCGATCCCGAGCAGGAACGCGGTCACGCCTCCCTGCGTGAGCGCGTCGGAGCCGCCCAGCTCGGTCTGGACCGTCGGGAGCGAAGGCGTGTAGATGTCGATCGACAGCGGCGCGAGGGCCGTGAGCGCCGCGAGCACGGGTAGCACGCGAGCCATCGTGGGGGGAGCGGCCGCAGGCTCCCCGCTCGCGCTCCATCGCATGGGTCCATCCTGGTACACCGCAGCCTCCGGCACCACGGGCCACGGCGCCGCGCGGCTCCGGTAGCGACGCCCACCGCCCTCCCCTAGGGTGCGAAGGAGACCCAGTCGCTGGCGCAACGAGGAGCGACCATGCCCGAGCCCATCCCCAACCCGATCGTCCTGCAGCGCGCGGATCCGTGCGTGCTGCGTCACGACGGCCAGTACTACTTCACGGGCTCGTACCCGCTGTACGACCGCATCGTGCTGCGTCGCGCCGAGCGCCTCGAGGACCTCCAGGCGGCGCCCGAGATCACCGTCTGGAGCAAGCCCGACGAGGGTCCGCAGAGCAGCCTCATCTGGGCCCCGGAGATCCACCGCGTGAACGGCGCCTGGTACGTCTACTACGCCGCGGCGCCGAACATGGACGTCACGTTCGACGTGCCCGATGCGGACGACACCTTCAACCATCGCGTCTACTGCCTCGAGTGCCTCGGCGACGACCCGCTCACCGGCACCTGGACCGAGAAGGGGCAGGTGGACACCGGCTGGGAGTCCTTCGCGCTCGACGCCACCAGCTTCGTCAAGGACGGGGAGCAGTACCTCGTGTGGGCGCAGCAGGACTTCGCGGTGAAGGGGCACTCGAACCTCTACATCGCGCGCATGGCGAACCCGTGGACGCTCGCGACGCCCGCCGTGATGCTGTGCAAGCCGGAGCTCGACTGGGAGATCGTCACCTTCTGGGTGGCGGAGGGGCCGAGCGTGCTCCAGCGCAACGGCCGGCTCTACCTCACGTACAGCGCCTCGGCCACGGGCATCGAGTACGCGATGGGGCTGCTCACCGCGGACGCGGGCAGCGATGTCCTCGACCCCGCGAGCTGGACCAAGAGCCTCGACCCCGTGTTCACGTCGGCCCCGGAGAACGGCATCTATGGGCCCGGCCACAACTCGTTCACGGAGGACGAGGAGGGCGGCACGGTGCTGGTGTACCACGCCCGCACGTACACCGAGCTCGTGGGCAACCCGCTGTGGGAGCCCAACCGTCACGCGTGCGCGCAGGTGCTGCCCTTCGACGACGACGGCGACCCCGTGTGGGGCAGGCCGCTCCCGCTCACGCGGCCGGTGCCGACCGGTGTCGAGGTCCTGCCGCCCGACGGCGCCGTCTCCTCTCGCTGACAGCGCCAACGGATCCCGCCGCGACACGCCGGCGATCGGGGACGATGCGCGTGAACCGGCCGGCGTGTCGGGATCAGGTCCGTTGCGGCTGTCAGGGGTGGGCAGGCGGGCGGGCGGGTGAGAACGGGGTTATGGGCGGAACGTCCTGCCTTTTGTTGTATGCGGCCAATTAACCTGATGCACAGACACGGGGTGCCATTGGAGGCATCTCGGGTGAACGGTCCCGGCGAGCATGCGCGAGCAACGATGCGCCCGCGCGCTCCACATCGTTCTGGCCAAGGTCGGCCACACCATCACGGAATCCCCGGAAGGGATGTGCCATGAGCGCACCTACTGCAGCCACGCCCGCCACCGGCGGCGGGTCCATCGTCGAGTCGTTGAAGCGCGGCGTGTTCTGGAACTACGGCGGCCTGTACTTCTTCTACTTCGCCATCTGGCAGATCTTCTTCTCCTTCCACGGCCTCTGGTTCAAGCAGGCGGGCATCGGCGAGGGCGACATCGGCCTCATCAACACCGTCATGGCGATCACCGCGCTGTGCCTCCAGCCGCTCTACGGCTACCTGCAGGACCGCCTGGGCCTCAAGAAGCACCTGTTCTCCTTCGTGGTGCTGTGCGGCGCGATGGTGGGCCCGTTCTTCGTGATCGCGTTCCCGGCGCTCGCCGCGTGGAATGTGACCGGAGCCGCCGTGGTGGCCGGCATGTACATGTCGCTCGTGCTGCTCGCCGGCGTGAGCGTGGTCGAGGCGTTCAACGAGCGCGCGAGCCGCGCCAACGAGTTCGAGTACGGCCACGCACGCCTCTTCGGCTCGATCGCCGGTGGAACCATCACCGCGATCGGCGGTTGGATCTGGACCAACGTCAACCCCGACTCCATCTGGTGGGCCGCCTCGTTCTGCGCGCTCGTGCTCGGCGCGCTGCTCTTCGTCGCGAGGGTGCCGCACCAGGCTGCCGAGAACGCCGCGCAGGGCGAGACCTCGGAGACCAAGGTCACCAAGGACACCATCAAGGGCCTGCTGTCGAACCGCAGCTTCGTGGGCTTCGTCGTGCTCATGTTCGGCACCGCCGCGCTCTACGACGTGTTCGACCAGCAGTTCTCCATCTACTTCGAGCAGCACGTCAACCACGGCGACCCCGTCTCGCTGTTCGCCAACGTGGTGACCATCCAGATCTTCTGTGAGGCGGCGGTCATGCTGGTCGCCCCGTGGTTCGTCAACAAGATCGGTGCGAAGCGCGGCCTCCAGCTCTTCGCCGCGATCCTGGTGATCCGCGTGCTCGGCTCCGCGATGGTCACCACCACCGAGGCGCTCATCGCGTGGCGCCTGCTCGCGGCCATCGAGATGCCGCTCATGCTCGTGTCGGTGATGAAGTACATCACCCGCATGTTCGACGTGAAGATCTCTGCGACCGCCTACATGCTCGGCTTCGGAGTCGCGAAGTCGCTCGGCGTCGCGGCCTTCTCCCTGCCGTTCGGCCACGCCTACGAGACCATCGGCTTCGCCGACGCGTACCTCATCATGTCCGTCGTGATCGTGGGCGTGACGATCATCGCGAGCTTCCTCATGCGCAACGACAAGGACCTGGACGATGCGCCCGCCGCCGACCGCGGCGAGCCGCTCGAGCGCGAGCTCGTCGACGCCTGACCCGGGCGTCGCGAGCACGATGCGGAGGCCGTCCGGCCTGGGGGACCTACCCAGGGCGGGCGGCCTCGTCGTAGTGTGGGGGCGCTGAGGGGTCTGAGGGAGGTCCGATGCGTCGCATCGTCGCGCTGTCTGCTTTCTCGAGCGCGCTCGCGCTCGTGCTCGCCGGGTGCACGCCCGCGTCCGACGCCCCGCCCTCACCCGCCGCATCGTCCCCGGCGACGCCGCAGCCGGCGGTGACCGCGGGCGCGGACGCGGGGGAGACCTCGGAGCCCACCACCACCGTGGTCGAGGCGCAGGAGCCCACCACCGCGTACATCGCGCGCGCGAAGTCGCAGACGGTCGACGTGCTGACGGAGCCCGATGGGGCGGGCCAGGTCACCATCCGCGCCGACTCCGTCCTCACGGTGCCCGAGCAGACGCCGCTGGTCTTCCTCGTGGATGAGATCCAGGGCTCGTGGGTCCACGTCTACCTGCCGGTGCGGCCCAACGGCTCGATGGGATGGGTCGCGGCGGACGATGTGGTGCTGAGCGCCACCGACTACCGCGTCGACATCGCGCTGAGCGAGTTCGAGCTCACGGTCTGGGACGGCGAGGACCTGGTGCTCACCTCCGACATCGGGCTGGGCACGGAGGACCTGCCCACCCCGGGCGGCACGTACTACATCCGCGAGCTGGTCCAGCCGCCGAACCCGGACGGCGCCTACGGCCCCTACGCGTACGGCCTGTCCGGCTACTCGCCCGTGCTCGACGAGTTCGCGGGCGGCGAGGCGATCATCGGGATCCACGGCACCAACGATCCCGAGTCGTTCGGCAAGGCCGTGTCGCACGGGTGCATCCGGCTGCCCAACGACGTGATCACGGAGATCGTCGAGGAGGTCGGGCTGCCGCTCGGCACCCCCGTCTACATCGAGGAGTAGGGCCCGGCCGGCGGCCCGGGCCCCGGGACGGCGAGAGGCCCGAGGGCTCGACCTGCTGAGGAAGGTCGAACCCCCGGGCCGCGTACGCCGGGGATCAGCCGGTGTACGTCACCACGCCGGCGACAGCGGTCGCGGGCGGGGCGTCCAGGACGACCACGATGTCCGTCGGGGGCTCCGAGTTGCACTCGGGCGTGGCCGGCGGGTACGTGACCGTGAAGGACGTGGACGGGTTGACGGTGAGGATCACCTCGACGTCGGGCTCGCGGGTCCAGCCGTAGTTGGCGTCGCCCACGGGCTCCCACGACTCGGTCGCGGTGCTGTACTCCCAGCCGGGCCAGCCGTCCGCCACGCCGTCCTCGTCGACCGAGGCCCCGGGCCACAGGATCTTGCCGGAGCCGATGGCGACCGTGCGCGTCCAGTTCTGGCTCGGGTCCGTCGGGTGGACGAACGTGAGGGTGGCGGTGCCGTCGCCGTCGTACTGGCCGTCAGGATCGTCGACCACGATGTCGTAGCCCAGGTAGGGCGCGTCGGCCGTGCAGACCTCGCCCAGGATCGATCCGTCGATCGACGGCTCCTGGGGCTCGTCGTAGGTGCAGCCCTCCGTCGCCTGCTCCTCGATCGTGTACTCGACCGTGAGCTCGGTCGCGCCACCGGGGAAGGCGTGGCCCTCATCGGCGATGAACGTGACGCTGTGGTCGCCGGGCTCCGTCGCGGGGGTCTCCGCGGCGGTCGCGAACTCGGTGGTGACCGTGTCGATCGACCCCGGCGCCGCGCAGGTCGCGGGCGTCACGGTGATGGACGCGCTCGCGTCCTCGCAGGGGATGACCCCCTCGAGCACCACGGTGCGGTAGAGCGTCTCGACGTCGATCTTGTCGACGAGCCACGCGACGATCCCACCGGTCAGGTCGAGCTGGTAGGTGGTCGTGGTCTTGAGGGCGAACTGCGTGAACGTCGTGACGCCGCACGCGGGCTCTCCCTCCCAGTCGCTCACCTCGACGGTCGCGGGCATGGTGCACGTGCCCTCGTCGCCGGCGGTCAGGCCCTCGGGCACCTGGGTCTGGAGGCCCGGGAGGTTGGTGCAGACGTCGACCGGCGGGATGGTGCAGTTGCCGTCCTCGTCGACCTCGTAGCCCTCGGGGACCGTGGTCTGCATGCCGTCGAGGTTCTTGCACACGTCGATGCGCGGCGGCTCGCACGGGCTGCAGGTGCCGTCCTGGTGGGTCTTGTAGCCCGCGGGGACCTCGGTCTGGACGCCCTCGAGGTTCGAGCACACGTCCACCACGGGCGGCGCGCAGTGCTCCGCCTTCTCCGCCTCGGTCATGTCGCGGCTGGTCTTCTCGGTGGTGGTCGACGACTGCTGGTCGAGCACCCACTCCCACGCGGACTCGTCCCACACCCAGTCGGTCGTGGTGATTGTCCGGGTCTTCTCGACCGTCTCCGTGCCGCAGGCGTAGTCGGAGACCTCCCACTGGCCGCGGTCGACCTGCGGCGCGGGCTTCTCAGGCTTCACGCGCTCGCCGCACGTGATCGAGCCCTGCCAGTGGTAGTTGGTGCCACCCACCTGGACCCAGGTCACGGCGTAGTAGCCCCAATCGGGCCAGCTCGAGTGCGCGGTGAAGTCGAAGGTCTTGGTGCCGGACCACGTGCCGCCATTGTGGTGGAAGTTGAGCGTGGTGGTCGCCTGCGTGACCAGGTTCTTGAACGTGACGTTCATGTCGTTGGCCTGGCCGACCGGCAGGTTCTCGGGGTAGGTCACCACGAGGTCGGTGCACGTGGGCGCCGGGTACTCCCAGTTCCAGTCGAAGCTGCGCCCGCTCGGGCACTCCGCCTCGCCGGTGTAGGTCTCGCCCTGCGCCGTGTTCTCGTTGGTGACGTCGTCGATGACGTACGAGCTGGTCTGCCCGTCCTTGAACCACTCGCCGACGGTGGCGCTCGCGTCGACCGCGATCGGGTTCTTGCCGGGCTTGAGGACCTCGTCCACGTACGGTGTGCCGGAGTACTTGCAGACCCACACCTTGTGGATCCCGTCGTTGCCCGGCTGGGTCTCGCCCTGCGTCGCCTGTGCGGCGGGCGAGATGCCGATGATCGCCAGAGTCGCCACGGCGAGCGCGACGACGTATTCCCTCAGTCTCATGTTGTCCTCCCGGCCTGGAGCAGCCGGGCGCCCTCAGCGACACCCATTCCCCCAGGTCGCACCCATGCTCTTGCCGGCCCCGCACAGCGTCAAAGGCGTGACGAAGGTCACATGTACGCAAGTGGCGCCGATATACGGGCGTGAAGGATGTGACGGAAGTGAGAGTGTTATCGGCTCAAGTGTGGCGGCGAAGCGGCCGATGCGGGGCGAATCGGGCAGGGCGTGTCGCCGCAGCGTCACCCCAGGTTCCCGGCCGTGCGCGGCTATCGCTCAATCGATCTTGAGATAGTGTGGGGGCATGACCGACCGTGCCGCCGTCCTCGCGGCCCTCGCCGACCCGCATCGGCTCGCGATGGTCGACGCGCTCGCCGAGGGCGACCTCGCGCCCGGCGAGCTGGGCGCGCGCAGCGGTCTCGCCTCGAGCCTCCTCGCGCATCACGTGCGCGTGCTCGAGAAGGCGGGCGTGGTGGTCCGGCGCCGCTCGGACGCCGACGGCCGTCGCTCCTACCTGTCGCTCGAATGGTCGCCGCTCGTCTCGGTGGCGGTCGCCGAGCGCGATCCTCGCGCGGGCGCCCGGCCTGCTCGGGTGGTGTTCTCCTGCACGGGCAACTCCGCGCGTTCCCAGATGGCCGCCGCGCTGCTCGCGGCGGAGCGCATCGTGCCCGTCGCCTCGGGCGGGACGGATCCCGCCGCGCGCATCCACCCGCTCGCGCTCGACGAGCTCGACAGGCGAGGGATCGTCCCCGCCGCGCTCGCGCCCGCGCGCCTCGACGACGTCCGCCGCGACGGCGACCTGGTGGTCTCCGTCTGCGACCTCGCGTATGAGCAGTGCGGCGGCGACCTCCATTGGTCTGTCGCGGACCCGGCTCTCGAGGGCACCACGCGTGCGTTCGCGGCCGCGTTCGACGACCTCGTCCCTCGGGTCCGGCGCCTCGCCGCAACCCTCGCCTCGTCATCCACGGAGAAGATCTCATGACCGACAAGCCCGCCGTCCTGTTCCTGTGCGTGAAGAACGGGGGCAAGTCCCAGATGGCGCTGGGCCTGTTCGCGCACTACGCCGGCGACCGTGCGAGCGCGTGGTCCGGCGGCTCCGAGCCCGGCGAGGTGCTGAGCGCCGGCGCCGTCACGGCCATGGCCGCCGTCGGGATCGACATCACGCATGAGCACCCCAAGCGCTGGACCGACGCCCAGCTCCACGAGGCCGACGTCATCGTGACCATGGGCTGCGGCGACGCGTGCCCGTACATCCCCGGCAAGCGCTACGAGGACTGGGCCATCGAGCCCGGGCCGTCCGAGGCGCAGCGGGACCAGATCGACGCGCGCGTGCGCGCGCTCATGGAGAGCCTGGGCCTCGAGCCCGGGCCGTCGGTGGTCGCGCCCGCCTGAGGCCGATGCGGCGGGGTCAGCCCGGGTAGCGCGGCTGGCCCTCGGCGGGCTCGGCTGCGCCCGCCACGCCTCCGACGTCGCCGACGCCCTCGACCGTGCCGTCGTCGGAGCCCTCCGTGGGGTCGGTGCCCGTCTCCGGCTCCTCGGTGGGGTCCGTGGTCGGCTCGGTCGTCGGCTCCGCCGTCGGCTCCACCGTCGGCTCCACCGTGGGTTCGGTCGTGGGCCCCACCGTGGGTTCGGTTGTCGGCTCGACCGTGGGCTCCACCGTGGGCTCGACGGGAGGCTCGTCGCACACGACCTCGCCGGTGTAGACGCCGTACACCACCTGATCGCCGAGCGCGGCGTCGATCGTGTACGTGTAGCTGCCCTCGGGGAGCTTCTCTGCCGGGATCGACTCGTGCATCCCCATGAGGTCGCTGTCGCCGTCGGTGTGGGTCACCGAGGCGCCCGTCGAGCTGGTGACGCGGAAGGTCCACGGCGACTCGGGTGCGTTGTCGTAGGTGATGTCGAAGAACATGTCGCCCCCGCAGGAGGCGTTCACGGTGATGCTGCCCCAGCCCGGGTAGTACGCCGCGGGGGCGATGCCGTCCGCCGCGGCGCCCGTCGCGACCGCGACCGCGGCCGTCGCTGCGACCACCGTTCCTGCCACCACGCCCAGCGCGTGCATCGGCCTCATGGCACTTCCCTCCGCTCGTTCGCGCAGGGCGCCGTTGCCCGCCTGTTGTTTGTATTGATGCAATCATCCTAAGGTGGGTGCGCTCCCGCACGGAGGGTCGCACGTCCCGGGTGAGGACGGGCCTAACGGCCCTGGCACGCGCCGCTCACGCGGGTGGAAGAATGGCGCGCGTGACCACGACGGCCCCGCAGTCTCCCGCCACCGCCGATGCCGCGGACCTCGCAGCCGATCTTGCGCGAGCGCTCGAGGGCGAGGTCGACGCCGGCACGCGGCGCCGCGCCGAGTACAGCTCCGACGCCTCGAACTACCGCATCCCCCCGCTCGTGGTCGCCTACCCGCGCGATGCCGACGACGTGCTGGCCGCGCTCGCGGTCGCGCGCGAGTCGCGCATCCCGGTGACGATGCGCGGTGGCGGTACCTCGGTCGCCGGCAACGCGATCGGTCCGGGCATCGTGCTCGATGTCAGCCGCCACATGAACCGGATCCTCGAGGTGGACCTCGAGAGCAAGACCGCCCGCGTCCAGCCCGGCGTGATCCTCTCGGACCTCCAGAAGCGGGTCGCGGGTGCGGGCCTGCGCTTCGGCCCGGATCCCTCGACGTCGACGCGCGCGACGCTGGGCGGGATGATCGGCAACAACGCCTGCGGTCCCCACGCCGTCGCCTTCGGGCGCACCGCGGACAACGTGGTCGCGCTCGACGCGGTGGACGGGATCGGGCGCCGCTTCGAGGCGGTGCGCGGCGGCGTGGCCGCGATCCCCGGGCTCGAGGAGCTGGTGCAGGCGCACCTCGCTCAGATCCGCACCGAGTTCGGCCGCTTCTCGCGCCAGGTGAGCGGCTACTCCCTCGAGCACCTGCTTCCCGAGCTGGGCGGCGACCTCGCACGGTTCCTCGTGGGCAGCGAGGGGACCCTCGCGATGATCCTCGAGGCCACCGTCGCGCTCGTCGACGTGCCGCCCGCGCGCCTCACGGCCGCGTTCGGCTACGACGACATGCCGGCGGCGGCCGATGCGGTGGTGCCGATGCTCGCGCACCGGCCGCAGGCCGTGGAGGGCCTCGACGCTCGCCTGGTCGCGCGCGTCGCGAATGCGACCGGACCCGTCCCCGACCTCCCCGCGGGGCAGGGCTGGCTGTTCGTCGAGGTGGGCGGCGCCACCGAGGAGGAGGCGCGCGCCACCCTGGCGGCGCTTGCGGCGGACTCCGGCACCGCATCGTGGCGCGAGGTCGCGGACCCCAAGGAGGCCGCGCGTCTGTGGGCGATCCGCGCGGACGGCGCGGGCCTCGCGGGGCGCACGTCCGACAACAAGGAGGCGTGGCCGGGCTGGGAGGACGCCGCGGTGCCGCCGGAGCGGCTCGGTGCGTACCTGCGCGACTTCGACGCGCTGATGGAGCGCCACGGTGTGGAGGGTCAGCCCTTCGGGCACTTCGGGGACGGCTGCATCCACGTCCGGCTGGGCATCCCCCTGCAGGAGGACGGCCGGCCGCTGCGCGCGTTCATGGAGGACGCGGCGGCGCTCGTCGCGTCGCACGGTGGATCGCTGAGCGGCGAGCACGGCGACGGCCGCGCCCGCTCGGAGCTCCTGTCCGCGATGTACTCGACCGAGGCTGTCGAGCTCTTCCGGGGCGTCAAGCACCTGTTCGACCCCGAGAACGTCCTCAACCCGGGTGTGATCGTCGACCCCGACCCGCTCGACGCGCACCTGCGCCGTCCTGCGGCGAAGAGCACCCCCGCGCTCGGGCTCGCCCTCGAGCACGATCACGGTGACATGGCGGAGGCGCTCCACCGGTGCACGGGCGTCGGCAAGTGCCGTGCCGACTCGATCGTCTCCGGCTCGGGCTTCATGTGTCCCAGCTATCAGGCCACGGGCGACGAGAAGGACGTGACCCGGGGCCGTGCCAGGGTGCTGCAGGATGCGCTCAACGGCACCCTCGTGGGCGGTCTCACCTCGCCCGAGGTGCTCGAGAGCCTGGACCTGTGCCTCAGCTGCAAGGCCTGCAGCAGCGACTGCCCGAGCGGCGTGGACATGGCGGCGTACAAGTCCGAGGTGCTGCACCAGACCTACCGGGGCAGGCTGCGCCCGATGACGCACTACTCGATCGGCTGGCTGCCGCGCTGGCTCAAGGTGGTCGGCCTGGCGCCGCGCCTGATCTCCGCGATCCTCAAGCCGGACTGGATCCAGCGGCTCGTGGTGCCGGTCGCAGGCATGGACAAGCGCCGCCGGCTGCCCGAGTTCAAGGTCCCCTTCCGGCGCTCCGAGGTCGCACGCCGACGTCGCGCGGATCCCGCGCGGGCCACGCGCCTGGACAACCTGGTGGTGCTCTGGGCGGACTCGTTCACCGACGGCCTGGACCCGCAGATCCCCACCGCGATCGTCGACGTGCTCGAGGACGCGGGGCTCGACGTGGTGGTGGTCGCCGGCGACGCGTGCTGCGGGGTGACCTGGATCTCAACGGGGCAGCTCGACGGCGCCAAGAAGCACCTGTCGCATCTGCTCGGGGTGCTGGGGCCGTGGGCCGTCAACGGCGTGCCGATCGTGGGTGTCGAGCCGAGCTGCATGGCGGTGCTCCGGGGCGACCTCGTCGAGCTCCTCCCGGACGACCCGCGCGCCCGTGCCGTGGCATCGTCCACGTACACGCTGGCCGAGGTGCTGACCGGGCGCGCGCCCGCGAAGCCTCGCGAGGACTGGCGCCCGCCGGACCTCAGCGACGTCACCGCCGTGGTCCAGCCGCACTGCCACCAGTACTCCGTGCTGGGCTTCGCCGCCGACCGCGAGCTGCTCGCGCGCGCGGGAGCCGCCGTCACGGAGACCGCGGGCTGCTGCGGTCTCGCGGGCAACTGGGGTACCGAGAAGGGCCACTACGACACGTCGGTCGCGGTGGCGGAGAACTCGCTGCTGCCCGCGCTGCGCGAGGCGCCCCCGGGGTCGCTCTACCTCGCCGACGGCGTCTCGTGCCGGACGCAGGCGGACGACCTCGCGGGGGTGCAGGGCCGGCACCTCGCGGAGCTGCTGCGCGAGAGGCGTGGAGGCGCGGCGCGGTGAGGTGGCCGCGCGCAGGCATCGCCGTCCTTGCGATGGCGATCACCGCGTGCACCGTCGCGGAGACTCGAACGCCGGGTGACGGTTCGGCTGCCGCGGCGCCGCCCAGCGGGCTTCCGTCCGCGTCGTCCATCGCGGAGCAGTCGCCCGCGGCGGTCGCCGCGCCCGTCGAGATCGTCGTGGTCGGCGACTCGCTGTCGCTCGGCGACTCGACCGCGTTCACTGCCGACGGGCTGGGTGAAGGGTCGTTCGTGTACTGGGCGCTGGGCGAGGACGTGCGGTTCGTCGGGGGCGATGCGATCCCGGGCGCCACATCGACGCGGATGCGCGACCGGCTCCTCAAGGGCTCGCTTGTGATCCCGGCCTGCGACGTCCTGGTACTCGCTCTCGGCACCAACGATCTCGGCTTCGGGGTGGCCTTCGACGACACCTCGCAGGCCCTCGTGTCCCTCGCCGAGGGCGGCGCTGCGCCGCGCACGATGCTGCTCGCGATCCCTCCCTATGGTCGCGAGGACCAGCCGCCGTCCGTGAGCTACAACCAGCGGCTCGCGATGCTCGCGAGCGAGCAGGGGTGGGAGTTCGTCGACGCCGCGGTGCCCGCCCGGGATGGCGGTGGGTGGGCGGAAGGGATGACGAGCGACGGCATCCACTACTCCGGAGACGTCGTGCGCCTGGTGGGCGAGGTGCTCGCCGACGCGTTGGTGTCCTCGCCTGGGTGAGGGCAGGAAATCTCCTCGTCACCCCAGGTCGATAGGGTACGAGCGTGCGCGGGGGGATCAGGGTGCTGCTCGGCGTCGCGAGTCTCGTGGCGGCGATCGCCGCCGTGGGCTGGCCACTCTACGTCACCCCCGCCAGCGACGAGCCGCGGGCGGTGGATGCGGTCTACGTCATCGGTCCGCCGACGGACTTCCGCATGGCGGTCGCCGAGCAGATGGTCGCGGACGGCTTGACCGGAACCGTGGTGGTGTCGCTCACCGACGATGACGGCAGGCAGGCATGGGAGCGGGCCTCCGAGCTGTGCGACGGTGCGGTCGAGATCGACTTCTCGCTCGAGTGCCGGATGCCCGACCCATTCACCACACGCGGCGAGGCGCGGTGGCTGCGCGAGCTCGTCGACCAGCACGGATGGGAGTCCGTCGCGGTCGTGACCTTCACCCCGCACCTCACGCGGACGCGCGTCATCATGGAGAGATGCTGGAGCGGCGACATCGTGTACGTGGACTCGCGCGAGCCCATCACGCTCGGGTACTGGGCCTATCAATACGCGTACCAGTCGGCGGCGTTCGTCAAGGTCGCGCTGGAGGACGGGTGCTGAGGGCTGTGGTGCTCGCCGTGGCAGCAGGGGTCGCCTCGCTTGCGGGCTGCAGCGCCCCGCCGGTCGCGCCCGATCAGCTCGCGCAGGAGATGTTCGACCTCGCCAACGACGAGCGTGTCGCGCAGGGGCTCGCCCCGGTCGACTGGAGCGACTGCCTCGAGACGAAGGCGGAGACGCGTGCCGAGCCGTTCGTGGAGGATGCGGACCTGGTCCACGACGTACTGGTGTCGAGCTGCCACGAGGGCGCGAAGGCCGGCGAGAACCTGTCACGCTCCGACCGCCCGGCCGCCGAGGTCGTCGAGGCATGGATGGGATCCGCTGGGCACCGTGCCAACATCCTCGATCCGGACTTCGTCATCGGTGCGGTCGCGTGCGTCGAGGCCGATTCCGGTCCCGACGGCGAGGACACCGGCGTGCGGGCGTGTTCGCTGCTCTACGAGGGCGAACCTACCGACCAGTGACTGCGCCGATGGTGCGCGGGCGTGCGTCGAACGTGGTGTGGGCGCCGCTTTCGTGCCCAGCCGAAATTCGCGAACAAGAAAATAGCGACATTTGGGGCGTCCGGTGCTAGCGTCAAGGGAGCAGCCGCGCGGTCAGGGGGGCCGTTGCGGGTGGAGGGGGTTGAGGGGCCATGTGGGGTCGTGCAATCGCTGCGACTGTAGTCGCAGGTGTCGTGACGCTTGCGCCGGCGGCGGCGTTCGCCAGCACTGAGGAGCCGCCGGATTATCCGAGCGTCGAGCCTCACATGCTGTGCGCCCCGCTCTTCACGCCGCCGGGCAACCCGTTCGTGGTGTTCATCTCCGGGCCGGAGGGCTCGAGTGCGACCATCACGGTCACGAACGAGGGGTCGGATGCGACCATTGCCGGCGAGGTGACCTCGGAGCCGCGGCTGATCGGCACCACGCCTGTCCGCTTCGACGTCACGACCGCGGCCGACGCCACATCCCCGACGGTCGCCACGGGTTACGTCGACGGCGAGTTCGTGGGCGAGTGCACCATCGGCCTGGTCGAGGTCTTCAGCACCTCGACGCCTACGCCCAGCCCGTCCGACAGCGAATCCTCGACGCCGGAGCCCTCGGCCTCCGAGACCACCACGAGCACGCCAGAGCCCACCGAGATCGTCCTGGTCGAGGGAGTGCCGCCCACCGGCACGACCCCCACGGGTGCGGTGCTCTCCACGACGGGCTTCGCCGGAGCGCCCATGGCCGCAGGGGCGGCGGTCCTCCTGGTGGCAGGCGTCGCCGTGGTGATGGTGGCAGCTCGCCGCACGGCGTCCGGACCGCGCGAGTAGGGCTCGCAGTCGAGGCGCTGCGCGCCTGCGACAGAGGATCACGATCATGCTGGCGGGGGGTCAGTGATGGCGGTAGCGGTTGTTGCACCAGAGCGTCTGTCGATGCGTCGTTGGGAGATCTCCCTCCAGCGGCGCATCGCCGTCACGGATGCCTTCGTCGTCGCGATGGTCATGGTGATCTCGCACGGGCTGCGCTTCGGGTGGGACCCGCTCAACGGCTGGATGGGGCCCGCAGGCCTCGCGCCGTGGTGGAGCACGGTCGCGATCTCCACGCTGTGGCTGCTTCAGCTCTCGTGGACGCGGTCCCGTGACGTGCGGATCCTCGGTCAGGGCCCGGAGGAGTATCAGCGCATCGGCGCTGCGGGGACGCGGACCTTCGCGCTCGTCGCGATCGTCGCCTTCTTCACGCAGTGGGGGATGAGCCGCGGCTACCTGCTGTTCTCCATCCCGCTCGGCACGCTCGTCCTCTTCGCATATCGCCGCGCCTGGCGCGCGTGGATCGGCGAGCAGCGGTGCATCGGAAACCTGCGCCAGCGTGTGATCATCGCGGGTCCGCATCGCGTGGTCGAGGACATGGTCCGTCGGCTCCGACACGTGAGCCGGGACCACTCCTACGACGTCGCGGGCGTCTGCCTCACGGGTGCGCGCGCCGCTGAGCCGCTCGCGCCTGACCTCGCGGATGTGCCCGTCCTGGGCGTGGTGGGCGATGCTGCGAAGCTTGCGGAGAGGGTGTGCGCGGAGTACATCGTCCTCGCGGGCTCCGAGGACATGTCGCTGACCGAGGCGCGGCGCCTCGAGTGGGAGCTCGAGGACACCGGTGTCGGCCTCATCGTGGCACCGACCGTGGCCGACGTCGCCATGCCTCGAGTGACGGTGAACCAGGTCGCCGGCCTTCCGCTCATGTACGTCGATCCGCCCCGCTTCGCGGGGCCCTCACGCGTGCTCAAGGACGTCGCGGACAAGGCGGGCGCGCTCGCGCTCCTGCTGGTGCTGGCCGTACCGATGCTCATCATCGCCATCGCGATCAAGCGGGGGTCGGAGGGCCCGGTGTTCTATCGCCAGGAGCGCGTGGGCGTCGGCCACCAGCCGTTCCCCATGATCAAGTTCCGCTCCATGTACACGGATGCCGACCGACGCCGCGCGGAGACGTTCGCGCAGGACGACGGCAACGGCGTGCTCTCCAAGCGACGCGACGATCCGCGCATCACCGACGTCGGACGCTTCCTGCGGCGCCATTCGCTCGACGAGCTGCCGCAGCTGTTCAACGTCCTGCGGGGCGAGATGTCGCTCGTGGGGCCACGGCCGCCGTTGCCGTCCGAGACCGAGCTGTGGGATCAGGACGTCGCCCGCCGCCAGATGGTCAAGCCGGGGCTCACGGGCCTGTGGCAGGTGAGCGGACGCTCGGACCTCACGTGGGAGGAGAGCGTCCGCCTGGACCTGCACTACACGCACAACTGGTCGCTCGGGCTCGACGCGGTGATCATGCTGCGCACGGTCTGGGCGGTGCTGGGAGGACGCGGCGCTTACTGACGCGGCGCGCTGGATCGAACGATGCGGGCTGAGGGCCCTGAGAGGGAGGGGAGCAGATGAGGATCGTGCACATCGCGCCGGGATTGAGCCGAAGGCTTGGAGGACCGAGCGCCCTGCTGAGGGGCCTCGTGCCCGCGCAGGTCGAACGGGGACATCGTGTGACCATCGTGGTCACCGACCAGGGTGCCGAGCTCGAGGGGGACCTCGAGGTGCCAGGTGCCGACGTGCACGTGGTGCCAGCTGTGGGTCCTGCGTTCCTCGGGTACGGCCGGGGGCTGCGCAAGGCGATCCGAGGTGCGGTCGCGGATGCTGACGTGGTGGAGGTCCACGGGGTCTACTCGCTCGCCTCCGTGTTCGGCATGAGCGAGTCGCGGCGTGCGCGGGTGCCCTATCTCGCGGCGCCGCATGGCGTGTGGACCGCTGACCACGCACCGCGCCGCCCGTGGCTCAACGCAGCATGGGACAGGCTGCTCCTCGCGCAGAACCTCCGCGATGCCCAGATGATCGTCTCCGATTCGTTGTACGACCGCGACTGCCTGCTCGAGCGAGGGTTCTCCCGCGTGGCGAACATGGTGCTGGGTGTCGACCCTGTGCTGCGGTCCATCGAGACGCCGTGGGAGGAGCGCTCCGGGGTGCTGTTCCTCAGCCGGGTGGCGCGCAAGAAGCGGCTCGACCTGGCGATCGAGGCCTATGCGCGCTCGGGACTCGCCGAGCAGGGCCACCCCTTCGTGGTGGCCGGACCTATCGAGGAGGGTCTTCCGTACGATCCGCGTGAGCTGTGCGCGGAGCACGGGGTGGCCGAGCACGTCGAGTTCTTGGGGACCGTCACGTCCGAGCAGAGGCGAGACCTGCTCTCCCGCATGCGGGTCTTCGTCCTCGCGAGCGACGACGAGAGCTTCGGGATGGCCGTGGCCGAGGCTGCGGCGGCGGGGATGGCCGTGGTCGCGAGCGACCGTGTCGCCGCGATTCGCGAGGCGGAGCAGTTCGGTGCGGGCCGGGGCTGGCCGCAGGACCCGGGTGCGCTCGCGACTGCGCTCGCCGAGGCTGCCGCGGATGATGCGGGCGCGCAGGCTGCCGTGCTCCGTGACTTCGCGCGCGCCTCGTGGACCTGGGAGCACGCTGTCGAGCAGTTCGACGCGATGGCGAGCGCGGCGCCCGTCACCGCCCGCTGACCGGACGGCGCATCACTCGGCCCGTGGGCGCCTCGGCACCATCGCGGGCACCTTGGTGCGCTCGCCGAGGGCGATGCGGCCGATCGCGGCGCGGCGCATCACCACGATGCAGGCCACCGACCCCACGAGCCCGGCGGCCGATGTCGCGACAACATCGAGCAGCACCGAGTCGACCCCCAGCACGTGAAGCACGCCGCGCGCGGCGGCCATGGTGAGGGGGTGCAGCAGGAAGATGCCGGACGAGTAGTTGCCGATCCAGGCGAGCGCGGAGGACTTCAAGCCGAGCCCGATGAAGGCCATGGGGAATGCGATTCCCAGCGAGATGCCGAGGATGTCCTGGCGCGGGTTGGGGGCGATCGACCATGCGCCGAAGTACACCAGCTGCGTGTGCAGGAGGAGCGCGATGGTCACGCCGGCGGCGCCGAGAGCGTGCGCCCTGCCCATGTCCCGCCAGCCGAAGCGGGTGGCCGCGAGGCCGGCGGTGAAGAATAGTCCGAGGTAGACGGCGCTCGCGAGCTGCAACGGGTCGACCACCAGTTGAAGGTCGACGCTCATGGCGACCGCGAGCAGCCCGGCGAACAGGATCGCGACGTTGCGGAATCGTGCGAGCAGGCCGAAGGAGTCGATCAGGGCGACGGCGGCATAGACCCAGAAGGTCGCGAGGAGGAACCAGTACGGCCCCCACGAGTAGACGAACCAGCGCCACTCGTCAGCCGGCGGCTGGTTGCCGAACCCGAGCGCGATGTGCGCGACTGCGACGATGGGCACGAAGATCACGTACGGCACCAGCAGCCGCTGAACCTTCTTGCCGATGAACGCCCCGTATGCGCGACGATCATCGAGGGGCCGCCAGGCGTACACGACGCCGGCGAGGAACGCGAAGAGTGGCATGCGTAGCGGCACGAGCGACTCCGCGTACCACTCGACGGCGCCGCCCACGGCTCCTTGCGCGGCGGCGGTGCTCTGTGCGGTGTGCATCGTCACGAGCAGGATGCAGGCGATCCCTCGCAGGGAATCGACGGTCTTGTCTCTTAGCGCCACAACGTACCCCCCGGGGGTTACCGTAACGAGAATGCGCTGATATGTCACCCATCGGGGACGAATCGGGCGCCCCGTCGCCTCGCGGCGGCGCCCGCTCAGACCTGCGCGAGGGCCGCGGACGCGAAGCTGCCCAGGGCCGCGCGATGCACGCTCCACGGAAGCTCGGCGGCGCGCGCACGTGCGGCCTCGCTCGACGCGACACGCAAGTCCGGGTCGTCGATGAGCGCCTGGAGTCGAGCGGCGATAGCGTCGGCGGAGCGGATCGGCACGATCCATCCGGGCGCAGCGTCGTCGCCGACGGTGCCCACCAGCTCGGGGCCTCCGGTGTGATCCGTCGCGATGAACGGCGTGCCTTGCGATATCGCCTCCGCGAGCACCAACCCGAAGCCCTCGAAGAGCGACGGCAGCACCAGCACGTCGTGCGCTCGCATCTGCTCGAGGATCGCCGAGTTGGGCATCGACTCGGTCCACGCCGCGCTCCCGAGCGCGGTCCGCAACGCCTCGTTGCCGCGGTCGGCGGGGCGGCCGATCACGGTCAACGTGGCGGCCGGCCCGACGATCCTCATCGCCTCGAAGAGGTAGGACAAGCCCTTGCGCTGCGACAGCCCGCCCACATAGAGGACCTTCAGCGGGCCGCGACGCGGCCCGCGCTCGCCGGTCCATGGCGCGGGGACGCCGTAGGGGATGACCTCGACGGTCAGGTCGGCGGAGTAGGGCGACGCCTCGAGGGTCCTGCGAGTGAAGCTGCTGGCGACCACGACCCGCGACGCGAGCTCGATCTCGCGGTCCTTGCGCGCGAGCTTCTCGGGCGGGTCGACCAGCCCCTGCATCGTCGATGCCCACGCGGGAGCCAGCTCGGCCTCCTCGCCGAGGATGCGGCGCGACTCCCGCCAGTACCCGATAGGGAGGTCGTAGATGCGCGCCAGGCCCCGCTCGCGTGCCGCGGCGAAGGAGGTCGCAGCGCCGTCCTCGTACATGTAGACGCCGGATACCTCCGACGTGGCCCGCAGGCGGCGCGCGACGGCGGCATCGATGGCCTCGAACCGGCGTTGGATCGACCAGCGGCCCCCGTGCGCGTCGTAGCGCACCAGGTGTTGGCGCTCGAGCAGCAGTCGGACCACCTCGGGGGCCGCGTGGGTAGCGATCCGTGCGCTCAGCCGCGGGTCGAAAGCGCGCCGCTCGAGCTCGGGGCGCAGGCGGGCGGGCGCGCGCGGTGCGAGCCTCGTGGTGTCGATCCCCGTATGGAACTCGCCGAGCAGATCCTGTTCGAGAAGAGCGAGCGCCGCCTCGCGCACATTGGTGTTCGCGTTGGGGTGACCAAGGATCAGCATGCTCGTACGCCCTCCCGTGCTCGCGTGCCTGCTGGCTGGATCCACTCTAGGTGTGCCGCGCCTCCTGCGGCAGGGGTGGGTGAGAACGGTCCCGGGCCCGGTCCCGGGTTCGGGCCCGGAGCAGGGAGCTCGGCTCCGGTTCGTGGTCGGGCAGCGTGGTGAGCAGAAGTGCCGCGGCGCACAGCGCGATGCTCGCCTGTGCGGAGGGTTGCGCGGTCACCGAGCCGAAGGTGAGCGCGGGTGCCACGACCGCGAGGATGAGGGTGCGCTCCGGAGGGTCGTGGTGGGAGTGGGTGAAGATGCGGATCGCTGCCCAGATCCCCGCGGCTGTCGCGGCGATCGCCAGTGCGTACCCGAGCACGCCGAGCTCCGCTGTGTAGCGCGTGTGCTCGAATTCGACCCACGGGGTGCCGAGCTGCTGCGACCCGAAGGTCGAGTTGGCGCCGGGGCCCGAACCGAGGAGCCCGAACTGGTCGGTGGCGAACCCGAAGATCGTGCGAGTGATGCGGCCTGCGGTGTCCTCCTGGGCGGATGCCTGGTCGACCCTGGTCTGGAACGCCTCGAGCACCGTCGCGAGGGCGTGGTTCGCCGCGATCAGGCCGCCGACGCCCAGGCCCAGGATCACGAGGAGGTTGAGGAAGGCCCGGGTGCTCAGGTGTCGGAGCTGGTAGATCACGAAGGCGACCGCGACGATCACACCGCACAGCACGATTCCGCGTGAGCCGCTGATCACGGTCATGAGGGCAGTGGCCACGACGCTGAGCGCATGCAGCGTGCGGTGGTGCGTCCCGCGGGCGACCGCGGCGAGCGAGAGCGCGAGCGTGAGCGGGAGGAAGGCCAGCATCCCCACGGGTGAGGAGAACGTTCCCAGCGCCCGTACCGCCTCGCCTCCGTTGAGCCAGTTGTTCTCCCCGCCGCCGGTCACCCGGTTGACGAACGCGTCGCCGGGCGACAGGACCTGGGCGATAGCGATCGGAAGGTTCACGAGCGCCAGGATCGCAAGCGTGGTGGAGATCGCGTCGAGCGCGCGACGTGGCGCGTAGCTCGCGACGAATGCGGTCAGCAGCGCGGCGATCACGTAGGACCGGATACCGAATGCGAGCGCTGTCGGGGACATCGTGCCGCCGATGATCGTGACGCACCCGTGGGTGAACAGCACAAGGGTGGCCGCCCAGAGCACCGCCCACCAGTGGTGGCGCCGGCGCGGAAGCCCTTGCAGGTAGTACAGCGCCGCGGCTCCGGCGAGGAGCATGTCCCGCGCGATGTAGAACAGGGAGTCGAGGGCCGGAACCCACTTGCGCACGGCGCCCTCGAGCACGAACAGGACCGTGTAGGCGACCAGGACGCGGGTCGCGGAGGTCTGCGTCCGCGACCACGAGCTGCTCAGCGTCGGGGCGTGCACCGTGGCGACACCGCTCATGCAGCCCCCCTTGTCATGCTGGCGCCGCGCGGGCTCGCGTCGCGCCGGATCCCCACGTCTCGCATCGTAATGCGTCGGCGCCGCCGGCGGGGTCCCCCCATAACTAGGTATTCCCAGGTCTGCGCCCGTGCGGGATGATCGCTTCTATGCGCGCTTGGGGAGCTTGCGCATATGCTGAGGCGTGAACGGGAGGGGGCCCGTATGGAACTTCGCGACTACCTGGTCGTGCTGCGGAGGCGGTGGATCGCCATCGCGCTGTGCACGGTCCTTGTGGGCGGCCTGGCCTTCGTGTGGGTGTCGATGCAGCCGCGGGTGTACAGCGCGTCGAGCACGGTGATCGTGACGCCGACGGTCTCGTGGGCGGCCGGCAACGGGTCGGTAGCAGAGGACTACGCGAAGACGCGGATCGGCTCGTACGCCGTGGTCGCGAAGTCTGACCAGGTGGCGCTCTACGCATCCGAGCAGGAGGGCCTGAGCGGCGATCCCTACGCGCTGGGCGCGCGGGTCAGCGTCACCAACCCTGGCGACACGGCGCTGCTGAGGTTCACGGCGACGGGTGCGACGCCGGAGAGCGCGCGCAGGCTCGCGGAGGTCTGGGTCGAGGGCACCACGCTCGCGATCAACGAGATCGAGTCGACCGCGCAGGACGGGGACGCGGCGGTGACCGTCACGACGCTCGAGGCGCCTCGCCTGCCGATGTTCGCGAGCTCGCCCAAGCCGAAGCAGTCGGTCGCTGTCGGACTCGTGCTCGGGCTGGTGCTGGGGATCGCCTACGCGTTCGTGCGGGCCTCGCTCGACCGCCGCGTACGGACTCGCGAGGACGTCGAGAAGGCGGTGGGCGCGCCGGTCGTGGGCATCCTGCCGTGGGACGGCACCGTTGCCAAGCGCGGCCCGGACTCGGAGCATGCGACCTTCCCGATGACCGAGGCCGTGCGTCAGCTGAGGACCAACCTCCAGTTCATGGATGTGGACCACCCGCCGCGCGTCATCGTGGTGACATCGCCGCTGCCCGGAGACGGCAAGTCGACCACGTCGGTCCTCCTGGCTCAGGCGATCGCGGAGTCCGGCCGCGATGTGGTGCTCATCGACGCGGACCTGCGCCGGCCCTCCATGGCGAGGGCGCTCGGGCTGGTGGACACCGCCGGGCTGACCTCGGTCCTGGCAGGGCAGGCGACCGCCGAGCAGGTGCTGCAGGAGGCCGGCCCGACCGGGCGCATGAAGGTCATGACGTCCGGTCCGATCCCGCCCAATCCGTCCGAGCTCGTCGGCTCCGAGGCGATGCGCACGATGCTCTACTCGTTCCCGGACGACGCGATCGTCCTCGTCGACAGCCCGCCGCTGCTCCCGGTGACGGACGCGTCCGTGCTTGCCGCGCGGACGGACGGCGCGCTGGTGGTCCTTCGCGCGGGCTCGACCACGGTGGACACGCTCACGGAGGCGCTCGCGATCCTCGAGCGTGTGCGCGGCCGCGCCCTCGGCGTGGTGCTCAACCGCGCGGCGTCGACGTCGCGCCGTCTCGCGTACACGTACACGAGCACATACACGAGCGCACGGCCCGAGCCGGCGGCTTCCCCGGCGACGACCGTCGAGCCTTCCGCGGTCGATGAAGGCGAGCAGCCGTCCCCGGACTCGGACAGTCCGAGCGCGGACCCGGCTCTCGAGGCGGTCGAGCTGGGGCCCGAGGACAGCGAGCATTGGCTGGAGGAGCGGGCCGAGCGGGAGCGCGCCGCGCAGGAGGAGCTGCGAGCGCGGCTCGGACTGTGAGCGCACGCATGGGGGGAGCGCCGCTGCGTGTGCTGGTGCTTGGAAACCACCCGGGGAGCGGCTGGAGCATGGTCCGGTACTCGCATCTGCTTCAGTCCGGTTACACGGAGGCCGGCGAGGCCGTCAGGATGATCCAGCCGAGCACCACGATCAGCTCCCGGGTGCGCTCGGGTGCGCTGCGCAAGCTGCTCGCGTACGTCGAGAACCTGGTGGTCTTCCCGCTGGTGGCGATCGGCGCGGCGCGGGACGCGGACCTCATCCACGTGGCGGACCATTCGAATGCGCTCTGGCTTCTGGGTCCGCTCGGTCGGCGGCCCGCCGTGGTCACGTGCCATGACCTGGTCGCGGTCCGCGCGGCGGCGGGGGAGATCCCCGGCGTCGCGATCCGGGCGACGGGGAGGCTCTACCAACGTGCCGTGGCTGCGGGCCTGCGACGCGCGACCGTGATCGCGTGCGTGTCCGAGGCGACCGCGGCGGATGTCCGGCGCATCGTCCGCCCGGACGGGGTGCGCGTCCTGGTCAACCCGGTCGCGCCCGACCTGCTCCCGAACCCGGACGGGCTCGAGCCCGAGCGCCGCCCCGCTGCGCTGGTGGTCAGCACCGTGGGGTATCGCAAGCGCCGCGAGCATGCGGTGAGGATCTGGCAGCGGATGCGAGGCGAGGGCGGTCTCGACAGGCTCGCCCTTCGCATCGTGGGCCCAGGTCTCACCGGCGAGGAGGCCGCGCTGCTTGCGCCGGATGAGGCCGGCGAGGTCGAGGTGCTGTCCGACATCGACGATGCGACGCTGGCGTGCGAGTACGCCTCCGCCGCGATGGTGATCCAGGCCTCGCTGTACGAGGGCTTCGGGTGGCCCATCCTGGAAGGCAACGTGCACGGCACGCCTGCCCTGTGCGCGGACATCCCGGTGTTCCGCGAGGTCGCGGGAGCCGCAGGGACGTTCGTCGGAGAGGACCTTGATGCTGTCGACTGGCCGGCGATCGTGGCGTCTGTGACGGCGGACGATGCGATGGCGCGTGCCGCAGCGAACGTGCAGCGCTTCTCATGGGAGGACTTCACCGAGGGCCTGCGGGGACTCGCCGAGTCCGTCGTGTCCGTGCACGACGCGGAGCCGGACCTGATCTGAGCTGTGGCGTCAGGCCTGCCCGATCCAGGCCGCGACCTCGTCGACGGCGCGCGCGATGAGGCGGTACGAGTCGTGGTACTCCGTCTGGCCGTAGCCGTAGGGGTCGGGGACGTCGTCGAGCTCGAGCCCTGCGAGCACATGCCGGTGCGCGGCGACGGCCCGCGGGATGTCCGCGATCCTCTCCGCAGGCGTGGCGCCCACGAGGGTCTGGCCGGTCCCGGCGGACGCGGCGAGCTCAGCGAGGGTGAACGTGCGCTTGAGTGCGGACGGCGCGGTGCTGACGGCGTGACGGCGATGCTCGGTCGTCATCGTGATGATGATGTCCGCATCGCGCATGAGGCCCTCCGTGAGGAGCTGCGCGCGGTGCGAGGACCCGTCGATGCCACCGGCTGCGAGCTCGGCGAGCATCGGCTCGGGAACGCCGTGTCCCACCAGGGCGTGGGTTCCGGCGCTCGCCACGGTCGCGATGTCGCCGAGCGCGCGCTGAAGCAGCAGCTCCGCGGCGGGCGAGCGGCAGATGTTGCCCGTGCAGACGGTCAGGATCAGCGGCACGGCTCTCCCGAGTTCGGTGGCGAGTGGTCGAATGCCGAGGATACCTGAGGCGACGTCCGCGCATGGTGCTGGACCCGTGTTCACCCGATGTCGCATTGATCCTTTTGCTCCCGACTGATTCGTTCTAGTCTCGACCGTGAGGGCCCGTGGGGGGAGCGGCCCGACTGAGGGGGCAGCATGGACGTGTGCAGCATGGGCCGTCGCGTGACGTTCGTCGGCATCAACTACCCGCCGGAGCGCACGGGCATCGCGCCGTACACGGGCGCCATGGCACGACGGCTTGCCGAGCGTGCGGCGGTGATCCGCGTGGTGACCGCGCAGCCGCACTATCCGGAGTGGCGCATCCACGAGGGCTACGGCGGATGGCGCACGCGCGAGACGCTCGACGGCGTCACGGTCGACCGTGTTCGACACCTGGTGCCGCGGCGCCCCCAGGGTCTTCCGCGCCTCGTGTCGGAGGTCACCTTCGGGGTGCGCGCCGCGCTGTCGCGATGGGGCCGACCTCAGGCGGTGGTGCTCGTGTCGCCTGCCCTGTTCTCCTCCGCGATCGCCGCGGTGCGCGCACGCGTGCGCCATCGCGACGCGTCGGTGACCGTCTGGGTACAGGACCTCTACGGGCGCGGAATCGCGGAGGCGACCGGAGAGCAGGGGACGGTGGCGAAGGTCGTCCGGGCAGTCGAGGGGCGCCTGCTGCGCGATGCCGACCGTGTGGTGGTCATCCATGACCGGTTCCGCGCTGCGGTGGTCGCCGACTACGGCGTGGACCCCGATCGGGTGCAGGTGGTGCGCAACTGGACCCACCTGCCCGCGCACGCGCCTATCGACCGTGCGCACGCGCGGGCCGAGCGGGGCTGGGCGTCGGAGACTGTGGTGCTCCACGCCGGCAACATGGGCGTGAAGCAAGGGCTGGAGCATGTGGTGACGGCGGCGCGGCTCGCACAGGAGCGTGGAGTCCCCGTACGGTTCGTCCTGCTGGGCGACGGCGGCGAGAGGGCGAGGCTCGAGCGCGAGGCGGCGGGGTTGCGCAACATCGAGTTCATTCGACCGCTCGACGATGAGGCGTTCCGCGGAGCGCTCGCGGCCGCAGACGTCCTGCTGGTGCACGAGGCGCCAGGCGTCGTGGAGATGGCGGTGCCCTCGAAGCTGACCTCCTACTTCGACGCCGCGCGGCCGGTGGTCGCGGCCACGAGCCCGGTGGGGATCACGGCCGAGGAGGTCCGCGCGGCCCGAGCAGGTGTGGTGGTCGAGTCCGGCGACCCGGCCGCGTTGGTGGAGGCCATCGTCGAGCTGACGGCGCGCCCCGACCGCGGCGATGCGCTCGGGGCGAACGGGCGCGCGTACCGTGATGCGGTGCTGACCGAAGGCGCAGCCGTCGAGGCGTTCGCGTCGCTGCTGGGCATCGACGCGGAGCTCGACGCGGTCGAAGCGTAGCGAGGGTGCGATGAGCAAGGACAGGCCGAGGCGGCGTCGCTGGCCCTGGATCGTCACGGGCGTCCTCGTGGTCGCATTGCTGACGTTCGGAGGGTTCCTGGCCCGCGACGGGTGGCGCCTGCTCCAGGCGTCCGACGGCCTGAGCGCCCACGGCGCCGCCGCGCGCGCCGCCTTGGGTGCTCGCGACATCGAAGCCCTGCGCACGGAGACGGCGGCGCTGACGGCGGACGCTCACACGTTCCGCGACGCGACGTCGGGCCCGCACTGGTGGATCGCGGCCCACCTGCCGTGGGTAGGCGACCAGGCGGTCCCGCTCATGGTGACGGGCCAGGTGGTGGGCGAGCTCGCCGACGATGCGCTCGGCCCGCTCGCGGAGCTGGACGACCTGGAGGCGCTTGGCGGCCCCGCCTTCGAGGAGGGCCGGGTCGACCCCTTCGTCCTCGAGCCCTATCGCGAGACCTTGGCCGCCGCCGCATCGTCCCTCGCCGCGCAGGGCGCGGCGCTCGCGGACGTCGACGTCTCTCGCACGGTCGATGTGCTCCGCGACCAGTTCGCGGACCTCGAGGACCAGGTGGGGACGCTCTCGGATCTGGTCGCGGGTGCTCACACCGCGGCGGAGCTGCTGCCCACGATGCTCGGGGGGGCGGGCGAGCGGCACTACGTGGTGGTGGTGCAGAACAACGCCGAGCCGCGTGCGACGGGCGGGATCCCTGGCGCGTTCATCGAGCTCACGGTGGACGACGGGAGGATCGCGCTCGGAAGCTTCGTCGCCGCGCGTGACCTCGTCGAGAAGACGGGTGCCGTCGACCTCACCGAGGACGAGCTGCGCGTCTTCACGGACAGGCTGGGGATCTACCCGCAGGACGCGAACTTCACCCCCGAGTTCCCGCGCACGGCGCAGATCGTGTCCCAGATGTGGACGGCGAAGACGGGCGACGTGCTGGACGGCGTGCTGTCGATCGATCCGGTGGCGCTCGGGTGGATCCTCGAGGGCGCGCCGGCCGTCACTGTCGACGGCGTCGAGATCGGTGCGGAGACGATCGCCCCGGTGGTCCTCAACGAGGCGTACTCGCGGTTCGAGAGCCCGACCCGCCAGGACGCGTTCTTCGTCTCGGCGTCCGCAGCCCTGTTCGATCAGGCGGCCTCGGGCGGTGCGGTCAGCCTCGCGGGGGTCGAGCGTGCGATCGACGCGCGTCGCTTCCTGGTGTGGTCTGCCGACGAGGCGGAGCAGGCGCTGCTCGAGACCGAGCCGATCTCGGGCGCCTTCCTCGACGAAGGCGCGGTCGGCGTGTTCCTCAACGACGGCTCGGGTTCGAAGATGGGGTACTACGTCGACACCGAGGTCGCGATCACCGACCTGGTGTGCGCGTCGGGCGACGTGGTGGCGCAGGCCGTGGGCGTCACCGTCACGAACACCTTCGACGGCGACGTCGCCTCCCTGCCCGCCTACGTGAGCGGAGGTGGCGTCTACGTCCCGGCCGGGCAGTTCCAGGCGAACCTGCTGGTCTACCCGGCGACGGGGATGCGCACCACGGCGGTCTCGCGTGGGGGCGTGGCCGAGCCCGTCGCGCAGGATCAACAGGACGGCAGGGCGCTCACCATCGCCCGCGTGGTGCTCGACCCTGGCGAGTCCATCACGCTGACGTATCAGCTGGGGGCCTCGGAGGGCGCCGTCGCTCCCCCCGCGATGGTGGCGACACCGGGGGCGCGCGAGGCGGTGCCCACCCGCATGGAGGTCCACACGGGCTCCTGTTGATGCCGTTTTGGCATGATTCCGCCGCAATTGACATGACATCTAGTCATTTGTCCTGATGTTGGCTAGGTTGCCAGCATGAAAGCTTTCGTCATAGGCACGGGTCGATCGGGCACCCACTGGACGGGTTTCATCCTGGGGGAGCACCCGGAGGTCACCACCACCATCGAGGAGCCCAAGATCATGCGGCTCGCGACGTTGGCGGCGCAGTACCGCAAGCGGCGCCCCGTGTACCTGCCGGCGCTGCGCGCGCGGTACATGATGGCCAGCGCCGCGGTGAAGACCCGGGTGCATGCAGACAAGAGCCACCCCGTCATCTGGTACGCGGACAAGGTGGCGCGCTGGTTTCCGGACTCGAAGTTCATCGGGATCAACCGCAGCCCGTTCGGCGTGGTCGCGTCGATGGTGGTGCACGAGGGCGTGCTGGAGTGGCAGGACAACTGGGAGCACTTCGGCGTCCCGAACGAGTTCCTCGGGATCACCGAGGACAACGTCGAGGCCTACCGCACCATGAGCCCTGCGGGGCGCGCTGCCACACGCTGGCTGTCGCACCGTCAGCGCATGGACGAGCTCGAAGGGCTTCTGGGCGACCGGCTCCTGGTGCTCGACTACGAGGACATGATCGACCGCTACGAGGAGAATGTGGCGCGTATCTGGGAGTTCCTCGAGCTCGACCACGTCGATGCCGACGCACAGGCGCCCAAGGCGTCGTCGCGTGACAACTGGCGAGAGGTGCTGAGCGCCGAGCAGATCGCGGAGGTGTCCGCGATCACAGGCGTTCCGGTGCCGGCGCTGTAGGCGGCGTGCCCGGCGCCTCCCCCGCATCGTCGAGCGCCACCGCCGGCTCGGTGCCCGGGCGCGTGCCGTCGGGCACGAGCTCGGTGCGCGCGAGGTGGCGCTTGAGGCGCAGGAACGGCTTCTCGATCACGTAGTAGCTGAATGCGGCGGTCGCCACGGCGGCGAGGGGGCCGACATATGCGGGCGCGGAGCCCAGCAGCGTGCTGCCGCCCAGGAAGAGCTGCTGCCACAGGTAGATGGAGTAGGACATCGCGCCGATCAGCACGAGCGGGCGCCGTGCGAGCAGCCGCGCCAACCTCGACGTCGGGACGGTCACCAGGAACGCGATGAGGATCGCGACGCAGGCCTGGTCCAGGGTCCATCCCGCGGTGTAGGCGTACGGCATCCCGTACCGCTCCTCGACGAGCGGCGCGATCCCGAAGAGCAGGACCAGCGCCGGGACGATGAGCCGCGCCGACCAGGTCTGGATCGCCTCGCGGTGGCTCGCCATGAGGAGCGCGAGCAGCGCACCCACCAGCAGTGCGTCGTAACGGGTGTGGAACATCACGGCGATGTAGCCGCGCTCATCCGGCTGAGCGAGGTAGACCGCGATCCGCACAGCGGGTGCGGCGACGATGAGCGCGACGAGCCAGCGCGTGCGGTGCCGGGCTCGCCATACGAGCAGCACCAGCGCGAGCGGCCATAGAACGTAGAACTGCTCCTCGACCGAGAGGCTCCACGTGTGGCCCAGGTACCACGTGTCGGCGACGCCGTGGGCGTAGTTCCATACGAACAGCGCTGCTACGGCGAACTCGTCGCCGCCGATCGGCTCGATCCGTCCCGTGAGCGACAGTGCCGCGGTGACCGCGAGGAAGGCGAGGAATGCGGGGAGGATCCGCAGCGCACGCCGCGCGTAGAAGGCGCTGTAGTCGAGGCGCCCACGCGCGCGGAGCTCGTTGGTGAGCAGCGTGGTGATGAGGTACCCGCTCAGCACGAAGAAGATGTCGACGCCACGCCCTCCCTGGCCCAGCACCGCGAGCGGTGCGGGGAGCTGGTCGGCGAAGCCGTGGCCGATCACCACAAGCGCGACGGCCACGGCACGCAGCCCGTCGAGCGGCTGCAGCCGGCCCTGGCGGCGCGGCGCGGGTTCCTCTGACTCACCCATCTCGGTGCCCCCAGTGCTCGCGGTGCCGTTCAGGCGCGCAGGTCAGCCGCGTGCGTGCGGTACCAGGCGTAGGTGCGACGGAGTCCCTCGTCGAGGGGGATCCGCGAGGTCCAGCCGAGCTCCGTGAGCATGGAGACGTCGAGCAGCTTCTGCGGGGTGCCGTCGGGCTTGGAGGTATCCCACTCGGTCGCACCCCCGTATCCCGTCACCTTCGCGATGGCCTCCGCGATCTCGCGGATGGTGACGTCCGTGCCGGTGCCCACGTTGACCTGCGACGGGCCGTCGTAGTGCTCGAGCAGGTGCAGGCAGGCATCGGCCATGTCGTCGGAGTGCAGGAACTCGCGGCGCGGCGTGCCCGTGCCCCAGTTGGTGACGGACGATGCGCCGCCCCGGGCGGCCTCGTCGTACCGGCGGATGAGCGCGGGGAGCACGTGCGACCCTTGCGGCGAGAAGTTGTCGTTCGGGCCGTAGAGATTGGTGGGCATCGCGGAGATCCAGGCCTTGCCGTACTGTCGCCGCGCCGCCTGGACGTGAAGGATCCCGGCGATCTTGGCGATCGCGTAGGCATCGTTGGTCGGCTCGAGATGGCCCGTGAGCAGGCTGTCCTCCTGGATCGGCTGCGGGGCGAGCCTCGGGTAGATGCAGCTCGAGCCGAGGAACAGCAGGCGGTCCACGTCGTGGGCGAGCGCCGCATCGATGACGTTGGTCTGGATGCGGATGTTGTCGCTCAGGAAGTCGACCGGGTACGTGCTGTTCGCCATGATGCCGCCCACCTTCGCGGCGGCAAGCACCACGTAGCGCGGCCGTGTCCGCGCGAAGAACGCGAACGTCGCGTCGCGGTCCTTCAGGTCCAGCTCGGCCGAGGCGCGTCCCACCACGTCGGTGAAGCCTGCGGCCTCGAGGCGTCGCACGATGGCGCTGCCGACGAGGCCGCGGTGGCCGGCGACGTAGAAGGTCGCGGTCCGGTCGAGCGGCGCCGGGGTGTAGCCGACGCCGTCGCTCGAGACCTGAAGGGGCGCGGAGGTCAGGCTGCTCGCCACGAGCGGAGATCCACCACGTCGTGCCAAGGCTTCGCCTCGTAGCCGATCGCCTCGAGATCCGCGTCCACCATGAGGCGCGCGAGCCCACGGCCGTCCACGGTGGCCTTCCACCCGAGCTTCTCCTCCGCCTTGGAGGCGTCGCCGATGAGCGCGTCGACCTCCGTGGGCCGCAGGTAGCGCTCGTCGAACCTCACGTGGTCGTGCCAGTCCAGGCCCGCGTGCGCGAAGGACTCCTCGAGGAAATCGCGCACCGTGATGCCGCTGCCGGTCGCGAGCACGTAGTCGTCGGGCTCCTCGGCCTGCAGCATGCGCCACATGCCCTCGACGTACTCGGCGGCGTAGCCCCAGTCGCGGATCGCGTCGAGGTTGCCCAGCCACAGCTCGTTCTGGAGTCCCGCCTTGATGTGGGCAACGGCGCGCGTGATCTTGCGCGTCACGAAGGTCTCGCCGCGGCGGGGCGACTCGTGGTTGAACAGGATGCCGTTGACGGCGAACATGCCGTACGCCTCGCGGTAGTTCTTGGTGACCCAGTACGAATACACCTTCGCGGCGCCGTAGGGGCTGCGCGGGTAGAACGGCGTGGCCTCGCTCTGCGGCGGCGGCGAGGCCCCGAACATCTCAGAGGACGATGCCTGGTAGAAGCGGGTGTCGATGCCTGCCATCCGCACGGCCTCGAGGAGACGCACGGACCCTACGCCGGTGACGTCGCCCGTGTGCTCCGGCTCGTCGAAGCTCACGCGGACGTGCGACTGGGCGGCGAGGTTGTAGACCTCGTCGGGGTTGATGTGCGCGAGGAGCGACACGAGCCTGGCGCCGTCGGACAGGTCTCCGTAGTGGAGGAACAGCCGTGCCTCCGGATCGTGCGGGTCCTTGTAGAGGTGGTCGATGCGTCCCGTGTTGAACGTCGACGCCCTGCGGATCAGGCCGTGCACCTCGTAGCCCTTGCTCAGCAGCAGCTCCGCGAGGTAGGAGCCGTCCTGGCCCGTGATGCCTGTGATGAATGCCTTCTTGGTCATGGTTCCCCCCATCAACCAGGGGCGAGAAGGTGGCCCCTTCTGGGAACTATAGGGGGAATGTCCGAAAAGAGGAAAGGGTGATGTTTGCGCGGGTCTCCCGCGGTGCGGCTCACACGGGATGCGGAATCCCCGGTTCGGTCGACCGCTCCCCGGCGGGGGCCTCGAGCCACGTCGCGACAGTGTCCACCATCGTGCGGATCTGCTCGTAGCTCTCGCGGTACATGTCGCTCGGGCCGCCGTACGGATCAGGGATATCGGCGGCGTTGTCGGCGCTCGCAGGCCCCAGGTGCAGGGTGCCGAGCTCCGGCACCGCCGCCACCCTCTCGCTCACCGAGGTCCCCTCCGGGGTCGGCGCCTCGCGGGCGAGGGTCGCGAGCCGGGTGAGCATGAACGTCCGTGACGCCGCGTCCGGGGTCATGAGCGCGATGTACTGCCACTGGGCGTGCGCCATCGGGACGATGAGGTCGGCGGCGTCGATCATCGCGCGGGTGAGCCGACGTGCCCGATGCGGGCGGGGGTCGATGCCGTCCGCGCGGAGGTGCCGTCGCATCTGTCGGGGGATGCCCGCACCCTCGGGCGCGGCCGTGCCCGCGCTGCGCACGCGGACGTCGCCATCCAGCCGCTGGGTGAGCAGCATCGCCGCGACGGGGGAGCGGCACAGGTTGCCGCTGCACACCATGAGCACTGTCGCCATCAGGACCTCCGGCGCGGGGCGCGCCCGGGGAAGGCACACGTGGCCGCCGCGTTGCTGTCTGGTCCCATCTTCACAAATCGGACGCGATCGGGGAAGGGTGCATCGATGCAACGACCTGCGCGGGTAGCCTGTCCGGAGCCCGTCCGGGCGAAGCGATCAGCTGAGGAGCTCCCCGCATCATGTCGAGGCGACGTCACGCCATCCCCGCGCGCCGTGTCCGCGTCTGGCCGTGGGTGGTCGCGTCGCTGGCGATGCTCGTCCTGGTGACGGGGGCGGCCTTCGCATGGGACGCGTGGCAGCTGCTGGGTTCCAAGGACAGGCTCACGTCGAGCGCGGAGGACGCCAAGGCTGCGCTCACCTCGCGGGATGCCGATGCGCTCGAGGCGGCGGTGGTCACGCTCGAGGACGCCGCGGGCGACTTCGCCTCCGCGACCGACGGCCCGCACTGGTGGCTCGCGGCGCACCTGCCGTGGGTCCAGGACCAGGCGACGCCGCTCGTCAAGGCGGGCCGGGCCGTCGACGCGATGGCGACAGGCGCGCTCCAGCCGCTGGCGAGCATGGGCAGCCTCGACGCGCTCGAGGTCCCCGGCTTCGAGGACGGCCGCATCGATCCGTACGTGCTCGAGCCGTATCGCGAGGCTCTCGCCCAGGCTGCCGCCACCCTGGACGAGCAGGGCGAGGCGCTCGCCGCCGTCGACCTGTCCGCGACGCGCGATGAGATCGCGGAGCCGTTCGTCGAGCTGCGCGACCAGCTCGACACCGTCGCGTCCCTGGTGAGCGCCGGGCATGTGGCCGCGGAGGTGCTTCCCGGGATGCTGGGCGCCGAGGGCGAGCGCCACTACCTGGTGATGGTCCAGAACAACGCCGAGCCGCGCACCACGGGCGGCATCGCGGGCGCGATCATCGAGCTCACCGTGGACGACGGTCGCATGACGATGGGCGCCTACGCCGCGGCGAGCGACGTGAGCGATCGAGCGGGTGTGGGTGGCCTCACCGAGGACGAGGAGCGCATCTTCACCACGCGCATGGAGAAGTTCGCTCAGGACGTCAACTTCACCCCCGAGTTCCCGCGCTCGGCGGAGATGCTCACGCGGATGTGGGCGAACAAGCATGAGGGCGCGATCGACGGCGTCATCTCCGTCGATCCAGTAGCGCTCGGCTGGATCCTCGAGGGCGCGGAGCCCGTCGAGCTGGGCCCCTTCGCCATCACGGGAGCCAACCTCGCCGAGGTCATGCTCAAGGACTCCTACCTCGAGTACCCGGACCCCAAGGACCAGGACGCGTTCTTCGCCCGCGCGAGCGCGGAGCTGTTCGGCCGCATCGTCTCCGGGGACGGCGCCGCCGTCGACGGCGTCGAGCGCGCGATCGAAGCGCGCCGCTTCCTGGTGTGGTCCGCACACGAGGACGAGCAGGCCATGCTCGCCGCCACCAGCATCGCGGGCGCCTTCCTGGAGAAGGACGATGCGGTGGGCGTGTTCTTCAACGACGGCTCGATGGCGAAGATCGGCTACTACGTCGAGATGGATACGCACGTGTCCAATCGCGTCTGCACGGACGGGCGCCTGCTGTCGCAGTCCATCGACGTCACCTTCACCCACACGTTCGACGGGGACGTCGACGCGCTGCCCTGGTACGTCAGCGGTCCCGGCACGGCGGTCGAGCCGGGAGTCTTCGCGGGCAACGTGCTGGTGTACCCCGCGGTAGGCACCGTGGTCACCCGCCTCACCGAGGACGGCGAGGAGACGGGCGCTGCGCCCGAGCTCCACGACGGCAGAAGCGTCATCGAGAAGTGGGTCGAGCTGACCCCTGGACAAACCCTGACACTCTCATACGAAGTGACGCCGCAGACCTCGCAAACCGCCCCGAACGAGCTCCTCACGACGCCCGGTGGGCAATCTAAAGTTAACGAATCGAGTGTCGAATACCTGGTAGAAGGCTGTTAATCTTGCGGCGACGCAACTGTAGGTGCCGCTGAGGGCGCCAAATCTGGGAGGGCACTGCCATGAAGATCCGTACGTTTGCGACGCTTGCCGCCGGCACAGCGCTCGCGCTCGCTCCGTCCGCCGCTTCTGCCGAGGACTACGGCACGGTGAGCTCCATGGAGTGCAACCCGCTGACCGTCGAGGCCGGGGGCCGGGCCACCTGCACCCTCACCAGCGACGGCACGTCCGTGGTGTGGCAGGTCACCACCAGCGGTGACGACGTCACGCTCATCAGCGTCGCCGGCACCGTGTCGACCGCCGCGCAGGACATCGTCGGCGGCACCTCGGTGCTGACCTTCGACGCCCCTGAGGCTGCCGGCACCATCGGTGTCATCGCGATCGTCGACGGGGAGCCCGTCGACACCGCCACCATCACCGTGACCGCCGCGGACGACACCGAGGGCGTGGGCAGCGACGCGTCGGCCTCCGGCAGCGACGACGAGCTCTCGAGCACCGGCTTCGACAACGCAGGCCTGGTCGCCGGCGCTGGCGCGCTGCTCGTCGTCGGCGCGGGCGCGGTCGCCTTCGCGGCCCGTCGCCGCAGCAACGCGTAAGACTCTCGCTTCACAGGAACGCCCCCGCCGGATGGCGGGGGCGTTCTGCGTTCCCGGACAGCGCATCGTCCGGGGACGATGCGGCAGAGACGCCGCGGGCCCCGCACCTCGGAGGGTGCGAGACCCGCTCTTCACTACGGGGCGGTGGGTCCGCCGCTGGCGCTTGGTGCCGCCTGCACGGCGCGGCGTGCAGCACGTTCGAGTGTGCCTCCGAACGTTCGCCAGCCGTCGATCATGCGCCATGCACCCGTGAGTGCCACGCAGATCCCGATGCCCAAGGTCACATAGCTGATCACGGTGAGGCTCGTCGTCATATCTGATCTGTGCGTTGCCGCGAGCAAGGCCCCGGCGAGGAGTACGCCTCCCGCCAGGTTGATGAGCGGTGCCCAGATGAACGTGAGCAACGCACCGTCGGCAATGCGCTCGGCCCCGATCTTCTTTCGCACGATCCGCGTGCGCACCTTGCCGGTCTGCGTTGTCACCGGTCGCCTTCCGCTTGTCCCTCGATTGCGCTGACAAGGGGAACCTGGCCGCGCCCCCCAACGATCGGGCGTGCCGCGCCGCGCCTGTCTTCGTTCTGCGGAGGTGGACCGTCCGGGGACGATGCGCCAGAGACGCCGCGGGTCCCGCACCCCGGAGGGTGCGAGGCCCGCGTGTGGCGCGGTGGCGTCAGGCGTTCGCCTTCGCGCCGTCCTCGCTGTACTGGTAGCTGTACCCGTAGCGGCCGTAGCCGTACGCGTCCGGGCCCTTCGCCGGGAGCATGGTGAGGACCACGCCCGAGAGCGGGGCACCGACGGTCTCGAGGGCCTGGATGGCGCTCTCCACCTGCGGTCCGTGCGCGCGGCCAGCGGCCACAATGAGCACCGTGCCGCCCACCAGGCGCGCGAGCACCGCGGCATCGGTCACGGGCAGCAGCGGGGGAGCGTCGTAGAGGACCACGTCGAACTCGCTGTCGAGGCGCGCGATGAGCGACTCCATGAGCGAGCTGCCCAGCAGCTCGGAGGGGTTGGGCGGGATGGCGCCCGCGGGGAGCACGAACAGCTCGGAGCGGCCCCAGCGCTGCACGGCCGTCTCGAGGTCCACGCGGCCGATCAGCACGTCGGTGAGGCCCACGCCGCTCTCGATGCCGAGGTACTTGCCCGCCTTGGGGCGGCGCAGATCTGCGCCGACCAGCAGCACGCGCGCGCCGGCGTCGGCCAGCGTGATCGCGAGGTTCGCCGCGGTGGTGGACTTGCCCTCGGACTGGATGGACGAGGTGATGACGAAGGACCGCTCGGTGCGCCCCGCGTCCAGGAACTGGAGGTTGGTGCGCAGCGTGCGGAAGGACTCGGCGCGCGGGCTGGTGGCGTCCTGGTGGACGATCAGCGGGCGCTGCTTGGCCTTGGGGTCGAAGACGATGCCGCCCAGCACGGGGGCGTCGGTGATGCGCTCGATGTCGCGCTCGCCCCGGATCTTGGTGTCGAGCGCGGAGCGCAGCAGCGCGTAGCCCACGCCGAGCGCGAGGCCCAGCATGAGGCCCAGCGCGGCGTTGAGCTTGCTGTTGGGGGAGGTGGGGACCCTGGGGACCTCGGGCTCCTGCACCACGGACAGGCGCACGGGGGAGCCCTCGAGCGGGTCGGTGGTCTCGATCTCCTCGACGGTCTCGATGAGCTGCTCGGAGGTCGCGCCTGCGAGCACCGCGGCGAACACCGGGTCCGCGTTGGTGACGGTCACGTCGATCACCGTGGTGTTGAGCGGGGTCGAGGCGGAGAGGCTGCCGCGGAGCTCGCCCACGGACATGGGCAGCTCGAGCGCGTCGATGGTGGGCTGGAGCACGGCGGACGTGGTGACCAGGTCCGCGTACGTCTTCACGCGCTGCTGCGTGAAGGAGTTGCCCTGCGCCAGGTCCGCGACCGAGCTGGAGCCGCTGGTGGACACGAAGACCTTTGCGGAGGCCGTGTAGACGGGCGTCGCGAGCAGCGAGTACGCGATGCCCGCGCCGGTGCCCAGCACCGTGAGTGCGAGGATCGCGAGCCAATGCTTGCGAAGGATACGAAGATAGTCCTGAAGTTCCACAGCTCTCCCCAGGCGGTGCTCATTTGGCGCCGCCGCGAGCATTGTTCCATGCGGATTTAGCGGCGCTGTTGCATGCCTGCAAGCACATTTGGGACATACGTGTGACGCGCTTCACACATCGCGAAGTTTGCCGATAACCTGTGCCCGTGACGCTGGGGGCCACGACCTTTCCGCGCGCATCGGCTGAACGGATGCATGGCCGCACCGGATGGTCACGCAAGTACCTTTTGCGGCTTCTGATCTCCGATTTCTTCGTGGTCACCCTGGTCATGGCGATGGCCCAGCTGGCCCGGTTCGGCTGGAATCCGCTCGAGCGGGTCTCCGGTCACCTGTCCCCGCCCTACACCGTGGTGACCATCGCGATCGGTGCGCTGTGGATGGTCCAGCTGTCCGCGACGCGGTCGCGCTCCGCGAGGATCCTGGGCCACGGGCCGCAGGAGTTCCAGCGCGTGATCGCTGCCGGGTTCTGGACCTTCGGGATCGTCGCGACGGCCGCGTTCCTCTTCAAGCTCGACATCAGCCGCGGCTACCTCTTCTTCGCCATCCCCCTGGGGACGCTGGTGCTGCTGGCATACCGCTACGCGTGGCGGCTCTGGATCCATGCGCAGCGCGATGCGGGTCAGCTGCAGGCCCAGGTGCTGGTGGTGGGTCCGCTGCGGACCTCCGAGCAGATGGTGCGCCGTCTCAACGGGGCCCCCCGCGCCGGCTATCACGTGGTGGGTGTATGCACCCCGCCGGGCACGGTGCCGTCGGAGGTCCTCGAGGTCGAGGGCGTCCCCGTGCTGGGGCCTTTGGACGATGCGGTGGCGCAGGCGGGCGCGATCGGCGCCGAGTACATCCTGCTGTCCGGCAACGACGCGATGTCGCTGCGCGAGGCGCGCTCGCTCGGGTGGTCGCTCGAGGGCTCGGGTATCGGGCTGATTGTTGCGCCCTCCATGGTGGATGTCGCGGGGCCGCGCGTACAGATGTCGCCCGTCGAGGGACTGCCGCTGCTGCACGTCGAGGAGCCGCACTTCTCCGGTCCCAAGCTGGCGCTCAAGACTGTCGCGGATCGTGTGGGCGCGTTCCTCGCGGTGGCGGTGCTCGCTGTGCCGATGGCGGCGATCGCGCTGGCGATCAAGCTCACCAGCCCGGGGCCCGTGCTGTTCAAGCAGGCGCGCGTGGGACGTGATCATCAGCTGTTCGAGATGCTCAAGTTCCGCTCGATGTACACGGACGCGGAGTCCCGCCTGGCCGAGCTCCAGCTCGACAGCGACGGCAACGGCGTCCTGTTCAAGATGCACGACGACCCACGCGTGACGCGCGTGGGCAAGGTGCTGCGCCGCTACTCGCTCGACGAGCTCCCGCAGCTGTTCAACGTGCTGCGCGGCGAGATGTCCGTGGTGGGCCCGCGCCCGCCGCTCCTGAGCGAGACCGCGGCCTGGGACGAGCGTGTGGCGCGCCGCCAGCTCGTGCGTCCGGGTCTCACCGGTCTGTGGCAGGTGAGCGGCCGCTCGGACCTCACATGGGAGCAGTCGGTGCGTCTGGACCTCTATTACACGGAGAACTGGAGCCTCGGCATGGACGCATTGATCGTCGCGAAAACCGCGTGGGCCGTGGTGGCCGGGCGCGGTGCCTACTGAGGCCCATTTGGGGATTTCAAGTCAGATGAGTGGCGACGGATGGACGAAACTGTGAAGGGCGCAGAGGCTGCTGAGAAGGTGCCTCGTCGGCGGGGCGCACGCTCCATGACCGCTGTGTCCCTGCCATATCCCGAGAATGCGGCACTCGCAATGATCGCGCACCATGCTGGTGAGCGGCGCTTGCGTGAGGTGGTCGCGCCTCGGCGAGGGATCGTGCCTAGCCCGCATCACGACACGTTGGTAGTGCCCCCGCTGTCGCTCGTCGGCGAAGCCGTCCGGGTCATCGGCAACAGACTTCCTCTGGAGCAAGCGGCACCGACCGGCATGTACGCACAGAAGCGGATCTTCGACCTCGCCGCGAGCCGCGTGCTCGCAGCGTCGACCGGTATTGTGATCGGCTTCCCGGGTGCTTCGCTTCTCACGTTCAGAAAGGCGACACGAGCCAAGCGGGTTTTCCACGCCGTCGACGCTCATCCACGCGCGCACAATGCCAGGTTGCTGGCCCACTTTGACCGCGATGAAGTCAGGCGAGAGCTCTATCCCTCATGGCTCGTCGACGTTATTGAGGAGGAGTTGGATCTCGCGGACGCGGTCCTTGTCCCGTCTCGTCTCGTGTTCAACCAGATGGTCGTGCACGGAACGCCTGCGGAGAAGATCATCGTCGAGCCGTATGGCGTGGATGTCGGGCACTTCGTGCCCACAGGCGGGGACGACGATGCGGCGAGGAGTCGCCCTCGCATTGTGTACGTGGGCCAGATCTCGAGGCGCAAGGGGATCTCGTTCCTTGTGGAGGCCGCGCGGAGCGCCGACGTCGACATCGAACTTGTGGGCAACGTGTATGACCAAGCGCTCGTCCGCGATCTTCCAGACAACGTCCACGTTCGCGGCGCGACCGACAAGGTGGGGATACGCTCGGCATTCGCGCGCGCGGATGCCTTCGTCATCCCTTCCGTCGAAGACGCATGCTCCCTGGTCGTGTTTGAGGCGTTGGCCGTGGGCCTGCCCGTGATTGGCACGGATGCAAACGGCGCGTTCGAAGCGACGCTCGGCATGCCGACGACGGTGGTCGCAGCCGGGAACGTGACCGAGCTTGGGAGCGCGCTCGCTGCAGTGGAACCCCTTGAGACGGAAGCACGGACGCGGACCGCCCTGGAGGCTCGCCATCGTCTGCGTTCCTGGAGCGCATATGCGGAGCACGTGGCGCAGCGGCTCAACACGTAGCGCAGCGCGCCATCGCTCAGACGACGCGCCATGTGGACGGCGCATAGACCAACAGAGCAAGGAGAGGGTGTGGCGACAAGCAACCCAGGGCAGTTTCCAACGGTGCTGCACGTCACCGAGTGCCTCGGCGGGGGCGTGTTGACAGCCCTCGAAATCCTCCTGGCAGAGCAGAGTGAGAGTGGTTTCGATGTCGCTCTCGCCTACGTGAGCAGGCCTGTGACTCCATCGCTTCAAGCGATTCGCGAGGCGGTCCCCGGCGTGCATGCCACTTGCTGGAGCCGGCGGACCTCGGGCTACTCGCGACTGTGGAAGTTGGCGGCGGGGATCCGCCGGGCCATGATCCAAGGCGATTTCGACGTCATCCACCTGCATTCGTCTATCGCTGGCGCCGTCGGGCGCATCGTCGCGCTTACGGTGAACCCGCGCGCGCGTCCCGTCGTTGCCTACTCCCCTCATGGATACGCATTCATGCGAAGAGACTGGACGCCGCTTAGGCGAGCCGCTGTTCTACGCATCGAATCCGCGCTATCCCGCGTAAGCGACGTGGACGTGCTTGTCTCCGGCTCGGAGTGCCAGATCGCGAAGTCCAAGGTGGGAAGCAAAGCCGCCGTGGTGGTGCAGAACGGGCTCCGCCGCAGTGCGTTGCCTCGTGACCCGCGCGGAACACGTGCACCGGGCCCGTTGAGGGTCGTTGGGATCGGCCGCGTCTGCTACCAGAAGGCACCGTGGCTCTTTGCGCAGGTCGCAGCAGCGTTCCCGTCCCACGACCTGGAATTCGCCTGGGTTGGTGGAGGTGCGCCCGCGGACATCGCACGGTGGTTGGGCGGTGACGACGGCGTGGCTGTCACGGGTTGGCTCGATAGGTCTGACGCCATGCGGCGTCTCGCCGAGGCTGACGTTGTGGTGTCCCTCAGTCTTTGGGAGGGGATGCCATACGCGCTGATCGAAGCGCAAGCTCTCGGCATCCCGTGCGTCGTGAGCGATATTCCCGGGCATACGGACATCGTCAAGGACGGGCTGACGGGCTTTGTCGTTGTGGATGTACGAGAGGCCGCCTCGCGGGTAGCCGAGCTGGCGCGCGACACCCAGCTCCGGCGCAGGCTCGGGCTGCAGGCGCGCGTCAATGCTGCGAGCAATCTGACATCGGCAGAGCAGGCAGCTGCGTCTCTCGCGGCGTACCGCCTCGGGAGTGGTCATGCGATCGAGGCAGGTGTCCACTGATGGACCATCGTGCGCGATTTGCGCTCGCAGACCTCTGCATCGCCGCCTCGGCCCTTTTCGGCTACGTGATCGTGGTGTTCCGAGACTCGCTCGTGCCGGCCCACTACTCATTCGATGCCGGCACCATTCAAAGACTTGGTCGGTCCGGGCTGGAGGTATTCGGCGACGCTTCGTACGGGCGTGTCGCGACGATCTATCGAACCCTGGGCGTGATCGACGACCGGTTGTTCGTGGGACTGGTGCAGTACACAGCCTTCCTCTTGACGGTTGGATTGGTTTACCTGCGATATCGCGATCGCAGCCGTCCGCCGTCGCTTGTCGTTGGCCCGGTGGGGGCGCTCGCGCTGATCTTCGGTGCCGTCTACATGGGCACATTCTCGAAGGATGTCTTCGTCTTGCCGGTGGTCCTGGTCGCGTTGACCGTGCGAGCGACCGTGCCGGGAAGGCTTTTGGCCGCCAGCGCCATGATCGTTTACGGTGCCATGTTCAGGGAGTACTGGTTCTTGGTCGCAGCGCTCTACTTCGTATTCGGGTTGGAGAGCTTCATCCGTGCGAACTGGCGGCGGAAGTTGGTGGTGACCGCAATCTCAGTCGTCGTCGTGAGCGTGGTGTTCGGGATTTACTACGGTGTCGCGCCCGATTCGCTGCGCGCCACCGCAAACGCAGGAAGGTTGGACTTGGGGCACGCCGAATCGGCAATCACGTCGTACGTCGGGGGGCCCGAGCCATTTGCGGGCGCCGTCAACAACTTGCTCGCGTTCCTCTTCCTCCTGATTCCGTTGCCGCTGATCCTCAAGGGAAGCATCCATTACCTCCTCGTCGGACCGCTGCTCGCGGCTCTGTGGTGCAGGGCGTTGGTGCTTCAAGGGGCGACCTCGGCGCCACGCGTCACGGACGGGGCTGGCCGCGAACCCGATCAGGTTCGACATTCCATGGCGGTGCTCTTCGCATTCGTCGTGGTTCAGAGCCTATTCGAGCCGGACTACGGGTCCGCTGTACGGCACTTGACCCCCCTGCTGCCGTTGGCGCTTGTGCTTCTTCTTCAGACGAGGCGCGTCGAAAGCCCGCCGCGTCCTCGTTCGCATCTACTGACTCGGAAGGGTGTGGCAGTCAATGCTCAGCGCTAGCCGAAGCGTGTTCGGAGCCGTCTGTGCGGCGTATTGGTGGGTTCGTTCTGCGGGTCGGATCAGGGGCGCCCGCTTCCTCCTGGGCCGCCCTTCGCGCATTCGACTCGCACGTGGCGCGACGGTGCACGTGGGAAGCGACGTCTCGATCGAGAGGCAGATGAGGCTGGTCGTGAATACGGAATGCGTTATCGGCGCCGGTGCGTACATCGGGAAGAACGCGACCCTTGTCGCCTTCGACAATCTGACCATCGGCGCGCGAACCCTTATCGGCGAGAACTGCTCTATCCACACGGAAGACCATGGCCCCGTGGGGCGTCGGCTCGACTACCGCACCGCTGCCGTGAAGATTGGCGACGACGTCTGGATCGGCGCTGGAGCGATCATCCTGAAGGGGGTCGAGATTGGTGACGGTGCGACTATCGGTGCTGGTGCAGTGGTGACGCGCTCGATCCCGGCAGGTGCCACGGCACTGGGCGTGCCTGCTAGGGTCGTCAGCGGACATGACGTGGCAGCCGGCCATGCCTAGCCGGGGGACGACCGCCAGATCGTTTGCTCGCGTGGGCCTGCGCTTCGCCGAGTCTGCGCCGTGAGCGCGGCGCTTGCTACCGCGGGCGCCCGCGGGGCGCTCATGACTCTCGGAGGACAGGGTCTGTCGGTAGTGCTGAGGCTCCTGGGCCTAGCCGTTCTTGCGCGTTTCCTTGATCCGACCACGTACGGCGTCATGATCGTCGCGACGAGCATCGCAGCGTTCGCGGAGGCCGTCGCCTCGTTCGGAATCCCGAGCGCGTTGGCACAAGCCCGCGGGATCGATCGAGTCAGCGAGTCAATGCTCTTCATGATCTCGCTCGCACTCGGTGTCGCAGTGGCCATCGCGATCTTTGCTACCGCCTCAATTGTGGCTCATGCCTGGCACGAACCCGGTCTGGAGCCCGTGCTCCGGGTTGTAGCGGCTGTGCCTCTACTCGCCGCGATCGCGTCGTTCCACAACGTCCAACTGGCGCGGTCCCTTCGGTTTGGCGCGGTAGCGAGCATCGATATTGCGTCCACTTTCCTGTCCTTCGCCGCCGCGATTTGCATGGCCGCAGCCGGCCTCGGGATCTGGGCGCTGGCGACGCAAGCGGTCCTACTACCTGGGATCCAGGCGATGCTCGGCTGGGCCATGTCGAGATGGCGTCCGGCCTTCGTGCTTCGATGGAGCCATGACGAGCGGGAGTTGTTGACCGTTGCGAGGCAGCTGTTTGGAATCAACCTGGTCCGTCAAGCAAGCGCGAACGTCGTTGCGCCGGCGCTGAGTCTTTCCGCGACGCCCGCAGCAGCGGGCATCTTCGACCGATCGGTCCGCCTAATCCAGATGCCGTTGACCGTCAGTATCGAGCAGATGCGCAGGGTAGCAGTGCCCGTCTTGGCTCGAGTCGTCGACGAACCAGGGAGGCTCGGCGCCTACTACCGGCGAGCGCAACAGCTCTCGACGTATGGCACCGCGACGCTCTTCCTCCTCATCGCCGCGCTCGCTGATGGTGTCGTTGCCGTGATGTTGGGACCTGACTGGAGCGATGCCGTTCCACTCGTCCGTGTACTCGCGCTCGGAGGCGTGGCGCGTGCGATCGGGCTCACTACGCAATGGCTCCATATCGGTTCGCGAGCCACGGGTCGAGCGGCGAGACTGAACGCGTGGGCGCTTCCCCTTGTCGCGGTGGTGTCAATAGCGGGCGTGCCGTTTGGCGTTGTCTGGGTCGCTGTATTCAACAGCCTCGGATGGCTCCTGTATTGGCCTCTTGCAGTGGTAGTGAGCGCCAAGGCGCTGGGAATCGAGCCTCTGCCGCTGATCGCCGACGCACTGCGACACTTGCTCTCGTTCGCACTGCCCGTCGCCCTCGCGGCGGCTATTGCGGCGCATATCGCCGGCGACGGCATCGGAGGGCTTGTTTGGGGCGGTGGCGCCGCGCTCCTCGTCGCCGTGATCATCGGGGTGGCCCTCCCGGCGGTGAGAACAGATCTGCGGGGCATCTTGAACCTCGTGGCATCGCGTTGACGCGAGCCACGGACCTTTGGAACGGGCCAGGCCCTGAAGCGCTGGGCCGGATGGAGATACTCACAGAATGGCGGTGACACGCGCGTGCGAACGCTCGAGGTGATTCGGTCTCTGGACCTCGGTGGTGCTCAGATGCTTCTGATGGAGCGTGTCCGGGCAGCTGCCCGGCCGGAGGACATCCGTATCGTCAACACACTGGGGATCGAGTGCGCCCTCGAGGCTTCAATCATCGAGGCCGGAGCCAGCGTTGTGCGCACGCCCAGCGCCAACCCATGGCTAGCGCACCGTGGCGTGCTCGGAGAGATTCGACGTTTTCAGCCGGATGTGGTGGTGGTGCACTCCCCTTCCGCGGCTGTGCCGCTGAAGATCGCCCGTGCGCTACGCCGACTGGCCGTACCAGTCGTTGAGGTGATCCACAACACCCGGTATCGGAGCCGCGCAGTCGCTCTGGCGACGACAGCAACCAATCGTTGGGCAGATCTCAGCCTCGCTGTCAGCACCGGCGCCGCGCGCAGCCGCGCGGCGGTCGGTTCTCGTGTCGTCCAGGTCGTGCACCAAGGGATCGACGTGCGAGGGATCCAGACTTGGATCGCTGAGAACCCCGGATGGCGCGATCAGGTACGTCGCCGATGGCTCGCGCCGGAAGTCGATAGGGTTGCGGTCTTCTGCGGTCGGCTGGTGGCAGAGAAGCGACCACTCGATGCGATCAAGGCAATCGACGCGCTACCTCGTAACTTCGGACTGCTTGTCGTTGGCTACGGACCAGAGACCGCTGCGCTCGAGTCGTACGTGCGGTCGCGCGGACTCGAGTCGCGTGTGGCGCTCCTGGGCGCACAGGACCACGCATGGCGATTCATCGCCGCGGGAGACGTGTTCTGCCTTCCTAGCGCCTTTGAAGGACTCCCCGTGGTGCTCATGGAAGCGGTGGCATGCGGGTCCCCCATTGCGGCAACACGGATTCCGGGCGTGACCGAGATTGTCGACGAAGCCACTGGCTCGCGACTGTTTGAGGTGGGTGAGACAGATCGCCTCGCAGACTTGATCCGCGAGCTTGTGGCCAGGGACCGGACACCCCAGGAGCGAGCGGCGCAGACAGATGCCTGCACCTACTGGGACGTTCGAACAGCCGCTTCGCGACTCGACTCCGCGCTGGAACGGGTTGTCGCGTCCGCATAGACGTTGCGCGCTACGGCCTTGTGCGCACACTCGGGGTGCCTGCCGTCCGCAGCATCGCTAAGCCCCGAACGATTGAGTACAGAGGTCGAGCGGCGGAGGAGCATTGGCGGATGGGTGCGCCGCTCGTTCCTCCACCGGTGCGCGCACTAGCGGTAGCGGCGAGGCTCTTTCGCTGCGATCCGCGCGAACCTCATGTACCACTCGCGCGGAGTCGAATCCAAGATTGCGACGAGGGTGTAGAAAGCCATCGCGGAAGTGCGCTGCTCCCCGTGTCGCTGGGCTCGCCGTATCCGCTTGCGAAATGCGCGGCGCGCGGCCGAACTCATGTGGGCGTGGTACTTCTCGTAGAACTTACGGATACCTCGAGGCTTGTGGGGGCCGGCGCTGGAGAGGTGATCAGTGCCGTCGGTATGCTGGAGAACAAGCGCATCTGTGCAGACGGAGTAGTCCAGTCCTGCCATTCTCAACTGGATGAAGAAGTCAAGGTCGTTGTGCACCGGGAGGCCCTCATCGAACCGAACCCCCGATGACTTGAGTGCCGGACCGCACACGATGCTGCTCCCCGTGATCCCGGGGTAGTCGGTGAAGGAGTCCATCCACTCGATGTCGGCTGTCGCAACGTGCGATCCGGTAGGCCTGCCCCCGACGAGCAGGCTCGTCGACGTCAGGACAAAATCGACGCGGTCGTCGACGAGTAGCTTCGCTGCGGTCTCAAGGTAGTTGCACGACCACTCGTCGTCATCGTCGAGGAAGGCGACAGTGGGGAACTGTGACCGCGAAAGGCCGATGTTGCGTGACCGCGATGCTCCGCCGCTTTCGCCTACCGGTGGAGCCGCAGGGACGTAGTGGACAGCGATTGGAGCGGACTCTGCGAGCCGAGCGACGATCCCTGAAGTGGCGTCGTCCGCGACATCGTCGACAACGATCACCTCGGTTGGGAGAACTGTCTGCGTGAGCACAGACTTGAGAGCGCGTTCCAGGCTGTGCGGCCGACGATGGGTGATGATGACAACAGAAACTGGGCTGGACTCGTGCACGCGCACAACTTACTGCACGGAGGCGCGTCAACTTCACCGTGATGCGCTTCGCGCGACACGGGAGCAGGCGCATTCCCGCTGAATGGTGGCGCACCCGGGCTGCTGCGCCAACGATTCTGAGCCGCGACCGTCACACGCGCGGAAGCGGTTCTCGACAGAGTCGACAATGAGCATTTGGCGGCATGAAGCGCTCGGAGTCGCGCTGGCGCTGAACTCGATAGTCGACTAGGTGTAGTGCAGCGACAGTGCCGCGACAGCTCTTGGCCGGTCGGGGTGGTGTCGCAGGTGTCGCAAAGGCGTGGAGGTGAGCATGCAAGCGGGAGCCGTTGCGCGCCGTCGCGTCTGGCCCTGGCTGGTCACCGGCATCATTGTCGCGATCCTGGTCTGGGCCGTCGCCCTTGCCTGGGACGCCCTTGCGCTCGCCGGCGCCGCGCGCGACGTCGACCAGCATGCGACGGCGGCGCAGCAAGCCCTGAGCGACCGCAACCCCGAAGCCCTGAGCGCCGAGGTCGAGGCGCTTCAGCAATCCGCCCGGGACCTCGCCGGCGCGACCGATGGCCCGCACTGGTGGATCGCCGCGCGCCTGCCTTGGGTGAAGAACCAGGCCGAGCCCATCGTCGCGGTGGGGGAGGCGGCGACGGTCCTCGCGGACGATGTCCTCGAGCCGCTCTCGCAACCCGGTGTCATGGACGCCCTCGACGTGCCCGCCTTCGACGGCGGGCGCATCGACCCGCACCTCTTCGACGCGGCGGCCGCACCTCTACAACAGGCCGACGATGCGCTGAGCGCCCAGCAGGACGCACTTGCAGCACTCGACCTCGTCTCCACCACGGAGTTCATCGCCACGCGCGTGGTGGATCTGCGCACGCAGATGCGGACGCTCGGCGACCCGGTGCACGGCGGACGCGTGGCCACCGAGCTGCTCCCGGCCATGCTGGGCGCCGACGGCCCACGCACCTACCTGGTGATGGTGCAGAACAACGCCGAGCCGCGCGCCACCGGCGGCATCCCCGGCGCCATCCTCGACCTCACAGTCGACGATGGACGCTTCGAGCTGGGCGACTACGTCGCCGCCTCGCAGCTGGTCGACCGTGACGGCGTGGGCGGCCTCACCGACGACGAGGCGCGCATCTTCACCGACCGCATGCAGATCTTCCCCCAGGACGTCACCTTCACGCCCGAGTACCCGCGCGCCGCGGAGATGCTCACCCGCTTCTGGGAGGCGGACGGCCGCGACCCGGTGGATGGCGTGGTCTCCGTCGACCCGGTCGCGCTCGGCTGGATGCTCAAGGGCGCGGAGCCGGTCAAGGTGGGGGACTTCACGCTGCGCTCGGGCAACGCGGCCCGGATCCTGCTCAACGAGGCCTACCTGGAGTACCCCGAGCCCAAGGAGCAGGACCGCTTCTTCGCGGAGGCCTCCGCGGCGCTGTTCGCCAGCATCGTCTCGGGCGAGGCGACGGCGCTGGGTGGCGTCGAGCGGGCGGTCCGGGACGGTCGCCTCCGCGTCTGGTCGGCCGATGCTGGCGAGCAGGGGGCGCTTGCCAGCACCGACATCGGCGGAGCCTTCCTCGAGAAGGACGATGCGGTGGGCGTCTTCATCAACGACGGCTCCGGGGCGAAGATCGGCTACTACATCGACACCGAGACCTCCGTGACGGACCACATGTGCACCGACGGCACGCTCGGCGGGCAGACCGTGACCCTCACGCTCACCCACACCTTCGACGGCGAGGTGTCCGACCTGCCCGGCTGGGTGACGGGCAACGGGAAGTCCGTCGACAAGGGCGACTTCGCGGCCAACATCCTGCTGTATCCCGCCGCCGGAACGGTGATCACGGAGGTGCGGCGGGACGGGGAAAAGGTTGACGTGACCCCCGAGGTCCACGAGGGCAGAAGCATGGTGGAAGCGCGCGTCGAGATATCCCCGGGGGCTTCCGCAGAATTCCAATTTGATATTGGCACCGAGGTAAACGGCCTGCTAAGTCCGACTTTAATTTCCACACCCGGTCCGAAACCCAATGTTTACACGCTCTCCAAGGACGACATTCCGGACAAATGTTAAAGTGGCCGAGTCCGCCAACGCGGGTCTTTTGCGCCGCAACCTTGGAGGTAACAATGATCGTGCGTACTCTCGCCACCGCCGCACTAGGAACCGCGCTCGCCCTCGGGCCCGCGCTCGCGGCATCTGCCGAGCTCTACCCGGCTCCCGAGGGTGCGCTCACGTGCAGCGCCACCCAGGTCCCTGTCGACACCGTGTTCACGTGCACGGTGACCTCCGACACCGGCACCTATGCGCAGCTGCAGACCGTGTTCGCGGGCGATGACGCCACCATCGCCGGCACCGTGACCTCCTCGGAGGTCGCGCTGGTCGATGGGGCGTCCGACTTCACGGTCACCGCCCCCAGCATCGTCGGCACCATCGGCATCACGGGCATCGTCGACGGCACCGCGGTCGACACAGCCTCGGTCGAGGTGGTCGCCTCCGACGTCGCCGGTGGCGGCGGCACCACGGGCTCCGCCGGCGGCGGACTGTCCGGCACGGGCTTCGAGAACCAGGGCCTCGCGATCGGTGCGGGCGTGCTTCTGGTCGCCGGCGCCGCGACCGTCTACATCGCGGCACGTCGCCGCTCCGCCGGGAGCCACTGACCGCAGCCGACAGCTAGGCAACGGCCCGCTCGCGCACCGCGCGAGCGGGCCGCTTCGTGCGCGGCGCGCGTAGGCGCCCGCAAGCTGTGAGGTTGGTCACCATGGCCACAATGGCCCTGAAAGGCGCTGCCTGGCCGTCGTAGGATGGACGGCCGTACCTGCTGAGGGGCAAGCCTTGAAGACTTTCGCGTGGATCACCGCGCTCGCGTGCATCGCGCTCGGTCTCACGTCCCTTCGCGACGGCGACGATGCGCTGGCGAGCGTGGCCTCGACCGCAGCGCCCTCGGCCTCCGCGTCGGCGCGCGACGCGCGCGTATTCGAGACAGGAGAGCCCGCCGAGCTCTCCGCAGAGGCGCGATCCGAGATGCGTGACTGGGGCGTGTGGCTCGACGATGCTGGCGGCCTGGCCATCCCGGCCGAGTACGCCGCGGGCGAAGGCGACAAGGTGGTCACCCACCTCGAGTCTCTCGCCGAGTCGTATCCGGGCAGCGAGGCCGTCGCGACCGAGCTGGCGCAGGCAGCGGATGATCTGGCGCGGGCGTACCGCTACCTCGACATGGGCTCGTCGGGCCTGGAGGGCGCCACCCGCTGGTTCGAGGCCGCCGTGAAGGACCTCGAGGGCCTGAGCGATCGCATCGTGGAGGACTTCGAGGACGCGGAGCGCGAGTCGGGGTACCGCCTCTCGGGCCAGGCCTTCGACACGGAGGCCGCGTGGACGGATTCCGCGACCGTCGAGCGGTGGCTCGACGGCGACACGGTGGAGACCAGCTTGGGCACGGTGCGACTCATCGGGGTCGATACGCCCACGCTGCAGGGACGATGCGCGACGGCAGACGGCGCGCTCGCCGCCGCCGAGCAGATCGCGCCCGCCGGCACCATCGTCACGCTGGTGAACCCGCAGTCGGTCGATGACACCGACGGGTACGGGCGCCTGCTCCGCTACGTCGAGCTGGCGGACGGCGCCGACGTCGGGTACTCGCTGCTGCTCAACGAGGTCGCGGAGGCGCGCTTCGACTCGCGGGACGGGTACGCGTGGCATCCCCGGGAGAAGGGGTACCGGGACGGCTCCCTCCAGGTGGCCGATGCCGGGTGCGAGTGGGTGAGCGATGTCGCCGCCGGGTTCGTCCCCGCCGACGCTGCTGCCGACGACCGCTCCTCGCGGCTGTCGGCGGTGACGGGGGCGCTCGACGGTGCCGGCGCGAGGTTCGCGCAGGTCACCGAGTCGGCGCGCGCGGCGCATGCCGCCGCCGAGGCCGAGGAAGCGGCGGCCGAGGCCGCAGCCGACTAGCGCGCCTTCTCCGCCTGGTTCTCGTAGCGGTACCCGTACCGGCCGTAGCCGTACGCGTCCGGTCCCTTGGTCGCGAGCATCGTGAGCACCATCCCCGACAGCGGCGCGCCCACGGTCTCGAGCGACGCGATCGCGTTGTCCACCTGATGCGTGTGCGTGCGTCCCGCCGCCACGACCAGCACCGTCGACCCCACCAGCCGCGCGAGCACGGCCGCATCGGTGACGGGCAGCAGGGGAGGGGCGTCGTAGAGCACGTAGTCGTAGTCCGCGTCGAGGCGGTCCACCAGGCGCTCCATGAGAGAGCTACCCAGCAGCTCGGACGGGTTGGGCGGGATCGAGCCCGCGGGGAGCAGGTACAGGTCCGAGTGGCCCCAGCGCTGAACAGCATGCTCGAGGTCCACTCGCCCGATGAGCACGTCGGTCAGCCCCACCGCGTCCTCGATGCTCATGTAGCTCGCGATCTTGGGGCGGCGCAGGTCGGCGCCCACGAGCAGCACCCGTGCCCCCGCATCGGCGAGCGTGATCGCGAGGTTCGCCGCGGTGGTCGACTTCCCCTCCGACGGCACGGAGGACGTCAGCACGAACCTCTTCTCCGCGCGGTCGGCGTCCAGGAACTGGAGGTTGGTCCGCAGCGTGCGGAACGACTCGGCGCGGATGCTCAGGGCGTCCTCGTGGACGATGAGCGGCCGCTGACGCGCTCGCGGATCGAACGCGATGCCGCCCAGCACCGGGGCGTCCGTGATGCGCTCGAGGTCGCGCTCGTTGCGCACGCGCGTGTCGAGCGCGGCCCGCAGCAGCGCCACGCCCACGCCGATGGCGATCCCGATCACCAGGCCCAGCGCCACGTTCAGCGACTTCTTGGGCGACTGCGGGTGCACGGGGACCTCTGCCTCCTGCACCACGGTGAGACGCACGGGCGACCCGGCCTCGGTATCGGTCGTCTCGATCTCCTGGACCGTCTCGATGAGCTGGTTGGCGGTGGCCGTCGCGAGCGAGGCCGCGAACACGGGATCCGCGTCGACCGCCGTGACATCGATGACCGTGGTGTCGAGCGGCGCGCTCGCGCTCACCTGCGCGCGCGCCTTCGAGACCGGCCAGTGCAGCGCGAGATCGTCGATCACGGGCTGCAGCACGGCGGAGGTCTTCACCAGGTCTGCATACGTCTTCACGCGCTGCTGCGTGAAGGAGTTGCCCTGCGCGAGGTCGCCGATGCTCTCCGAGTCCGACGTCGAGACGAACACCGTCGCCGTGGCGCCGTACGTGGGCGTCGCCAGCAGCGCGTAGGTGAGGCCGGCCCCGCCGCCGAGCACGGTCAGCGCGACGAGCAGCACCCAGTTCTTGCGCAGGATGCGGATGTAGTCGCCGAGCTCCACGCGCGCCTCCCGGGGCTGGTTGGTGGCAATTGCGGCAATTGTCACACGTCGCGCGCCGATGCGGGAGGAGCGGGGCCGTTCCGGTGGTCGTTCCGATTCGTGCGGGTATGGTGAGTTTTGTGACGACGGGTGCATCTCACCGGGTAGACGCCGCCGAACGCATGTACGGCGGGCACGGCTGGGCGGGCAGGTACCAGCGCCGGCTGTTCGTCTCGGACGTGTTCGTGGTCGCGCTGGTCATGGTCGGCGCGCACGCCGCCCGGTTCGGCTGGGATCCGCTCTATCGCGTCGCCGGGAGGTCCGCTCCCGCGTATAGCGTGGTGAGCGCGGTGATCGCGACCCTGTGGGTGCTCGCGCTGGGCGCGACCAAGTCGCGTGAGCCGCGCATCCTCGGGCACGGGCCGCAGGAGTTCCAGCGCGTGGTCGCGGCGGGGTGGTGGACGTTCGCAGCCATCGCGATCGTGGGCTTCCTCACGCAATGGGAGATCAGCCGCGGCTACCTGGTCTTCGCCCTCCCCGTGGGCACTGTGGTCCTGCTGATCTACCGCCTGGTGTGGCGCAAGTGGATCCATGCGCAACGCGACCTGGGGAACCTGCGCGCGCAGGTGCTGGTGGTCGGGCCCGTGAAGATGTCGGAGCAGATGATCGCGCGCCTGCGGCACAAGCCTCGCGCGGGCTACGCGGTCATCGGTGCGTGCGTGCCCGACGGCACCGAGCGGTCCGTGGAGGAGGTGGGCGGCGTGCCCGTCCTGGGCTTCGTGGGCGAGGCCGTCGAGATCGCCAAGCGCTCGAACGCCGAGTTCGTGCTGATCTCGGGGACGGACCAGGTCTCGCTCGGGGACGCGCGCCGCATCGGCTGGCAGCTCGAGAACACCGGCATCGGGCTCATCGTGGCCCCCGCGATGGTGGACGTCGCCGGCCCGCGCGTGCTCATGAGCCCCGTCGAGGGCCTCCCGCTGCTCCACGTGGACACCGCGCAGTTCCGCGGCGCCAAGTACATCGCCAAGACCATCTACGACCGCGTCTCCGCCGCCCTGATGCTCGCCTTCATCGCGTTGCCGATGCTCGCGGTCGCGATCGCGATCAAGGTGACCAGCCCGGGACCCGTGTTCTTCGTCCAGCAGCGCATCGGCAAGGACGGCTCGCCGTTCGGCATGTACAAGTTCCGCTCGATGGTGGCCGATGCCGAGGCGAAGGCGGCCGACGTCATGGGCGGCGAGCTCACGCCCTTCTACAAGAACGAGGACGACCCCCGCATCACGCCGCTCGGCCGCTTCATGCGCCGCTACTCGATCGACGAGCTCCCGCAGCTGATCAACGTCCTCAAGGGCGACATGTCGATGGTCGGGCCGCGCCCCCAGGTCGCTGCGGAGGTGGCCCACTACGGCGATCTCGAGCGTCGGCGCCTGCTGGTCAAGCCTGGCATGACGGGGCTGTGGCAGGTGTCGGGGCGGTCCTCGCTCACGCCGGCCGAGTCGATCCGGCTCGATGCCTACTACGCCGAGAACTGGTCGATCGGCGGCGACGCGATCATCATCCTGCGCACGGTCGCGGCGGTCCTGGGCAAGTCCGGGGCGTACTGAACCGTCGCGGCGGCCGCCGCGCAGCAGCTCAGCGCGCCCTTCGTGCAGGAAAGGTGCGAGCACGCGGCACCCTTCACCACCTCGCCGCGCCGGGGCGCGTCGCCCGTCAGTCGTGCGGGGCTCGACGGGTCGACGCGGGCGCGGTCGTGCGCGTCCGTCTCTCCATGCTCCCCGCGGCGAGCGCGAGGCGACCTCCCCGACGCGGACCCGTCCGCGCATCGTCCCGCGCCTTGCGTTCGGCGGCGGCCAGCGCCTGCTCGACGTCGAAGCGCGGCAGCAGGTACAGCGCCGCGAAGTAGGCGAGCACCACGAAGTTCTGGTTGGTGGTGGGGGACACCGCGACGGTGGCGCCGAGGATGTACACCACCGAGGTGGTCGAGCCGCCCAGCGCGTGCACGGTGAGCAGCCACAGCGCGACGCCCACGATCCCGTGCGCGAGCAGGAAGCCGCCCGTGCCGGCGAACTCGTCGAAGCGCACCCCGGCCGTGGTCGCGACGTCGCCGCTGTAGGCGCTGATCGACCCCTCGCCCCACAGCAGCTGCCCGGGGTCCATCTGCGACACCACGGTGTACGCCCCGAACCGGTGGAGGAACGAGCGGTTGCCCTGCTCGACCAGGCTCGACTCGTTGGTCACCGCCCAGCCGGCGCTCACCGCGAAGAACGCGAGGACCGCGAGCCCTGACGGGATGTGGTTGATGAGTCGCCGCGCGCGCACCAGGAGGTAGAGGCCTGGCAGCACGAACGTGGTCTTCGACAGCGACAGCATGATCCCCAGGCCCGCGGTGAGGGCGTGACGCGTGCGGTGCCGGCTCCGCGGGTCCAGGTAGACCACCATGAGCGTCCCCACCAGCAGCGACGCGAAGAACCCGCCCTCGCGCGACAGCCCTGAGACGCGGACGCTGTCGCCGATCACGGCGTAGAAGTTGGTGAACGTCTGCGTCGCATGCTCGCCCCACACGGCCTCCGACAACGCCTTGGGTCCCAGCGTGCGCGCGAGCTCGCGCGAGCCCGCGGTGCCGATGGTGACCAGCGTCCACTGCACCACGGCGAGCGCGACGCTCAGCGTGATCCAGCGGTACAGCTGGAACAGCCCGCTGCGATGTGCGAACACCAGGTAGAGCACGCTGATGAGGAGCGCCGCCACCTTGACCAGGTTCGACAGCGAGTGCACGGACATGACCGCCGCCGTGACGATGGTGATCGCGAGCGGGTACGGCGCGGGCTTGAGGTTCCACACCCAGCGCACGAACCGCGGGTGGAGCACCGCGACCACGACCTCGAGGTACAGGGTCACCCCGCCGAACAGCGGGGAGAAGATCTGTGCGACGAAGAAGAAGAAGAACAGGTGCGACATCACGTGGTCGACCGGGCGCAGCGAGTCGACGACGGCGACGCGGCGCGCGCGTGAGCGGGTGAGCGCGGCGGCGCGCTCGCGGCGGGCGGCGGTGCGGCTACCCATCGCCCCGGGCACGCCCGCGCGAGGCGAGGCTGCGATCCAGGGGGCGTCCGGTCATGCGGTCAGGCTAGCCGCGAACGATGCACCCGTCACGCCGGTTTGGGCTGGTTTGCGCACGTATGTGAAAGCATGGGCGGGACGGAACGGAGGCGCGCGCAATGACCGGTCTCATCGTCCACGAATGGATCGCACGGCTGGGCGGCTCCGAGAAGGTGGTCTCCGAGCTGGTCGCGATGCGCCCCGAGTCCGACGTCGAGGTGCTGTGGGTCGACGATCCGGGCGCGCTCGCCGGTGTCCAGGGCCGCATCATCGAGAGCCCGCTCGCGCGCACGCCGCTGCGCCGCTCGAAGGCGGCCTCGGTGCTCGCGATGCCCGCCGTGTGGCGCATGGGGGCGCGCCGGCGCGACTACGACTGGGTGCTGGTGAGCACCCACGCGTTCGCGCACCACATCAAGGTGCCCGACGGTGTGCCCAAGCTGGTCTACGTGCACAGCCCCGCGCGCTACCTGTGGGTGCCCGAGCTCGACCCGCGCGGCAGCGGCCTGCTGGCGCGCACGCTCGCGCCGCCGCTCAAGGCGCTCGACCGCGCGCGTGCCCAGGAGGCCACGTCCATCGTCGCCAACAGCAGGTTCGTGAGCGAGCGCATCCAGCACGCGTGGCAGCGCGAGTCCGGCGTGATCTACCCGCCTGTCGCCGTCGCGCGCATCCAGGGCATCGACTGGGAGGCGCACCTGACCGAGGGTGAGGTCCGCGCGCTCGCGGCGCTCCCGGGTCCCTTCGTGCTGGGCATGTCCCGCTTCATCGACTACAAGCGGCTCGACCGCGTCATCGAGATCGCGGAGGCCGCCGGCCTGCCCGCAGTCATCGCGGGCGACGGGCCCAACCGTGCCGCGCTCGAGGCGCAGGCGCGCGCGGCCTCGGTGCCCGTGCGCGTGGTCATCGCGCCGTCCGATGCGATGCTCTACGGGCTCTTCGCACGCGCCGCGGCGCTCGTGTTCCCCGCCGTGGAGGACTTCGGCATCGTCCCCGTGGAGGCCATGGCGGTGGGCACCCCGGTCATCGCGAACCGTGTGGGCGGCACCGGCGAGTCCGTCGAGCACGGCGTGAGCGGCTTCCTGGTGGACCCCGACGACACGGCGGAGGTGGTCGCCGCGCTCGGGGCCGCGGGCACGCTGGACCGCGCCGCGATCGCCGCCTCCGCGCGCCGCTTCGACACCGCGGTGTTCCACCAGCGCATCGAGGGCTGGGTGGGCGAGAGGGTCGCGGCATGAGGCCCGTCCGGCGCCTGGTGGTCAACGGCGCGTTCCTCGCGCAGAAGGTCACGGGCCAGCAGCGCTACGCGCGCGAGCTCCTGCGCGCGCTCGAGCAGGAGTACCCCGGGCGCATCACCGTCGCGCGACCGCCCCGGTGGGTCGGCGGAAGCAAGGTGGGGACGTGGCTGTGGGTCCAGTCGCTGGGCCTGCGCGCGGGACGCGACACGGCGCTGCTGTCGATGACCAGCCGGGGTCCCGTGCTCGCGCGGCGCCACGTGGTGGTGGTCCACGACCTCTTCCCGCTCGACCATCCCGAGTGGTACACCGCGCTCTACGGCGTGGTGCACCGCGCCGTGCTGCGCCTCCACCTGCGTCGCTCCGCCGCCATCGTCACCGTGAGCGAGCCCGTCGCCGCGCAGGTGCGGGCGCTCGTGCCGGAGGGCACACCGGTCATCGTCGCTCCCAACGCGCCCGCCGAGGTGTTCCTGCGCCATCTCCCCAGCGACGCGACGGTCGCGACCGTCGAGGGCTTCGGGCTGGTCCCCGGCGAGTACGCGCTCGCGGTCGGCTCGCGCGACCCCCGCAAGAACGTCGCCGTCCTGCTCTCCGCGCTGGCGTCGCTGCCGGACGATGCCGCGCGGCCCGGGATGCTTGCGCTCGTCGGCAGCGGGGACGCCGCGGTCTACGCCTCGGCCGGGGAGGTCTCGGACGCCCGCGGCTGCGCCGTCGCGACGGGCTACGTGAGCGACGACGACCTCGCGGCGCTGTACGCCCACGCCGGGGCGGTCGCGTTCCCGAGCCTCGACGAGGGCTTCGGCCTGCCCGCGGTCGAGGCCGTCGCGTGCGGCGCGCCGCTCGTGGTCTCCGACATCCCCGTCTTCCGCTGGGTGTGCGGCGAGGACGCGACCTACGTCGCCCCGGACGATGCGCGGGGCTGGGCGGTCGCGCTCGTGGACGCCGCCGCCGGGCGGCTCGCGCGGCCGAGCGTCGAGACGATCCACGCGTTCCAGCTGCGGTTCTCGTGGATCCGCAGCGCGCACGCCGTCGGGGACGCGCTGCTGGCCGAGGGGGACGAGGTCCCCGCTCAGGCCTCGACGCCCAGCGCCTCCCGGTAGCGGTCGAGCAGCACCTCGACATGCGCGTCCATGTCGAGCTGGGCCGCGGTCGCCCGGGCCCCCGCCGCGAGGCGTGCCTGGAGCCCTGGGTCCGCGAGGAAGCGGGTGAGCACCGCGCGCAGCGCCGCCGGGCTCGGATCGGGAGCCACCAGCCCGTTGACGCCGTCCTCGATGAGCGGGCCGGCGGCGAGCGCGTTGGTGAGCACGGGAGTGCCCGCGAGCATCGCCTCGGCGGTGACCAGCGGGAAGTTCTCGGGCCAGGTCGACGGCATCACGAGCGCGAGGGCGTGCGCGACCGCCTCCTCCTTGGCCGCCCCGTCGAGCCACCCCAGGGCGGTGACGCCTCCATCGGCCTCGCGCACCAGCCCCTCGAGCGGGCCGGCGCCCGCGATCGCGAGGCGGGCGTCCCCGATCCCGCCGTCCCATGCCTCGAGCAGCTCGGCGACGCCCTTGCGCTCGGAGAGCTTGCCCAGGAACAGCAGCCCGCCATCGCGCCGGCCGCCCTGATGGCGCGACGACCACGGCCAGCCGTGGGGGATCACCGCGACCCGCTCGCCCGGGACGTCGAGTCCGAGCGCGAGGTTGCGGTCGCGCGTGCGCACGGAAGGGAAGATCAGCAGCGACGCCTGCGCGGCCGCGCGCGAGTGCAGCGCGGTCCGTGCGCGCTGGAGCGCCCCGAGCCGGTCGACGGCGGCGCCGCCGCGCGCGCCCGTCGCGCGCGTGTCCACGAGCGCGTAGTCGTGCACCGTGTGGAGCACCGGCCGCCCGGGCGGGGCTCGCAGCACTCCGGCGCCCACGCCCTGGAAGCGGTGCACGTGGACCACGTCCGCATCGAGCTCGCCGCGGCGGTAGCCCTGGGGAGCGCGCACCGCGCCCCACGCGTCGAGCGCGTGGAACAGCGCGCGGGCGGCAGGGTTGGGGCCGCGGCCGTCGGAGGGGTAGGGCCGCCACACGGGCCGCACGTCGACGCGCACGCCCGCGCCCTCGAGCCGGGCCCGCGTCGCCTCGTCGACGAGCGGCGTGGCCACCGCCACGTCCGCGACGCGCGCCTGCGCGATCGCGAGCTCGACGCAGTAGAGCTCGGCGCCCCCGAGCGGAGCGCGGAGGCTGCTCGCGACGTGGATGATCCGCATCGGTCCCTCGCTCACGTGCCTGGGCTGGCGGGCATCGGCAGTCTAGCCACGCGCGTCGAGGCCTGGCTAGAGTCGGGACGAAGGGGACGAACCGACGCCCGCACCGGGCGCGACTGGAGGTGGATCCGCGCGTGGTGGACAAGGTGCCGGTGGTGTACGTCGCCGGGTGGGGCCGCAGCGGGACCACGCTCATCGACCGCATCCTGGGCCAGTCGCCCGATCTCATGTCGCTGGGCGAGGTGGGTCTGCTGCCCGAGCGGGGGATCATGGGCGGCGAGCTGTGCGGATGCGGGCTCGCGTTCCAGGAGTGCCCGTTCTGGACCGCGGTCGGGGAGCGCGCCTTCGGCGGCTGGGACAAGGTCGACGCGCCCCGCATGAAGGTGCTCTTCCATGACCTGGGGCGCGTGCGCCACGACCTCCTGCCGCGGTTCCTGGTCGAGCGCGGCGACTACCTGGACCGGGTGCGCGAGTACCTCGACTTCTACACGGCGGTGCTGGTCGCGGCGCATGAGGAGAGCGGACGCATCCCCATCGACTCGAGCAAGCACCCCACGGTCGCGAGCCTCCTGTCGCGCGCGGAGGGGCTCGACGTGCGCGTGCTGCACGTGGTCCGCGACCCCCGCGGCGTCGCGTACTCGTGGACCAAGGCCGTGACCCGCACCGACGCCGGTGTCGGCTCGGTCGAGGAGATCACGCGCCTGGTGCCCGAGCGCAGCGGCTGGATCTGGCTGCGCATGAACGCCGTCGCGGGGTCGCTCAGACGCAAGGCGGCGGGGTACGCGCGTGTCCGGTACGAGGACGCCGTCGCGGACCCGGCCGGCGTGCTCGGGGGCGCGCTCGACCGGCTCGGGCTCCCCTCGGCCGGGGTGCCCGGCATCGGCCCGGGCGGGGAGATCGACCTCGCCGCGTGCCACACGGTGGCCGGCAACCCCTCGCGCATGCGGGTCGGCGCGACGCGGCTGCGGCTCGACTCGGAGTGGCGCACCGCCCTGCCGGCGGGGACGCGCCGCCGCGTCGGGCTGGTCACCACGCCCCTGCGGAAGCGCTACGGGTACTGACGTGGCGCGCGCGCATCGGACCATCCTGGTGACCGGGGTGCCACGCTCGGGCACCACGCCCATCGGCGAGGTGCTCGGCTTCGCCCCGAGCACGCGGTTCCTGTACGAGCCGCTCAACTTCGAGTCGGGGCTGCGCACGATCGACGCGTACTTCCCCACGCTGGGCGATGCCCGGGATCACGATGAGGACGTCCAGGCCATCCTCGACCTCCGCCTGCGGCTGCGCAGCGGGGTGTTCCCCGAGGACCGCGGGCTGCGCAGGCTGGGCAAGTACGTGGTCGGGGGGCAGAGCCGGGTGTCGGCGCGTTCCCTGCGCTGGGGGCCCACGCCCGACCATGTGATCTGGAAGGACCCGTTCGCGATCTTCCTGGTCGCGCGCATCGCGACACGCTTCGAGGTGCCGACCGTCATCACGATGCGCGATCCCCACGCGGTCGCGGCCAGCTTCAAGCGGCTCGGGTGGAGCTTCGACGTGCGCGGGATCCAGCGCCGGCTCGACCCGGACGGCGACGCGCCCTGGGCGCTGTCCGAGGAGGCGCTCGCGCTCGCGGAGTCGGGATCGGCGGTCACGGGTGCCGCGCTGTGGAGGCTCGGCTACGGGCATGCGAGCGCGACCACGGCGGGGCTCGCCAACGTCGCATGGGTGTCCGTCGAGGACGTGCTCGAGCAGCCCCGCGCGGTCTACGAGCGGCTCTACGAGTTCTGCGGGCTCGAGCTCTCCGAGGACGCGGCGCGCGCGCTCGAGGGCAAGTACCGCGCCGGAGGGCGCGAGACGCCCACGCGGACCCACGACAAGCATCGTGACGTCGGCGCCGTCGCCACCTACTGGCAGGGGAGCCTCACGGAGGAGGAGAACGCCGCCGTCGATGCGCTCACCGCGGACGTGCGGGTGGGGGTCCCGGCGTCGCGCTCGGGGCTCCCGTGAGCGCGTCGGGTATGCCGGGAATGCACTGTTATATGGTGGCGCCATGCTCGACGGGCTGAGGAGTACCACGGAGTTCATGGCGCGCAGCGCGACCTCGGGCGCGCGCGTCCTGCCGGACTTCCTCATCATCGGCGCGCAGAAGGCGGGCACCACGTCGCTGAGCGAGTACCTCGAGGAGCTCGACGCGGTGCGCCCGGCCTTCCGCAAGGAGGTCCACTACTTCGACCACCACCACACGCGCGGCGAGTCCTGGTACCGCGCGCACTTCCCGCGCGCGGGCGAGTCGCGCGACTGGCTCGCGGGCGACGCGTCGCCGTTCTACCTCGCGCACCCGAGGGCTCCCGAGCGGGCCGCCGCGCTGCTGCCCGACGCGCGCATAGTCGCGCTCCTGCGTGATCCGGTCGAGCGTGCGTTCTCGCACTTCCACCACGAGCGCGCGCTGGGGCACGAGGACGTCGAGAGCTTCCGCGAGGCCGTCGACCTCGAGGAGGAGCGCACGGCGGCCGCCTGGGAGGCGCTCGCGGCCGGGGCCCAGCGCCGCGTGGTCGCCGAGCGCTGCAGCTACGTGCGCCGCGGCCTCTACGCCCCGCAGCTGCGCCGCTGGCTCGCGCGCTACCCGCGCGACCAGGTGTTCGTGGGGCTGTCGAGCGACATGTTCGCGGACCCCACCGCCTTCCTCACGGAGGTCACGGAGTTCCTCGGGCTGGGCGGGGTGAGCCTCGCGGGCATCGACCTCGCGCCGCGCAACGCGCGCCAGTACACGGGGATCCCCGAGGAGGACGTCGCGTACGTGCGGCCGATGTTCGAGCAGGACGCCGCCGAGCTCGCGCAGCTGCTCGGCAGGGAGATCCCGTGGGCATGAGCGAGCCGCATCGGATGGTGTTCGTGGGCGGCGCGCACCGCTCGGGCACCACGGTGCTCGCCAAGGTGATGGCCGCATCGTCCGAGATCGCCGGCCTGGTGGGGACCGGGGTGCCCGAGGACGAGGGTCAGCACCTCCAGACCGTCCTGCCGATCGCGATGGAGCTGGGCGGCCCGACCCGCTGGGCGCTGCACCCCGAGGCGCACGAGGGCCCCGCGCCCGAGCCGATGCGCGAGGACATGCGCCGGTCCATCGAGGAGGCGTGGGAGCCGTACTGGTCGTCGGATGCCGCGCTCAGGGTGGAGAAGTCGCCGCCGAACGTCGCGCGGCTGCCGTTCCTCCAGTCCGTGTGGCCGGATGCGCGGTTCATCGTCATCACGCGCCACCCGCTGATCCAGGCGCTCGCGGTGCACAAGTGGGACCGGTCGCTGCCGATGCTGCTTCCCACGCTCGGGCTGCGCTTCGAGGGCACGCTCGACAACTGGTTCGCCATCCACGAGGGCCTCGCGGCCGACGCCCCGGGGATCCGCAACCTGCTGGTGCTGCGGTACGAGCACCTCATGCGCGATCCGGAGCGGGAGCTGGGGAAGGTGTCGGAGTTCCTGGGGCTCTCGGAGCCGCTCGACGCCTCGATGATCGACGCCGCGCGCTCCGACGCGTACCGGGGCTTCGTGGAGAGCCAGCGCACGCGCCGATGGGGCCCGCACCCGCCCGTGATGTCGCCCACGCGTCAGCGCTCGGGCCTCAAGTGGTCCATGTACGGGTCGAGCTGGGCGGTGGTGAGCCGCGTCGACTCCCTCACCGGGAGGTACTCGCGCATCGCCGACCGCTACGAGGACCGGGCGCGCGCGCTCGGCTACTCGATGCACGATCTCGACGACGTCCGCGAGTTCGTGGGGAGCTGACATGGCCGTCCTGACCGAGGTGAGCGCGCGCGTGCTGCCGCCCGCGCGCCGGCTCAAGTGGCGCATCGGCGCCACCGCGTGGGGGAGCGGGGCGATCGCGCGCCTGCGCCGCCACACCCGTGGGCTGACGATGCGCGACACCGCCCTGGTGGTCGAGGGCTTCCCGCGCTCGGGCAACTCCTTCTTCGTCCGCTACCTGCGGACCTGCGACCCCGAGGTCCGGCTGGGCCACCACCTGCACGTGGTCGGGCAGTACGCGCGCGCCGCGCGGTGGGACGTGCCGGCGGTGCTGGTGGTGCGCCGGCCGCTGGACGCGGTGCTGTCGCTCCTGGTCGCGGACCCGCGCATGGACGCGGACCTCGCGGTCGAGTGGTGGCGCTTCTACCACCAGCGGATGCTCCCGTACCTCGACCGGGTCATGGTGCTGCCGTTCGAGCAGTTCACGCAGGACCCGGAGGGCGCGGCGCACGCGATCGAGGCGCGGTACGGGCTGGACCTCCATGCCGAGCCCTACGACGAGGAGCTCCAGGAGCGCATCCGCGCCCGCCTGCTCGAGACGCCGGGCTATCAGCGCAAGGGCATGGCCGGCCTGGTGCCGGTGCCCACGGAGGAGAAGAAGGCGCGCCGCCGCGAGCTCGAGGACCGTGCCGTCGCGGCGCTCGCCGGCAGCGGCTGCGACGAGCTCCACGCGCAGATCCTGGCGCCCCGCTGACACATGGGCGCTCGCACAGGGCCGTGTGCGCACCTCCATGTGTCAGCGGGGCGCGAGCCGGGCGCTGATGGTCAGCCGCACCATGCGGCGGCACCACGCTGGTCGCCCGCTCAGGTCCTGGAACGAGAACCTGACCGTGTGCCATCCAGCCGAGCCGAACTCGGTGTCGCGCTCGCGGTCACGCCTCCTGGCAGCGCGGCTGCCGTGATACGCCTCGCCGTCGCACTCGATCACGGTGCGCGATCTCCGGTGGAGGGCATCGGCGGTGCGGTCCCGTCCCTCGATGACCATCGCGACCTGCCACTCGAGCTCCGCGAACTCCGGCCCGACGAACACCTCGCGCCGCGCCATCACCTCGGTCGGCGAGGTCGCGCCCGACGTGAACGCGCCCATGATCCCGTCGAACATCCGGCGATCAGGCAGGCGCGAGCGCCGCCTCGCCGCATCGATCAGGCGCCGGGGTCCCGCGATCCTGAGCCACAGCGCGCGGTACAGCACATCCTTGCGGCGCCACCTCGGGGCGCACGCCCATGCGTCGAGCAGCGCCGCCTCCGCAGGGAGGCATCGCACGCCGCTCCGGGACGATGCAGAGCGAGGCAGCCCGGTGCGCGTGAGGTCCACCCATGCGGGAGCGCGTGCGTTCCAGGCAGGCGGACCGAGGCATCGGACCCGCTTCGGAGCTGGATAGCGCGAGTCGAGAAGGTGAAGGGCCGACTCTCCCGCGATGAGCACGCGCCCCTTCGACCAGGCTCGCACCGCCTCGCACCGCACCGCGTGGGAATCGGCGCACGCCGCCGCAACATAGACGCCGGGAAGCAGCGCGATGATGCGTCCCCGCCGCGCAGCGTTCTCCAGTCCGCGTCGTCCGACGGCCGTGAGCACCGCGCTGCGAGTCATGGCTCCCGGCGCACGCCGCTCGAGCCGCGCGACCAGCTGGTCCACGCGACGGTCAAGCTCCAGCGACCGAGGCACGCGCGCATCGTGCCTCGCCTGCGAGGACGGGCGCCGCGGTGCGCCTGGGCCTGTGGAGGGGCGACGCGGTCCGCGCGGCCGTGCACCCCGCTGACACATGGGCGCTCGCACACCGCCCTGCGCGTACGTTCATGTGTCAGCCGGCCGCAGACGCGGACCGACGCAGCGAGCCCGCCACCTGCCGCACGAAGCGCATGAAGGTCCGCCGCAGGCGCCCGTTGAGGGCGAGCATCAGGCCCGCCACCGCGAGGCCCGCCGCGGTGCCCGCGAGGATCTGCGGCACGTTCCCGTCGACCCAGAGCCGCGGCAGCGCCGCCGCGATCGCGATGGGCGCCGCGAACAGCGCCGTCGCGTACGCCGTCCCGCCGAGCACCGACCTTGCGGACACGCCGACGGCCCGTCCTGCGAACACCGCGCCCACGGGCCAGAACACCAGCCACGCGACGGCGTTCATCACCGACACCCCGACCACGCCCCACGGCAGGCCCGCGAGCGACAGCGCGACCACCGCCGGCTGGCTCCACAGGCTGAAGCGCAGCCCCGCGGCCGTGGCCTCGCCCGCGATGAACAGCCACTGCTGGACCGTCGCCACCAGCCTGAAGCCGGCCCCGATGGTCACCAGCTGGAACACCACGCCGGCGACCTGCCAGTCCGGTCCCAGCAGCACCACCACCAGCGGCTCGCCTATCGCCGCGGCGAGCCACATCGCCGAGACCATCGACATCACGATCGCCACCTGGAGGCTGTCGAAGGCCCGCATCATGCGCGCGCGGTCGTCGCGCACCCGCGCCAGCAGCGGGATCGCGACCTGCTGGAGGCCGTCGGTGAGCGAGTTGACGGGCGTGGCGGACAGCTGCGACGCGCGGTCGTACTGGCCCACCATCGCGGCCGGCTGGAACAGGCCCATCACCGGCACCAGGATGCTGCGCGTGAGGCTGCGCACCATGGTGAGCCCGAAGATGTGCGCGCCCACGCGGATCAGGCCCCCGGCCTCGCGCCACTCGCCCGGCAGCCCGGGCCACCAGCGCGCCGCGAACGCGAGCCACGGCAGCTGCAGCGCCTGCGGCACCACGGCGAGCACCACCAGCGCGTACGGGCTCCCGGTCGCCGCGGCGAAGGCGACCGCCGCGCCGACGCCGATCACGCGCGTGGCCGCCACGATCGCCTGCGAGGACGCCGCCTTGAGGTCCACCATGAGCTGCCCGCGGAACTGCGCGGTGAGGCCGGCGAGCAGCGGCACCAGCGCGAGCCAGCGCGTGAGGGGGACGATGCGCGGCTCGTCGTAGAGCGCCGCGATCGCGTCCGCGCCCAGGAAGAACGCGAGCGCGAACACCACGCCCAGACCCGCGTTGACCGCGAACAGCGAGCTGCGTGCGCGATGCGACAGGCCCGGCGCCTGCGCCACCGCCATCGGCAGCCCGAGGCCGATGATCGCGACGGCGATGTCGGACAGGCTGACCACGATCGCGACCAGGCCGAAGTACTCGGGCGCGATCCACCGTGCGAGCAGGATCACCGAGACCAGGCGCGCGGCCATCGTGACCGCCTGCGTGACGATCGCGACGACGCCGCCGCGCGCGCCCACGCGGGCCAGGTCGGTCATCGGGCGGGACCCCGGCTGCCGGGGACGATGCGGGGCGGTGCGATGCGGTGCGCGAGCCGACCTGCCATCCTCACCCCCGGGTGCGATCACATGTGCTCGCACTCTACCTGGCGGGCCGCTCGCGCCCCCGGGCGAGCGGGCGCGCGGGCGATAGTGTGGCGCGCGTGGAGCCCAGCGCGCTGACCGCGGCGGATGCGGTGGAGCTCGCCCACGCCCTCGTGGACGGCGTGGGGCGTGCGCGCGGCATCCGCGTGCTGTTCCTCAAGGGCCCCGGCGCCGCCCATCACGGACTGCGGCCCGCGCGCGTGAGCGCCGACGCGGACGCGATGGTGGCGCCCGGCGATCTCGCGTCGATGCTCGAGGGCCTCGCCGCGGCCGGCTGGCACGAGCGCGAGCACTCCGACCTCGCCCACCTGTTCGCGACGCACTCCGTCACGCTCATCCATGACGCCTGGCCGTGCGACATCGACGTGCACGTGCGCTTCCCGGGATTCCTGCAGGATCCTGCGGACGTGTTCGAGGCGCTGTGGGAGCGCCGCGTCCCGATCGCCCTGGCCGGTGTCGAGGTCTCCATCCCCGACCGGACCGGCGCGATCCTCATCGCGGCGCTGCACAGCCTGCGCACGCCGGCCCAGACGTCGCGGCATGCCGCCGAGGTCCGGATGCTGCTGGACATGGTCCTGCCGTCGCTCGACGAGGCCGAGCGCGAGGACCTCGCGAGCCTGGCATCCCTGACCGGGTGCCAGGACACCGCGAGGCCGGTGCTCGAGCGGTTCGTCGTGCTCCCACCGTCCACCCCCGCGCGCGTCGACCCCGAGCTCGACGCGTGGCGGGTGCGCACGGGCGCGCAAGGATCCTCCACGGTCCAGCACTGGCAGATCATCGTGAGCTCGCCGCTGCGGCGCCGTCCGCGCCTGATCTGGAACGCGTTCTGGCGATCCGCGGAGGACCTGCGCCGCGACCACCCGGAGATCCCGCCGGGCCGCGTCGCGCTCGTGCGGGCACGCCTCGCCCGGTGGGGTCGAGGGCTGCGCGCTGCCCCGGGGGTGCTGTCCTCGCTGGCCCGGGCGCGCCGGGGCGAGACGGACCGGACCCTCACCCGCCCCGACGGGGGAGGCGGGACATGACCCCCGCATCGTCCCTGCGTCGGGTGCCCGGGATCGCCGAGGTCCTGCATGACGACCGCGCCGTGGTGCTCAACCTGCCGCGCGTCGAGCAGCAGCAGTCCCCGTACCTGTTCGAGGGCACGGCCTTCGAGATCTGGACGCGCATCGACGGCACCCGCAGCGTCGACGACGTGGCGGGGGAGCTCGTCGCGGCGCATGGCGGCGAGGCCGGCGAGATCGCGGAGGCGGTCGCATCGTTCGTGGCGCAGTTGACCGAGCTGGGCCTGGTGGAGAGGATCGCGCCCCTAAACTGACGAGACGAGGGACAGGAAAGAGGGATCCATGGAGCTCCAGGACTACCTGCGGGTGTTCCGCGCGCATTGGATCGTGATCGTCGTGGTCACCATGCTCGGCGGGCTGCTCGCGTTCGGGTGGACCCTCACGCAGCCGAAGGTCTACACGGCCACCGGCTCCGCCATCATCACGACGGGCGCGAGCCAGGACCTCGGCAGCGCGCTCGTGGGCGACAACTACGCGAAGTCCCGCGTGAAGAGCTACCTGGACATCGCGAAGTCCCGCAAGGTCGCGGAGCACGCCGCGGACGAGCTGGGCCTCTCGGCGAGCGCCGATGCGCTGGTCTCCCGCGTGTCCGTCACCAACCCCGTGGACACCGCGGTCCTGCGCGTCGCCGCGAACGGGCCGACGCCGGAGGCCGCGCGCGACCTCGCCGAGGCCTGGATCGCCGGCATGACCGCCGTGGTGTCGGACCTCGAGAACGAGGGCTCCGCGGACGGCGAGGTCACCTCGGTGGTGAGCCTCCAGACCCTCGACAGCGCGGTGCTGCCGTCCGCCCCGACCTCCCCGAACGTCAAGCTCGCGGTGGTGCTCGGCGTGCTCGTGGGCCTCGCGCTCGGCATCGGCTACGCGCTCGTGAAGGCCGCGCTCGACCGGCGCCTGCGCAAGACGGAGGACGTGGAGCGCGAGTTCGACGTGCCCGTGGTGGGCGCGCTGCCCTTCGACCCGTCCTTCGCGCGCTCGGCCATGAAGGTCGACTCGAGCGACTTCGCCATGAAGGAGGCTGTGCGTCAGCTGCGCACCAACCTCCAGTTCATGGACGTCGACAACCCGCCGCGCGTCATCGTGGTCACCTCCGCGCTGCCCGGCGACGGCAAGTCCACCGCGGCGATCACGCTCGCCGAGGCGATCGCCGACTCGGGCCACGACGTGGTGCTCGTCGACGCCGACCTGCGGCGGCCGGTCATCGCCAAGAAGCTGGGCCTGGTCGAGGGCGCGGGCCTCACCGACGTCCTCGTGGGCCGGGCCTCGACCCGCGACGTGCTGCAGGCCTACGGCGACACGGGCCACCTGTTCGTGCTCGCGTCGGGCGTGATCCCGCCCAACCCGTCCGAGCTGCTCGCGTCCGATGCGATGAAGACCCTGCTCTACGGCTTCCCCGAGCACGCGATGGTGATCATCGACACCCCGCCGCTCATCCCGGTGACCGATGCCGCGGTGCTGACGGCGCGCACCGACGGCGCGCTCGTGGTCGCCCGGTCGGGCAAGACCACCATCGATGTGCTCGACCGTGCCTTCCAGAACCTGGACAAGGTCAAGGGGCGCGCGCTCGGCGTGATCCTCAACTCGGTGCCGCGTCGTGGCGCGCACAAGGACCGCTACGCCTATGCGTACGAGTACCAGCACAAGCAGGGTCACGGCGAGGCGAAGGCGACCCCGGCGGAGTCCGTGGCGGCGCCGCGCGCGACCGCCGGGGGCGGGCCCAAGCACGCCTCGCCGGGCCGGCCGTCCGACCAGCGACGCGAGGGTCGCCCTGAGGGCATCCTCGACTGGGACCACGTGGTCAGCGGGGAGTCGGGGGCGCGCACGCCCGGCGAGGCCTGACGCGATGCGAGAGGTGCCGGCACGCCTGCGCGTGCTCATCGTCGACTCCGACAACGCGGGCCGCTCCGCGGCGGGGGAGCGCATGCTCCGCCGTCACCTCGCGAGCCACGGCGTGAGCGCGGAGGAGATCCGCGTCACCAGCGCGGGGCTCGACGCCGCGGACGGCGAGCCGATGCTCGACCTCGCGCGCGCCGAGATCGAGAGGAAGGGCGCCAACCCGGCCGGCTTCCGCACGCGGTCGCTCAGCGCGGTGATCGTCGACGCCGCGGACCTCATCGTCACGGGCACCAAGGCCGAATGGGAGGCGCTCGTGGGGCGTTACCCGTATGTGGCCCGCCGCGCCTTCACCCTCTCGGAGCTCGCCTACCTCTACGACGGCGCGGTGCGCGCCGCACCGCTCGCCGAGCACCCGGCGCTGCTCAGCCGCCGCCGCGACGCCGCCGCGGCCATCCCGCTCGACTTCGAGCTCCCGCCTCTCGACGCCCTCGAGGAGCATGTCCACGAGCTGGGCGACCGCATCGACGCCGCGTGCGCGTGGATGGCCGCCGTGTGGGCGGCGCTGCTGCCCGCATCGTCCCACCCGGAGCCGAGCGCCGACGCGATGCGGCTCGACGCCTTCGGCGTCCGCCTCGCGGTGGACTTCGCGGGCTCAGGGGTGGCGCCCGTGGCCGCCGCGGCGCGGCGCATGTGGAGCCGCTGCCTGGTGCCGGGGGTGGACGATGCGCCGGTGGAGTCCGCGATCGAGGTGACGGTGGACCCCGATGCCGAGGTGATCGCTCAGGCGCGCTCGCGCGGCGGGCTCGCGTACAGCGACCCCGCGCACGCGATCCACTTCCTCACGAGCGCCATCACGGTGCGCGCGATCGAGCAGCGCGTGGGCGGGATGGTGATGCTGCACGCCGCGGGGATCGCGGCGCCCACGGGCGAGGTGGTCGGGTTCATCGCGCCCTCCGGCACGGGCAAGACCACGCTCGCGCGCACGCTCGGCGCGCACTACGGCTACGTGACCGACGAGACCCTGGCGGTCGACCCCGACCGCGGCGTCCTCCCGTACCCGAAGCCGCTGTCGATCCTCGAGCGGAGGGTGGGCGGCCTCAAGGAGGAGTGGGGACCCGAGTCGCTCGACCTGGTGCCCGTGCCGGGCGCGCCGCTGCGGCTCGCCCGCCTGGTGCTGATCGAGCGCGACGTCTACGCCGACCGGCCCGTGCTCGAGGAGCTGCCGCTCCTCGAGGGCCTCGCCCACCTGGCCGAGCAGATCTCCTTCCTCGCGCGACTGCCCCGCAAGCTCCACACGCTCGCGGACCTGGTCGAGTCCGTGGGGGGAGTCTCTCGCCTGCGGTACCGCGAGGCCAGGGACGTGATCCCGCTCATGCCCCGACTGTTCGGGGAGGCCGCATGAGCCCGGCAGAGGTGCCCGAGGCGGCCGCGCTCGCGGACGATGCGCGCGTGAGGTCCGTGTGGGACGACGCGATCGAGCGGGACGGCCAGATGCTCGTGCTCGCGGGCAACGAGGTGTCGCTGCTGTCCCCGGTGGCGACCGAGCTGGTGCTCGCGGCACGGGACGGGATCTCCGTCGCGGCGCTCGGGGCGCACCTGGCCGAGGTCTTCGGCGCGCCGCCGGGCCAGGACCCCGGGGCGGCGGTGCGGGACTTCCTCGCGGCCCTGCTGCAGCGAGGCGTCATCGCGCTCGACTGATACAGGACTTGCCCCGGTTCGCCCCGGTATGAAGGCGGATCCGGGCTCGTGTCGCTTTACGCGGATCCTCGAGCGGCCGTACCCTGGTCCAGCGCTGGGGGAGGGCCCGGCGCATATGAGCTGAGGGGTTCATGATGAGCATTGCTGAGAGCGGTGTGTCGCGCCGTCGCATCGTCCAGGGGGCCGCGTGGGCCACGCCCGCCGTCCTCATCGCGACGGCCTCGCCGCCGGCCGCGGCGTCGCAGACGCCCGGTGCGGTCTCGCTTGCGAGCTCGAGCTTCGTCGCGAGCGGCGTCAACAGCGTGCTCACGCTCGTGGTGACCAACTCCGGTGTCGCCGGCTCGGAGCCGCTCACCGGCACGCAGGTGACGGTGACCGTTCCCGCCTCGCAGGTGACTGCGACGCCCGTGTCCTCCTCGGGCTCCGGCTGGGTCCTCACCGGCCCCACCACCAGCGGCACGTCGGTGATCTACACCGCCACGTACGCGGCGTCGATCGCGACGTCGACCTCGTCCTCCGACTTCGTGCTCACCCTCGCGCCCGCGGGCGAGGACCCCTACCCGCTCAGCGCCGCGCTCGCGGCCTCCGCCACCTCGAACGGCTCGACGGTGACGGGGAACGGCACCGTGACCCGCGCCGGCACCGCGAACCCTGTGCCGACCGCCGCCACCTCGACCGTGGTGGCCGAACCGAGCTATGACAGGGCGCTCAAGCTCTCGCTGCCGACCGGCATCGTGCTGACGGGCGCCAAGATCGTCGCGACGTGGGACATCTCGAACAGCTCCTCCGCCAAGATGGGCATCACCGGGTGGACCGTCGCCGGGTCGAACAATGCTGCGGGCACCGTGCGAACCTCCTCGGCGACCCCGAACGCCGGTACGACCGTCTCGGGCGACATCATCCTCAATTTCAAGAAGCCGACGGTCGGCGGCGCATACACGCTGGTCGTCACCGGAACGGTCTCCGGCTCCGCCACCGCGAGCACGCGCACCATCACCGGCACGTTCGCCTGACCTCCGCCGCGCAGGGGTCCCGCCCTCGCCGCTGACGGACGCCGCACCTATCCTGAAGGTGCGGAATGTCCGAAGGCGCAGGTGCGGCATGGGTGCAGGGCGGAGCGACGGCGGGATCTCGCGCCGGGGCGCGCTGATCGGCGCCGCCTGGACGGCGCCCGCGATCCTGATCGCCGCATCGTCCCCGGCGGCGGCGTCGTCGCCGGAGAACCCGCTCGACGGGTCGTTCATCGAGAACCTTGAGTCCGGCAACGACGACCTCTACCGCGTGACCGTCCACCTGCCCGAGGGCGTGGTGCTCGAGAACGCAACGCTCACCATCCACTGGGAGCCCACCAACGCGCCCGACGCCTCTGTCGAGGTGAGCACGGGTGGCAGCGCGTGGAGTCCGGGCGCGACGGGCGACTCGGACGTGGTGTTCGTCGCGCCCGGCCCGATCTCGGACTCCGACCAGTTCCTGGTGGCCTTTAACAAGGGCCAGAACAGGTCGCCCTTTACCGCGACCCTGTCGGGGACGGTAGGTGACCAGGATGCGTCGGTGACCTTCACGGGAGAGCTCTGAGGCGCACGGTTGTTGCGCCAATCCGTGCAATCCCGACAATCTCTGCTTAGCCTGATGCGTACGCGACCGCTCCGCTCCTGACCGAGGAGGATGCCATGGCCGAACCGAGAAGCGACGGGATCAATCGACGCAGGGTCCTTCAGGGCGCCGCCTGGGCGGCGCCCGCGATCGTGATCGCGACGTCCGCCCCGGCGTGGGCGAGCGCCTCTCCGCCCGATCCGCCGGACATCACCGTCGACGTCAACCCCGGCGGCAACAACGTGGCGGACATCGACGTGGGCATCTCTCTCCCGGCGACCATCCCGCCGGGCTACACGATCGACTCTCCGTTCACGGTCACCATCTCGCTCCCGCGCGACGACGCCACGCTGACCGACGTGATCCTCACCCCGTCCGACTCGAGCTTCTGGGTCGTCGACCCGACGCCGCCGGCGAACGGCGTGGACGGGGTCTCGGTCACCTACGTCGGCCCGCCGATCTCGAGCGACAATCCGTTGTCCGTGTCCATCAATGCGGTCTTCAACAACGGCATCGACTCGAACAGCACCGACCCGCTCGACCACACCGTGTCGTGGAACTTCTCCGGCAGTGTCAACGACAACCCGGTCTCCATCGGCGGCTCCGTGACGCTCACCAACTGACCGGCGACCCCGCCCGCGGCAGGCGGCCGGTGTGCCGAATGCGAGGTTTGCCCTTGCCTGTCCCTGTGACCTTCGTCACACCGGTTCGCATCGTCCGACATTCCGGAAAAGGGGCGGGACCTTCGCCCGTAACGTCGCCGTGTGACGGACATCTCAAGGCGACGCGTGGTGGTCGGGGCTGCCTGGGCGACCCCGGCGATCCTGGTCGCGACCAGCTCGCCCCCGGCCGCCGCGTCGGGCGGCGCCTCCTGCTCTGAGGCGGACAACGGCTCCACCGCGCTCGTGAGCGCGCTCGGCTGGGAGGTCACCAGCGGCAGCGTCGACGCCCAGTACGGCACCAACGGATGGACGCCCGCCGTCGCCGGCGACAGCACGACCATCACGAACGACTGGTTCGACGTCGGCACGGCCAAGGGCTTCAAGTCGATGGACGACAACGCCTCCGCTGCGACGCCCGCCGTGGTGGTCGCCCGGTATGCGTTCACCGCGGTGCGGGGGGCCGTGTACAACGTGGCCTTCACCTCGAAGGTGGGCTACGGCAACGGCACCTCGACCTCCCGCCAGAGCATGGTGGTCTCGGTGGACGATGCGGCGGGATCGGTGGCGCTGGCCAAGGTGTCGGTCGCGCACAGCGCCGCGTTCGGCGGCTGGGGCGGGGTCCCGGCCGGCAACTCCTCCGATGCCACGATGGCGGCGGACGGGTACACCATGCAGGCCCCGGGAAGCCAGGCGCGGACGGTGCAGGTCACCGGCAACGGCGGTCAGGCCGTGCTCACGTTCACGTTCACCATCGAGCCCGTCGCGACGGGCGAGACCAAGCCCGTGAGCGACGACATCTGGGTCTCGCTGCCCGTGGTGACGCAGGTGGCCTGCGCGGCCTGACCATGTCCGCCGTCTGGGGCAATCCGGGCGTTCGGCGCGCACGAGGGCGAACGTCATGAACACCCTCGAACATGCCGCATACTCTGTTATGTGACGGAGATCTCTCGCAGGCGCGTGATCGCCGGGGCGGCCTGGGCCACCCCGGCGATTCTTGTCGCCACCAGCTCGCCGCCGGCAGCGGCCTCCGGCGGCAGCAGCGGCACCACCCCGCCGGTCACGGGCGCCGCGCTCACCGAGCACCACTTCGGCGGCGGATCCGGATGGGACGGGCCGCCCTCGGCGCTCACCCTCCAGCTCCAGTACGCGGTCAAGTACATGGAGGGCTGGCCCTCGACGCTCGTGGTGCCCACCACGTGGGTCATCACGCTGCGCGACGCCACCGGCGCGGTGGTGGGCTCGGCGACCGGCACGGCCGCCGTGAGCCAATCCGCGACCGCACAGGTCCGCACCACGCTGTCGGTGACGAAGACGGGCACGCACTCGGCTTCCTACCTGGTGACCGCCGGCTCGGCCACGGTCGACGGCGTCACCTACAAGCCCGACGACCTCATGAGCCAGCAACCGGTCACCATCGTGGTCGACAGGCTCGCCTGGTAGTCAGCGCGGATCGGGTTCAGTCGCGGGCGTGAGCCGACTCTGGCAGCTCGCGGATGACTTTGGCGGGGACCCCGGCTACCACCGTGTTGGCCGCCACGTCCTTGGTCACCACCGACCCCGCGCCGATGATGGCGTTGGTGCCGATGCTCACCCCGGGCATGATGTACGCGCTACGTCCGATCCAGACGTTGTCGCCGATCCTCACCGGTGAGATCTTGATGCCCTCGCCCGCGACCAGCTCATGGTTGCCCGTGTCGAAGATGGCGGCGTAGGGGCCGATCTGCACCCGGTCGCCGATGGTGATCGCTTGGTGGCAGCCGATGGTCACCCCTGCGTTCGCGAAGAACCGGTGACCGATCTCGAGGTGAGCGCCCGGCATCACCACGAACGTCGAGCGCGCCTCGCGGTTGAGGAACCACGCGTCCTCGCCCAGGGTGATGGTTCCCTCGTTCTGGAAGACCGAGCGCATCGGCCCCATGGTCGGGCGGCCCGCGTAGGTGACGCCGGCGGCTCGGAGGATCACCTCGGCCCGCAGTCTCGATGCCTCGAACTGGATCTTCCTGCGCACCCGCAACGCCATCGACACGATGGCCCCCCCTCATCGCGATGCCGGTCCGGAAGATCCGGAATGCGGCGCCTGAGGTGCACCCTACGCGCAGGTGATCGCCCTGGGAAGGGGGCTGATCAGGCCGCGCCCCAGGTACGTTGCGCGTACGCACGCTGGATGCCCGCCCAGTGGAGGGAGCGCTCGAGCACGTGCGCGCCCATCTGGTCGAGCTCCGCAGCGAGCTCGCGGGCACGCGCCGCCGCACCGTCGGGGGTGACGGTGTCGTCGAGGCCCAGCCGGCGCGCGTCGATCGAGTCGAGGTAGTCCCACGCCTTGTCGCGATACGCGAAGAGCAGCACGGGCGCACCGGCGGCCGCCGCGAGGATCGAACCGTGCAGCCTGACTGCGATGCCGGTGGCGCATGTGCCCAACGCCGTCATGAGCGCGGGGACGTCCGCATGCGCGAGCACGGGCTCGTCGTATCCGAGCCGTGCGATCGCCTCCGCGGTGGGCTCGCTGTCCCACGGGGTGAAGGCGACCGGGAGCGGCCGCAGCCCCGCGGAGGCGAGCTCGCGCGCCGCCGCCACCGTCAGGGCGATGGATGTCTCGACCTCGTCGCGGCGGGCCTCGGGCGCCCCCGCGACGTTGACCAGGAAGCGGTCCCGCGCCGTCCCGTTCCCCGCACCGTACGTCGCGGCGAGGCCGAGTGCCGTGTCGCCGACCACCTCGACGCGGGGCACGCCGGCCTCCTCGAGCCGCCGCGCGGAGATGGGGCCGCGCACGCCGACGGCAGCGAAGCGCGAGAGGAGCGCGACCCACCGCGGGTCGAGCGTGAAGCCGGGGCCCTGGGAGAACCCGCTGCTGCCCACCCCGGTGCCGAAGGTCCAGGCGTGCTCCACCATGTCGCCCCAGGCCTCGACCTGATCGAGCCAGTAGCCGTTGATCAGCGTGCCGCCCCCCAGCAGCGCGCCGTCGAAGTACCGCCGCGCGCTCAGGCCCAGGCGGGCGAGCCTGCGCTCGCGCGACAGGTAGGGGACCCGGTCGAGGTAGACGCCGAGCTCCTCACCGAGCGCCCGCGTCGCGTCGTGGATCGCGAGATCGCCGAGGTTGTCCTCGATGCCGGGGCATACGAGCGCGACGCGTCGGGGCCAGGCCTGGCCGGCTGCGCGACGATGCCGCGCAAGTGCCGCATCGTCATTGAGGCCGGTGACGTATCGGGTGATCATCGGGCCGTGCTCCCATTCTTCGTGTGAACCACGAGGTAGATGAGGGGCGCGTGCCTAGGATAGCCACATGAGGATCGTCCACGCCCTTGGCGACTTCAACGACGTCGGCGGAATCCAGACCTACGTGCGGGAGCTCGCCGCGGCCCAGCGCGCGCTCGGCCATGAGGTCCGGGTGGTTGCCGGGGCCGGCCCCGCCGACCTCCACGCCTCCGACGTGGCGGCGTTCCACCCCGACATCGTGCATGCCCACGACGCGTGGTTCGAAGGCCGCGTCGGGGGCGCGCGCCACGTCCGCTCGTTCCACAACTTCGACTTCGGCTGCTCGTCGCGGGTGCGCTACCTGGGCGAGGGAGAGCCCTGCACGCGAGGCCACGGTCCCGGTTGCGTCCTCCAGTGGCCGCGCTGCGCCCACACGCTGCGGATCGACCACCTCGCGCGCCACTACCAGGAGGCCTCGCGCGAGACCTCGGCGATGAGCGAGCACGATGCGGTGGTCGTGTACTCGCGCTACGTCGCCGACCTCGCGCTCGCGGTGGGCGTCGACGAGGCGCGGCTCCAGACCGTGCCGTGCCCTGCGCCCCGCGTGGAGATCGACCCGGGGTTCGAGACCGCGGAGCCGGGCATGGTGACGTTCATCGGGCGGCTCGCGCCGTCCAAGGGCGCGGACGTGCTCATCCGCGCGGTGGCGGAGGTGGGTGAGGCGCGTCTCCGCATCGTCGGCGCCGGCTTCGACGAGCAGCGGGTGCGCGAGCTCGCCGAGAAGGTGGCTCCCGGCCGCGTCGAGTTCCTGGGATGGCGCGCGGGCGACGCGCTGTGGGCGGAGTATGCGCGCGCCACCGTGGTCGTGATGCCGAACCGCTGGCCCGAGCCGTTCGGGCTTGTCGGGGTCGAGGCGGGCTGGGCCGGCCGCCCGGTGATCGCGAGTCACACCGGCGGGGTCAAGGACTGGCTGAAGGACGGCGAGACCGGGATCGGCGTGAAGGCGGGCAGCGTGGAGTCCCTCGCGGCCGCCGTGGACGCTCTGGTCTCGGATCCGGGCACAGCGCGCGTCATGGGCGCCGCGGGGCGCGCCCACATCGAGGCCTGGCCGGATGCGCAGGACCACGCGCGTGCGCTGCTCGCGAGCTACGAGGTGCCCGCGGGCTCCTAGGCCTTCCCACAAACGCCGCATAAGGGCATGATCGCTATGCGGGCCCCGTCGGCCCGCGCCAGGGGTGGGGGGCCGCCCCGCATGCAACCGCGGAGCTCATGAGGGGGAGGCGCGGATGGCTGGTGGTGCATCGGGGGTGCGGGCCGCGGCGAGCGCCGCGCGCCACCACGCGCGGCGGACGCTCAGCTTTGCGTCGATCTCGATCCTCACGCAGGTGGTCGCGTTCCTGTCCGGGCTGATCGTGGTCCGGGTGCTCGACAAGCCCGAGTACGCGCTCTACGGCATCGCCATCTCGACGGTCGCCGCCGCAGCGGTGATGTCGGACTCCGGCATCAGGTCGACGCTGCTCGCCGCGGTCGGTCGCGTGCAGCTCGACGGGACCCCGATGGCGCCGCACTTCCGTGCCGCGATGCATGCGCGTCGCATCATGGTGCTGCTCTCTCTGCCCGTGCTTGCGGCCCTGACCCTGTTTCTCCTGCTCTCGAACGGCAGCCCCAGCGCCCAGGCGCTCCTCATCGTGGCGCTCGTCGCCGTCGCGGTCGTCGCGGACACGCGCTCCACCTTGCTCTTCGTCTCGCTTCAGGTGTGGAACAGGACCACCACGCTCCAGGTGATCCAGCTCGTCGCCGCCGCGGCTCGCCTCGCGGTGCTCGTCGCGCTGTGGGCCGTTCCGGTCGAATGGGTGCCGGCGTTCCTGGCGGTCCAGGCTGGGGTCTCGATCGCGCAGCTGTGGGCTACCCGTCGCATCACCGCCCCGCTCCTCACGGAGCCCGAGCCCGATTCGGACCTCCCGCACACCGCGTCCGGGGCCCCGTACCGCAGCGCGCTCTCCCACACGGTCCCGAAGAACCTCCTCTCGGTCGCCGCGCCGCAGCTGGTGAACCTCGTGCTCACCATGGCCGGCAACACCGCGGCGATCGCGGAGATCGCGGCGCTGTCGCGGTTCGCGATGGTCTTCGTGGTGGTCCAGCAGGTCGCCGACAGCATCGTCGCGCCCGCCGTGGCGCGCAGCGCTCCCACCCGGTCCGCGACATCGCGGGCCGCGCGCATCGTGATCAGCGTCTACCTGTTCGGCGTGATCGCGTTCGTGCTCATGCTCTGGTGGTTCAGCGACCTCGCGCTGTCCCTGCTCGGCCCCGGATACGAGGGGCTCGACATCGAGCTGGTGCTCATCGCGACAGGATTCGGGCTCACGAGCCTCGCCAACTACGGCCTCGGCTCGATCAACCATGCGCGGGGCTGGACGCGACACGGGTGGACCTACGTGCCGCTGTTCTTCCTGTGGGCGGGGATCACGCTGCTCACGGTGGACATCACCACGTCGGTGGGCGCGGCGACGATGTACGCGACCATGGCGCTCGTCCCGCTCGCGAGCCAGGTGCTGCGGTACTTCGTCGGCCTGCGCGAGCTCGAGCCGTGACGGTGGAGCCGCCGGCGAGACGCCCCTTTCGCGCCGCCCTGGCGGTCATTAGCATGCGAGTACACGACCAGTGGCTGGGGGGACCGCCATGACCGACGTCGACATCACCGTGGTGGTGCCCACGCTCGACCGTCCGGACGATCTCGCACGCTGCCTCGACGGAGTGGCCGCGCAACGCTTCGCGCCAGCCGAGATCGTGGTGGTGATCCAGGCGCACGACGACGCCTCGAGGGCGGTCGCCGACCGCTATGGCGCGAGGGTCGCGGTCGTCGACAAACCGGGGCTGGCCGCTGCCATCGAACAGGGGATCGCCGCGGCGAGGACCGGGGTCGTCGCCTTCATCGACGACGACGCCGTCCCGCGGGCGGGCTGGGTCGCACGCATCGCCGGAGCCTATGCAGAGGATCCGCGGCTCGGCTTCCTGGGTGGGCGGGACAACGTCGACGGCGATGCGGACGCGGGAGCCGCGTCCCTGCCGGTCGGGCTGCTTCGGCGCGGCACGCTTCACGGCAACCACCACCTCGGCAAGGGGCCGATGCGGCCCGCCGACCATGTCAAGGGCGCCAACATGTCCTTCCGCACACGCGCCGTGCGGGGCCTGCCGCTCGGCGACCTCGTGGCCGGTGGCGGTGCACAGGCTGGCAACGAGCTCTTCCTGAGCTTCTGCGCCAAGCGGCGCGGGTACGAGGGTGCCTACGATCCCGCGGTGGTGGTCGACCACTACCCTGCGACCCGCGCGCAGGGCGACGAACGCGATCGCTTCTCCCGTGAGCGCACCCGGCTCGACACGCGCAACGCGCTCGCCGCGATCAGGGCCTTCCTGCCATGGTGGCAGGGTGCCTTGTACGCGACGCGCATGGTGGTGATCGGTCACCGCAAGCACCCAGGCATGGTGGTCGCCGTGCTCAACCGGCTCCAGCGGGTGCCCGACGGGGGATATCTGTCTGCGAACCTGCGCGGGGTCGCGGACGGCTGGCGGGACGGTGGCCGGATCCGTCGGGACGTGGCCCGGACCGCCGCCCCGGCGGCCGCTCATGCCTAGGCGCGCGCCGCGGCCGTGACCTTCGTGAGGATGCCCCGCACCGCATCGTCCAGGCCCGAGCCCTCCACCAGGAAGCCGTCGTGACCCACCTCCGAGTGGAGCAGCGTGACGCCCTCGCATCGGGGCAGAGCCGCGGCCAGGCGCTCGGAGTCGGCGAGCGGGTAGAGCCGGTCCGAGTCGATCGCGACCACCAGCGCCTCGCCGTCGTACTCGGCCAGCGCCGCCTCGACGCCCCCGCGGCCGCGCCCGACATCGTGGGTGTTGATCGCGTGGAGCATGCGCAGGTAGGTGTTGGCGTCGAAACGACGCGCGAGCTTCTCCGCGTGGTGGTCCAGGTAGGACTCGACCGCGAAGACTCCGCCCGGGCGGAGCACGTCGCCCTCCTGCGCGCCGCGCCCGAAGCGCCCGTTGAGCTCGGGTCCGGAGCGGTACGTCGTGTGCGCGATCGCGCGTGCGATGCCCAGGCCCGTGTGCGGTCCCTCGCCGGCCGGGGCGTCGTAGTAGTCGCCGCCGCGGAACGCCGGATCGAGCCGGATGGCCGCGCCCTGCGTCGCGTGCCACGCGATCTGGTCCGCGGTGGTGGCCGCGGTGGACCCGATCGCGCCGATCGCGCGCACCCGCTCGGGGAACGTCGCGGCCCACTCGACCGCGCGCATCCCGCCCATGCTCGGCCCGATCACCAGCGCCCACGCCTCGATCCCCAGATGGTCCGCGAGGCGAGACTCCGCGATCACCATGTCGTGCAACGTGACGTCGGGGAACTCGGACCCCCACGGGTGGCCGTCCGACGGGTGCGGGTGCGCGGGCCCGGTGCTGCCCTGGCAGCCGCCCACCACGTTCGCGCTCACCACGAACCAACGGTCGGTGTCGATGGGGCGTCCCGGACCCACGAGCCCGTTCCACCAGCCGCCCGTGAGGTGGCCCTCGCCCGCGTCGCCCACCACGTGGCTGTCGCCCGTGAACGCGTGCGCGACGTACACCGCGTTGTCGCGCGCCGCGTTGAGCGTCCCCCAGGTCTCGTATGCGAGCGTGACGTCCAGCCCGCCCCTCGGGTCCGCCTCGAGCGGCAGCCAGCCGATGTCGACGAACCTCCGCTCGCCGGGGTGATCTCCGGGTCTCCAGGCGGCCGATGCGGGGATCGGCCCCAGCGCGGCGCGGCTCTCCGCGCGCGAGGGGGTCGAGCCCGGCGCCCAGCCCGTCTCGACGTGGTCGCCGCTCATGCGTGCGCGACCTCCGCATCGTCCGTGGCCGCGACGCGCGCGGCGGCCTCGAAGCCGCGGCCCAGGTCCGTGAGGATGTCGTCGATGTGCTCGATGCCCACGGAGAGCCTGACGAGCCCGGGGGTGACACCCGCCTCCGCCTGCTCGTCTGCCGTGAGCTGCGAGTGCGTGGTGGTCGCCGGATGGATCGCGAGCGAGCGCACGTCGCCGATGTTCGCCACCAGCGAGTGCAGCTCGAGCGCGTCGACGAAGGCCTGGCCGGCGTCCTTGCCGCCCGCGATCTCGAACGCGAGCACCGCTCCACCGCCTCGGGGGGCGTACTTGCGCTGCAGGTGGTGCCACGGGCTGCTCGCGAGGCCGCTGTAGGCGACCGCGAGGACCTGAGGGTGGCCCTCGAGGAAGTCGGCGACGCGCACGGCGTTCTCGACGTGGCGCTCGACGCGCAGGCTCAGCGTCTCGATGCCCTGGGCGATGAGGAACGCGTTGAAGGGGCTGATCGCGGCCCCGGTGTCCCGGAGCAGCTGGACGCGGGCCTTGAGGATGAAGGCGAGGTTCGCGCCGAGCGGGGAGCCCACGCCCAGGTCGCGCGCGTAGACCAGGCCGTTGTAGCTGGGGTCGGGGGAGTTGAAGCCCGGGAAGCGGTCGGGGTGGCGTGCGTAGTCGAACGCTCCGCCGTCGACGATGACGCCGCCGATCGCGGTGCCGTGGCCGCCCAGGTACTTGGTGGCGGAGTGGGTGACGATGTCCGCGCCCCACGCGAGCGGGTTGACCAGGTAGGGCGACGCGACCGTGTTGTCCACGATGAGCGGCACGCCCACCTCGTGCGCGACGGCGGCGACGGCCTCGATGTCGAGGAGGTCCTGCTTGGGGTTCGAGATCGACTCGCCGAAGAACGCCTTGGTGGTGGGGCGGACGGCCTTGCGCCAGCTCTCCGGGTCGTCAGGGTCCTCGACGAAGGTGACCTCGATGCCGAACCGGGGAAGCGTGTGGCGGAACAGGTTGGACGTGCCGCCGTAGAGCGACGGTGAGGCGACGATGTGGTCGCCCGCGTGGGCGAGGTTCTGGATCGCGAGCGTGTTCGCCGCGGAGCCGGAGCTCACCAGAAGCGCGCCCACGCCGCCCTCGAGGGCCGCGATGCGGGTCTCGACCGCCTCGGTGGTGGGGTTGCCCAGGCGCGTGTAGATGGGGCCCAGCTCGCCGAGCGCGAAGCGGGCCGCGGCCTGGGTGGTGTCCTCGAAGACGAAGGACGTCGTCTGGTAGATCGGCAGCGCCCGGGCGCCGGTCTCGGCGTCGGGGGTCTGGCCGGCGTGGACCTGCAGCGTCTCGAAGGCCCAGGTGGGGGTGGTGGTCATGGTGGCTCCTGTGTCGGGATCGGTCTCGGGGGTGAGGCGGATCCGCGGCCCCAGGTCTGGTGCCGCCGGCCATCGGGCGTGCAAGCGCGCCGACCGCCCGCGACCCTGGGGGCGCGGCGCGACACGTGGCGTGTGGGCCCGGAGGTGCTTTTGCTCGCGGGCCTCAGGCCTTCTCGCGAGCGGCGCCCTCACGGGCGCACGCCGAACGTGCGCTGGTCAGCGGCACATTCGACGGAGCATGGGAGCGACTGTAGGGGGCGATCCGATCGCGGTCAACCCGGGATCGCTCGGGATGCCGACGCGCATGGCGGGACATACGCTGACAAGAGGCGCGATGTCTGGGGGCGGCATGGACGATCTGCGGCGCGGCGCGGGGCCCGCGCGCCGGGGAGTGATCATGGGCGCGGCGTGGGCCGCGCCGGCGATCGTGATCGCCGCCTCGGCGCCGGCCGCGGCCACCTCCAACGTGGTGAACAGCGACGTCACGGTGATCTCTAGCGTGAGCATCGGCGTGGGATGGGGAACCACCCCGAACAGCGTCGGCGGTGAGATCAGCTTCTACCTCGGCTACGACGCCGATTGGATGGCCGCGGGCATCACCGAGGTGCCTGCCACGCTCACCCTGACGGCCGTCCGCACCGACGTCGATCCGAACGAGACCGTCACGAGCACGCTGCCGATCACCATCATCGGCTCGGGGCAGGCGGTGCAGATCATCATCGACGACATCCCGCCAGGTGAGTACGAGGTCAGCTACTCGATCATCGCGGACGCCGTGGTGGGCAGCGACGGCGTGACGTACCAGGCGAATCCTGCGTCAGGTGGGCCCACGTCCGTCACCGTACCTGCGCCTTGACCTTGCGCCCTTGGTCTGCCCGGGTGTCTGCGCAGCGAGCGATCCCGCCGCGCGGTCACCGAGGGTGCACATCTCGGACGAATCGGTTGACGTCGACGCGCCGCCTCGCTATTCATTGACGTGACGGTGCCGGAGCGGGTGCCGTCCGTGCTGGTTGAGGGGGGCATGGCATGGAAGATCCGCGCGTGAGACCGGACCTGCTGATGCTGTTCGGCGACTCGATCGCCAACGGCTTGGGGGTGCGTGAGGGGCGGTACGGCGCGCAGCTCGCCGAGCGCCTTGGTTGCGAGCTCGTCGATCTCAGCTGGACCGCGCGTCAGGCTCCGGAGTCGCTGTCCCTGCTTCGTGAGTCGGATGCGGTGCCCACGTACGCGGTGATCGCCCACGGCGTCACCGAGGCGATCGTGCGGCCCACGCGCAGGAGCCTGCGCATCGTGCCGGGCCGATGGCGCAGGCCCGGCTGGATGGACCCCCGGCCGTACTACTCGCGGCGTCGGCGGCGTCGCGCGCTCGAGCGCGCGGAGTCCGAGCTGCGGTGGCGCGTGAAGAACCTCCTCATCCGGCTCGATGGCGGCGTGCAGTTCACGCCGCTCGACGAGTATGTCGATGCGGTCCGCGGCCTTGTCGACGAACTTCACGCTCGCGGCGCAGCCGTCGTGGTCCTCGGGCCTCCAGAACTTGAGGGGCGGTACTTCCCGGGGTCGATCGAGGAGCAGCGCCGATACGCTGCCGCGGCCCGGGCCGTGGTCGAGGAGCAGGGCGCCACCTGGGTGCCGCTTGCTGGCCGTATGGACCTGTGGGAGCACTTCTTCCACGACCGCTTCCACCCCAACCTCGATGGTCACACCCGCATCGCGGACCTGGTCGAGGGCGCAGTCGGCCGTGACGCGAGGAGCGACCTCGATCCGGTGTGAGCTGCGCGCGGCCCGGGCTTAGGCGGGGACGCGGGCCGGAGCGGGCGCAGTGCGCTCGCCGAGGGCCGCGCGACCTGCGCCGAAGGTGCGCAGGGCCTTGACGCCCAGGATCGATCCGAAGATCCCTGCGATCGACATGAGAGCGAGGTTCAGCGGGAGGATCTCGACCCCGAGCGCCCGTGTCGCGCCCGCAGCCGCGAGGATTGCGAACGGGTGGAGCAGGAAGATCCCGTACGAGTAGCCGCCGATCCATGCGAGGAAGTCGTGCTTGAGGCCGAAGCCGATGAAGGCGAGCGGGAAGGTGATGCCGAGGACGATGCCGAGGATGTCCTGCCGCTGGTGCGAGGAGATGGACCAGATGTCGAGCACCGCGAGCTGGGTGTAGGCGAGCAGGAGCACTGTGGCGCCTGTCATCGCCCATGCCCAGCCGCGGCCCGCGCGCACCCAGCCGAAGCGCACCGATGCGAGCCCGGCGATGAAGAACAGTCCCAGGTAGAGCGCGCTCGTGAACTGGAGGAGGCTCGTGGCCGCAGTGAGGTTGACCAGCACGTTGATGGCGACGAGGGCTGCGAAGACCGCGGCGACGCTCGTGCGTCGGTTCAGCACGCCGTACGAGTCCGCCAGCGCGACCGCCGCGTAGACCCAGAACGTCGCGAGCAGGAACCAGTACGGGGCGAGCGAGTACAGCAGCCAGTTCCAGGGCGCGAGCCCGATCGGGTCGCCGAACCCGACGGTGTACTGGGCGATGCCGATCAGCGGCACGAAGATCAGGTACGGCACCAGCAGGCGACGGACCTTCTTGCCCAGGTAAGAGCCGTAAAGGGCCGGGTCGGTGAGGGGGCGCCAGGCGTAGACCACGCCTGACAGGAAGGCGAAGAGCGGCATCCGGATGTAGAGGAAGGTGTCGGCGTACCACTCGAGGTAGTCGGCCTCTCCCCAGCGGTTCTGCGCGACGTGCAGCGTGACGAGCAGGATGCATGCGATCCCGCGCAGCGAGTCGACGGTCTTGTCCCGTGCGGCCATGGTTGTCCCCCCCCTTGGCGGTGGCGTCGAGACGCGTCGCCACCGAGTGCTCCCTCCTCGTCAACGTAACCCGGGTGCTTGCGTGTTGTCACGCAAACTATGAACAAACGGACGGAACGCCTGCGGCGGAAGCGTGTGCTGGACCCCTACTGCACGACGCATATCGTCGTTACGATGGCCGCGTGGGGTGCACGCGCCCACGGGCATCGTCGATCGGGGGGAGGACGATGAGCACGTCGCTGAGGGCGCCGGTCAACGCGGTCGGCAGGTTCGCGCACGTCGATGCGTTGCGCGCCTTCGCGGTGCTCGTCGTGGTCGGGCAGCACGTGGTGTACCGCGGGCTGCCCGGCGAGTCGGGTGTGACCGTCTTCTTCGGCATCAGCGGCTTCATCATCACGTGGCTCATGCTGCGCGAGAAGAGCGCGGAGGGAGGATTCCGTGTCGGCGCCTTCTACTTCCGCCGCATCGTGAAGCTCGCTCCACCGTTCCTGGTCATCATCCTGGTCCCCACCCTGGTCTACGGGCTCGTGGAGCCCGTCGCGGCGCCGGCGGTCCTCAGCCAGGTCTTCTTCGGCTACAACTGGCTGCTCATCTTCGACCCGCTCCTCGCGTCGCAGGTGCTGCCGGGCACCATCGTCGTATGGAGCCTCGCGGTCGAGGAGCAGTTCTACATCGCCTTCGCGCTCATCTGGCTCGCGGTGGCCCGCACCCGCGCATGGCTGGAATGGGCTCTCGGAGTGGCGGTGGCGGCGATCGTCACGGGCATCGCCGTGCGGATCGTGCTGGTGCAGGACCCCGCCGGCTACTACCACGCGCGGTGGGGCACGGACGCGCGCATGGACGCGATCGGGATCGGCGTGCTCGCCGCGGTGGCGTTGTTCGCTTGGCAGCGCGGCTCGCTGCCTTGGCTAGCGCGGCTCGCCCATCCGGCGACGCCTGCGGTGGCGGTCGCGCTGTACTGCGGCTCGCTGCTCATCGCGCCCGTGCAGTGGGAGCTGACGGTGGCGCCCATCCTGCAGGTCTGCGGAGCGGTGCTGCTCATCCTGTACGGGCTGCTGCCTCGTCAGGGAGCGGTCGCCGGCGCTTTCGACAAAGGTGTGTCGTGGCGTCCCCTGCAGCTCGTGGGTCTCGCGAGCTACAGCATCTACCTGATCCACTATCCGCTGGGCACGCTCATCGGGGCGCCGCTCGAGGCGGTGATGCCCAAGGTGCTCGCGAACCTCGCGACGGGTGTGATCGCGGTGCTGGCAGGTGTGGCGGTGTACAGGCTCGTCGAGGTGCCGGCGCTTGCCTGGCGCAAGCGCCGCGAGCGTGCGCGCGCCGCACGCTCCGCGCACGTCGCTGCGGGCGCGGGCTGACCGGTCAAAGCCGCCGCTCGAACTCCTCCATGAACGCGTTCATCTGCGCGGTCTCGACCAGGAAGCCGTCGTGGCCCACGGGGGAGTGCACCACCTTGACGCCCTCCGAGCCCGACAGTGCGGCATCGAGCCGCTGCGAGTTCGCGAGCGGGTAGAGGCGATCCGAGTCGATCGCGATGACGAGCGCGGGATCCGTGTACCGCGCCAGCGCGGTCTCGACGCCGCCGCGTCCGCGGCCCACATCGTGCGACTGGATCGCCTGGGCCAGCCGCACGTAGGTGTTGGCGTCGAAGCGTCGCGCGAGCTTGCGCGCGTGGTGCTCGAGGTAGGACTGCACCGAGAACAGGCCGCCCTTGCCCAGCGGGTCCGAGTCGCCCTGGTAGCCGCGGTCGAAGCGCTCGTTGAGCTCCCCCGCGCTGCGGTACGTCGTGTGCGCGATCATGCGCGCGATGCCGATGCCCACGTGCGGGCCGTCGCCGTCCGCCGCGTCGTAGTAGTCGCCGTCCCTGAAGCGGGGGTCCGCCTTGATCGCGGCGAGCTGCGCGGTGGACCACGCGATCTGGTCGGCCGTGGTCGCGCCCGTCGATCCCACGGGGGCGACCGCGCCGACGCGCTCGGGGGCCATCGCGACCCACTCGAGCGCGCGCATGCCGCCCATCGACGGGCCGGTCATGAGCTTCCAGCGGTCGATGCCCAGGTGGTCGGCGAGGAGCATCTCGGCGCGCGCCATGTCGCGCATCGTCACGTACGGGAAGCGTGAGCCCCACGGGCGGCCGTCCTCCGGGTGCGCGCTCGCGGGACCGGTCGAGCCCTGGCAGCCGCCGATGACGTTCGCGCACACGATGAAGTGGCGTGCGGGGTCGATCGGCTTGTCGGGGCCGACCATCGCGTTCCACCAGCCGCCCGTGTGGTGGCCCGGCTCGGCGGGGCCGAAAACGTGGCTGTCGCCCGTGAGGGCGTGCGCGACGTACACCGCGTTGCTCTTGTCGGGCGCCAGCTCGCCCCACGTCTCGTACGCGAGCACCGCGCCGGGGAGCACGCCCGTCGGATCCGCCTCGAGCGGCAGGTCGCCGAGCGGGAGGAAGAGGCGGCGCCCCGGGTGGTCGCCCTCGCGCCACGCGGCGCTCGCGGGAATGGGTGCGCCGGCGCCCGGGCCCTCGTCCGCGGCCTTGGCGTCGGTCTCGATCCCGTCGTCGTCCATGGCGCTCAGCCTAGAGGTCTTGCGGGGTGCGCCCGCGGCGGCTCATGCCGGGCCGCTCCCGTGCCGATGCCTGAGGTAGGCCCGAGAGCGTGTGCGGCACGGGGTTCCGCAAACCGCGTCTCGGGCCTAGGATCAGTGGCGGAAGTTACTGATGTGACAAACGTGACCAGGGCGGTGGATGTGACGGCAGGGGTTCGGCGGGTGCTTGCGCTCGTGACGATGTTCGCGATCGCCGGCGCGGTGGTCGTGGCGGGTCCGACGCATCGTGCCCGTGCCGAGGACTACCCGGGCCAGGCCGAGATCGACGCGGCGCGCGCCGCGGCGGACGATCTCGCCTCGGGCATCGACGAGCTCGACAACGCGATCGCCGCGCTCGCGGCCGCGCGCGACGAGGCCACCGCGAACGCCCTGCTCGCGGGCGAGGACTACATCGAGGCGCAGGACACCGCGGACGCAGCCCAGGACACGCTCGCGGCCGCGAACGATCGCGCCGCCCAGGCGGAGAAGGAGCTCGCCATCGCGCGCGAGAACCTCGCGGCCGTCGCGCAGGCGGCCTACCGGGACTCGGGCTCGATGAGCCAGATCGGGGCCGTGGTGGGCGCCGAGTCGGTCGACGACGTCATCGCGCGCACCGAGGCCTTCGAGCGCGGCTCGGACGAGGCAGACGTCTGGGTGCAACGCGTGCAGGCGGCCGAGCTGGTCGCGAGCACGATGCGCGAGTACGCGGACGATGCGGCCGCCGAGGCCGATGCCGCAGCAGCCGAGGCCAAGTCCGCCTACGCCGAGGCGCAGGACGCTCAGGACCACGCCGAGCGGGCGGTGGCCGAGGCCGACGCGACCCGCGCCGACGCCGTGACGCGCCTCGCCGAGCTGCGTGGCGTGACGGTCGCGCTCGAGGAGGAGCGGCAGGCCGGGCTCGAGGCGGAGCGCGCCGCGCGCGAGCAGGCGGAGGCCGAGGCACGCCAGCGGGCGGCGGAGGAGGCCGCGCAGGCCGAGCAGACCTCGCGTCCCCGTCCGACCTCCACCCCGACGTCGACGGCGACCTCGACCCCCAAGCCGACCACCACCTCCACGGCGACGTCCACCCCCAAGCCGACCACCACCTCCACCCCGAAGCCGACCACCACCTCGACGCCGACCGAGACCTCGGAGCCCGAGGAGACGGAGACCTCGGAGCCCGAGGAGACGTCGACGCCCAAGCCGACCGCCACGTCGGAGCCGGAGACGCCCACCACCGCCTGGAAGTCGACCGCGGCCCAGGGCGTCGCGGCGTCCAATGCCGCGCTCGGGCTGTCGGGCAAGCCCTATCAGCTGGGGGCCTCGGGCCCGACGTACTTCGACTGCTCGGGGCTGACTTCGACGGCGTGGTCGTCGGCGGGCCACTGGATCACGCGCTCGTCGCGGACCCAGTACGCGTACACCACGCACCTGTCGTACTCGCAGATCCGGCCGGGCGACCTGGTCTTCTACGCGACCAACACGTCGGACCCGTCGACGATCTACCACGTGGCGATGTACGTGGGCAACGGCATGGTGATGGAGGCGGTCAACCCCTCCAAGGTCTCCGGCACGCGCGGCCTCTACGCGTGGATGGCGTCGAACATGATGCCGTACATCGGCCGCCCCTGACCGCCGCCCGACAGCCGCAACGGATCTCGCGGCGACACGCCGCCGATACGACGCGAAAAGCCCCCGACACGCCGCGGAACCGGGATCGATTCCGTTGGCAGTGTCGGGGGCTTGCGCGTCGGATCAGTGCTGCGGCGGGTGCAGCGGGTTGAGGGTCGCGAAGGGCGTGCCCTTGGCGCGCTCGAAGGACGAGCGGATCTCCTCCTCGGCCTCCTCGCGCGACACCCAGTGGGCGCCCTCGACGGACTTGCCGGGCTCGAGGTCCTTGTAGACCTCGAAGAAGTGCTGGACCTCGAGGCGGTGGAAGTCGGAGACGTCGGTGAGCTCCTGGCGCCACGTCTGGCGCTGGTCGCCGACCGGAACGCACAGGACCTTGTCGTCACCGCCGGCCTCGTCGCGCATGCGGAACATGCCGAGCGCGCGGCACCGGATCTGGCAGCCGGGGAACGTGGGCTCCTCGAGCAGCACGAGCGCGTCCAGCGGGTCCCCGTCCTCACCGAGCGTCCCGTCGATGAAGCCATAATCGTCCGGGTAGCGCGTGGAGGTGAACAGCATGCGGTCGAGCACGATGCGGCCGGTGTGGTGATCCACCTCGTACTTGTTGCGCGAGCCCTTCGGGATCTCGATGGTGACGTCGAATTCCATGCCTGGCGTCCTTAGCGTTAGGTCTGAGGTCCTGGTGCGGTCCGGTACTAGTGTGGCGCATGTTCGGAGGTCGTGGGTGCGAAGGATTGTCGCGGGTGCGCTGGTCACCCTGCTGGTGCTGGCGGGCGGCTACCTGTACGCCGACGCGCAGGACTGGGTGCCGGGCTGGATCACCGCCGCACCCGTGGACGTGCCGCAGGCGCCGTTCATCACCCAGGAGCCCGTGACGGTCGAGAGCCCCGCCGGGACGGACGCGGTGGCGGACATGGACCCCGACGCGCCGCGTCCCTCGGCCTCCGAGGTGCAGGCGCTCGCGGAGGCCGTGCGCGCCGACTCCCGCACCGGGGACTCGACCCACATCTCCGTGGTCGACTACCTCGACGGCACCGTCTACGCGGACGTGGATGCGTCCGACCCCCAGGTGCCCGCCTCGACCACCAAGCTCATCACAGTGATCGCGGCCGTCTCGCAGCTGGGCGCCGACTACACCACGTCGACCACGGTCCGCTGGGATGCGGGGACCCGCACCCTCACGCTCGTGGCGGGAGGCGACTCCCTGCTCGCGGCGGACCAGGGCCACCACGGAGACGTGGACGATGCGGAGGACGCCGCCCAGGGATGGGCCGGTCTCGGCGACCTCGCCGACCAGGTGCTCGAGTCGCTCGGCGACGATGCGGCGGGCGCCGTGCGCGTCGAGATCGACGACTCGGACTTCCCGGGGCCCGCGTGGCCGAAGGAGTGGCCCCAGTACGCGTTCGACATGGGCTACGCGGCGCCGGTGTCGGGGCTCGCCGTCGACGCGGCGCGTCTGACCGACGACAACTACGCGAAGCGCGCCGCCGACCCGTCGCTGCACGCGGGCGGGCTCTTCGTCGACGTGCTCGAGGCACGCGGCCTCACCGTGGAGGGAGAGGTGACCCGCGCATCGTCCCCCGTGGCGGACGATGCGGAGGCGGTGGAGATCGCCTCCGTCGAGTCGGCGCCGCTGGCGGAGGTCTCCCGCCACCTGCTGTCGGTGTCGGACAACACGGTGGCCGAGCAGGTGGCCCGCGTGCTCGCGCTCGAGATGGACTACAAGGCGACGCCCGCGGGCGAGGCGAGGGCGATCCGTCGCGCGCTCAACCAGATCGGGGCCGACATCGAGGGGCTAGAGCTCCACGACGGCGCGGGCTTCTCCGACCGCAACCAGATCTCCCCGGCGACCATGACGAGCGCGCTCCTCGCGGCGCGCGACGTGCCCGCGCTTGACGGGCTGCTCGACTGGCTCCCGCTCGCGGGCCTCGAGGGCACCGTGGAGACGCGCTACACGGACACCTCGCCCGCAGGGTACTGGCGCGCCAAGACCGGGTCGCTCACCGGGGTCACCGCGATCGCGGGCGTCATCGTGACGGCGGACGGGCGGCCGCTCGCGGTGTCGATCCTCGCCGACGGCATGCCCTACGGGCAGACGGCACCGAAGGCCGCGTTCGACGTGCTGCTCGACGCGCTGGCAGAATGCGGCTGTGCAGGATGAGGCCGGGCCGGACCAGGGACAGGCAGTGACGGGTCCGCACCCCGCGGTCGCGGCGTGCCGGGTCGCGGTCCGCGATGCGCTCGGCGATCTCGAGCTCGGCACGCGCGTGTGGGTCGCGTGCTCCGGAGGCCCCGACTCGCTCGCGCTCGCCGCGGCCGTCGCGTTCGTCGCGCGCAAGCAGGGGCTCTTCGCCGGCGCGATCATCGTCGACCACGGGCTGCAGCCCGACTCGGCCGTGGTGGCCGAGCGCGCGGCGCATGAGGTCCGCAGGGCGGGGATCCACACGGTCCACATCGAGCGGGTGGTCGTGGGACGCGCCGGGGGCATGGAGGCGGCGGCCCGCGAGGCGCGCTACGCCGCGCTCGACGCGCGCATCGACGCCGAGGGCGGGCTCGACCCCGTCCTGCTCACCGGCCACACCATGGACGACCAGGCCGAGACCGTGCTGCTCGCGCTCGCACGCGGCTCCGGCGCGCGCGCCCTGTCGGGCATTCCCGCCCGCCGCGGGCGCATCGTCCGCCCGTTCCTCACGGTGCGGCGCAAGGACACCCTCGCCGCGTGCCAGGCGCTCGACCTCGACCCGTGGCACGACCCGACGAACGTCAGCGAGGACGGTCCACGGCGCTCGGCGCTGCGCACACGCGTGATGCCCGCGCTCGTCGAGGTGCTCGGCCCCGGGGTGGTCTCTGGGCTGGCACGCTCGGCCGCGCTGCTCCAGGCCGACGCCGACGAGCTCGACCGGCAGGCGCGCTCCCACGCCGCCGCCGCATCGTCCTGGGCGAAGGCCCCCGCGGCCTCCGCGGCGGCGGGACGCGCCGACGAGTGGCGCTGCGACATGCTCGCCGCCCTGCCCGACGCGATCCGCACGCGCATGCTCAAGATGATGGCCGAGAACAAGGGCGCCGGACCGCTGACCGCGACCCACGTGGCGGCCCTCGACTCGCTGGTCATGCAGTGGAAGGGGCAGGGCGCGATCTCGCTTCCCGGCGGCTACGAGGCCCGCCGCGAGTATGGCAGGCTGGTCATCAGCCACCCGGGACATAAGGAGAGGCCAGCGTGAGCTTCCAGTACGACATGAGCGACTTCTCCGAGGTGCTCGTGAGCGAGAACGCGATCGGGCGCAAGCTCGACGAGATGGCGGCCGAGATCCGCGCCGACTACGCGGACCAGGACCTGCTGCTCGTGGGCGTCCTCAAGGGCGCCGTGATGGTGATGGCGGACCTCGCGCGGCGCATGCCGCCGGCCGTGCAGATGGACTGGATGGCGGTGTCCTCCTACGGCTCGGGCACCAAGTCCTCCGGCGTGGTGCGGATCCTCAAGGATCTCGACGCGGACCTCACCGGCCGCCACGTGCTGATCGTCGAGGACATCATCGACACCGGCGTCACGCTGTCGTGGCTCACCGGCAACCTGCGCTCGCGCGGCGCGGCCTCGGTCGAGGTCGCCGCGCTGCTGCGCAAGCCCGAGGCCGCCGTGGTCGACGTGCCGGTCAAGTACCTGGGCTTCGACATCCCGAACCAGTTCGTCGTGGGCTACGGCCTGGACTTCGCGGAGGACTACCGCACGCTGCCGTTCGTGGCGGTGCTCAAGCCCGAGGTCTACGCGGACAAGTAACCCGTCCCGACTCTGCTGCGGCTCCGCCACACGGATTCGCGGCTCCGCCACACGTCGCTCGGCGTGTCATCGGCGTGTCGTGCCGATATCAGCGGATTCGTTGAGCTCGCGCCTGTCGCGGTGTGGCGGAGCCGCGATGGTGGGCGAATCCACAGACCGCCTCGAGGCCTGCCTCGTCCACAGGTGCGCCCGGGCGATGCCCCGAGCTCGGACCTCTTGCAGCAAGGTCCGGGCATGGATGTCCTGGGATTCCTGGCTCGAGAGGGCGGCGCGGCACGCCTCGAAGCGCTGCTCACGGCGGGAGCCTCGGAGAACGAGGTCCGGCGGGCGGTGGCGCGAGGGATGATCCACCGCCCCTTGCGAGGGTGCTACGCGCTCCCGAACGCAACGCGCGCGGCGATCCTTCGGGCGTCGTACCGGGCTTCGCTGTGCTGCACCTCGATGTGCGAGGCGCACAAGCTCCCGGTCATCGCGCGCGACGGCATCGTTCATCTGGTGGTGCCGCGCGATCGCGCGCGCCGGGCGACGGACCGGCGACCGAGCGACGGGCTGGTGCTGCACCGGCTCGACCCCGTTGCGGGGCTCCCGACCAACCGCATCGCTTTCGGACTCGACATGCTCGGGCGGTGCGCGGACCGGATGCAGCAGATCGTCGCGGTCGATGCCGCTCTGCACCGGGGGATGATCTCCCGGGCCGACATCCTGCGATTCGCGCTCACCGACCCGGTCCGGCGCCGGTGGCTCTACGAGATGGCGGACGGTGCCTCGGAGTCCCTGCTCGAGACGATCGTGCGAGTCGCGCTCGTCGAGGCGGGCCTCAGCGTGCGAAGCCAGGCCCGTGTCCCCGGCGCAGGGCGCGTCGACCTCCTCGTGGAGGGGCGCATCGTGGTGCAGACGGACGGCGACGAGCACCACAGCTCGCCCGCGGATGTCGCGGAGGACAAGCGCAGGGATCGCGCATGCCTCGCGGCCAAGCTCCCGGCGCTCAGGTTCACCTACCGCGAGGTCATGGGAGACATCGAAGGTGTCGTGCGCGAGGTCCTCCGGGTCCTGACGCGGTAGTCCGGCCCTGTCGGCTCGCGGCTCCGCCACACAAGGACGACGTGGTGAGACCCAGGCCAGGCGCACAGGAGCCGACTCGCCGGCGACACGCCGAGCGGTGTGTGGCGGAGCCGTGAATCGGTGTGGCGGAGCCGCAGGTAGAGGGCGAGGGGCACGCCGTGAGCGAAACCTTTACGTTCGGTCTGAGCCAGCGCGTAGAGTCGGGGGCACGATGAAGAACGTCCTCAACATCCGCCTGATCATCTTCTATGTCGCCGCGGCGCTGCTCGTCGCCTGGGTCGTGTCCGGGCTGCTCTCGCCGCGCACGCAGCAGGTCGACACATCGGTCGGTCTCGACATGCTCGAGCAGCAGGTCGCCGACCAGGTCAAGATCGTCGACGGCGATCAGCGCGTCGAGATCACCCTGATCGACTCCGAGGACTTCCCGGAGGGCACGCCCGAGGAGTGGGCGGACTACCGCGGCAAGGTCGAGTTCTTCTACGTCGAGCCCCAGGGCCAGGAGATCGTCGACGCCGTCAAGGCCGCCGACCCGGCCCAGGGCTACAACTCCGAGGTGCCGCAGAGCTCGATCTGGGCGTCGATCGCGTTCACGTTCCTCCCGATCCTGCTGCTCGTGGGCCTGTTCTGGTTCCTCATGTCGAACATGCAGGGCGGCGGTGGCGGCCGCCTCATGAGCTTCGGCAAGTCGAAGGCGTCGATGGTGACGCCCGACACCCCGACCGTGAAGTTCGAGGACGTCGCGGGCGTGGACGAGGCGGTCGAGGAGCTCAAGGAGATCGAGGAGTTCCTCGAGAACCCGGCCAAGTTCCAGGCCGTGGGCGCCAAGATCCCCAAGGGCGTCCTGCTCTACGGCCCGCCCGGCACCGGCAAGACGCTGCTCGCGCGCGCCGTCGCTGGTGAGGCCGGCGTGCCCTTCTTCAGCATCTCCGGGTCCGACTTCGTCGAGATGTTCGTCGGTGTCGGTGCGAGCCGCGTGCGCGACCTGTTCGAGCAGGCCAAGAAGAACAGCCCCGCGATCATCTTCGTCGACGAGATCGACGCCGTCGGTCGCCACCGCGGCGCCGGCATGGGCGGCGGTCACGACGAGCGCGAGCAGACCCTCAACCAGATGCTGGTCGAGATGGACGGCTTCGACATCCACACCAACATCATCATGATCGCGGCGACCAACCGCCCCGACATCCTCGACCCCGCCCTTCTCAGGCCCGGACGCTTCGACCGCCAGGTGGGCGTCGACGCCCCCGACCTCAAGGGCCGCGTCAAGGTGCTCGAGGTGCACGCCAAGGGCAAGCCCATCTCGCCCGAGGTGGACCTCGACGCCCTGGCCCGCCGCACGCCCGGCTTCACCGGCGCGGACCTCGCGAACGTCCTCAACGAGGCCGCGCTGCTCACGGCGCGCCGCGAGAAGCAGCTCATCGGCCCCGACGAGATGGACGAGGCGATCGACCGCGTCATCGCCGGCCCGCAGAAGCGCACCCGCGTGATGAACGACCACGACAAGACGGTCACGGCGTATCACGAGGGCGGCCACGCCCTGGTCGCCGCGGCCATGCGCCACACGGACCCCGTCACCAAGGTGACCATCCTGCCCCGCGGCCGCGCCCTCGGGTACACGATGGTGATGCCGCAGGAGGACCGCTACTCCAAGACGCGCAACCAGCTGCTCGACAACCTCGCGTACGCGATGGGCGGCCGCATCGCGGAGGAGCTGATCTTCGGCGACCCGTCGACGGGCGCGAGCAACGACATCCAGCAGGCCACCGAGATCGCCAAGCAGATGGTGACCGAGTACGGCATGTCCACCAAGGTGGGCTCCGTGCGGCTCACCGGCAGCTCGGGCGAGGTGTTCCTGGGCCGCGACATGGGCCACGGCCGCGAGTACTCCGAGTCCGTCGCGTCGACCGTCGACCAGGAGGTCCGGGGACTGCTCGACAACGCGATGGCGGAGGCGACGATCGCGCTGACGCAGAACCGTGCGGTGCTCGACGCCCTTGCCGCGGCGCTGCTCGAGAAGGAGACGCTCGGCGAGACCGAGCTCGCGGAGATCTTCGCCGACGTCGAGAAGATCACCGCGCGCGACGAGTGGATCTCCGGTCGCTGGATCGAGGCCGCCCCCGCGACCGCCAAGGGCGGCGCCATCGAGGCGCCCGCCAAGGCCGTGGCGACGGACGATGCGGCGCCCGCCGAGGTACCCGCCGGCGCCCCCGCAGGCGAAGAGGACGCCGTCCCGGCGCCCGAGCTGGTCGAGCCGAAGGACCAGTGACGGTGCCGGTCGACAAGCCGCGGATCGAGAGCGCCGTCAGGGAGATCCTGGCCGCCGTCGGCGAGGACCCGGACCGCGACGGGCTCAAGGACACCCCCAGCCGGGTGGCGCGCGCGTACGAGGAGTTCTTCAGGGGCCTCCATGAGGACCCGGCGGACGTCCTCAGCGCGGTCTTCGAGCTGGGCCACGAGGAGATGATCCTGGTCAAGGACATCGAGCTGTACTCGATGTGCGAGCACCACCTGGTGCCGTTCCACGGCGTCGCGCACGTCGCGTACATCCCCGGCACGGACGGCCGCATCACCGGGCTCTCCAAGCTCGCGCGCCTGGTCGACGTCTACGCCAAGCGCCCCCAGGTGCAGGAGCGGCTCACCACGCAGGTGGCCGATGCGCTCGTGGACGAGCTCGGTGCGCGCGGCGTGATCGTCGTGGTCGAGGCCGAGCACCTGTGCATGTCGATGCGCGGCGTCCGCAAGCCCGGCTCGCGCACGGTCACCAGCGCGGTCCGCGGGATCATGCGGGACGCCGCGACGCGCGCCGAGGCGATGAGCCTCATCGTCGGCAAGTAGGAGGTCGCCGGACATGACGCTGGTCATGGGGATCCTCAACGTCACTCCGGACAGCTTCAGCGACGGCGGCATGTACGCCGAGCTCGACGCGGCGATCGCGCGCGGCGTGCAGCTCGCGCACGACGGCGCGGACCTGGTCGACGTGGGCGGCGAGTCCACCCGCCCGGGCGCCGCGCGCGTCACCGTCGAGGAGGAGCAGCGCCGCGTCGTGCCGGTCATCCGCGCGCTCGCACAGGCCGGCGTCGCGACGAGCATCGACACCATGAACGCCGCGACCGCGCGCGCCGCCGTCGAGGCCGGCGCGAGCATCGTCAACGACGTCTCGGGCGGGCTCGCGGACGATGCGATGGCCGCGACCGTCGCCGACCTCGCCGTCGACTTCATCGCCATGCACTGGCGCGCCCACTCCACGGAGATGGACCACCGCGACGAGTACGCGGACGTCGTGCGCGAGGTGGGCGACGAGCTCGCCGCGCGCGTCGACGCCCTCGTCGCCGCGGGCGTCCGCGAGGAGCGCATCGTCCTCGACCCGGGCCTGGGCTTCTCCAAGGTGACGGACTCGAACTGGCCGCTGCTCGCGAACCTCGACGCATGGTCGCGCGGGCACCGCGTGCTGGTGGGCGCGAGCCGCAAGCGCTTCCTCGGCGCCGCGATCGCGCGCCCGGGCGTGGACGCCGGCGACCCGACGATGCGCGAGCACGCCACCACCGCGGTGACCTCCCTGGCAGCCGCGCACGGCGCCTGGGCGGTGCGGGTGCACGATGCGGCAGCGGCTGTCGACGCGACGCGCGTCGTGTCGGCTTGGGAGAACGCACGTCGACCGGAAGGATGGGCCTCATGACGACGCCGACCATCACCCCGTACCTCAAGGACGGGATCGAGCTCGACCAGATCATCGTCCAGGGCATTCGTGTCACCGGCTTCCACGGGGTCTACGCCCCGGAGAAGGAGTCGGGGCAGCTGTTCCTCGCCGATGTGGTGGCCCACGTGTCCACGCGCATCGCGGCCGACAAGGACGATCTGCTCCGCACCGTCAACTACTCGGAGATCGCCGACCGCACCGCCGAGGTGCTCGGCGGCGATCCCTCCGACCTGCTCGAGACCGTCGCCGAGCACATCGCGCGCGCGATCCTCGAGATGCCCGGCGTGCAGGCGGTGGACGTCATCGTCCACAAGCCGCAGGCCCCGCTGCACGTCGAGTTCCGCGACGTCATGGTGAAGATCCGCCGCGACCTGCGCTCGGGCACGCTGTGGGCGGACAAGCGCATCGGCTCGTCGGCGGGCGGCTCGGGCGACCCGTTCGCCCCCGCGCCGCGCTCGGGCGACCCCGCGGACGCGCAGCCCCTTCAGCCCGTGACCGCCTACCTGGGCCTCGGGGGCAACATCGGCGACGTCGACACGTCCTTCCGTGAGGCGCTGTGGGAGCTGCACCGCATCCCGGGCATCGAGGTGCTGCGAGCCTCCTCGCTGTTCCGCACGCGCCCTGTGGGCGGACCCGAGCAGGCCGACTTCCTCAACGTCGTCGTCGCGGTCGAGACCGCGCTCGCGCCGCGCGCGCTGCTCGCCGCGTGCCAGGGCGTCGAGGTCCTCCACGGACGTGAGCGGCGTGAGGAGAACGGTCCGCGGACGCTGGACATCGACGTGCTCGCGTACGACGCGATGACTCTCGACGCCGACGATCTGAAGGTCCCGCACCCGCGCGCGGCCGAGCGGGCGTTCGTGCTCCAGCCGTGGGCGACGCTCGCCCCCGACTTCGAGCTCCCGGGCGCGGGCCGCATCGGCGACCTCGCGGCGGCGATCGGCACCGACGGCGTCGAGCTCGTGGCGGAGCGCTGGCCAGCGGCGCAGGAGAGCGCGAACCCCCAGGCGTGAACGGCATGGGCGCCCGGGCGGCAGCGAGGTCGCGATGACCCCGCTGAGCCGCACACGCCTCGTCGTGCTCGCCTCCGTGATGGGGCTCGTGGCGTGGGCGATCGCCCGCATGGCCGTCGCGTCCGGCTCGACGCCCCTCGCGGTGCCCTGGACGGTGCTCGTGGTCGCGGGCCTCGTGGGGGTGCTCGTGCTCTGGCTCGGCTGGGCGGTGCGGCAGTACCGACGCGGCAAGAACCCGGGGCTCAGCGGGCTGCGCGCCGCGCGGACCGCGGTGCTCGCGCAGGCGTGCGCCTACACGGGCTCGATCATCGCGGGCGCCTTCGCGGGCTACGGCCTCGCGATCGCGCTCGAGTGGTCGCATGCGCCGCGGCGCGAGGTGGCGATCTCGGCGTTCGTCGCGGTGCTCGGCGGGCTCGTGCTCGTGGCTGCGGCGCTGATCGCCGAGCACTGGTGCAAGGACAGCCGCGACGACGACAACGAGGGCGGCTCCGCGCCGGCCTGACACGCGTCCGCCGAGGAGGGCGCGTCGCGGGTGCCGGGCCGCGGTCCACCCCTGGCACACTGAAGTCATGAGCTGGTACGAGAACGCCGCTGCTCCGTGGGTCCCGGTCTCCCGCAGGCTCATCACCGCGCGGCTCGTCCCCGCGGGGATCGTGTTCGGCCTGCTCGTGCTCGCGAGCCTCGTGGTCGCGCTCGCGACGGGCGAGCCATGGTTCCTCCTCGGGTCCATCGCGATCCTGGCGATCGGCGCGTGGGTCGCCTGGGTGATCGTCCGCCAGGTGGGCGCCCACGCATGGGCGGAGGGGGAGGACGACCTCCTGGTGCGCAAGGGCCGCATGTTCCGCTCCGTCACGGTGGTGCCGTACGGGCGCATGCAGTTCGTCGACGTCAAGGCCGGTCCGCTCGACCGCGCCCTCGGCATCGCGACGGTGCAGCTCCACACCGCCTCTCCCGGCACGGACGCCTCGATCGCGGGGGTGCCCGCGGAGGAGGCCGCGCGCCTCCGTGACCGCCTCACCACACGCGGCGAGGCACGGCTGGCGGGTCTGTGAGCGTCGACGGCTCGGTCTACCGGGCCCCTCGCGAGTGGACGCGCCTCCACCCGGTGTCGCCGCTGCTCGGCGGCTGGGCCGTGCTCGGCCTCATCTTCGCGTACCTCATCCATCAGCGGCTCCCGGACTGGGTCGCGGGAGACGAGGGCGGCTGGGACTTCCTCGACCAGTTCCCGCTGGTCGGGCTCGCCATCGCCGCCGCGCTCGGCTTCGCCGCCACGCTCGCGATCTCGGTGTGGCAGTGGCGCCGCACCGAGTTCCGCATCGGGGACGACGCGGTCTACCTGCGCCGCGGCATCGTCACCCAGCAGCAGCGCCAGGCGCGGCTCGACCGGCTCCAGGCGGTCGACGTGGTGCAGCCGCTGCTCGCGCGGCTGTTCGGCTTCGCGGCGCTCTCGGTCCAGGTCGCGGGCGGCGAGGGTTCGGGCATCGAGCTCAAGTTCCTGCGCCTGGGCGACGCGGAGGCGCTGCGCAACGAGATCCTCTACCTCGCCGCGGGGCTCAAGGAAGGCGACCAGGAGCCGCCGGCTCCCGCCGACGGTGGGGACGATGCGGGCGTCGCGGGCGCATCGTCATTCCGCGACCTCGCGGCCGACCGGGCCCGCGCGTTCGAGCGTCCCGAGGACGTGCTGTCGGGTCGCGAGCGGGTCCGGACCGCTGTCGCGGCGGCGGAGGAGCGCGAGGTGTACCGCGTCCCGCTCGGGAGGCTCGTGCTCTCGACGCTGTTCTCCGGCCCCGCGATCTTCGTGCTGCTCGCGCCGCTCACGGGGCTCCTCGCCACCGTGTTCCTCAAGGTCGACGTGCTGGGCGGCCTTCTCGCCGCCATCGGTACCAGCCTGTTCGCGATCATCGGTGCGCTGGGCGCGCTGCTCGGGTTCTTCTGGACGCGCATCAACGGCGGCTTCGGCTTCACCGCGGCGCTGTCGGCGGACGGGCTGCGGCTGCGGCACGGCCTCATGGAGACGCGGCGCCAGACGGTGCCCCCGGGCCGCGTCCAGGCGATCCGCCTGCACCAGCCGCCGCTGTGGCGCGGTCAGGACTGGTGGCGCATCACGCTCAACGTCGCCGGCTACGGCGCCACGGACGAGGCCGTGTCGGTGCTGCACCCGGTCGCCACGCGCGAGGAGGCCCTCACCGCGGTGTGGCTGGTCCTGCCCGACCTCGGCGAGCCCGACCCGTACGGCACGCTCGGATTCGCGCTGCACGGCACCGGCTCCGAGGGCGGCTTCCTCACCAGCCCCGAGCGCGCTCGCCGGCTCGACCCGCTCCAGTGGCGCTTCCGCGGTGTGCGCGCGACCGAGCGAGCGCTGCTCATCCGGCGCGGCCGCTGGTCGCGCGAGCTCGTGATCGTCCCCCACGAGCGCACCCAGTCGCTGGGCCTGACCCAGGGTCCCGTGCGCCGCTCGCTGCGCCTCGCGAACGTCGAGGTCCACTCGACCGCGGGGCCCGTCACGCCGGTCGCGGCGCACCTGGACCTCGACGACGCGATCGCGTTGCTCGACGCGCAGGCCACGAGGGCCCGCGAGGGCAGGAGGCGCCAGACCCCCGAGCAATGGATGACGGCGGTGGGCCTGGCGCCCGCCTCTCCCGAAGGAGACCCGCATGGATGACGTCCGCGGACACGCGGTCAACGGCAACACCCGGCGGCCCGGCCGCCTGCGCATCGGCGTGGTCGGGGCAGGCCGCGTGGGCGCGGTGCTCGCCGCCGCGCTGCGCGAGGCCGGTCATGAGATCGTCGCCGCGTCGGGTGTCTCCGACGCGACGCTGTCGCGCATCGACGCGCTCCTGCCGGGTGTCCCGGTCGCCGACCCCGACGAGGTGGTGCGCGCCGCGGAGCTGGTGCTGCTCACCGTCCCGGACGATGCGATCGGCCCCGTCGCGGCCGGCCTCGCCAAGGTCGAGGCGTGGCGCCCGGGTCAGCTGGTGGTGCACACGTCCGGCCGGCACGGGATCGACGTGCTCGCGCAGTCGGGAGCCGCCGGCATCGTGCCGCTCGCGATCCACCCTGCGATGACCTTCACCGGCACGTCGATGGACCGCTCGCGGCTGACGGACGCCGTGTTCGCCGTGACCGCGCCGCCCGGCATGCTGCCGATCGCCCAGGCGCTCGTGGTCGAGATGGGCGGCGAGCCCGTGGTGGTCGAGGAGTGGGACCGCCCGCTCTACCACGCGGCCCTGGTGCACGGCGCGAACCACGTGGTCACGGCCGTCGCGCAGGCGAGCGGCGTGCTCGCGCGCATCGGCATCGAGGAGCCGGCGCGCGTGCTCGGGCCGCTCATCCACGCGTCCGTCGACGGCGCGCTGCGCGACGCGCCGGGCGCCGTCTCCACTCTGACGGGACCCGTGGTTCGCGGCGACGCGGGCACGGTCGCTGCGCACCTGCGGGCGCTCGAGGGGCAGCCCGAGGCGCTTTTCGCGTATCGTGCCATGGCGCGCGCCACGGCAGACCTGGCGCTCAGCGGCGGCCGCATCGGCCCCGCGCAGTACGCCGACCTCATCGCGACGCTCGGCACCGACGGAATGGGAGATTGATGCGCATCGTCCACACGGCGAGCGACCTCCGAGGGACCGCGACGCGGCCCTCCAGGCGTGAGGGGGACCGCGCGTCGCGGGCCGTCGTCATGACCATGGGGGCGCTGCACGAGGGCCATCTGGCGCTCGTGCGCGCGGCACGCGAGGCGGCCGACGAGGTGGTGGTGACCATCTTCGTCAACCCTCTCCAGTTCGACGACGCCGACGACCTGGACCGCTACCCGCGCACGCTCGACGAGGACTGCGCGCTGCTCGAGCCGCTCGGCGTGGACGTGGTCTTCGCGCCGTCGGTCGAGGAGGTGTACGCCGGGGGCGAGCCCGTGGTGACCGTCTCCGCCGGCGCGATCGGCGAGGTCTTCGAGGGAGCGCATCGTCCCGGGCACTTCGACGGCGTGCTCACCGTCGTGGCGAAGCTGCTCAACCTCACCCAGCCGGACCTCGCGTTCTTCGGGCAGAAGGACGCGCAGCAGGTCATCGCCGTGCGGACCATGGTGCGCGACCTCAACTTCCCCGTCCAGGTGGTGGCCGTGCCCACCGTCCGCGACAAGGACGGCCTGGCGCTGTCCTCGCGCAACGTGTTCCTGTCGCCGGCCGAGCGGGAGAGCGCGCTCGCCCTCTCGGCGGCGCTGCGCGAGGCCGATGCGGCGGTCCGGTCGGGCGACGGGGTGTCCGCGGCGCTCGCGGTCGGGCGCGCGGTGCTCGCCTCCGAGCCGGGCGTCGAGGTCGACTATCTCGAGTTCCAGGACCCCGTGACCGCCGACGTGGTGCCCGAGGGCTACCGTGGAGAGGCGGTGCTCGCCGTCGCCGCCCGCGTGGGCGAGACCCGGCTCATCGACAACCTGGTGACGCGGTTCGCCTGACGCTTCCCGCCCATCCCGCCCGACAGCCCCAACGGAGCTGGTCCCGACACGCCGGGCCGGCCCGCGCATCGTGACCCGATCCCCGGCGTGTCACGGCGAACTCCGTTCGTGCTGTCCAGAATCAGAAGGCAACTCATGACCTCGCTCCAGCGCCCGATGATGATCTCCAAGATCCACCGGGCCACCGTGACCCAGGCGGACCTCCACTACGTGGGCTCCGTCACCATCGACGTCGACCTCATGGAGGCGGCGGACCTGCTGCCCGGCCAGCAGGTGGACATCGTCGACGTCACCAACGGCGCGCGGCTCACCACCTACGCGATCCCCGGAGAGCGGGGCTCGGGCGTGCTGTGCATCAACGGCGCGGCCGCGCACCTCATCACCGAGGGCGACCTGGTGATCATCATCGGCTACGGCATGCTCGCGGATGCCGAGGCGCGGACCTTCGAGCCGCACGTGGTCTTCGTCGACGCGGCCAACCGCGTCGTGCAGCTCTCCGACGAGCCCGGGCTCGTGCCGGACAACGCCGCCGGCCTCGAGCCCTCGGGCCTCCCGGTGCATGGGTTCCACACGCAGGGCTGGGACGCGTACCCCTCCTAGCCCGCGGCTCCGCCACACCAGATCGCGGCTCCGCCACACACCGCTCGGCGTGTCGTCGGTGTGTTGCGCGGGCCGATGACCGAAACACCCGTATCCGCCCGCGTTCGTGTGGCGGAGCCGCGTGTGGCGGGGTGCCGGGGTCCCGCATCGGCGCCGGTAACCTGACGTTCATGACCGCCTTCGTGCGCAGCCTCGCCGCGCCTCAGCCCGGCTGGACCATCGAGACCGACGTCATCGTGGTGGGGTCCGGCATCGCCGGGCTCACCACCGCGCTGGACCTGCGCGAGCGCGTGGACCGGGTGCTCGTGGTGACCAAGGGCCTCCTGTCGTCGGGCAGCACGGTGTGGGCGCAGGGCGGCATCGCGGCGGCGCTCGACCCGGAGGACACCCCCGAGGAGCATCTCGAGGACACGCTCGTCGCCGGGGTGGGGCTGTGCTCAGAGGAGGCCGTGCGGGTCCTCGTCACGGAGGGGCCGCACTCGATCCGCAAGCTGCTGCGCCGCGGCGCGCAGTTCGACACCGGGCCCAACGGCGACCTCACGCTCACGCGCGAGGGCGGCCACCACCGCGACCGCATCGTGCACGCGGGCGGCGACGCCACCGGTGCCGAGGTGTCCCGCGCCCTGGTCGAGCAGCTCGAGGCGATCCGCAACGACCCCGGCATCGAGGTGATCGAGCACGCGATGGTGGTCGACCTCCTCACGGGCGCTCCCGACGCCGACGGCCGCCCGGGCCCCGTGTGCGGCGCGACCATCCACGTGATCGGGGAGGGCTCGCGCGACGGCGTCGGTGCAGCGCTCGCGAAGGCCGTCGTGTTCGCGACCGGGGGCATCGGGCAGGTGTTCCGCTCGTCCACCAACCCCGCGTCCTCCACGGGCGACGGGCTCGCCACCGCCCTGCGGGCCGGCGCGGCGGTCGCGGACGTCGAGTTCGTCCAGTTCCACCCCACCGTGCTGTGGCAGGGCGCCAACGCGCGCGGCCAGCTGCCCCTCATCTCCGAGGCGGTCCGCGGCGAGGGCGCCTACCTCCTCAACGGCGCCGGCGAGCGCTTCATGGTGGGCCGCCACGAGCTCGCGGAGCTCGCGCCCCGCGACGTGGTGAGCCGCAACATCGTCGACGCGATGCGCGAGGAGGACGCGGACTCCGTCTTCCTCGACTGCCGCCACCTCGAGCGCGGCTTCCTCAAGCGTCGCTTCCCGTCCATCTGGGCCTCGCTCCAGGAGCACGGCCTCGACATGGCGAACGACCTGATCCCGGTCGCGCCCGCGCAGCACTTCCACTCCGGCGGCATCCTCACCGACCTTCACGGGCGCTCCACGCAGAAGGGCCTCTACGCGATCGGCGAGGCGGCCTGCACGGGGGTCCACGGCGCCAACCGACTCGCGTCGAACTCGCTGCTCGAGGGGCTCGTGTTCGCGCGACGGGCGGCGCGGGATGCCGCCGCGATGGTCGCGGACGGCGTGCTCCCGCAGCTCGAGCCCGTCGAGCGGGTGGGCGAGTCCGCGCTGGTCCCGGCGACGATGCGCCCGCGCGTCCAGGCCATCGCGCACGAGGGCGCGGGTCCGGTCCGCGACGGCGACGGGTTGGACGATGCGGTCGCGCGGCTGGACCGCATCCGGGCGCGGTTCCACACCGAGCCGGTCGCCACGGTGGTGCCGCAGGTGGCCGAGTGGGAGACCACCAACATCGTCGCGGCGGCATCGGTGCTGTGCGAGGCGGCGCTCCTGCGCGAGGAGTCCCGCGGCGGGCATCAGCGCGCCGACTTCCCTGCGACCGACGACGCCTGGTCCGTGCGGCTCGCGGCACGGCTGGACCCCGACGGCACGCTGGTGTTCGCGAAGGCGCCGCTCGAGCTGGGCGAGTAGCGGCGCGGTCGCCCGCTCCGCCCCGACAGCCGCAACGGAGCTGGTCCCGACACGCCGACGCCGCACCGCCCCCAGGGGGGACGATGCGGCGTGTCGGCTCGAGATCCGTTGCCGCTGTCGGGCCGTCGCGGAGGGTCAGGCGTTCGCCGGCTGGAACGCCCCCGTCGCGAGCTCGAGGCCGGGCACCGCCTCGACGAGCGTGAACATGCCGCCGTCGAGCGTCGCGGAGTCGAGGCCGTGCTGCGCCAGCACGCGGTGCGCGTAGTAGGAGCGCACGCCCGACGCGCACAGGACGCGCACCGGACGGCCGGCGGCCATCTGCTTGACGCCCTCGATGTACTCGCGGATGTGCGTGTGCGGGAGGTTGAGCGCCTCGGGCAGGTGGCCCATGGCGTACTCGCGCTCCGAGCGGACGTCGATGAGCAGCGCGTTCTCGCGGGCCCAGTCGAGGTCCTGGAAGCGCCACGTCTTGGTGGTGCCGTTGACGACGTTCTGGGCCAGGAAGCCGAGCATGTTGACCGGGTCCTTCGCGGAGCCGAACGGCGGCGCGTACGCGAGCTCGAGCTCCGCGATGTCGTCGACGTCCATGCCCGCACGCAGGGCGGTCGCGAGCACGTCGATGCGCTTGTCGGCGCCGTCGGGGCCCACGGCCTGCGCGCCGAGCAGCTTGCCGTCGGGCGAGAAGACGCCCATGAGGTGGAGGATCTGCGAGCCGGGGTAGTAGCCGGCGTGGTTGCCCGGGTGGGTGTGGACCACGAAGTACTCGATGCCCGCCTGGTCGAGCATGCGCGGCGACGCGCCCGTCATCGCGGCGGTGAGGCCGAAGGCGCGGACGATGGCGGTGCCCAGCACGGGCTGCGCCTGGTCGACGCGGCCCATGATCGAGTCGGCGGCGCGGCGGCCCTGGCGGTTCGCGGGTCCCGCGAGCGGCACCGGGCCCACCTGGCCGGTGACGCCGTGGCGCACGGCGATCGCGTCGCCGGCGGCCCAGATGTGCGGGTCGGAGGTCTGCTGCTGCGCGTCCACGAGGATCGCGCCGCGCTCGGTGAGCTCGAGGCCGGCCTCGGCGGCGAGCGCCGTATTGGGCTTCACGCCCACCGACATCACGACGATGTCGGCCGGCACCTCGGTGCCGTCGCCGAGCGTCACGGTGACCGCCGCATCGTCCCCGCCCGCGCGGATGCCCGTCGCGGCGACGCCGGTGCGGACGTCGACGCCGTGCGACGCGAGCTCCTTCTCGACGAGCGCGCTCATCTCGGGCGCGAGCGGCGGGAGCACCTGCGGGGCGAGCTCGACGAGCGTGACCTCGAGGCCGCGGTGGCGGAAGGCCTCGGCCGTCTCGAGGCCGATGAAGCCGGCGCCCATGACGACGGCGCGCTTCGCGGTCGCGGTGCGGGCAGCGAGCTCGCGCGCCTCGTCGACGGTGCGGAGGTGGGTGACCTCGGGGAGGTCGACGCCGGGGATGGGCGGGACGATGGCGTCCGCGCCGGGCGACAGCACCAGCGCGTCGTACTCGAAGGTCTCGGTGCCGGCGGGCGTCGCGACCAGGACGGTCTGCGCCTCGCGGTCGATGCTGATGACCTCGTGCTCGATGCGCACGTCGAGGTCGAGCTCGGCCTTGAGGGACGCGGGGGAGTGGAGCAGCAGGTACGAGTCCTGCTCGATCTCGCCGCCCACGTGGTACGGGAGCCCGCAGTTCGCGAAGGAGACGTACCTGCCCTTCTCGAACACGATGATCTCGGCCTGCTCGTTGAGCCGGCGTGCCCGGGCCGCGGCGCTCATGCCGCCCGCCACTCCACCGATCACCAGGATGCGCATGCGATGTCCTTCCGTCGAAAGTTCGTGAACCAGGCTAACAGATACCCCCGGGGGTATATTCCGACCTTGGTCCCGAGGCTTCTCTCACGGGGACGATGCGGCGCGCCGCGTACCTTCATGCTACGGCGACGCCCCGCGCAGCGCCGGCCTTGCCTCACGCGGTCGGCTCGGGCTCCGGCTCCGCATCTGGCGCTTGCCTGGCGGCGTGCCGCTCGGCGAGCGCGCGGCCGGTGCGGTGCGCCAGCCGGACCGAGGGGCGCTCGACCGCAAGGTAGAAGGCGACGGTCGCGGCAGCTGTCCCGCACGCGTACAGCACGAGGTCGGTCAGGCCGCCGGTGAGCGTCGAGACGCCGACTGTCGTGAGGACGAGCGAGTGGACCAGGTACAGGGAGTAGCTCGCCGCGCCGGCTCGATCGAGGGCGGTGAGGGTGCGGGAGTGCGTGGTTGCAGCCGAGTGGTAGACCGCCTCGAGCCCGATCCATGCGGCGAGCGGGATCGAGTACAACGTGAGCAGGAAGAGGTTGCTCGCCAGCGGTCCGACGAACTGGCCGCCATGGAACTTCACCATCAGCAGGATCACGCTCGAGACGACGACCGCGGCGCGCACCCCTCGCAGGGCGCGGGTGCTCAGCACCGGCAGGTCCGTGTAGTGCTCCGCGAGCACCGCGCCGAGCAGCCAGATCGGCAGGCCCACCACCGGCGTCCACCAGCCGAAGACGAAGTACTCGAGGTCGCCGTCCACGATCGCGTGGTAGCCGACGACCGTGACGAGCGCCGCGATGACGAGCGAACCCACGGCGATCCAGTGCATGCGGATCCGCGTGCGGACGAGCAGCGGGTATACCGCGTAGAACCCGAGCTCGCAGATGACGCTCCAGAGGATCGTGCGCATCCAGTCGAAGTGGGGCGGCACGGTGCCGAGGAGGGCGGAGAGGAGCATGAACGCCAGGATCGGCGGCACGATGCGCAGGCCCCGGCGCGCGGCGAACTGCGCCACATCGAGCTTGCGGCCCCGCGCCTGGGGAAGGTGGATGACGAACCCGCTCAGCACGAAGAAGACGGCCACCGCGGCGGGCCCGTTGAAGGAGTTCGCCAGCACGGTGTCGAGGCCTTCGCCCAAGGTCGACCCGATGAGCGGCGAGAGCGACGCGCCGACCGCATAGTGGAAATGGAACAGCGCCACCACGAGCGCGCAGATGAACCTGATCGCATCCAGCCCGACCACACGTTGCATGGCACCCCCCGAGCCCCTCGCGTGCGTGCACGACGATCACGGCATCATGCCGCGTATTCGGGAGAATAGTGGGACAAACGGGACGCGTGTCAAGGTTAGGGGCGCTACAGAGACGGCCCAGCGCCCGCAGGCCGGGCGGTGTTGGGCTCAGGCGAGCGACATGAACATCTTCTGGAGGCGCTCCTTGGCCTCCGCGGTGTCCTCGTCGGAGCGCACGCACTGCTCGAGGCCGGTCGCGATCATGGTGAAGCCGGCGCGGTCGATCGCCTTGGAGACTGCTGCGAGCTGCGTCACGACGTCGGCGCACTCGCGGCCGTCCTCGATCATCTTCAGCACGCCGGCCAGCTGGCCGTGCGCGCGGCGCAGACGCTTGACCACGGGGTCCATGTCCTCGGGGCTCAGGTGGATCTCGGCCATGGCAGTCCTCCCAGGTGCTCTCGGCGTCCCCTCAGCATACCCCTCGGGGGTATATGCCCACGAGGCCCAGAGTCCCGCGCATGCCACGATGGGCGCATGACCCGCACCCCGCATCCCGAGGAGGTCGCGCTCGCGGCGGCCGCACCGGCGCCGCTCGACCGCGAGGCGCTCGCGCGCATCGTGCGCCTCTCCCTCGACGAGGACCTGGGCGGATATCCCGGCCGCGACGTCACCACGCAGTCGACGATCCCGTCCGACACGCGCGTCGCCGGCGTGGTCGCCGCGCGCGAGGCCTGCGTGCTCGCGGGGGTCGACGCGATCGAGGAGACGATGCGCCAGGTCGCCGCGCGTCACGACCTCCCCGTGCCCGGCATCGTGCTCGAGGCCGCGGACGGCGACCGGCTCGCGCCGGGCGCGGTGATCGCGAGGCTCGAGGGTCCGGGGCACGTGGTCCTCATCGCCGAGCGCACGCTGCTCAACCTCATGTCCCGAGCCTCGGGCGTCGCGACCCACACCCGCCGCTGGGTCGATGCTCTCGAGGGCACGGGCGCCCACGTGCTCGACACGCGCAAGACCACCCCGGGCCTGCGAGAGATCGAGAAGTACGCGGTCCGTGTGGGCGGCGGCGTGAACAAGCGCATGGGCCTGTTCGACTGCGCGATGGTCAAGGACAACCACATCGTCGCGGCGGGCTCGGTCGCGGCGGCGATCGCGCGCATCGGCGACGCCTACCCCGATGTCCCGGTGCAGGTCGAGGTCGAGGACGCGGTCCAGGCGCGCGAGGCGGTCGCCGCCGGCGCGCGGTTCCTCATGCTCGACAACATGCCCCCGGAGACGATGCGCGCGCTGGTCGCGGACGTCCGCGCGGGCGAGGCGGGCACCGGGAAGGTCTGGCTCGAGGCCACGGGCGGCCTCACGCTCGCGAACGTGCGTGACGTGGCCGCGACCGGGGTGGACTTCATGTCGGTCGGCGCGCTCACGCACTCGAGCCCCATCGTGGACCTGGGCCTGGACCTCGCCTCGCCCCCGACCCCCTGACAATCCCAACGGAGTCGGTCCCGGTTCCGCGGCGTGTCGGGCCCGTTGGGCCCCGAATCCCCGGTGCGTCGTCGCGAACTCCGTCCTGACTGTCAGGGGGAGAGGCGGCACGTAGAATTGCCCGCGTGACTGAGCAGACCGCGCCCGCCCCCGAGACCATCGACGACATCCCCGAGCAGATGCGCGTGCGTCGCGAGAAGCGCGACCGCCTCATCGCGAACGGCGGCGAGGCGTACCCGGTCACCGTGGACCGCACGCACGAGATCGCCGAGGTCAAGGCCGCGTACGCGGGGCTCGAGGACGGCGAGGAGACGCAGGACGTGGTCGGCGTCGCCGGCCGCGTGGTCTTCATCCGCAACACCGGCAAGCTGTGCTTCGCCTCGATCCAGGACGGCGAGGGCGAGCGTCTCCAGATCATGCTGTCCCTCGCGGAGGTCGGCGACGAGTCCCTCGCCGCCTTCAAGAGCACGGTCGACCTGGGCGACCACCTGTTCGCCAAGGGCCGTGCCATCAAGTCGCGCCGCGGCGAGGTCTCCGTGTTCGCGTCCGAGTGGGCCATCGCGGCCAAGTCGCTGCGCCCCCTGCCCACGCTCCACAAGGAGCTCGCGGAGGACACCCGCGTGCGTCAGCGCTACGTCGACCTCATCGCGCGCCCCACCGCGCGCGACACCGTCCGCAACCGCGCGAAGCTCAACCGCAGCCTCCGCGAGAGCCTGCACGGCCGCGGCTTCATCGAGGTCGAGACCCCGATGCTCCAGACGCAGCCGGGCGGCGCCGCCGCGCGTCCGTTCGTCACGCACATGAACGCGTACGACATCGACCTCTACATGCGCATCGCGCCCGAGCTCTTCCTCAAGCGCGCGGCCGTGGGCGGCATCGAGAAGGTCTTCGAGATCAACCGCAACTTCCGCAACGAGGGCGCGGACAGCTCGCACAGCCCCGAGTTCTCGATGCTCGAGGCCTACGAGGCCTACGGCAGCTACGACACCATGGCCGAGCTCACGCAGAGCCTGGTGCAGGGCGCCGCGGACGACATCTTCGGGACGCAGGTGGTCACGCTCGCGGACGGCTCGGAGTACGACCTCTCGGGCCAGTGGCGCACCATCTCGATGTACGACTCGCTGTCCGAGGCGATCGGCGAGGAGATCACGCCGGACACGTCCGTCGCCGCGCTGCAGGCGCTGTGCGACCGCTTCGAGGTCTCCGTGGACCCCAAGCGCGTCAACCACGGCAAGCTGGTCGAGGAGCTGTGGGAGCACCACCTGGGCGACACGCTGCACGAGCCCACGTTCGTGCGCGACTTCCCGGTCGAGACCTCGCCCCTCACGCGCGACCACCGCACCAAGCACGGGGTGGTCGAGAAGTGGGACCTCTACGTCCGCGGCTTCGAGCTCGCGACGGCGTACTCGGAGCTGGTCGACCCCGTGATCCAGCGCGAGCGCTTCGAGCAGCAGGCGCGCATGGCCGCGCAGGGCGACGACGAGGCGATGACGCTCGACGAGGACTTCCTCACCGCGATGGAGTACGCGATGCCCCCGAGCGGCGGCATGGGCATGGGCATCGACCGCCTGCTGATGGCGCTCACGGGCCTGGGCATCCGCGAGACCATCCTGTTCCCGCTCGTGAAGCCCACGGAGGACTGACATGCCGATCTGGCAGCAGGTGCTGGTCGGCGTCATCCCGTCGATCGGCGTCGGCGCGCTGTTCTGGTACGTCATGCGCGCCGTGATCCGCGCGGACCGCAACGAGCGCGCGGCGCTCGCGGCCGCCGAGGCGGGCGACGATGCGACCGAGGCCGCGGAGCCGACCGAGGCGGGGAGCTCCGCTCAGGCGTGAGGCGCGCGTCGCGCGTCAGCGCGACGAGTGCCGCGGTGCCTGGTTCTCGACGGCGTAGGCGAGCGCTCCCGCGCCGGCCAGGCACGCGAAGGACAGCAGCCACAGCGCCGCCGCGACGCCTTCGAGGGCAGGGATCTGCGAGAAGGCGACGGCGATCGCCGCGATAAGGCTCAGGGCGCTCGCGGCGCGCAGCTCCGTCAGCATTCATCCTCCGTCAGATGCGTGGCCACCGATGGCCCGGCTCCGCACGTTACCGGTGCGACGGCGGCAAGGCAACGACCTGGCCGGATGCCGGTGTCGCGCGCGTTCGCGTGGCGGGGGAGCGTGATTATCGGCGCCTGTCGGCCCATTTTTGGAAAAGGTGGCCGATTCATCTCCGAAACCCGATTCGATAATCGGCGGGAACGCAATTGACGCGCACGTGTCGGGAATGCGAATATCGGGGTCACATGCTGAGGAAGGGAACTGCTGTGGCGCAGAAGGTTCAGGTGGTCCTGGTCGACGACATCGACGGCACCGCCGCGTCCGAGACCGTGTCGTTCTCCCTCGATGGGTCGTCCTACGAGATCGACCTCACCGAGGGCAACGCCCAGAAGCTCCGTGACGCGCTGGCGCCGTGGATCGCTGCCGGCCGTCGCACCGCGACGCGCAAGGCCCCGACCCGCGCACGCAAGTCCGCGTCCGGGCCCGCGCCCGCCGCGATCCGTGCATGGGCGAAGGAGAACGGCGTCGACGTCCCTGAGCGCGGGCGCATCCCGTCGAAGGTCCGCGAGGCCTACGACGCCGCGCAGTGACGCTCCTCTGGGGCACCTATCCGGTCGCGGGGCTCGGCACCCCGGCCGGGCTCGGGGAGGGCATCTGGCGTTCCGCCACCCCTGAGTCGGTCGCCTCGGAGCAGGTGCTCGAGCTGTCCGCGCCCTCGTTCCTCGTCGCGCACCCGACGCTGCCGCTGGTCTACGCGGCGTGCGAGCTGCCTGCGAGCGAGGTCGCCGTGCTCGACGTGAGCCGCCCGGCCGCCCCGCGCATCGTCGCGCGGCTGGTGACGGGCGGTGCCGATGCGTGCCACCTGCTGCTCGCGGGCGACGCGCGGACGCTCTATGTGAGCCACTACTCGAGCGGGGACCTCGCCGTGGTCCCGCTCGGCGAGGACGGGCTGCCGTCGGACGATGCGCCCGCCCAGCTGTGGGGCCACGCCGGCTCGGGCCCGAACGTGGACAGGCAGGAGGCGCCGCACGCGCACTCGGCGACGCTCGCGCCGGGCGGACGGCACGTGCTCGTGGCTGACCTCGGCACCGACCAGCTGCGTCGGTACAGGATCCTCGACGGCGGGCTGCTCGAGCCCGACGGCATCGCCGCGGTGCTGCCCCCGGGCGCCGGCCCGCGTCACATCGTGGTGCGCGGGAACCTGCTCTACGCGACGTGCGAGCTCGACCACCAGGTCCGGACGCTCCGCTGGGACGCCGCATCGTCCACCGCCGAGGTGATCGCCGAGCGGCCGTCCACCATGGCCCCGCCCCGCACCGCCGAGCTGCAGGACGCGCACCTTGCGCTCGTGCCGGGGCATACGGGCGACGTGCTGCTGGTCTCGGTGCGAGGCGCGGACGTGATCTCGGTCTTCGACGTCGCGCCCGAGGGTGAGCTCGCGTACCGCGGAGCCTTCGATGCCGGGCACTGGCCGCGGTACTTCGCGGCCTTCGACGACAGGCTCGTGGTGGGGGAGGAGCGCGGCCACCGCGTGCGCTCATACGCGCTCGCCGACGTGATCGGGATGCCGCCCGAGCTGGGGGTGGGCGAGGTGGTCGAGCTGCCGCATGAGGTCGGCGAGGTCCCGAGCCCCGCCTGCGTGATCGAGGTCTGACCGCGCCCCGATCGCGCGGGATCAGGCGAGCGGCGCGAGCAGCTCCTTGACGGCCGAGGCGGTGGGCACGCGGCCGGACATGAGCAGCTTCTCGTCGACCACCAGGCCCGGCGTGCGCATGACGCCGTAGCCGGCGATGGCGCCGTAGTCGGTGACCTTCTCGAAGGTGGCGTCGAGGCCCAGCTCCGCCGCGGCCTCGCGGGTGACGCGCTCGAGGTTCGCGCAGTTGGTGCAGCCGGGGCCGAGGATCTTGATGATCATGAGGGGTTCCTTTCGGGTGGGTTCACGCGGGGAGGACGGCGTTGAAGAGGTAGCCGACGGCGACGATGCCGGCGGTCACCACGGCGATGAACAGCCCGATGAGCTGCGGCTTGAGCAAGCGGCGCAGCAGGATCATCTCGGGCAGGCTGAGCGCGACCGTGGCCATCATGAAGGCGAGCAGCGTGCCCATCGGGAGGCCCTTGTCGAACAGGGCCTCGACCATGGGGAGCACTCCGGCGGCGTTCGAGTACAGGGGTACGCCGAGCAGGACGGCGAGCGGGACGGCGAGCAGGTTCTCGGGGCCGGCGTGGTCGGCGAACCACTGCTCGGGCGCCCAGCCGTGGATCGCGGCGCCGATGCCAATGCCGACGATCAGGTACGGCCAGATCTTCTTGAGGATGTCCCGGACCTCCTCGAGGCCCATCTGGATGCGGTCGTTCCACGTGAGCGAGTAGCCGGGGTCGACGGCCTGGCCTCCCAGCGTGGTCTCGAAGACGAACGGCTCGATCCAGCGCTCGGGTCGCATGCGGCCGAGGATGAAGCCGGCGACGATGGCGATGGTGAGACCCGCGCCCACGTAGAGAAGCGTGGGTCCCCAGCCGAACAGCCCGAGCAGGAGCGCGATGGCGACCTCGTTCACCAGCGGGCTCGCGATGAGGAAGCTCAGGGTGACACCCACGGGGACGCCGGCCGCGACGAAGCCGATGAAGGCCGGCACGGCCGAGCACGAGCAGAACGGGGTGACCACGCCGAGCGCCGCGGCGGCCACGTTGCCCACGCCCTCGCGCTTGCCACCCAGGATCGCGCGCGTGCGCTCGACGGACATGAAGGACCGCAGCACCGTGACGAGGAAGATGATCCCGGCCAGCAGCAGCAGGATCTTGACGGTGTCGTAAAGGAAGAAGTGGATGCCGGAGCCCAGGCGCGTCTCCAGGTCGAGGCCGACGGCATCGCCGAGCAGCCAGTCCCAGAAGGGCAGGTTGACGGAGTACAGCGCCCACCAGGCGAGCGCGGCGGCGCCCAGCCCGACCCAGCGCTGACGCGGGTTCGCGCGGTGCACGCGTTCCATCACCGTCATCACGCACCTCCGAGGTCGCGGGCGGGCGCGGGAAGCGCTCCGGCCAGGCGGGACGATGCGTCGGCCGCCAGGGCGTAGTCGATCCAGCGGCCGCGGCGGGTCGCGGTGACCAGCTCCGCGTCGCGCAGGATCCGAAGGTGGTAGCTCAGCAGCGTGCTCGACACGTCGACGTGCTCCTGGAGGTCGCACACGCAGCGGGGCCCATCGGCCAGGCGCTCCAGCACCGTCCACCGGACCGGATCCGCGGCCGCCTGGAGGAGCGCCACAGCCGTCGCGGGGTCGGTCGGGGGCGCCTGCCGGAGCAGGACCGGGGCCGCCGACGATTGAGCCACAATTGAAGTGTGTACCCGTGGGGGTATCGCGTTCCGGGACCGTGGTCCCGTTGCCCTCCCCGCACAATTGACAGTCCCAACGGACCTGGTCCCGGTTGCGCGGCGTGTCGGGCCCGGAACCGGGCGACACGCCGCATCGTCCCGGCGAACTCCGTTGCGACTGTCAGGAGGGGCGGGCGCTGGGACCTCAGTCCAGCGCGGGCCCCGGAGACCGCACTAGGCTGACCGCATGACCTACACATTGATCCTGCTCCGCCATGGCGAGAGCGAGTGGAACGAGAAGAACCTGTTCACGGGCTGGGTCGACGTCCCGCTGAACGACAAGGGCTGGGGCGAGGCCGTCCGCGGCGGCGAGCTCCTCAAGGAGGAGGGCATCCTCCCCGACGTGGTGCACACCTCGTTGCTGCGTCGCGCGATCATGACGGCGAACCTCGCGCTCGACTCGGCGGACCGCCACTGGATCCCCGTGAAGCGCCACTGGCGCCTCAACGAGCGTCACTACGGCGACCTCCAGGGCAAGAACAAGGCCGAGACCCTCGAGCAGTTCGGCGAGGAGAAGTTCATGATCTGGCGCCGCAGCTACGACGTGCCGCCGCCGGAGATCTCCGCCGAGAACACGTTCACGCAGGAGGGCGACCCGCGCTACGCCGGCGAGGCCATCCCGAAGACCGAGTGCCTCAAGGACGTCCTCGAGCGCGCGCTTCCCTACTGGGAGGAGCAGGTGGTCCCGGACCTCAAGGCCGGCAAGACCACGCTGGTCGCGGCGCACGGCAACTCGCTGCGCGCGATCGTCAAGCACCTCGACGACATCGCGGACGACGCGATCGTGGGCGTCAACATCCCCACGGGCATCCCGCTGGTCTACCACCTCGACGAGGAGACCCTGAAGCCCACCAACCCGGGCGGCACGTACCTCGACCCCGAGGCCGCCGCGGCCGCCATCCAGGCCGTCGCCAACCAGGGCAAGAAGAAGTAACGCACCCGCGTCGCCGGAGGCCCCCGACCACCAGGTCGGGGGCCTCCGTGCTTTCCGGGGACGATGTGCGGCGCTCGCTCCGAGGACCAGTAGCCTTCGCACGTGCAGCGGGACGGGACGGCAGGGCGGGATGGGCGCCGCCGCATCCACGCGGCTTGGAGCGTCATCGCCATGGTGCTCGCCGCGGCGGCTGCCGCGTTCACCGGCACCCTCATCGATTTCGACCTCCACCTGGGTGACGATGCCCCGACGGCGTCAGCCACGATCCTGGAGACCGGGACGCTGCTAGGCGCGAGCTGGGCGACGATCGAGTTCACCACGCAGGACGGCCGGGCCGTGACCACGTCCTCGATCGATGTTGCCGGCAGGCCGGAGGCGGGCTCCACCGTGCTCGTCCGCTACTCGTCCGAGGACCCCGCCTACTACGTCCGCGGCGACGCACTCGGCACCGTGGGGAGCGACACCATCGCCTTCGCTGCGATCGCGGTCGCCCTCTTCGCGCTCGGCCTCGTGCTCCGGCGTCGCCGTCGTCGCGGGAAGCCGCGACGCGGATTCCGCGCCTGGTGGACGTCGCAGCAGGGGGCGGCGACCTGTGGGCTCGTCGTCGCCTTGCTCTGCGGCACCATCGCGACCGCCGGCATCGACTCCATGGCTCACCTGGACGCCGACGATCCCTTGGCCGAGGCCACGGTGACCGATCGCTGGTGGGCGGGACGAGGCGGCGATCACATCGAGTTCGTGTTCGAGACCGAGTCCGGTCAGGTGGTGATCGGACAGTCGTCCGCCGGAGGCCGCGAGATCGGCGACACCTTCGCCGTGCGCTACGACCCCGACGACCCCGCGTACTACTACGGGCCCGCCGACGGTGACGGCGCCGATGCCGTGCTCGTGTGGGGCATGGGCATCGTCGCCGTGCTCGCCCTCGTCTACGCCGCGCTCGGCCTGGCCGGTCGACTGCCTGGGTGGGCGCTCAACCGCTGGACCCTCGACGCCTGAGTCGCCTCCGCATCGTCCCGCGGGGAAGCAGAAGGCCCCCGCCTGAGCGGGGGCCTTCGTCGCGTGAGGTGCGCGTCAGATCTTGGCGTCGGTGTCCGACAGATCGCCCGTGACCAGGTAGACGATGCGGCGGGAGACGCCCACGGCGTGGTCGCCGAAGCGCTCGAAGTAGCGGGCCAGCAGCGCGAGGTCGAGCGTCTCGCGCGGGGTGCCCTGGTACTCGCCGTCGACGATCGCCTTGTAGGCGCGCGCGTGGAGCTGGTCCAGGTTGTCGTCGTCGGACACGATCGCCGCGGCGACGTTGAGGTCGCGGGTCTCGAGCAGGCGGACGGTCTCGGCGGCAGCCTCCTTGGCCGCCTCCGCCATGCCGGTGACGATCTCGCGGTGCGAGTCGGGGATCGCCGACTCGGGGTAGGCGCGGCGCGCGGCCTCGGCGATGTGCTGGGCGAGGTCGCCCATGCGCTCGAGCGAGGCCGAGATCCGCAGCGACGAGATGATCGTGCGCAGGTCGAGGCCCACCGGCTGCTGCTGCGCGATGAGCAGCACGCAGCGCTCGTCGACCAGGGACTCGAGCTCGTCGAGCTTCGCGTCCTTCGCGATCACGCTCTGCGCGAGCTCCACGTCGCTGGACAGGATGGCGGTCGAGGCGTCGGTGATGGCGCCCTCGACGTGACGCGCCATCGCGATCAGGTCGTCCGCGAGCTCCGACATCTCGGCATTGAACAGGGTCCGCATGGCTCTCCTTCTTGCTGTGCCCCCCTAGTCTGGCATCACTGCCAGGCACCTTGGGCGAACGGCCTGATGACCTCGGTGAACAATCGGTGCCATCCGTGAACATTGGGTGAACGTGGGGGCGCATGGATACTGTGTCGCCATGAGTCCGGAGGTGTGGATCGCCGCGATCGTCGGCGCCGCCGTCGGCGCCCTCGTCGTGTCCGTCACGTTGCTGCTGCGCCGTCGCAACGAGGCCATCTCGGCGACCCTGGTGCCGCATCGCACCAGGCAGCTCATGAGCGCCCTTCAGTCGGGCACCGTCGTGATCCGCCGCGACCGCCGGAGCGCCTACAGCAACAGCGCGGCGGCGGCGCTCGGCGTCGCACGCCCGGACGGCGCCCTCAACTCCGACCTCGCGGATCTCGCGGAGGAGGCGTGGCGCCGCCAGATGCCGCTCGAGGACGAGGTCGCGGTCCACCGCGGCGTGCTCACCAACCCGCGCTTCGTCCACGTCCGCGTGACGCCGCTGGACGACGAGCTGTGCCTCGCGGTGGTCAACGACAACACCGAGTCGCGCGCCGCCGAGCAGTCCCGTCGCGAGTTCGCGGTCAACGTGTCGCACGAGCTCAAGACCCCGGTCGGTGCGCTGAGCCTGCTCGCGGAGACCATCGAGGAGGGCGCCGACGACCCTGACCTGGTGCGCAAGTTCGCCAAGAAGATGCGCAAGGAGTCGCGCCGCCTCACCAAGCTCATCCAGGAGATCATCGAGATCTCGCGCCTTCAAGGCGGCGGCTCCGTGGTGGAGCACGAGGAGCTCCATCTCGAGGGCGTGGTGCACGAGGCGATCGAGGGCGCGCGCCTGGGTGCCGAGGCGAAGGACATGCGGCTCGTCATGGACGTGCGGGAGCGCTCCACGGTCCTGGGCGACCGCGACCTCCTGGTGATGGCGCTGCGCAACCTCATCGACAACGCGGTCGCGTACTCGGACGAGGGCACCGAGGTGGTCGTCTCCGTGGCGGCGCGCGACGGCGTCGCCTCCGTCGCGGTGATCGACAAGGGCATCGGCATCGATGCGGGCGATCAGGAACGCATCTTCGAGCGCTTCTACCGCGCCGACCCGGCCCGCTCGCGCGAGACCGGCGGCACGGGCCTGGGCCTCAGCATCGTCAAGCACATCGCACTTCAGCACTCCGGCTCGGTGGCCCTGTGGTCCGAGCCTGGGGTGGGCTCCACCTTCACCCTCAAGCTCGCAGTACACCGGGAGGCATGATGACCGAGGCGCGGATCCTCGTGGTCGAGGACGAGGAGTCGTACCGCGACTCTCTCCAGTTCCTGCTCGAGCGCGAGGGGTTCTCCGTCGCGCTCGCGGCGACGGGGACGGCCGGCCTCGACGCGTTCATCCGTGACGGCGCCGACCTCATCCTGCTCGACCTCATGCTCCCGGGCATGTCGGGGCCGGAGGTCTTCAAGGCGGTGCGCGAGCGGTCCGACGTGCCCGTGATCATGGTGACGGCCAAGGACGACCAGGTGGACCGCATCATCGGCCTCGAGCTGGGCGCCGACGACTACGTGACCAAGCCGTACTCGGGCCGCGAGCTGGTCGCGCGCATCCGCGCGGTGCTGCGCCGCTACGCCGCGGGCGCCGGGGACATCGCCGACGAGCCCGAGCGCCTCACCATCGCGGGGATCACCCTCGATCCCGAGCGCCTCCAGCTCACGCGCGACGGCCAGACCCAGTCGCTGCCGCCCAAGGAGTTCGCGCTCCTGCACCTGCTGGCGCAGAACGCGGGTCGCGTGCTCCCGCGCCAGGTCATCATCGACCGCGTCTGGGGCTCCGACTACTTCGGCGACACCAAGACGCTCGACGTCCACATCAAGCGCATCCGCAGCCGCGTCGAGGCGGACCCGTCGGAGCCGACGCTCATCCAGACCGTGCGCGGGGTCGGGTACAGCTTCGAGGCGTGAGCCCGCAGCGTCCGCCGCGGTTGGACGATGCGGGCCGCCGACGCGGTCCTCGGCCGCGCATCATCGTCACGTTTCGATAACGGCGCGGGCGCGTTCACCTGATGTTCACCGTGAGTTCAGAATCCGCCCCGTGACCCGTTACCTCGCCTCCCTAACGTGAGGGTCATCCGGCATCGAGCCGGGGAACCATGAACGTGAGGAAACTCGAAGTGAAGCTTGTGATCCGTTCCGGTGCGGTGCTGACCGCGGCCGCCCTGTCGTTCACGCTCGCCGCGTGCTCGCCCACCAACGAGGCTCCCGCGGGCGGCTCGACCGACGAGTCCACCGCTGGCACGACCACCGAGTCGACCGACGGCGCGATGGAGATCTCCGGCAACCTCCAGGGTGCCGGCGCCTCCTCGCAGGAGTCCGCGATGGACGCCTGGCGCGCGAAGTTCCAGGAGGCCAACCCCGATGTGACCGTCGGCTACGACCCGGTCGGCTCGGGTGGCGGCATCGAGCAGTTCCTCGCCTCCGCGGTCCCGTTCGCGGGCTCGGACGGCCTGCTCGACTCGGAGGAGTACGCCGCGGCCGTCGAGCGCTGCGACGGCGACGGTGGCGCGTACCACCTGCCGATGTACATCTCGCCCGTCGCCGTGATCTTCAACCTCGACGGCATCACGTCGCTCAATATGGACGCCGCGACCATCGCGCAGATCTTCGACGGCAAGATCACCAAGTGGAACGACGAGGCGATCGCGTCGCAGAACGAGGGCGTCGAGCTCCCCGACACGACCATCACCGTCGCGCACCGCTCGGACTCGTCCGGCACCTCGGACAACTTCACCGACTACCTCGAGCAGGCGTCGGATGGCGCGTGGCCGTACGAGGCGACCAAGGAGTTCGACTCCGCCGCCTCGCAGAAGGTCGGCTACGACGGCACCTCGGCCCTCGTCGAGGGCGTCACCTCGACGCCGGGCGCGATCGGCTACGCCGACGCCTCGCGCGCGGGCTCGCTCGGCACCGTCGCCCTCAAGGTCGGCGACGCGTACGTGCCCTACTCGGCCGAGGCCGCCGCGAACATCATCGCCGCGTCGCCCCTGTCGGACGAGGCCAACGGTGAGAACGACCTCGCGTACGCGATCGACCGCACCACGACCGACTCCTCGGCCTACCCGCTGACGCTCGTGAGCTACCACATCGTCTGCTCGCAGTACGACGACGAGACCGAGCGCGCGCTGGTCACGGCCTTCGAGAAGTACGTCGCCTCCGAGGAGGGCCAGGCGGTCGCCGCCGAGGCCGCCGGCTCCGCGCCGCTCCCCGCCGACCTCTCCGCTCACGTCGAGTCGATCCTCGACGAGATCGCGGCCGGCTGAGACCGACGCCTGACCTGACGGTGGTGGGCCTGCCCGTGAGGGGCGGGCCCACCACCTCGCCCATTACGATGGGCGCAGATCCGAGGGAGAACCGCGCGTGACCACCACCGAGACGCAGCCTGAGGCTGCTCCGCCGAGCGACTACGGGACCCATCCCGGCGCCTTCGCCAACAGCTTCTTCAAGAGGCTGTCGACGGCAGCCGGCTCGCTCATCCTCATCACTCTCGCGGCGGTCGCCACCTTCCTCCTGGTGGAGGCCTGGCCCGCGATGACGATGGGCGCGGAGGAGCTCGGCAAGGTCGTCTCCTTCATCAAGCCCGACCAGGGCCAGAGCCTCATCGAGATCGTCGGCTACCTGGTCTACGGCACGCTGCTGATCTCGCTGATCGCGCTGCTGCTCGCGACGCCCGTCTCGATCGGCATCGCGCTCTTCATCTCGCACTTCGCCCCGCGCAGGCTCGCGCAGGGGCTCGGGTACCTCATCGACCTGCTCGCGGCCGTGCCCTCGGTGGTCTACGGCCTGTGGGGCGTCGCGGTGCTCGTGCCGTTCCTCCAGCCCTTCTACCAGTTCCTCGCGGACTACTTCGGCTGGATCCCCCTCTTCGCGCCGCCGGAGTCCGGCGAGATCTTCACGGGCCGCGTGGCGATGTCCGCGGGCATCGTGCTCGCGATCATGATCATCCCGATCATCTCCGCGGTCTCCCGCGAGGTCTTCCTCCAGACGCCCAAGCTCCACGAGGAGGCGGCGCTCGCGATGGGCGCGACGCGCTGGGAGATGATCCGCATGGCGGTCTTCCCGTTCGGCCGCTCGGGCATGGTCGGCGCCACGATGCTCGGCCTGGGCCGCGCGCTCGGCGAGACGATGGCGGTGCTCATGATCATCGGCCCCGGCCTCACCTACTCGCTGCTGGTGCTCCAGCCCAACCAGCACAACACCATCGCCGCGTACATCGCGCTGCAGTTCCCCGAGGCCAACGCCACGGGTGTGAGCTCGCTGATCGCGATGGGTCTCGCGCTGTTCCTCATCACCCTGCTCGTCAACATGCTCGCGCGCTGGATCGTGTCGCGCCGCAGCGAATTCTCGGGAGCCAACTGATGGCGACGTCGACCATGCCCCTGGGCGCGCTGTCGCGCTCGCGCCGGATGAAGAACGCCATGATGACCGTGGTCATCTACGCGGCCTTCGCCGTCGCGGTGATCCCGCTCATCTGGCTCGCGGTGACCGTGGTGGTCAACGGCCTCGACCGCTTCATGATCTCGGACGCGAACGGCCTCGACTCGGGCTTCAACCTCGAGTTCCTCAACCAGACGATGCGCGGCATCTACGGCGCCGAGGCCCCGTACGGCGGCATCATGCACGCCGTGGTCGGCACGGTCATGATGACGCTCGCCGCCACCGTGATCTCCGTGCCGGTGGGCCTGCTCACCGCGATCTACCTCGTCGAGTACGGCTCGGGGTGGCTCAAGCGCTCGATCACCTTCTTCGTCGACGTCATGACGGGCATCCCGTCCATCGTCGCCGGCCTCTTCGCCTACTCGCTCTTCGCGATCATCATGGGGCCCGGCACCAAGCTGGGCATCGTCGGCGCGGTCGCGTTGTCCGTGCTCATGATCCCGGTGGTCGTGCGCTCCTCGGAGGAGATGCTGCGCCTGGTCCCCAACGAGCTGCGCGAGGCGTCCTACGCCCTGGGCGTGCCCAAGTGGCTCACGGTGATGAAGGTGGTGGTGCGCACCGCGATCGCGGGCATCACCACCGGAGTGACCCTCGCGATCGCGCGCGTCATCGGTGAGACCGCCCCGCTGCTCGTCGCGGTGGGCGTCGCGGACTCCCTCAACTGGAACCTCTTCGACGGCCGCATGATGTCGCTGCCGGTGTACATCATCTCGGAGTACGAGAAGGGTGTGCTGCCGTGCGCCACCGACACCTGCATCGGTGAGATCACGCAGTACCGGGCCTGGGGCGCGGCCCTGGTGCTCATCCTCATCGTGATGGCGCTGAACCTCATCGCGCGACTCATCGCCCGCTACTTCTCCCCCAAGACCGGCCGCTGAGCCAGAACCGGAGCATCCGTGTCCAAGCGCATCGACGTCAACAACCTGAACGTCTACTACTCGAGCTTCCTGGCCGTCGAGGACGTGTCCCTCGCCATCGAGCCGAAGTCCGTGACGGCGTTCATCGGCCCCTCGGGCTGCGGGAAGTCGACGTTCCTCCGCACCCTCAACCGCATGCACGAGGTCATCCCCGGCGCCCGCGTCGAGGGCGAGGTGCTCATCGACGGCGTGAACCTCTACGGCGACAACGTGGACCCCGTGACGGTCCGCCGCCACGTCGGCATGGTGTTCCAGCGCCCCAACCCGTTCCCCACCATGTCGATCGCCGAGAACGTGCTCGCGGGCGTCAAGCTCAACAGCAAGCGCATCTCGCGTTCGGACGCCGACGACCTCGTGGAGTCGTCGCTGCGCGGCGCGAACCTCTGGGAGGAGGTCAAGGACCGCCTCGACAAGCCCGGCTCCTCGCTCTCCGGCGGCCAGCAGCAGCGTCTGTGCATCGCGCGTGCGATCGCGATCAAGCCCGACGTGCTGCTCATGGACGAGCCGTGCTCCGCGCTCGACCCGATCTCGACGCTCGCGATCGAGGACCTCATGCAGGAGCTCAAGGACGAGTACACGATCGTCATCGTCACGCACAACATGCAGCAGGCCGCGCGCGTCTCCGACCGCACCGCCTTCTTCAACATCGCGGGCACCGGCAAGCCGGGAAAGCTCATCGAGATGAACGACACCCCGACGATGTTCTCCACGCCGTCGGAGAAGGCCACCGAGGACTACATCTCGGGCCGCTTCGGCTGATCCGCCGGCGAGCCCCTGCGGCTCCGCCACACAAGAAGGGCCGATGCGTAGCGCATCGGCCCTTCTTGTTGTGCATCATTCCTGGTAGAGGACGATGCGGGGGTTCAGCTGTGTGGCGGAGCCGCCGATCGGTGTGGCGGAGCCGCGGGGTCAGAGGCTGTCGAGCTCGGGCGCGTACTCCGGGAGCGTGCCGTCGAGGACGGGGATGTCCTCGGAGATCTGGCCGGCCTCCTCGGTCTGGAACAGCACCTCCTGCAGGAGCCCGGGCGCCGCGGTGGACGTTCCGGTCACGTGCGTCTCGCCCTCGTCGCCGCCGAGGCGGACCGTGGCGCCCGCGGGGATCTCGATGCTGACGATGTTGCCGCCGTCGATGCTCGCGGCGACGGTCGCGTCCTCGTCGCCCGCGTTCTTGAACGATCCGGTGAGCACCGCCGCGGAGCCCTCGGCCTCGGTGATGACGAGCAGGTTCAGCGCCGTGACGTCGCCGAGCTCGACGCTCACGCCGTCCGACGCGTCGTACGCCATCTGGGTGGTGATGGGGTTGACGGTGCTGCAGCCGGCTGCGACGAGCGCGAGCGCGGCGAGCGGGAGGGCGCGTGCGGGGATCTTCACGGCGGGGAACCTTTCCGGGGTGATGTCACTGGAAGGATAGTGGCTCCGCGTGCCGCGCGGCCACCGTGCCCGGGGTGGGGCGGAGCGTAGCGGGGCGCGATTTCCGGCCGACAGGGACCAAGTGCCCATTGCCAGGCATGATGCGCCTGTTATTGCGGTTTTGCGAACTGGTAGAATGGAGTTCCGTCGAGAAGGGGATTACTCCACCATGAACTTCGTCGTTGGCGAGACCGTCGTCTACCCCCACCATGGGGCGGCCCAGATCCAGGACATCAAGAAGCGCATCATCCGCGGCGAGGAGAAGACCTACCTCAAGCTGAAGGTGGCGCAGGGTGACCTGACCATCGAGGTGCCGGCCGAGAACGTCGACCTGGTGGGTGTCCGCGACGTCGTCGACCAGGCGGGTCTCGAGAAGGTGTTCGGCGTCCTGCGCGAGCCCTACATCGAGGAGCCCACCAACTGGTCGCGCCGCTACAAGGCCAACGTCGAGAAGCTCGCCTCCGGCGACGTCATCCGCGTGGCCGAGGTCGTGCGCGACCTGTCCCGCCGCGACACCGACAAGGGCCTGTCCGCGGGCGAGAAGCGCATGCTCCACAAGGCTCGCCAGATCCTGGTGAGCGAGCTCGCGCTCGCCGAGAAGTGCGACGAGGGCGCCGCCGAGGCGCGACTCGACGAGGTCCTCGCCTCGTGACCGTCGCGGCCGTCGTCACGGCCGCCGGCTACGGGACCCGGCTGGGTTCCGACCTCCCCAAGGCGCTCGTCGTCGTGGCGGGCGAGCCGCTCGTCACGCATGCCGTGCGCCGCATCGCGCGCGTCGCCACCCGAGTGGTGGTGACCGCGCCTCCCACCCACCTCGACGACTTCGCGCGCGCTCTCGACGGGCTCGACGTGCGCATCGTCCCCGGCGCGGGCACGCGCCAGGAGTCCGTCAACCTGGGCCTCGCCGCGCTCGGCCTCGCGTCGCATGACATCGTCCTGGTGCACGACGCCGCGCGCGCCTTCCAGACCACCGAGGCCATGAGCGCCGTCATCGACGCGATCGAGTCGGGCGCGGATGGCGCGATCCCCGTGGTGCCCGTGGTCGACACGCTCGTGACGGCGCCCGGCGCCGACGGCGCTCTCGGCGAGCCGGTCGACAGGGACGGCTTCCGCATCGTCCAGACCCCGCAGGGGTTCCGGGCGTCCGTGCTGCTCGACGCCCATGCGCGCGGGGGCGACGGCGCCACCGACGACGCGACGCTCGCACGCGCGCTCGGCTACCGGGTGGTCGCGACCGCGGGCCACGAGTGGGGCGTCAAGGTGACGCACGCGGGCGACCTTGCGCTCGCCGAGCACATCGCGGCGCTGTCCGCGGATGAGGAGAAGGTGTGACCACGCTGCCCCGCACCGGCATCGGCGTCGACGTGCACGCGTTCGGCGGCGACCGCCCGCTCATGGTCGCCGGCCTCGAGTGGCCCGGCGAGCCCGGGCTCGAGGGGCACTCGGACGCGGACGTCGCCGCGCACGCGGCGTGCGACGCGCTGCTGTCCGCCGCCGGGCTGGGAGACCTGGGCGCGAACTTCGGCACCTCGCGCCCCGAGTGGGCCGGCGCCGCGGGCACCGCGCTGCTCGCGGAGTCCGCGCGGCTGGTGCGCGAGGCCGGCTTCGAGATAGGCAACGTCGCGGTCCAGGTAATCGGCAACCGGCCCAAGCTCGCACCGCGGCGGGCCGAGGCGGAGGCCGCGCTGAGCGCCGCCGTCGGGGCGCCGGTCACCGTCGCCGGCACCACGACGGACGGGCTGGGGCTCACGGGGCGCGGCGAGGGCATCGCGGCGATCGCGACCGCGCTCATCGTCCAGTCCTGAGCGCCGTCCTCCTCGGCCCGGGACACTCAGCACTCCTGGATCCTTGGGAACCCCTCGTCGCGGGACACGCACCTCCGGGCGATGAACGCCGCCGGAGCCTGATGTCCCGCGAGAGGCGCGGGTAGAGATCCGGGAGTGCTGAGCGTCCCGACTCGGCGGGGTCGCGGCGCGCGGTGAGGCGCGGACCCCCGCATCGTCCCGACGCGCGCGCTCCCGGTAGCCTGGGCGCGTGACCCTCCGCCTGTACGACACCGCCACCCGCGACGAGCGCGACTTCGCGCCCCTCACCCCGGGCAGGGTCGGCATCTACCTGTGCGGTCCCACGGTGCAGGGCTCGCCGCACGTGGGTCACCTGCGCGCGGCCGTCGCCTTCGACGTCCTGCAGCGCTGGCTCGAGCGGTCCGGCTACCAGGTGACGCTGGTCCGCAACGTCACCGACATCGACGACAAGACCCTGGTGAAGGCCGCCGAGGCGGGCGACGACTGGTGGGCGTGGGCGCTGCGCCACGAGCGCGAGTTCCAGGCGGCCTACGCCGCGGTCGGCGTGAAGCCGCCCGCCGCGGAGCCGCGCGCCACGGGGCACATCCCCGAGATCGTCGCGCTCATCGCGAGGCTCGTGGAGAACGGCCACGCGTACGAGCAGGACGGCTCCGTGTACTTCGACGTCCGCTCGTTCGCCGAGTACGGCGCGCTCACGCGTCAGGCCCTCGACGCCCTCAGCCCCGCGACGGACTCGCCGTCCGAGGTCAAGCGTGACCCCCACGACTTCGCGCTGTGGAAGGCACGCAAGGACGAGGAGCCTGCGACGGCCTCGTGGGACTCGCCGTGGGGACCGGGGCGCCCGGGCTGGCACATCGAGTGCTCCGCCATGTCGCAGCGCTACCTGGGCGACGAGTTCGACATCCACGGCGGCGGGCTCGACCTGCGCTTCCCGCACCACGAGAACGAGCAGGCCCAGTCCCGCGCCGCGGGCTACGGCTTCGCGCGCCTGTGGATGCACTCCGCGTGGGTGACGCAGTCCGGCGCCAAGATGTCGAAGTCGCTGGGCAACGGGCTGCTGGTCTCCGAGGTCCTCGCGGCCCACGAGCCGGCCGCGCTGCGCCTCGCGCTCGCCGCGGTGCACTACCGCTCGATGCTCGAGTACACGCCGTCGACCCTCGACGAGGCGTCCGCCCAGTGGGCCCGCTTCCAGGGCTTCGTCGCGCGTGCCTCCGAGAAGGTGGGCGCTCCGTCGCTCGAGGACGTCGCTTCCGCGCCGCTTCCGGAGGCGTTCGTCGAGGCCATGGACGACGACCTCGCGGTGTCCCGTGCGCTCGCGGTGATCCACGAGACGGTCCGTGCCGGCAACGCGGCGCTCACGGCGGGGGACGATGCGGCGGTGGCCGCCGCGCTCATGTCGGCCCGCGCGATGCTCGGGGTCCTCGGCCTCGACCCGGCCGCCCCCGAGTGGGCCGCCGAGAAGGCCGGAGCCTCGGACGCCGCGATGAGCGCGCTCGACTTCCTGGTCCAGGCGGACATCGCGGCACGTGCCGCCGCGCGCGCGGCGAAGGACTGGGGCACCGCCGACGCGATCCGTGACCGTCTGGCCGGCGCGGGCATCGTCATCGCGGACGCGGCGGACGGCGCGCGCTGGTCCCTCGCTTCCGAGGGCTGAACCCCCGCCACCGGGACACTCCCAACGGAGCTGGTCCCGGTCTGTCGGCGTGTCGCGCCGGCCTGTCGCCTCGGCGGCGGCGTGTCGCCTCGAGATCCGTCGGCAGTGTCAGGCGAGGGGAGGGGCGCCCGCGCGCACCTTCCGCGATTACCCTTGTAGCCATGGCTGGTAACTCGAAGCGCCGCGGCGCGACCCGAAACGCAGGATCCAAGAAGGGCGCGCAGGTCGGCACCGGCGGCCACGGTCGCAAGGCGCTCGAGGGCAAGGGCCCCACGCCGAGGGCCGAGGAACGCCCGAACCACAAGGCATACAAGGCGAAGCAGCGCGCCGAGAAGGAGGCCGCCAAGCGGCCTCAGAAGGCCGTGAAGGCGACGCCGCGCGACCGCACGTCCGGCTCGCTCGAGCTGGTGGTCGGCCGCAACAGCGTGCTCGAGGCGCTGCGCGAGGGCATGACCGCGCACATGCTGAGCATCTTCAACCGCATCGACGCCGACGACCGCGTCACCGAGATCGTGTCGCTCGCCGTCGAGCAGGGCGTCACCGTCCGCGAGGTCACCAAGGCCACGCTCGACACCCTCGCGGGCGGCTCGCCCCACCAGGGCGTCGCGCTCGAGGTCCCGCCGTACCAGTACGCGGAGCCCCAGGACCTGCTCGAGGCTCCCGCGCCCGTGCGCATCATCGCGCTCGACGGCATCCAGGACCCGCGCAACCTTGGCGCGATCGTCCGCTCGGCGGCCGCGTTCGGCGCGACCGGCGCGCTCATCCCCGAGCGCCGCGCGGCCGGCATGACGGTCGCCGCGTGGAAGGTCTCGGCCGGAGCGGCGTCGCGCCTTCCCGTCGCGCGCGCGGTCAACATGGTCCGCGCGATCGAGGAGTACAAGAAGGCCGGCCTGTTCGTGCTCGGCCTCGCGGGCGACGGCGACGTGGAGCTGCACGAGTCGAACCTGCTCGACGGCCCGCTCGTCATCGTGGTGGGCGCCGAGGGCGAGGGCCTGTCCCGCCTGGTGCGCGAGGCCTGCGACCAGGTGGCGTCCATCCCGATCGCGGCGAGCACGGAGAGCCTCAACGCCTCGGTGGCCGCGTCGATCGCGCTGTACGAGGCGTCCAAGGCGGCTGCCCGCGCCTGACGCCCGGGGACGATGCCGGGCGCGAGCCCCGCATCGTCCCTAGAAGCCGGACTCCTCCGACGCGTCGTCCTCGTCGTCCTCGGCGGTGGCGCGTGCCTGGGCCTGCGCGGCGACCTGACCCGTGAGCGGCGAGCGCTCGGGCGCCGGGATCCGCGTCGACTGGCGGCGCACCTGCGGCGGCTCGCTCGTCTCGGGGACGGGGACCTCGCCCCACGCGTACGTGTTGTCGTTCTCGAAGGGGTCGCGCGCCTCGAACTCGGTGCCGACCTCGTCGGTGAGGGCGGGAAGCTCGGCCGTCATCTCTGCGAGCGAGCGGCCGAGCACGGCGCGCTCGTCGGGGCGCAGCGGCAGCACGTTCTTCACGTAGGAGGCCGTCGCGACCGGCATGGGCACGTCCTCACCCGCGGACTCCGCGAGGTACCACCGGTGGTCGAGGACCTCGTGGAACACCTGCGCCGGCTCGAGCTTGCCGCGCAGCTCGCGCGGCACCGCGCGCACGGTGGGCTCGAAGATGCTCGTGAGCCACGCGTGGGCGCCGAAGGCCTCGTCCTCGCCGATCTCGGGGTGGACCAGGCGGAACTCGTCGAGGTCGTTGAGCAGCCGCCGCGCCTGGTTCTCCTGGACGTCGAGACCCGTGAGACGCATGAGGCGACGCGAGTGGAAGCCGGCGTCGACCACCTTGGGGCGGATGCGCAGCCCCTGGCCGTCGGGGGTCGAGAGCATGTCGAGCTCGCCCACGTCGAAGCCCATCTCGTTGAGCGCGCGCACGCGCTCCGCGACGCGCAGCGGGATGTTCGCGTCGAAGGTCTCGGTCGCGGTGAGCGCGGCCCACAGCTTGCTGTACTTGGACTCGAGCCGCTCGCCGATCTTGAACGGGTCGATGCCCTCGTCGAGGTCCTCGTTGGCCTGCAGGTCGAGGATCTCGCCGATGATGTTGGTGGTCGCGATCTCGAGGTCGTACGAGCGCTGGCCGTCCGTGAGGGCCTCGTGGAGGTCGCCCGTCTCGGCGTCGACCAGGTATGCCGAGAACTCCGAGGCGTCGCGACGGAAGAGCGCGTTCGACAGCGACACGTCGCCCCAGTAGAAGCCCGTGAGATGCAGCCGCACCAGCAGCACGGAGAGCGCGTCGATGAGGCGGTTGAGGGTGCCCTTGCGCAGCGCGGTCGAGAACAGCGCGCGGTACGGCAGAGAGAACGCGAGATGCTCGGTGACCAGCGCCGCGGAGAGCTCCTCACCCATGGGGGTGCGTCGCTGGGTCACCACGGCCACGGCATGCACGCAGGGCGCCTCGAGGCGCTCCAGCTCGCGCAGCATCTGGAACTCGCGGTACGCGATCTCCCGGTTCGTCTCCTTGACCGCGAGCACGTTGCCGCCATGGCGGACGAAGCGCACCACGTGGCGGGACAGGCCCCGGGGGAGAGCGGCGATGACGTCCTCGGGCCAGGCGGACAGCGGGATGTCCCATGGCAGCTCCATGAGCCCAGGATCGGCGGCCCCGGTGATGTGCGGCATGGCTCCAGCGTAGCGAGGGCGGCCCGGGACCCCACGCATCGTGCCCGGGGCATGCAGAAGGGGCGGCCCCGGCATCGCCGGGACCGCCCCTTCCGTGAAGCGCTGAGCCTTAGCCCGCGAGCGAACGCGACGCGTCGGTCTTGACGACGTGCGTCGAGATGCGCTCCTGGGTGGCGGAGGAGAAGACGTGCTGCTCGCCCTCGCGGATGGTCACCCAGATGGTGTCGCCCTTGGCGGGGACGTCGCGCGGGTCGACGCGGACGATGCCGTCGCCGGAACCGCCCACGACGTTCTTCGAGGCAGTCGCGAGCGGCGTCGGGATGGTGCCGTACACGAAGGCGTCGGAGCCGAGCTCCTCGACCACGTTGACCTCGACGGGGAACGCGCCGGGCGTGTTCGGCGCGACGCGGTCGAGCGACTCGGGACGGAAGCCGAGGATGACGTCGCCGCCATCGGCCTCGGTCATGTTCGCGACGGTGTCGCGACGCAGCTGGATCTTCGAGTCGCCGATGAGCGCGTAGCCGTCCTCGACGCGGAACGTCGAGAGGTTCATGGCGGGCGAGCCGATGAAGCCGGCGACGAACACGTTCTGCGGGGTGTCGTACATCTCGCGCGGCGTGCCGACCTGCTGGAGGACGCCGTCCTTGAGGACCGCGATGCGGTCACCCATGGTGAGTGCCTCGACCTGGTCGTGCGTCACGTAGACGGTGGTGGTGCCCAGGCGGCGCTGGAGCGCGGCGATCTGGGTACGGGTCTGGACACGGAGCTTGGCGTCGAGGTTCGACAGCGGCTCGTCCATGAGGAACACCTGCGGCTGGCGGACGATCGCGCGGCCCATGGCGACGCGCTGACGCTGACCACCCGAGAGGGCCTTCGGCTTGCGGTCCAGGTACTCGGTGAGGTCCAGGATCTTCGCGGCGGCCTCGACACGCTCGCGGATCGTGGCCTTGTCGACCTTGGCGATCTTGAGCGCGAAGCCCATGTTGTCCGCGACGGTCATGTGCGGGTACAGCGCGTAGGACTGGAACACCATCGCGATGTCGCGGTCCTTGGGCTGCACGTGGGTGACGTCGCGGTCGCCCACGAAGATCGCACCCTTGTCGACGTCCTCGAGGCCGGCGAGCATGCGCAGCGAGGTCGACTTTCCGCAACCCGAGGGGCCGACGAGGACGAGGAATTCGCCATCGGAGATCTCGAGGTCGAGCGAGTCGACGGCGGGGCGCTCGGTGCCGGGGTAGATCCTCGACGCCTTGTCATAAGTAACGGTGGCCATGGCCATGTGTCCCTTCACCGGCAGGTACGTGCCGGACGATCCGTAGTGAAGAAATGCCGTTGTGGTGTCCACAGTGACACTGCCGGGCTCCTCCCGGCCCGCCCATCATGACACAGCCCGCGTGGGACCCGGCACACACCCAGGGTCCGGGGGCTGGTGAGGAGGCACGATGCCCCCGGTAGGTTGGGTGCATGGCAGGGCTGCAGCGCGAGGTGGGGGACGTCGTCGGCGGGTACCGCGTGGTCGGGCGCCTGGGCACGGGCGGCTCGGGGTCGGTGTACCGCGTGGTCGACGAGGGCGGCACGGAGGCGGCTCTCAAGCTGGTCGACGCGCGCGAGGACCAGGTGGCCGCCGCGCGGCTCGCGCGCGAGGTGCGGGCGCTGCAGTCGCTGCGTCACCCCGCCGTCCCTCAGATCCTGGACGCCGAGCTCGACGACGACGAGACGTTCGTGGTGTTCGAGCTCGTGCCCGGCAAGACCCTGTTCGACGACATCCAGGAGCACGGCCCGCTGGCCGGGCACGCGCTCGCGGCCTTCGCCGAGCGGACGGCCTCGGCGCTCGAGGCGGTCCACGCCGCCGGGGTGGTGCACCGGGACGTGACCCCGTCGAACGTCATGATGGGGCCGGACGGGCCGGTGCTCATCGACTTCGGGCTCGCGCATCGCACGGACGACGCGCGCCTCACGCGCGAAGGTCTGGTGAGCGGCACGCCGGGCTACGTGGCCCCCGAGGTCATCGACGGCGCCGAGCCGGGCGCGCAGGCCGACCGCTGGTCGTGGGCCGCGACGGTCGCCTACGCGATGACGGGCAGGGCGCCGTTCGGCTCCGGCACGGGAGCGATCAGCCGCACGCTCGAGGCCGACGCGAACCTGCCGGATGTGGCGGGGGCGGCGTCCCTGCGCGCCGCGCTCGGACGCGACGTCGATGCGAGGCCCGGTATGCGCGACGTGGTCGCGGCCCTCAGCGGCGCCACCGAGGTGATGCCCGCGATCCCCGCGACGGCGGTCGCGCCGGTCGGCTACCTCGGCGAGGGCGCGGACCCCGACGCGACCACGGTGCTCCCGAGCGGCGACGACCTCCCCGTGACCACCGCGCAGCCGCAGTGGGAGGACGATGCCGAGCCGGGCGCGTGGGACGACGTCGTCGGCGAGCACCACGAGGGTGTCGACGAGCCCGAGGAGGTGCCGCCGCCGCGCCGCCGCACGCTGCTCATGCTCGCGGGCCTCGTGGTCGTCGCGGCGGCGCCGCTCGCGCCGCTGCTCACCTACCTCGTGCTGGTCGGCGTCGCGGTGGTCGCGAGGACGGTCCAGCGCCGCGAGCTCGCGATCGAGGCCGCGCAGGCACGGCGCGGCCACCGGCGGACCACCGACACCGTGGTGCAGACCATCGGGCTGCCGTGGCACGTGCTGCGCGCCGCGGTCGAGACCATCCCGGCCGCGCTGACGGCGGCGGCCGTGGCCGTCGGGGTCCAGCTGGGCTCCTGGTGGGTGCTCGGGCAGCTCGACGTGGTCGGCGCCGCGGCCGACGCGGAGAGCGACACGCTGCTGTACTCCGCGACGCTCGCGCTCGCGGGGCTGGCGGCGGTGCTGGTGATGGCCTTCGGGCCGCTCATGTCGACCACGCGCGCCGGCGCGCATCGGCTCGCTGCCGCCGTCTCGCCGACCGGCGGGCTTGCGGTGGCGTGGGCGCTCATCGCCGCGACCGCGATCCTGGTCGCGTGCATCGCGATCTTCGCGGGCGCCGGCGACTGGTGGTGGCCGCTGCCGCAGGCGCCCGCGCTGTGAGACGGATGCCGGGAACGGTCCCGACGGGTGGGACGTTGGGCGTGCGAGCACCCAGGCGCACGGCGGTACCGTGGCGCGCAGTGCGACGAGCGAGGGAGAACGTGCGATGAACGCCGATGCGGTGCAGGCCGACGAGTCGACGGAGACCGGGCGCTGGGCCACCATCCAGCCGTGGCTGAGCACGCTGGTGCGCCTGTCGATGGCGATCATCCTCGTCGCGGCGGCGATCCCCAAGATGACGGACATCCCGCAGTCGATCATCGCGGTGCGCGCGTACGAGATCCTCCCGGAGGCGCTGGTCCCGCTCGTGGGCACCATGCTCCCGTTCTTCGAGCTCCTGCTCGCGGTGTTCCTGTTCGCCGGGCTCTTCACGCGCCTCGCGTCGATCGTCTGGCTGCTGATGATGGCCGCCTTCGTCACGGGCGTGATCTGGGCGTGGGCGCATGGCCTCAGCATCGACTGCGGCTGTTTCGGCGGCGGTGGCGAGGTCGCGGAGGGCACCACGAACTACCCGTTGCATATGCTCGAGCGCGGCATCTTCGTGGCGTTGGGCACCTATCTGGTCATCTGGCCCCGGAGCCGCTTCTCGCTCGACGGCTGGATGAAGGCCGCGTGAGCCGCGGCGGCTAAAGTTGTTGTGACAACCGACGACAGAACCCTGGAGAGATCGATGTCGAGCAAGAACAGCAAGGCCAACGACGCGCGCGCCGCGGCCAAGGCGCAGGCCCAGGCGCAGGTGCGTGCGCAGGAGCGCCGGACGATGCTCATGATCGTCGCGGGCTCGATCGTCGGACTGGCGATCTTCGGCGGCCTGATCTTCTTCATCATCAACCAGGGCAAGGTCGAGCCCCTCGGCACCGAGGGCGCGGCCGCTCCCGCCGCCGCCGACACGACTGGCGGCATCCCGGTGGGCACCGCCGGCGTGGTCGGCGAGGACCTGGTGACCGATGTGCCGCGCGTCGACGTCTACCTCGACTTCATGTGCCCGATCTGCAACGTCTTCGAGCAGACCAACGCCGCCGACCTCGACGAGATGCGTGAAGCCGGTGAGATCCAGGTCTACTACCACCCGATCTCGATCCTCGACCGCTTCTCGTCGGGCACGGACTTCTCGACCCGTTCCGCCGGCGCCGCGGGCGTGGTCGCGCACCTCGCGCCCGAGGCGTACCTCGACTTCACCGCGGCGATGTTCGCGAACCAGCCCGAGGAGAACTCGGAGGGCCTGAGCGACGCGCAGATCGAGCAGATCGCGATCGACGCTGGCGTGCCCGAGGAGGTCGCCGCAAGCCTCGACGACGACGGCATGAAGAAGTGGGCGACCGCGGCCACCGAGCAGGCCTCGGTCGACGGCATGCGCGGCACGCCGACCGTGCGGGTGTCCGCCACCGGCGACTTCGCCGACGGCGTCATCCTCAACGAGCAGGGCAACGACGAGGCCCCGGTCGTGGACTACTTCACCGCCGGTGAGCTCCGGGCGTACATCGAGAGCCTGGGCTGATCTTCCGCCGCGAGCGCCGCATCGTCCTCCGGGGCGGTGCGGCGTTCGCGCGTTCGGGGCCGGTATCCTGGCCGCCCCGGCTGGCATGGCGCAATCGGTAGCGCAGCGCTCTTGTAAAGCGAAGGTTGCGGGTTCGAGTCCCGCTGCCAGCTCCACTTCATTTCCGCACCACCCAGCCCTGCCCACCCGCCACCAACGGTTCGGGACACTCACCACTCCTCGCATCGGTACGAGACCGCCTCGCGGGACAGCCACCTCCGCCTAGGTGGATCGCGCGGAGCCTGGTGTCCCGCGAACGCATCCGGCACGCGCAGCGGAGTGCTCAGTGTCCCGACCGGGAGGCTAGAAGAGCGCCGGTGCGCCGGTGGCCCAGCGGATGGGTGACGCGCCCTGCTCCTCCAGCAGGCGGTTGACCCGCGAGAACGGCCCCGAGCCGAAGAACCCTCGCGACGCGCTCAGCGGGCTCGGATGCGCGCTCTCGACGCGCGGGACGTCGCCGAGCATCGGCGCGAGCGCCTGGGCGTGCCGCCCCCACAGGACCGCGACCAGCGGCCCGCCGCGCGTCGCGAGCCTGCGGATCGCGAGCTCGGTGACCTCCTCCCACCCGAGGCCCTGGTGGGAGCCTGCCTCGCCGGGACGCACGGTGAGCACCCTGTTGAGCAGCATGACGCCCTGGTCGTGCCACGGGGTGAGGTCGCCGCTCGCGAGCTCCTCGCCCGTGTCATCGCGCAGCTCCCGAGCGATGTTGCGCAGCGAGCGGGGCAGAGGATGGCCTGGGGGGACGGAGAAGGACAGCCCGACGGGGTCGCCGGGCGTGGGGTAGGGGTCCTGGCCCACCAGCAGGACGCGCACATCGGCGAGCGGCAGCCCGAAGGCGCGCATCACCGCCTCGGGCGCGGGCAGGTAGGGCTCGCCCGCGAGCGTGGCGTCGAGCCGCTCGAGCGCCGGCGCCACCGGGGCGAGAGCGCGGGCCCAGTCCGGGGCCACGGGGGCCATCCACGCCTCACGCATGCGGCCCACCCTAGCGACGGGGGGACGATGCGCCGCGCGCCTGTCAGGCGGGCCTCGCCGCCGCGCTTACCCTGGTGGCGATCATGGACCTGACGAGCGACACCGCGGACTCCCCGGCACCTCAGCCGGAGCTCGACGAGCGCGCCGTCCAGGTCCTGGCCCTCGAGCGTCGTTGGTGGCGCTACGCCGGTGCCAAGGAGGACGCGGTGCGCGAGAGCCTAGGGCTCAGCGCGACGCAGTACTACCAGGTGCTCAACACGGTCATCGATTCGCCCGAGGCGCTCGCGCACGACCCGGTGCTGGTCCAGCGCCTGCGGCGGATGCGCGACTCGCGCATCCGCGGCCGGGCGGCGGGTCCCGCGCACGCGTGAAGGTGAACGGTAGGGTGTCCGCGTGACGACCGCGCATGAGCCCGACGAGTTCGACCAGATCGCCCAGAGCGGCGGCCCTGTGGGCGTGCACCGTGCTCCGCGCCCGTGGTGGAGCGTGGCGATCGTGCCGCTCGTCGTCTTCGTCGTGGCCGGCCTGGTGGCCTTCGTGGTCGCGCAGCTGTTCTGGAACACGGGCGTGACGCCGTCGTCGACGGTGAGCGAGTCGCCCGCCGCCGAGGTCACCACCGAGGCGACCTCCGAGGCGACCACGGAGCCCTCCGAGACCGTGTCCGAGGAGCCGTCCGAGACCCCGTCCGAGGAGCCGTCGGAGACCGCCGAGCCCGAGCCCGTCATCGACTACGACGCCTCGATCGCGGTGCTCAACGGCTCCGGGATCACCGGCCTTGCAGGCTCACAGGCCACGCTTCTCGAGGAGGCGGGCTTCGCGACCCCGACCGCGGACAACCTCTCGGGTGCGATCCCGACCGCCAACCGCGTGGTCTACGCGGACGAGGCGATGGCGGACACCGCGGCCGAGGTCGCGTCGACGCTGGGGATCGACACGGTCGAGCTGGGCGAGCCCACCACGGACGTCGACGTCGAGGTCCAGCTGGTCTCCTCGCCGTAGCGCGAGGCTCGCGGCGCGGGCCGCCCCGCGCATCGCCCTCGCGGGGCACGATGCGCCGCCACGCCCTCGGCGAACACGGTTCACGCCGTTTGCACTCGGCGGGGGAGAGTGCCAGAATCGGCGTTAGCACTCGCCAGGCGCGAGTGCTAAGAGACCTAGGGTTCTCCGCCGAGGTGCGGGGCCTGGCGTGACGTGAACGCCCGGCCGTGCATCGTCCGTCGCGGGCGGTGGGGGACCGTCATCCATCGGAAGAGGTACTACCCCCATGGCAAAGATCATTGCCTTCGATGAGGAGGCCCGCCGCGGCATGGAGCGGGGCATGAACGCCCTCGCCGACGCCGTCAAGGTCACTCTTGGACCCAAGGGTCGCAACGTCGTTCTCGAGAAGAAGTGGGGCGCCCCCACCATCACGAACGACGGCGTCTCCATCGCCAAGGAGATCGAGCTCGAGGAGCCCTTCGAGAAGATCGGCGCGGAGCTCGTCAAGGAGGTCGCGAAGAAGACCGACGACGTCGCGGGTGACGGCACCACCACCGCGACCGTGCTCGCCCAGGCGCTCGTGCAGCAGGGTCTGCGCAACGTCGCGGCCGGCGCGAACCCGATCGCCCTCAAGAAGGGCATCGAGAAGGCCGTCGAGGCCGTGACCGCCGAGCTGCTCAAGGCGGCCAAGGAGGTCGAGACCAAGGACGAGATCGCCGCGACCGCGGGCATCTCGGCCGGCGACCCCGCGATCGGCGAGCTCATCGCCGAGGCGATGGACAAGGTCGGCAAGGAGGGTGTCATCACCGTCGAGGAGTCCTCGGCTCTGGGCCTCGAGCTCGAGCTGACCGAGGGCATGCGCTTCGACAAGGGCTTCCTCTCCGCCTACTTCGTCACCGACGCCGAGCGCCAGGAGGCCGTCCTCGAGGACGCGTACATCCTGCTCGTCGAGTCGAAGATCAACTCGGTCAAGGACCTCGTGCCCGTGCTCGAGAAGGTCATGCAGACCGGCAAGCCCCTCGCGATCATCGCGGAGGACGTCGAGTCCGAGGCCCTCGCGACGCTCGTGGTCAACAAGATCCGTGGCACCTTCAAGGCCGTCGCCGTCAAGGCGCCCGGCTTCGGCGACCGCCGCAAGGCGATGCTGCAGGACATGGCGATCCTCACCGGCGGCACCGTGATCTCGGAGTCGGTCGGCCTCTCGCTCGACAACGCGGGCCTCGAGCTCCTCGGCCAGGCGCGCAAGGTCGTCGTGACCAAGGACGAGACCACGATCGTCGAGGGTGCGGGCTCGGAGGAGCAGCTGGCCGGCCGCGTCCGCCAGATCCGCGCCGAGATCGACAACTCCGACTCGGACTACGACCGCGAGAAGCTCCAGGAGCGCCTCGCCAAGCTCGCCGGCGGCGTCGCCGTCATCAAGGCGGGCGCGGCCACCGAGGTCGAGCTCAAGGAGCGCAAGCACCGCATCGAGGACGCCGTCCGCAACGCGAAGGCCGCCGTCGAGGAGGGCATCGTCGCCGGTGGTGGCGTGGCCCTCATCCAGGCCGGCACCACCGCGTTCGAGGGTCTCGAGCTCGAGGGTGACGAGGCCACCGGTGCCCGCATCGTCGAGGCCGCGATCACCGCGCCGCTGCGCCAGATCGCCGTCAACGCCGGCCTCGAGGGCGGCGTCGTGGTGGAGAAGGTCAAGGGCCTCCCGGTCCACTTCGGCCTCAACGCCGCGACCGGCGAGTACGTCGACCTGCTTGCCGCGGGCGTCAACGACCCGGTGAAGGTGACCCGCTCGGCGCTGCAGAACGCTGCGTCGATCGCGGCGCTGTTCCTCACCACCGAGGCCGTCGTCGCCGACAAGCCCGAGCCCGAGCCGGCCATGCCGGCCGGTGCCCCCGACATGGGCGGCATGGGCTTCTAAGCCCTGCTCGAGCTTCGCAGAAGCCAGCTCGAAGGCCCCGCTCCCGGTTCGCCGGGGGCGGGGCCTTCGTCGTAGGCGCCCCGGCCCCTCAGCGCGCGCGTCGCTGCGCCGCGGTCACCCTGAGCCCCGACTCGCGCAGGCGCAGGATGAGGTCCCGCGTGGAGACCTCCGTCGCGCCGAGCGCCACCAGCGCGTCCCGGCGTTCCACGGGGTAGTCGTAGTGGTCGCGGTCGAATGCGCGAGGGGGGATGCCTGCGGCGGCGGCGAAGCCGTGGAGCTCGTCGAGCGACGAGTCCGACACCAGGTGGCCCCAGACCGTGCCGTGGCGGGGCCACAGCGGCGGGTCGATGAGGATCATGACCTCAGGGTAGGCGCGGGCCGCTCGGTGCCCGCGCGCGTCACCACGAGGCGTTGCGTGCGAGCGCCAGGGCGCCCTTCTGCCACCAGGCCCCGGCCGCCGGGCCGCCGTTGCAGTAGCCGTCGGACTCGCCGGGCGCCTTGATCCACAGGTACGCGTCGACGTACTTGCGGTCGGCCGTGACCATCGGGCGCGTGCCGAGGCCGCGGCCGGAGGGGTTGCACCACTGGCCGTTCGAGCCCTTGCCGTTGCGCGACGTGTCGATCACGAACGTCCGTCCGCCCAGCTTCCTCGCGATCGCCGCACCGTAGGCACGCTCGGCCGCGGTGGTGTTGTAGTTCGACGTGTTGAGGGAGAAGCCGGCCGCGTACTTGAAGCCGACCTTGCGCAGGCGCGCCACCGTGTCGTCCACCGACCGCCAGTTGGAGTGCCCGGCGTCCAGGTAGACGCGCGCGCCGGCCTGCGTGAGCTTCTTCGCCGCGTAGCGCAGGTACCCCACGCGGTCGCCCTGTCCCGAGCAGTCGCCCAGCTGGGCGAGCGCGTCCGGCTCGAGGATCACCCAGGGGCGCCCCACGATCCCGTCGGCGACCTTGTCGATCCAACGCGCGTACTGGCTGGTCGAGACCCCGCCCGCGGAGTAGGAGCCGCAGTCGCGCCCGGGGATCGCGTAGATGACGAGCACACCCGTGCGGCCGGCCTTCTTGGCGCGGCTCGTGTAGTCGCGCACCGCGGTCCGCGCCTGCGTGCCCGAGAGCCACGATCCGACCCACTTCGCCGTCGGCGTCTTCGCGATCTTGGCGAGGCGCGTCTTGGTGGTGCCCGAGGACTTCGCGTACGCCGCATATGCCTGCGAGCGGGTGTCGACGAAGAAGCGCGCGCTCGCCTTGACCTGAGGCGCCTTGGTCCACGTGAGCGGGTTGGTCGCGCCCGCGGAGGAGGTGGACGAGGCGGACGAGGACGTGGAGCTCGACGACCCGGACGACGCGTTCGAGGTCGGGATCGACGTGGTGAGCTTGCAGGTGGTGCCGTTGAGCGTGAAGGCCACGGGCTTGGTGTTGCTCCCCGTCCACGAGCCGTTGAAGCCGAAGTCGATCACGTCTCCGCTGCGCACCGTGGCGTTGTACGACTCGTGGCGGACCGTGACGCGCTTGGCGGCGCGGACGGTCTGCGCGTTCCACGACTGCGTCACCTTCTGGCCGGACCGGTAGCTCCACCGGACCGTCCACCCGGAGAGCGTCGGACCGGTGTGCTTGATGCGCACCTGGGCGGTGAACCCGCCGGGCCACTGGGCATGTACGGAGTAGTTCACCGCGCACGCCGATGTCGCCGCGGTGGCGGCGATCGGGGTCGCGATGCTGAGGGCCAGCGCGCCCATCACGGCGGCGGCGAGCACCCGGAACCTCATACGCATCGCGCCATGCTAGGGGCGCCTCCGCGCGCGCCGGTGTCAGGCGGGCGAAGTGTGGCGAGTCTCACGTCCCCTCACCTGCTGAACAGGCGCGACGCCGTCGCCTCCGCGTCCTCGTAGGACCGGGCCGCGTGCCCGAGCGCCTGCGTGATCGCGTCGAGCGCGGACTCGACGTGGGCCTGGGCGCCCCGCCATTGCTCCCGCACGTCCGCGAAGGCCGTCGCCGCGCCGCCGCGCCATGAGCTGTCGAGCCGTGTGAGCTCCGCCATGAGGGCCGCGACCTCCCCGCGGATCGCATCGGCCGAGCGCGCCGCCCTCGCGGAGACGGCCGAGACCTCGGCCGCGTCGACGTGGTACTCCATGGTGTCCTCCTCGATGTCGGTGCGACCGAGGCTAGGAGGACGCGCGCGGGCCGTGCCGCGCGGGACGCGCGCTCAGGGGAGGGGCGTCGATGCGTCCGCGGCCGTGGACATCGCCGCGATCGCCTTGTCGAGGCGTGCGAGCTCCGCAGTGAGGTTCTGACGGGCCTGCGCCTCCCAGGTGGCGCCGAGAGGGCTCGTGTAGAGGCGGTCGCGCGACAGCAGGCGCGCCACGATCGCGCGCCGGCTCGCGAGGAACCGGTCCTCGGGGATCTCCGCATACTCCTCGCGGACGTCGGTGATGTAGGCCTTGTACCGCTGGGGGTCCGACGCGAGGATCGCGAGGTCGGCGTCCGAGAGCACCGCGGCGTCCGGGGTGTCCGGCACCGAGACGTGGCGCGCGAGGCCCCTGACCATCGTCGCCACCGCGTCGATCTTCTCCGCAGGGACGCCGAGGTCCCTCAGCTCCATCCGCGCGTACTCCGCGCTCGCGTCCTCGTCCTCGCCGCCGCGAGCCGCGTACGCCGACTCGGAGTCCGAGGAGAACACCGCTCCGTGGTACCAGGCCGCGAGGCGCACGCAGTGCGGGAGGCGGGTCTCCTGCTGGAGCTCGTCGACGCGCGTGAGGAGCTCCACGAGGTGGCGCACGTCGTGGAAGCGGCGGGCGGGGTTCTGCCAGCGGTGCAGCAGCCGCGCGCCCGCCTCGGCGACCTCCTCCGGCGATGCCGTCGCTCCCACCGCGGTCGCCTCCCGCACGAATGCGGGGAGCAGCCAGGCAGGCGTGGTGGGCGTGGGCATGTTCACCTCGAGTGGTTCCGGGCTTCCCTCTACGTCTCCAGTCTGCCCACATCCGGTGCCCGGAAGCAAAGCACCTCACCGCGGACCCTCGGCATGGGCCGGTGCCGCAGGGTCCGGCTAGAATCGTGCGGGGTGCCGAGCAGCGGCACCATCCAGGACGAACGAGGTAGATGTGCCCACTGGCAAGGTGAAGTGGTTCGACACCGACAAGGGGTTCGGATTCATCGCGAGCGACGATGGCGCCGAGGTCTTCCTGCACGCCTCGGCGCTCCCCGCCGGCACCACGGTCCGCCCGGGCGCGAAGGTCGACTTCTCGGTCGCCGACGGCCGTCGCGGTCCGTCCGCGCTCAACGTGACCGTCATCGAGGCGGCGCCGTCGGTCGCCGCCAACCTCCGCAAGAAGCCCGAGGAGATGACCGTGATCGTCGAGGACCTCATCAAGATGCTCGACGGCGTCTCCAACTCGCTGCGCAAGGGACGCTACCCGGACGCCGCGAAGAGCAAGCCGGTGGCCGCGGTGCTGCGCGCCGTCGCGGACCAGCTGGACGTCTGATGGCCAAGGACGCGGTGCTGCTGGGCGCCCTGGATCTCGCCCGCGAGGCGGCGGTCGAGGCCGCAGGCGACGATGCCCTGGTGGGCGACCACCTGAGCGCCACCACGGTCGAGGACCGGCTGGTGACGCATCTGTTCTCGTGCACGATGCCCGGCTACCGCGGGTGGGTGTGGTCCGTCACGCTCGCGCGCGCGCCGCGCCAGAAGGCCGCGACGGTCTGCGAGGCGCACCTGGTGCCCGCGGACGATGCGCTCCTCGCCCCCGCGTGGGTGCCGTGGGCCGACCGCGTGCGTCCCGGCGACCTCGAGCCGTCGATGGTGCTTCCGTACATCCACGGCGACGGCCGGCTCGTCCAGGGCTACGAGTCCACGGGCGAGGAGGACGAGGACAAGCTCGCGAACTGGGAGCTCGGCCTGGGGCGCCCCCGCGTGCTGGGGCCCGACGGCCGCACCGAGGTCGCCGACCGCTGGTACCGCGGCTCGCACGGCCCGAGCGCCGCGTCCGCGATGGCCTCCGCGTCCCCGTGCTCGACCTGCGCGTTCTTCATCCCGCTCACCGGTTCGATGCGCATGCGCTTCGGCGCGTGCGCCAACGAGTGGTCGCCCTCGGACGGCCGCGTGGTGAGCGTCGACCACGGGTGCGGCGCGCACTCCGAGACCGATGTCGAGCGCGGTGCCACGCAGTGGCCCGACCCGGACCCCGTGTTCCAGAACGATGTGCCCGTGGCGCTCGACCTCGCGCCCGAGCCGGAGGAGCAGCCGGTGGCGGAGCCCGTCGAGGACGAGGCGTCCGCGGAGCCGGAGACGGCGCCCGACGCCGCGACCGAGACCGTGGTCGAGTCCGAGCCCGAGGCGCCGGTCGAGCCGGAGCAGGAGCCCGCCAGCGACGACGCCACCGAGCCCGCGGAGGTCGTCGAGGCTGCGGAGGTCGTCGAGGCCGCGGAGGCGGAGACCGCCGAGACGGAGACCGCCGAGACGGAAGCCGAGGACGCGGAGCGCCAGGCTGACTGAGCCTGCCGCCGCCACGGCCCACGTCGCGCGCGCGCTCGCCGCTCGCGTCTACGTCCCCACGCTCGTCGCGGAGATCGGCATCGGGGCGATGCTCCCGGTGCTCGCCCTCACGGTGGTCGACATGGGGCACACCGCCGCCTTCGGCTCGCTCGCGGTCGCGGCGTACCAGCTGGGCAGGCTGCCCGGATCGGCCGTCGGCGGCGCGCTCACGCATCGTCTCGGCTCGGCGCATGCCGCGCTCGTGTCGCTCGGCCTCATCGGAGCGGGCGCGGCGGCGGCCGCGCTCGAGCCGGACCTTGCGGTCTTCATGGTCGGCGCGGTGCTCGTCGGTCTCGGACATGCGGCGTACCACGTGGCCCGTCAGGATCAGATCCTCGGCGTCATCAGCCACGAGGGCATCGCCCGCTCGCTCACCTCGCTCGCGGGGGTGTGGCGCATCGGGAACTTCATCGGACCGCTGATCGGCGCGGCCGTGATCGCGGCATGGGGCCTGCCCGCGACCTACTGGCTCGGGCTCGTGTGCATCGTCGCCGCGATGGCGCTCCTCGCGATCGTCGGCATGCGCGGCGACCGGCGCATCGTCCGTCCGCCGAGCCCGGCGAGCCTAAGGGAGGTGATCCGCGAGCATCGGCACGTCCTCGCGACGCTGGGCCTCACGGTGGTCGCGACGGGTGCGCTGCGCCAGGCGCGGATCGCGGTGATCCCGCTGTGGGCCGCGCACGTGGGACTCAGCCCCGAGGTGTCGACGCTCATCTTCTCGATCTCTGCGGGCATCGACATGCTGCTGTTCTACCCGGCCGGGGCCACGATGGACCGACGCGGCCGGCTGTGGACCGCGGTGCCGTCATCCCTCCTGCTCGCCGCCGGTTTCCTGCTGCTGCCGCTCACGCACGGCGCGGCCCAGGTGACGGCGGCGGCGCTCGTCCTCGGCGTGGGCAACGGGTGGGGGTCGGGGCTCATCATGACGCTCGGCGCGGATGTGGCGCCTGTGCGCGGACGCTCGGTGTTCACCGGCGTGTGGATGGTGCTCCAGGACGTCGGCGGTCTCGCTGGCCCCGCGCTGGTGTCCGCGGGAGCGCTCATCGCTCTCCCCGTCGGATACGTCGCGGTCGGCGGCATCGGCCTCGCGGTGACCGCCGGGTTCCTCCGGTGGGTGCCGCGCGGACGACCGGCGCACGTGCACCGGTCGGACTGATCAGCGGAAGTTCTGAGTCGCGTACCACGTGGTGCCGTCGTCGGTGACGGCGGCACCCGCGCCCATCTGGGTGTACGCGGGGTTCATGAGGTTCGCGCAGTGCCCGGACGAGTAGACCCAGTTGACGTGGAGCTTGTTCATGGCCGTCGACTCGGACATGCCGGTCGAGCGGTACGCGACGCCCACGTTCTCCGCTCCCGGTCGCGACGGGTTGTGCGCTAGGGCGTCGGCCGGCGCATCGGTCTTCGAGTCGCTCGCCGCCATCGACCTCGACCAGGACTGTGCCGCGGAGGCCAGCGAGCCCGACCACGTGAGCGGCGCGATCCCGGCCTTGGCGCGCTCAGCGTTCGCCGCGGCGAGGAGCCCGCTCACGCTCGAGGCGCCCGACGGCGCCTGCGGGTTGGCGCAGTAGGCGGTGAAGTCGACCTTGGTGCTCTTCTTCGAGGTCGAGCCGGAGGAGGTCGAGGTGGACGATGAGGTCCCCGAGCTGGACTTCGACGTCGAGCTCGAGGCGCTCGGGCTCGAGCCGCCGGACGATGCGGGGGTCGAGGTCGCGGTCGGCGTGGGGGTCGGCGTGGGCGTGGGCTTCGGCTTGGTGACCTCGACCGTGTGCGTCCGCGGGGCCTCGACGCCGTCGGCGGAGGCGGTGATGGTGGGCAGCGCCTGGGGCTGCTGGTCCTCGACGGCGGGTGCGTCGATCGCGTCCTGCGCGTAGGAGGCGGTGGCGGGGGCGAAGGTGTAGGCGCTGGCGAGCACCGTCGAGGCGATCACGACCGGCAGCCCGCCGAGCAGGATGGCCGGAGCGTGACGACGACGTCGGCGGTTGCGCTCCAGCACATCCTGCATCTCGGTCATGTCAGCAATCTCTCCACGAGGTAGTCCATCGACTGCACCAGGCGGCTCACGTCCTCCGGATCCACCGCGGGATACACGCCCACGCGGATCTGGTTCCGGCCAAGCTTCCTGTACGGATCAATATCGACAACCCCTTGAGCGCGCAGGTGCCTGCGCAGCTCGGCGCTGTCGACGCTCTGGTGCAGATCGATGGTCGCAACCACGGGGGAGCGGAGGCCAGGGTCTGTGACGAATGTCTCAGTCCATCCGGTTCGTGCCGCCCAGTCGTAGAGCAGGTCGGACGAGGCGCGCGAGCGCGCGGCGGTGAAGGGCAGGCCCCCGCCCGCGAGCATCCACTCGAGCTGCGCGCGCATGAGCACGAGCGTCGCCACCGCGGGTGTGTTGAGCGTCTGCTCGGCGCGCGAGTTGTCCAGCGCGACCTTGAGGGACAGCGACTCGGGGATCCACCGCCCGCTCGCCGCGATCTCATCGATCCGCGCGATCGCCGCCGGGGACACGATCGCGAACCACAGGCCGCCGTCCGCCGCGAAGCTCTTCTGGGGCGCGAAGTAGTAGACGTCCGCCTGCGCGATGTCGACCTCGACCCCGCCGGCCGCGGAGGTCGCGTCGACCACCGTGAGCGCCTCGCCGATGCCCTCCGGCCGGACGACGGGCACGCAGACGCCGGTCGACGTCTCGTTGTGCGGCCACGCGTAGACGTCGATGCCGGGCTCGGCCTCGGGCAGGACGGCGCCTCCCGGCGCCACGGTGCGGATGGACGATGCGCCCAGGTGGGGGGCGGCGTCGGTCGCCTTGGCGAACTTCGACCCGAACTCCCCGAACGCGCAGTGCTGGGCGCGCTCGCGCACGAGCGAGAACGCCGCCGCGTCCCAGAACATCGTCGAGCCGCCGTTGCCGAGCATCACCTCGTAGCCGGCGGGCAGCGCGTAGAGCTCCCCCAGCATCGCGCGGATGTCGCGCACGAGGTTCTTCACGGGCGCCTGGCGATGGGACGTGCCGAGCACCCCGGGCTGGCTCGCGACCAGGGCGTCCACCTGCGCGTCGGTGACCTTGGACGGCCCCGAGCCGAAGCGTCCGTCACGGGGCAGCAGGGCAGGCGGGATCTCGATGATGTCCGTCATGGCATCACTGTAGTGGCGGCGGTGCTGGCATCATGGCGCACGTGTACCGCCTTACGCCCGCCCTTCAGAACTACGCATGGGGGATGACCGAGGTCCTCGAGGACCTGGTCGGACTCCCCGTGTCCGGAGACCCCGTCGCCGAGGCGTGGTGGGGGGCGCACACCTCCGCGCCCGCGCTCGCCACGGCCGCGCATCACGACGGCGCGGACGAGCTCGGCATGCACCCCGGCGAGAGCGCTCCGCTGGATGCGTTGATCGCGCGCGCTCCCGAGGCGATGCTGGGCCCCGACCTCGCCTCCCGGTGGGAGCGGCTCCCGTACCTTCTCAAGGTGCTCGCGATCGCCAAGCCGCTCTCGCTTCAGGTGCACCCGACGCTCGACCAGGCCGAGGCCGGCTTCAAGGACGAGGAGGGTCGCGGAGTTCCCGTCGACGCGGCCACGCGCACCTTCAAGGACCGCTCGCACAAGCCCGAGATGATCGTCGCGCTCACCCCGATGACGCTCCTCGCGGGCTTCCGTCCCGCATCGGCCGTCGCGAAGGACCTGGTGTGGCTCGACCAGCCCTGCACCCGGCGGTGGGCCGAGGACCTCGCGAACGCGACCGAGCCGACGGTGGCGCTCGGCGAGTACATCCAGCGCGTGCTGCGCGACCCCGAGGCGCCCGCCGCGCTCGCCGCGCTCGTGGAGGTGGGCGGCCGCTCCGGCGTGCCCGAGTCGCTCGCCGTCGCCTCCGCCGCGGCGCTCGAGTTCCCCGGCGATCCCGGCGCCCTGGTCGCCGTCGCCCTCAACGTCGTGCGCCTCACCCCGGGCCAGGCATGCTTCACCGGCGCGGGCGTCATCCACTCGTACCAGTCGGGCGTCGGCGTGGAGATCATGGCGAACTCCGACAACGTGGTGCGCGCCGGCCTCACCCCGAAGCCCGTCGACATCGACCTCCTCGTGGAGCTCACGGACGGCACGCCGACGCCGCCCCCGGTGGTCGTGACCGAGTCCGAGGGGGTGGCGACCCGCTACCCGGCGCCCGTCGACGAGTTCGCCCTCACCATGGTGGAGCGAGGCACCGCAGCGTTCGCGGCCGGGCCCCGCATCGTCCTCGCCGTGGACGGCACCGCGACGGTCCACGGGGACCGCGGATCGCTGAGCCTGAGGCGCGGCGAGGCGGCCTTCGTCCCGTTTGCGGATGGTCGTCTGATTGTGGACGCGGTGGGCTCCGCCGTGGTCGTCGAGGTCCCGGCTCGCATGCGCTGACGAGCCACTAGCCTGGGGCGCATGACTATGCGCATCTCTGTCTTCGGCACCGGTTACCTCGGTGCCACGCACGCGGCGGGCATGGCCGAGCTCGGCCACGAGGTGATCGGCGTCGACATCGACCCCGCCAAGATCGAGCGCCTCCAGCGGGGCGAGGTCCCGTTCTTCGAGCCTGGACTCCCGGAGCTGCTCCGTAAGCACGTCGACTCGGGGCGCCTGCGCTTCACCACCGACGCCGCGGAGGCGGCGGAATTCGCCGACGTGCACTTCATCGGCGTGGGCACGCCGCAGAAGAAGGGTGAGAACGCGGCGGACATGCGGTTCGTCGACGCCGTGATCGACACGCTCGCACCGCTGCTCACGCGGCCCGCCGTGATCCTCGGCAAGTCGACCGTGCCGGTGGGCACGGCGGCGCGTCTGGCCGCGCGTGTCCGTGAGCTCGCCCCGGTGGGCGAGCAGGCCGAGCTCGGCTGGAACCCCGAGTTCCTGCGCGAGGGCTTCGCGGTCGAGGACACGCTTCGTCCCGACCGGCTGGTGCTCGGCATCGACAAGGCGCACCCGGGCCGCGTCGAGGAGGTCGCGCGCGAGGTGTACGCGGATGCGATCTCGCGCGACACCCCGTTCCTCACGACGGACCTCGCGACGGCCGAGCTGGTGAAGGTCAGCGCGAACGCGTTCCTCGCGACCAAGATCTCCTTCATCAACGCCGTAGCCGAGGTGTGCGAGGTCACCGGCGCTGACGTGGCGGACCTGGCCGACGCGATCGGTCACGACGTGCGCATCGGCCGCAAGTTCCTCGGGGCAGGGCTCGGATTCGGCGGCGGCTGCCTGCCCAAGGACATCCGCGCCTTCATGGCGCGAGCGGGCGAGCTGGGCGTCGACCAGGCGCTCACGTTCCTGCGCGAGGTCGACAACGTCAACATGCGTCGCCGCGACCATGTCGTCGACCTCGCCGCGCGTGAGGTCGGCGGCTCGCTCAAGGGTGCGCGCATCGCCGTCCTCGGCGCCGCGTTCAAGCCGAACTCGGACGATGTCCGCGACTCGCCGGCGCTCGACATCGCGGGCCGCCTCCACCTCGCGGGCTCGGACGTGCGCGTGTTCGACCCCGAGGCGATGAAGAACGCGGAGCAGGTGTGGCCGACGCTCAACTTCGCGGAGAGCGCGCTCACCGCGTGCCTCGACGTGGACCTGGTCATCGTCGCGACGGAGTGGTCCGAGTTCCGTGAGCTCGATCCGATGGCGCTCAAGGGGCGCGTCACCTGCCCCGTCGTCATCGATGGACGCAACTGCCTGCCGACCGAGCAGTGGACCGACGCGGGCTGGCGCTACATCGGGCTGGGTCGCCACGCGTCATGAGCGATCTCATCGACACGACGGAGATGTACCTCCGCACCATCTACGAGCTGATCGAGGACGGCGTCACCCCGATGCGCGCCCGCCTCGCCGAGCACCTGGGCCACGCCGGCCCGACGGTCTCGCAGACGATCGCGCGCATGGAGCGGGACGGGCTCGTGGTGGTCACCCCCGACCGCCACCTCGAGCTCACGGAGCATGGGCGCGAGCTCGCGATGCGGGTGATGCGCAAGCACCGCCTCGCGGAGCGGCTGCTCACCGACGTCATCGGCCTCGACCTCTCGCACGTCCACGAGGAGGCGTGCCGGTGGGAGCATGTGATGAGCGAGCGTGTCGAGATGCGCCTGCTCGAGATCCTCGGCGAGCCGACCGTCTCGCCGTACGGCAACCCCATCCCGGGACTCGACGAGCTGGGCGCCGCTGACGCCGCGCTGGTGCCCGACGAGCGCGGCCTCACGGACCTCGCGGACGCCGGTGTGACGCGCGTCACAGTCACCCGCATCGGTGAGCACCCGCAGGCGGACCTCCAGCTGCTCTCCGAGATGGTCGAGAACGGCCTCCTGCCAGGCGCGATCGTCGGGCTGGCGGCGCAGGACGATGCGGTGGTGGTCACGGTGGCCGACAAGCGGGGTGTTCTGGGCCGAGATCAGGCCCGCCACATCTTTGGCTTGCCTTCCTAGCGTTCTTTGATAAATTTTCGGTAACAACGACGGCCTTGAAGGCATGGAGACCATCTCCGCCGCGCCCCCCACAAGACGAAACGCTCGAAGATGACGCGAGCGTAGGGGTGCAGAAACATCGACGCGCACGGGGCGCGGAAGGAACGAAAACTTTGAAGTACGGATACATGCGCGCCAAGACGCGCGCGGTGGCCGCGGCCACGGGTGCAGCACTCGTGGTGGTCCCCCTGACCGGAGCCGCAGCCGCCGCCCTGGTGACCGACGACTCGTCGGGCACCGGCACCGTCCTTGATGCGGCCGCCGCCTACACGAGCGACGTGGCCGACATCCCCGAGGTGACGACCGCCGCCAAGAAGAGCGCCTACGAGATCGACACGCCGACCGTCAAGGTCAAGGTCCCGCCGCCGCCGGAGCCCGAGCCGGAGCCCGTGGTCGAGGAGACCACCGCGCCCAGCACGACGAGCGGCACCACGACCGTCTCGCGGAGCGAGTCGACCTCGTCGTCGTCCTCCTCGTCGTCGTCCTCGACCGCGTCGTCGGCGAACGTGCAGGCCGCGATCAGCGGCTCGGCGGTCATCGCCGAGGCCTCGAAGTACGTGGGCACGCCCTACCGTTCGGGTGGCTCGACGCCGGCCGGCTTCGACTGCTCCGGCTTCGTGTCGTACGTCTACGGCCAGCTCGGCATCTCGCTGCCGCGCTCGTCGGGCGCCTACTACTCGGTCGGCACGCGCGTGTCGAACCCGCAGCCGGGCGACATCATCGTCTCGCCGGGCCACGTCGCGATCTACGCGGGCCCGAACCTGCAGATCGACTCGCCGCGCCCCGGCAAGACCGTCCAGTTCCGCGCGATCTGGCAGTCGAGCCCGGTCTACGTCCGCGTGACCTGATCCTCACGTGTCGCACGAGGGCCGCCACCGTCTCGGTGGCGGCCCTCGTCGCGTCCGGGGCCGGCGCATCGTCACGCCGCGCCGCGCGTGCGCTGCGCCGCCCCTCCTCCCGCGAGGTGCTCAGTGCTCGAATCGC
>NZ_BBMB01000007.1 GCF_000971235.1 Demequina subtropica
CCGGGGTCGCGCGCGTGGGAACGGCTGCGGGTTGGGGATCCAACGCGATGTCCGCTGGTTCTTGGTGGGCGTCGAGGAGGTAGGCGTGAAGACGGCGATGCTCGCGGGCAAGGACGTGGTGCTTCGCGTAGGTTGGCGAACCCGCCTCGCGCAACTTTACCTGGGCCGTGACCCGGTCGTGCCCTTGAGCCAGGTCGAGTGGGTTGCGTCGGTTGGTCGCCTTCACCGCATCGACGCGACAGCGTTCGTCGAGTTCAGCGTGATGGGCTCGCTGAGCGTTGCGCAGACCTGGTCGTACTCCGATGTCCGTGCGAAGTCCTCGCACGGAAGGGGGCGAGCCTATGTACGGGTGCGGTTCCGCAAGCCTGTGTACGTCGTCAAGGTGCGCTCCGGCGGAAAGTGGGCCTTGCTTCTGTTCTCTGCCCGTAACGGTGACGAGCTCATGGCCGCGATACTCGCCGCGAACCCGCGGGTACGTAGGCGACAAGCGCGAGAGCTCATCAATCCACGCCTTCACCCGTGACGTGCGCCTCGGGACTCGCGGGCGTGTAGTCGCGGAGTCGACCCCGTCGGCCGGGATCAACCCCGATGCCGTGACCGAGTTCAACCGGACCTACTCCTACGACATGGCCGGGCGCCTGATCGAGGTCACCGACCGGACCGCGACGCTCGGCGAGGTGCTCAACACGGATGCGTCCGCCGGTGATGTCACGCCGTGTGTCACCCGCTCGTACGCGTTCGATGTGCGCGGCAACCGCCTGTCCCGCACCACAGGCGTGTCCGACGCTGATGGGGTGTGCGTGACGGCGGGCGCCGGTGCCAGCGAGAGCTGGACCTATGACAGTGCCGACCGCGTCCAGACCGGCGCCAACGCTACCGGCGCCTACGTGTACGACCCGCTGGGCGGGGCTGCCCCAGGGGTGGGCGATGACGATAAGCCTGGGCAGATCGAAGTTGCCTCACCCGCACATTTGCCTCGCGGTTCTCGCGTCCCACGCCGAAGTTGCGTCGAGTGTGGCCCGGTTGCGTCGGGTTCCCCGCTCTGTTCTGCGGACGTCGAGCTCTCGAGGGCCCGTCGTCGCAGCTCGGCTCGGGCCACCGTCCCGTGGGAAATCGCACCGCCCGCCGTGGGAAACGGACATCCGACCCTGGGTGTCACCCCAGGTACCACGATTGTCCGAACCAGCCACCATTGAAGAAGGCCCCCGGGGTGATCCCCGGGGGCCTTTCTCGTCGCCGGGCGGTGTCAGAACCGGAGCGACCTCAGGTAGGCGAGGCCCTCGACGGACGGTCCCCACGGGTCGTACGCCGGGTCGTCCACCGGGTCACGCTCCACCACGTAGAACGCGATGTCCGGGCCGGCCGCTTCGAAGATCGCTGGGAAGTCGATGATGCCCTCGCCCACCGTGGTGATCTCGCCGTCCTCGGACATGTCCTTGACGTGGAGCAGCGCGATCCTGTCGCGGTGCGCGGCGACGAGCGCGGTCGGGTCCTCGCCCGCGGCGGCCGCCCAGTAGAGGTCGAGCTCGAAGGCCACGTTCTCGGGAGAGGTGTGCTCCAGCAGGACGTCGAAGGCGCTCTGGCCGTCGTACACGGACGTGAACTCGTAGTCGTGCAGGTGGACCAGGTAGCGGATCCCTTCTGCGGCGGCCATCTCACCCAGGTGGTCGATCCTCTCCGCGAACGCCACCCACTCCGCACGCGAGGTGAACGTGCGCGGGTTCTCGCCGGCGCCGACGTATCCCGCGCCGAGCGTCGCCGCGGTGTCGAGCTTGCCCGCCCACTGCTCGTCGGTGGTGGCCATGGTCACCGAGGTGTGGAGCGAGCTCGCCTGGAGGCCGTTGGCGTTGAGCAGCGCGCGGTACTCGCGTGCGTCGAGGCCCTGGAAACCCGTGTAGTCGACGGGCTCGACGAAGCGGTAGCCCGCCTCCGCGAGCGAGGCGAGCACCTCCTCCTGGCGGGCCTGCGCGGCCTGGTCCTCCCCGAACCCGATCTCATAGAAGAAGTTGAAGAGCTGGACGCTGATCCTCGAGTCGGGGATGGACGATGCGCCGGTGGCGGAGGTGTCCGGCTCGGCGGGGGTGGTGGGCGCGCACGCGGTGATCAATGCCGCCATCACGAGGGCGAGGGCTCCGCGCAGCGACATGCCTCTCCTCCCGGACCGGGCCGTGGATCGGCCTCCGTCACCCTAGGGCACGGGCAGGGACCCGACACGAATCGCACCCATGGAGGCCGTGCGCTCGCCCGGGGCGACACGATCCGCACCCGTTCTTTGGTGGTGCAAGACCGCGCCGGGAACGGGTGCGGATCGTGTCGTGTCCGGGCACGCGGTCCGGACAACGGGTGCAGATCGTGTCGCCCGGCTACCCCGCCGGGATCTCGCAGGCGTCGAGGATCTCCTTCTCCGTCTCGCGCAGCGGGCCCGCGGTGGCGGTGGGCGTCGGCTCCGCGGAGGAGTCCGGGGTCGCCGCGTCCGAGGGCGACGGCGTGGCCGAGGGCTCCGGCGACTGCGTGACGTTCTCCTCGGCCGTGGTGATGGGCCGGTCCGCGATGATCGCCTGCCAGGTCTCGGTCGCCGCGGGCTCGGTCGCCACCACGTCGCTCGTGCCGTCGCCCGGGTAGTGCCACGGCACCGTGTAGAAGTGCAGGTTCTTCGTGTCGAAGCCGCGCAGGCTGTACGCCAGCCCGACGAGGTTCTTCAGCGAGCCGAGCTCGGTGTCCATCGACAGCGACTCCGCGCCCGCGCGGATGAACTGCGTGAGCGCGGGCGCGTTGGTCAGGTAGTTGAGCCCGAGAACCTTGCGCGCGGTGTTGGTGAGCAGCTCCTGCTGGCGCTCGATGCGCGCGAGGTCGGTGCCGGTGCCGCCCAGCCCGATCCCCTTGCGGGCGCGCGCGAACGCGAGAGCCTGCTTGCCGTCGAGCACCTGCGCGCCGGCCTGCAGCTCGAGGTGGGCGTCCTTGGAGTACATGTACTGCGTGATGCACATGGGCACGCCGTCGATCGCGTCGACCATGCCCTTGAACCCCTCGAAGTCCACCATCATGAAGTGCCCGCCGAACTCGACCCCCGTGGTCTCGGTGACGGTGGTCATCACGCACGCGGCGGCCTCGCCGAGGTCGCCGTTGCGGCCGCCGATCATCAGCGCGGCGTTGAACTTGCCGGTCTGGGCGTAGGACGTCGAGCCGTCGTAGAAGCGGCAGGACGGGATCGCGGTGCGCAGGTCGCGCGGGATGGACACGACGTCGATTCGCTCGCGGTCCTTGCTGATGTGCAGCACCAGGGTGGTGTCGCCGCGCATGCCCTCGACGTCCCCGTCGCCCGAGTCCGGATCCGTGCGTTCGTCGGAGCCGATGAGCAGGATGTTGAGCGCCTCACCGCTCGCGAAGTCCGTGGGCTCGGCGTCCTCGGCCGTGCCGTCGTCCGCGACCACGGTGCTCACGGGGTCGTGGCCCAGCAGCGAGGAGATGTCGTGCGTGTCGAAGGCCCGCTGCACCAGGACGGCGTTGGTGCCCACGTACGTGAGCGCGAACCCGGTCACGCCCGCGACGGTGCCCCAGAGCCCGCGCAGCAGGCGCCGCCGCATCGGCCGGACCGAGTGCCGTGCCCGCGTCACGCGCGAAGCTCCATGGATGCGCCCCCTTGGCTGCGACCGCGGGGGCCGCCTCGGCGACTCTATCCCGCGATCTGTCAGGACCGACGCATTTCGCCCAGGCGCCGGAGGCGCAGCCCGATCAGCCGTACGACTCGCAGCCCCAGCCGTCGCCGTCGGCATCGAGCCGGTGGTAGTCCGGCGGGTAGACACGGACCTTCTTGCGGATGTCGCTGCAGTCGAGGTCGGGGCCCGGCTGGTTCCACGGCTGCGATGCGGCCGACGAGGACGTGCTCGACGACGATGAGGTCGAGGCGAGCGTCACCTTCGCGCGCGCGGGCTTGATGACCGAGAGGTTGCTCCCGCACCAGCGCGTGAGCTGCGTGCTCAGCGCCGTCTTCTCGTTCGCGTCGACCGCGAGGTCCCAGCGCCACTTCACCGCGATCCACTGCTTCACGTACGTGCAGCGGTACGCCTTGTTCGCGGGCAGCCACTGGCCGGGCTCGCGCGCGCCCTTGGCGCGGTTCGACGCGGCGGACACCGCGATGAGCGAGCCGAAGTAGCCGAGGTCGTTGGCGTAGCGCGTGAGCGTCGCGGTGTTCCACCGCTTGGCGCCCGAGCCCCACGCCTCCGCGAGCGGCACCATGTGGTCGACGTCGAACGTGGACGGGTTGGTGGTGACCTTGCCGTCGTAGCGGGAGACCCAGCGACCGCCCGAGAGCTTGCACGTGGAGGACACGCGGGGAGTCTTGGCCGCCTCGGCGATGAGCACCTCGTAGCGCGCGTTGCACACGTCCTTGTCGGCCGTGTCGATCCAGTGGCGGAACTTCGCGCGGTCGTAGCCCGCGTTCGTCTCGGCCTTGACGTCGAGCTGGCGCAGCAGCGTGCGCGCGCTCACCTTGGTCGAGGCCGCCTCCGCGGTCGCGCCGCCGTCATGGGCGGGGCCGATGACGGCGCCCACCGTGAGGGCGCCGAGGAGCATGAGCGTGGCAAAGCGTCGCATGCCGCACCCATCGACCGCCGCAACCCCTCGGTGAGGACGATGCGGGTTCAGGTCCCGATCGGCGCAGTGCCCGCCGGCTCAGCGCCTCTCGGCTCAGTGCCCGCCGGCGGCGATGTACGCCACGGCGCCGAGCACGGTCAGCGCCGCGATGCCGAAGCAGATCCCGCTGAGGATCTTGCGGCCCGTGGGGATGTGGCCGTCAGCGTCGCGCGCGCCCGGGCCCTCGGCGATGCGGACGCCCAGCGCGAACAGCGCGGGCAGCCCGGCCCCGACGATCAGGCCCCACAGGAGGATGTTGCCCAGCGCGTCCCACTCGACGTAGGTGCTCATCGCTTGCCTCCCAGCTTGCGGCGCTTGCCCTTCTTGGACACGCGCATCAGCTTCATGTCGTGGTCGACCACCGACTCGGCGAGGATCGACTCGTTGTCCTGCTTGGGCTTCCAGTCCTCGTTCACGTTGTGGTGGCCCACGGCGTCCTTCCGCGAGGCGAACCAGATGGCCGCCGAGGCGATGATGAGCGCGGCGAAGACCACGAACGAACCGGCGCCGCCGCCCACGAGCGCGCCCAGTCCGTACGCGAGGGCGCCGACGGTGCCTGCGGCGGGGACCGTGATGAGCCATGCGAGGAACATGCGGCCCGCGACGGACCAGCGGACGGACGCGCCCTTCATGCCCACGCCCGAGCCGAGGATCGAGCCGGTCGCGACGTGCGTGGTGGAGAGCGAGTAGCCGAAGTGGCTCGACAGCAGGATCACCGCGGCGGACGAGGTCTCCGCGGCCATGCCCTGGCGGGACTCGAGCTCGACGAGCCCCTTGCCGAGCGTGCGGATGACGCGCCAGCCGCCCAAGTAGGTGCCGAGCGCCATCGCGAGGGCGCAGGACAGGATCACCCAGAACGGGACGCCGGAGTCCTCGGGGACGGCGCCCGCGGCGATGAGCGCCAGCAGGATGATGCCCATCGACTTCTGCGCGTCGTTGGTGCCGTGCGCGAGCGAGACGAGCGAGGCGGAGCCGATCTGGCCCCAGCGGAACAGGCGGTCGTTGTCCTCCTGCTTCACGTCGTTCGTGAACCGCGTGACCAGGCGCGTGCCGACCGACGCCACGAGGATGGCGACCACCGGCGCGATGAGCGCGGGGAGCAAGACCTTCGAGATCAGGCCATCCCACAGGACGCCCTGCGTGCCGGCCGCCGCGAGCACGGCGCCGACGACGCCTCCGATGAGCGCATGGGACGAGCTCGACGGCAGGCCGAGCAACCATGTGAGCAGGTTCCAGAGGATGCCGCCCGTGAGGCCCGCGAGGACGACGCCGAGCGTGACCACGTTCGAGTCGACGATGCCCTTCGCGATGGTGGCGGCGACCGTGAGCGACAGGAACGCGCCGACCAGGTTGAGGAGCGCCGAGAGCAGGACTGCCTGCTTGGGCTTGAGGGCGCGTGTCGCGATGGACGTCGCCATCGCGTTGCCGGTGTCGTGGAAGCCGTTCGTGAAGTCGAATGCGAGGGCCGTCGCGACGACGACGGCGAGGAGAAGTGGCTCGGTCACGGCATCCATTGTGGGGGGTCTCCGAGGGTGCTTCGGGTGCAGAAGGTCATGCAGTCCTCTGGACCCTACTCCGGGTCTGGCGCAAGGTGCCGTTAACCTGATGTTTACCTGGGAGGATGGTGATCCTAGGAATCAGTCGAGATCTCCGTCGACGTACAGCCAGCGGCCGTCCGCGCGCACGAATCGGCTGGTCTCCCGGTGCCGACCCAGCGAGATCGCGCCCGTGGCGTGGTGCGCCACGAAGGTCACGGTGCCCGCATCGTCCCCTTCGAGGCCCTTGGTGGTGCCCAGGATCTCGAGGCCGCGCCACTCGGCCTCATCGAGCCCTTCCGCCACGTCGAGCGGTCGGGTGCTCGGGTGCCACGTGCTGGCGAGGTAGGCGGCGTCGCGGCGGACGAACGCGGTGTAGCGCGAGCGCATGAGCGCCTCCGCGGTGGGGGCGTCGGCCTCGCCGCGCAGGTAGGGACGGCAGCACTCGGCGAACGATGCGCCCGAGCCGCACGGACAGGCCGCGGCCACTAGCGCGCCCCCGTCGGTACGGCCTCGACCGCCTGCTGGACGGCCGCCGCGAAGCCGTCGACGTCCTGCGCGGTGGTGTCCCACGCGCACATCCAGCGGGCCTCGACGCTGTCGGGCGCGGTGCCGGGCTGCCAGTCGTAGAACCGGAACGCGGCGCGCACGGCATCGGCCGCCGCGCGGGGCAGCTCGACGAACACCGCGTTCGACTGGGTCTCCTGCGTGAAGCGCAGGGCCCCCGCGTCCGCGAGGGGCGCCAGCGCCGCGCGGAGCCGCGTCGCCATGGCGTTGGCGTGCGCGGCGTTGCGGTGCCACAGCGGGTCGCCGGAGACGTCGGTGGACGTCAGCAGCGCCGTCAGCTGGGCCGAGACGTACCGCATCTTGGAGCCGAGCTGCATGGTGGACTTCCGCAGGTAGGGGAGATCGTGCGCGAGCGAGCCGCGCAGGTCCTCCGCCAGGATCACCACGGCCTCGCCGAGCATCGCGCCGTTCTTGGTGCCGCCGAAGGACAGGACGTCCGCGCCCTTGACGGCCTCGGCGAGGCTGACGCCGAGCGCCGCGGCCGCGTTGGCCAGGCGTGCGCCGTCCATGTGGACGCGCATGCCGAGCTCGTGAGCGGCGTACGTGAGCTCGGCCATCTGCTCGAGCGAGTAGACGGTGCCGAGCTCCGTCGACTGCGTCACCGACAGGACCACCGGCTGAGCGCGGTGAGGGTCGCCCAGGTCGTCCGCGTACCGGCCCAGCTGGTCGGGCGTGAGGCGGCCGTCCACGGAGGGCAGCGGCAGGATCTTGAGCCCGCCGACGCGCTCGGGCGCACCGTTCTCGTCGACGTTGATGTGGGCGTGCTCCGAGGCGACCACGCCGCCCCAGCGCGGGCTCAGCGCCATGAGGGACACGATGTTGGCCCCGGTGCCGTTGAACACGGGGAAGCCGAGCGCGTGATCGCCGAAGGTGGAGGCGATGGCGGCGTCGAACGCCGCGGTGGCGAGGTCGGCGCCGTACGCGACGTCGTGACCCTCGTTGGCGGCGGCGATCGCCGCCATGACCTCGGGGTGGACGGCGGCGTAGTTGTCGGACGCGAAATGGACGATGCGGTTCACCTCAGAAGTGTGTCACGCGCCGATGCCCGCGCCGCGACGGCCTACAGCTCCCGCACCCAGCGCGTGCCCTGCGTGCTGAAGCCGACATTGCGCAGGTACTCGCGGTCCAGCTCGGGACGGGTCTCGATCTCGACGCGTCGGAAGCCGGCCGCGGTGAGCGCGCCCGAGTCGCGGTAGACGAACTCGCCCGGCGTGAAGTCGCGGAAGCGCGGCTTGACCCAGTCGAGCTCGACCAGGCCCACGCCGGCGCCCTCGTCGTGGAGCGCGACCACGCCCACCGCCTCGTCGCCGCGGGTCACCAGGAAGGTGGTGCGGCGACCGGCCGTCGCCAGGGTCTTCGCGACGAAGTCCGGGCGGTGCTTCGCGATGTCCGCCGCGTGCACGCGCAGCACATGCTGGAGGAACGGATCGTCGGGGGCGAGGGGGAGCACCTGGTAGACACCGGGATCGTGGCGCTCGCGCTGGAGGCGGATGATCCAGTAGGTGTTGATGATCGCGATCGCGCCGTTCATCGCGACGAACGGCCAGATCTGGAAGACCGCGTTGTACCCGGTCGCCAGGATGGAACCCGCGAGGTTCATCCAGCGGAAGCGCAGCACGCGCGACTGCGTGAGCGACCACACGACCAGGATCGAGCCGATCCAGCCGATGACCTCGAAGACGGAGTCCATGGCCCCAGCGTAGGCGCGTCCAGGTACGATGCGCCGGGTAACCTCGACGGATGGCCGAGTCGGTGCGGGTGGACGCGTGGGTGTGGGCGGTGCGCCTGTACAAGACGCGCTCGCAGGCGACCGCGGCGTGCCGCGCGGGCCACGTGCGCATCGACGGTGAGCGCGCGAAGCCCGCCCAGAAGGTGGGCGTCGGCAGCACTGTCGAGGTGCGCGGGCAGGAGCGCGTGCGGATCGTCGAGGTGCGTCAGCTCCTGGTCAAGCGCGTGGGCGCGCCCGTGGCCCAGGCGGCCTACCTCGACCACAGCCCGCCGCCCCCGCCCAAGGAGCTGGCCTCGCCGTTCGGGCAGCGCGATCGGGGAGCGGGCCGGCCGACCAAGAAGGAGCGCCGCGACCTCGACCGCCTGCGGGGCCGCGCGCCGCGCTGACCCTCCGCGGTCCTCGCGCCTTTCCTGCACGAGGGGCGGCTCGGTGGTGGGGTGTGTGCCGGGGTCCTCGCGCCTTTCCTGCGCGAAGGGCGGCTCGGTGGTGGGGTGTGTGCCGGGGTCCTCGCGCCTTTCCTGCGCGAAGGGCGGAGGCTGGGGCGCGCCGCGCGCTCGCCCTTCGTGCAGGAAAGGTGCCAGCGCGCGGACGCGAGGGTGCCGGTGCCGCGCGACACGCCGCGCGGGCCGCGCGCGCCCGCCCTGCGATGATGACGGCATGACCTCCCCCTTCCGGATCATGACCGTCTGCACCGGCAACATCTGCCGCTCGCCCATGGCCGAGGTGGTGCTCAAGGCGCGGCTCGCGGAGGCGGGGCTCGGCGACGCCGTCGAGGTTACGTCCACCGGCGTGAGCGACGAGGAGCGCGGCCGTCCCATCGACCGTCGCGCCGCCGCGGTCCTGCGTGAGGCCGGCTTCACCGTCCCGCGCCGCGCCGCGCGCAAGGTGACCGCGGCGGACCTCGGCAGCGTCGATCTCGCGCTCGCGATGACCGAGGGCCACGCGCGCCGCCTACGCGTGCTTACCGACCGTCCCGTGGTGCGCCTCTACCGTGAGTTCGACCCCGACGCCCCCGCGCTGGTCGAGGGCCGCGAGCAGGAGCTCGACATCGACGATCCCTGGTACGGCGGCATGGAGGACTTCCGCACCACGCTCGCGCAGGTCGAGGCGGGTGCCGAGGGCATCGTCGCCGCGGTGCGCGCGGCGCTCGCGGTCAGGTAGCGCGCACGGCGGGCCCCGGAGGACCCGCCGCGCGACGGACGATGCGGGGGCTCAGCCGGCCTGGTGGACCGGCTTGGCGCCCCAGATGCGGTCCAGGTAGTCCTGGATCGAGCGGTCCGAGCTGAAGAAGCCCGAGCGGGCCACGTTGAGGACCGCGGAGCGGCTCCAGGCCTCGTGGTCCGCGTACGCCTCCTCGACCCGGTCCTGGGCGTCCATGTACGAGCGGAAGTCCGCCAGCGCCATGAAGCGGTCGCGCTCCGTGAGGCTCGAGAAGATCGAGGCCACCGCGCCGCCGCGCTCGCCGCCCGTGAACGCGCCCGAGGCGATGAGGTCGAGCGCCGCCTTGAGCTGCGGGTCCGACTCGTAGTACTTGCCCGGGTCGTAGCCCGACGCCTGCAGGTCCGCCGCCTCGGGCTCCGTCATCCCGAACAGGAAGAAGTTGTCGTCGCCCACGAGCTCTCGGATCTCGACGTTCGCGCCGTCGTCCGTGCCGATGGTGAGTGCGCCGTTGAGCGCGAACTTCATGTTGCCGGTGCCCGACGCCTCCTTGCCGGCGAGCGAGATCTGCTCCGACAGGTCCGCCGCGGGGATGAGCGTCTCCGCGAGGCCCACGTTGTAGTTCGCGGGGAAGGCGACCTTGAGGCGGCCCTGAAGGGACGCATCGTTGTTGATGGTGGCGCCCACCGCGTTGATGAGCTCGATGGTCTCCTTGGCGCGCACGTAGCCCGGCGCGGCCTTCGCCCCGAACATGAAGGTGCGCGGCGTCACCGACTCGAGCGGGAGACGTCCCGACGTGATGCCCTCGTACAGCGACACGATGTGCAGCAGCTTGAGCGACTGGCGCTTGTACTCGTGGAGGCGCTTGACCATCGCGTCGAGCATCGCGTCTCCCGCGATCTCGATGCCGTCGCGCTCCTTGAGCACCGCGGCCAGGCGCGTCTTGTTGGCGCCCTTGATCTCGCGGAAGCGGCGCCGGAACTCGGCGTCCTCCGCGAGCGGCTCGAGGCCGCGCAGCTGCTCGAGGTCCGTGATCCAGCCGTCGCCGATCGCCTCCGTGATGAGCCCCGACAGCCCCGGGTTCGCGAGCCGCACGAAGCGCCGGGGCGTCACGCCGTTGGTGACGTTCGTGAACTTGTCCGGCCACAGCTCCGCGAAGTCGTTGAGCACCTTGTCGCGCAGCAGCTCCGAGTGCAGCGCCGCGACGCCGTTGACCTTGAAGCCCGCCACGGTTGCGAGGTGCGCCATGCGCACCGAGCGCTCGGGCTGCTCGGCGATGATCGACATGCGGCGCACGCGCAGCTCGTCGCCGGGGTAGGCGGTGCGCAGCTCCTCGAGGAACTCCTCGTTGATGCGGTAGATGATCTCGAGGTGGCGCGGCAGCAGGCGTCCGAGCAGGTCCACCGACCACACCTCGAGCGCCTCCGGCAGCAGCGTGTGGCACGTGTACGCGAACACCTTCTGCGTCACGGCCCAGGCCTCGTCCCACGCCCAGCCGCGCTCGTCGACCAGGATGCGCATGAGCTCCGGCACCGCGATGACCGGGTGGGTGTCGTTGAGCTGCCACGTGATGCGGTTCGGGAGGTTGTGCAGGTCGTAGTCGTCCGGCAGCACGGTCTCGAGGAAGTCGCGCAGCGACGCCGCGACGAAGAAGTACTGCTGCTGGAGGCGCAGCTCCTTGCCCTGCGGCGTGGAGTCCTCGGGGTAGAGCACCTTCGAGATGTTCTCCGCGAAGGTGCGCGCGCGGACGGCCTCCGCGTAGTCGCCGGCGTTGAAGATCTGCAGGTCGAACTCGTGCTGCGCCTTCGCGCTCCACAGCCGCAGCGTGTTGACGCGCCCGTTGCGGTAGCCGGGGACCATGTAGTTGTACGGCACGGCGGTGACGTGCCAGTCGGGCACCCACACGCGCGCGTCGGGTGAGCCGCCCTCGACCTCCTCGGTGCGGCCGCCGAACGCGACGTCCACCGCGTTCTCGGGGTGCGGGATCTCCCACGGCGAGCCGAGCCGCAGCCAGTGGTCCGGCTTCTCCACCTGCTTGCCGTCCACGAAGGTCTGACGGAAGATCCCGTACTCGTAGCGGATGCCGTAGCCGACCGACGGCACGTTCAGCGTCGCGAGCGAGTCGATGAAGCACGCCGCGAGGCGGCCCAGGCCGCCGTTGCCGAGCCCCGGCTCGATCTCGACGCTGCGCAGCTCGTCGATGTCGACGCCCAGCAGGCGCAGCGCCTCCGCCGCGATGTCCTCGAGGTCCGTCGCGAGCAGCGCGTTCTCGAGCTGCGGGCCCAGGAGGAACTCCGCCGACAGGTACGCGACGGTCTTGGCCTGGTCGTGGTACTGGTTCCGCAGCGCCTCGAGCCAGCGCGTCGACAGGTAGTGCCTGACGGTACGGGCGAGCGCCAGGTACTTGTCGTTCGCCGAGGCGCGGTCCAGATCCACGCCCTGGCCGTAGTTGATCTCATGCAGGAAGTGCCAGGTGAACGCCTCGACGGAGTGGTCGGGCGCGGCCATGGGCGGAGGGAATGCGTTCACATTGGCCAATGTATGCGCTTGCGGTCCTGGTCGTCCTGGTCGTCGCACACTTTTAACATTCCGTGCGGACGATGCGAGGGCGGGCCGGGCGCCGCTGGCGCCGCATCGTCCCCGCACGGCAGACTGGCGCCCATGCGCGGCATCATCCTCGCGGGCGGCTCAGGGACGCGCCTGCACCCCATCACCCAGGGCGTCTCGAAGCAGCTGCTTCCGGTGTACGACAAGCCGCTCGTCTACTACCCCCTGTCGACGCTCCTGCTCGCCGGGATCGACGAGGTGCTGGTCATCAGCACGCCGCACGACCTCCCGCAGTTCGAGCGCCTGCTGGGCGACGGCTCCCGCTTCGGGATCCGGCTCGAGTACGCGGTGCAGCCCGAGCCGAAGGGCCTCGCGCAGGCGTTCACCATCGGCGCGGAGTTCATCGGGGACCAGAAGGTCGCGCTCGTGCTGGGCGACAACGTGTTCTACGGTCCCGGCCTGGGCCTGCACCTCCAGAGGTTCGCCGACGTCGACGGCGGCGCGGTGTTCGCCTACCACGTGGCCGATCCGCGCGCCTACGGCGTGGTCGAGTTCGACGCGGAGGGCCGCGCCCTGTCGATCGAGGAGAAGCCCGAGCACCCGCGGTCCGAGTACGCGGTGCCCGGGCTCTACTTCTACGACAACGACGTGGTCGAGATCGCGCGCTCGATCGAGCCCTCTCCCCGCGGGGAGTACGAGATCACGTCGATCAACCAGCACTACCTGGAGCGCGGCCGGCTCCACGTCGAGGTGCTGCCGCGCGGCACCGCGTGGCTCGACACCGGCACGTTCGACTCGCTGCTCGAGGCGAGCCAGTTCGTCCAGGCGGTCGAGCGCCGCCAGGGGCTCAAGATCGGCGCGCCCGAGGAGATCGCGTGGCGCCGCGGCCTCCTCTCCGACGACGAGCTGCGCTCGCGGGCCGAGGCGCTCGTGAAGTCGGGCTATGGGCAGTACCTGCTGTCGCTGCTCGAGCGGGAGCGCGCGACCCTGGGGACCGTGCGATGAGGCTCCTGGTCACGGGAGGCGCGGGCTTCATCGGCGCGAACTTCGTGCGCCTCACGCTCGCGACGCGGCCCGACGTGAGCGTCACGGTGCTGGACCTGCTCACCTACGCCGGCAACGCATCGTCCCTGCCGGACGATGCGCGCGTCACCCTGGTCAAGGGGGACATCGCCGACCCGGAGATGGTCGACGCGCTGGTGCGCGAGGCCGATGCGGTGGTGCACTTCGCCGCCGAGTCGCACAACGACAACTCGCTCGACGAGCCGTGGCCGTTCGTGCACACCAACCTGGTGGGCACGTTCCAGCTGCTCGAGGCCGCGCGCCGTCATGGCGTGCGCTTCCACCACGTCAGCACCGACGAGGTCTACGGGGACCTGCCGCTGGGCACGCCCGATCGGTTCACGCCGGAGACGCCGTACAACCCGTCCTCGCCGTACTCGTCGACCAAGGCGGGCTCGGACCTCATGGTGCGTGCGTGGGTGCGGTCCTTCGGGCTCGAGGCGACCATCTCGAACTGCTCGAACAACTACGGGCCCTTCCAGCACGTGGAGAAGTTCATCCCGCGTCAGATCACCAACCTCATCGACGGGGTGCGACCCAAGCTCTACGGGGCCGGGCTGAACGTGCGCGACTGGATCCACGTCGACGACCACAACCGTGCCGTGTGGACCATCCTCGAGAAGGGCGCGATCGGGGAGACCTACCTCATCGGCGCGGACGGCGAGGCGTCGAACAAGGACGTGATCGCCGCGGTGCTCGAGCTCATGGGGCACGCGCCCGACGACTTCGAGCACGTGCCCGACCGCCCGGGGCACGACCTCCGCTACGCGATCGACGCGACGCGCCTGCGCGAGGAGCTCGGCTGGGAGCCCCAGTACGGGGACTTCCGCGCCGGGCTCGCGGCGACCATCGCCTGGTACCGCGAGCACGAGCCCTGGTGGCGGCCCCAGAAGCTCGAGACCGAGCTCAGGTACCAGCGCCTCGGCCGGTAGCGCCGCGGCCGCGGACAGCACCGCCGGCCGTCGTCGGTCCGGCCCCGCGCCGCCCCGCGGAAATGGTAGGTAGTGGTCGGTTTCCGCGGATCGCGGCGCCGCAGTGGTACGCCATTGTCGCGGCGTGGGAGACCCTTCACGGCGGCGACAACCACGCACCACTGTGAGGCGAGGATTGCCCGAAGCCGACAACCATCTACCACTTCCCGAAGCGGGAGGGGGAGGGGGAGGGGGAGAGGGAGAGGGCGGGAGGCTCAGCCGATGACGGACCGGAACAGCGCGCGGTACCTCTCGCCCACGGCCTCGACCGAGTACTCCCGGGAGCGGGCTCGCGCCGCCGCGCCCAGTCCCGCGCGCAGCTCCTGGTCCTCGGCGAGCACCTCGAGGCTGCGGGCGAGCGCGTCCGCGTCGCCCTCGGGGACCAGGACGCCGGAGCGGCTGGCCTCGATCGCCTCGTTGAGCCCGGGCAGGTCCGAGGCGACGATCGCGCAGCCCGCGCCCATCGCCTCGAGCATCGCCACGGGCAGGCCGTCCTGATCGCCCGAGGCCGCGCGGCGGGACGGGAACACCGCGATGCCCGCGCGCGACAGCGCCGCGTCGAGGTCGGCGCGCCCCAGCTGGCCCAGGAACGTCACGGGCAGCCCCGCGGCGAGCTCCTCGAGGCGCGATCGCTCGGGACCGTCGCCCACGATGGTGACGTCGAGCCGCGCATGAGTGCGCCGCATCGCCTCGAGCAGGACGTCGAAGCCCTTCTTCTCCACCAGGCGGCCCACCGCGAGCACGTGCACGGGATGCTTGCGCGTCGCGGGCTTGGTGACCTGACGGTCGTCGTGCGCGATGGACCCGAAGCGCGCGCCCATGGGGATCACGTGGGTGGTGGCGGCGTCCGCGCCCAGCTCGATCACGCGCGCCCGCATGTCCTCGTTCATCACGGTGACGGCGGCGGCATCGCGCACCACGAGCGACTTCTGCGCGCGGGCCGGGCCGGAGTTGAGCGCGTACAGGTCGCCGCCGAGCGTGGTGACGACAGTCGGCACCGCCCGCGCGACCCGGCGCGCGACGATCCCCTGCGGGATGATCCAGTGCGCGTGGATCGCATCGGGCCGGAAGTCGCGGATCTCGCGTCGCATCGCCGTCGCGAGACCGCCCAGCAGGAAGGGCACCTGCGCGAGGCGCGAGCGCTTCGCGCGGACGTTCTCGAGGATCGCGCCGTCGGCCAGGTCCTCCCATCGCGCGGGGAAGTAGCGGTACCGGACCACCTCGACCGTGTCGCTCAGCCACTCGCACTCCGGGGCCCCCGGAACCGCGGGAGCGAGCACCTTCACCTCGAACTCGCGCCCCAGCTCGCGCGACAGGTCCGCGACGAACGCGGGCGTCCCGTCCCCCTCCCGCGCGGGCAGCGTGGAGGTCAGGACGAGCACGCGCGGGAGCGCCATAGGATGAACTCCGATGTGGAGAGGCGGGTGGGTGAGCACAGTGTATGACGTGGCCGTCGTCGGCTCCGGCGGCTTCCTGGGCTCCGCGATCACCGCACACCTCGGCGCCCGCGGCGCCTCCGTCACGGGCTTCACCAGGGACGACCCGATCCTCGCGGACGATGCGCTGGCGCCCCGCGCGGCCGACGTCCCGGTGATCGTGTGGGCGGCTGGGGGCATCACCCCGACCGTCGCCGCGGACGATCCGGACGCGGTCGCCGCCGAGCTCGAGGCCTTCCGCGCCTTCGCCCGCGCGGCCGCCGCGCGCCCCGTCCCCCCGCGCATCGTCCTGATGTCCTCGGGCGGAGCGATCTACGGCCGCCCGGCGCTGCCCCCGTACGGGGAGGCCGATGCGCCGCACCCGCCGAACGCGTACGGCGCCTACAAGCTCGCGCAGGAGGCTGTCCTCGCCGAGGCGGGCCTCGACGCGACCGCCATCCGCGTGGCGAACGCCTACGGCCCGGGTCAGCGCGGCGCCCACGGCCAGGGGGTGCTCGCGATCTGGATGCGCGAGGTCCGCGAGGGCCGCGCGATCACCTTGCACGGCGACGGCTCGGTCGCGCGCGACTACGTGCATGCGGACGACGTCGCCGACCTGGTCGCGCGCGTGATCGCGCACCCCGCGCCGCCGGCGGTGGTCAACTGCGGCTCCGGGAGCCCGACCTCGCTCGCGGAGCTCCTCGAGCTGCTCCGCGCGGCCGTGGGCGACGCCCTCCGCGTCGAGCAGCTGCCGCACCGCGGCGTGGACCCCGACTCGACCTGGCTCGACGCGACGCTCGCGCGCGAGGCGCTCGGCTGGGAGCCGCGCATGGCCCTCGCGGACGGCATCGCCGACATGTGGGCCAGGACGGCCGCATGGCACGGGACATCCGCATGAAGGCGGCGCTGCGCTGGGGCTTCCTCGCAGTCGCCGTCGCGCTGCTCGCGTGGGCGGTGATCACCGGCTGGGACGAGGTCTCGGTCGCGCTGCGCGACCTCACGTGGGGCGCGATCGCGGGCGCGCTGCTCGCGTGCGTGGTCGCGCTGGGCATCAACGCGATGTCCTGGCGCGCGGTGATGCGCTCGATCGGGCTCACGGCGACGGTGCCCGAGGCGATGCGCGTCTTCCTGCTGTCCCAGGTGGGCAAGTACGTGCCCGGATCGGTCTGGCCGGTGCTCGCTCAGGCGGAGTTCGCGCGCGATCACGGCGTCAGCAGGCCGCGCGCGATGACCGGGTCGATCGTCGCGATGGTCGTCGGGGTGGTGACGTCCGCGGTGGTCGGCGCGGTCGGGCTGCTGGTCGCGGTGCCGGACGCGCTCGCGACCTACTGGTGGGTGCTCGTGGTCGCGGCGGCGCTCGCGGCGATGCTGGTGCCGTCCGTCCTCGCGCGCGTGGTCGCGCTCGCGTTCCGCGTGACGCGCCGCACCGAGGAGCCCGCCCGCATCGGCGGCCGTGCGCTCCTCGTCTCCGCCGCGTGGTCCGCGCTCATGTGGGTGGTGCTCGGCGTCCATGCGTGGCTGCTGCTGCGCGAGCTCGCGCCCGGCGCGGGGCTCGCGGTCGCGACCGGCGCCTTCGCGTTCGCGTGGCTCGTGGGCTTCCTCGTGGTGATCGCGCCCGCCGGGGCAGGCGCGCGGGAGGTGGCGCTCGCGCTCGCGCTGGGTCCCGTGGCGACCCCCGCGCAGGCCCTGAGCCTCGCGCTCGTGAGCCGCTTCGTCATGACGGCGGCCGATGCGATCGGCCTGGGGATCGGGATCGCTATCGGTGCGCGGGGTCGCGCAGCGGCTCCTCGGGAGCCGCGGCCGGAGCAGGCTCCTCCCGCATGACCGCGGGCCGGCGTGCCGGCCCGTACTGCTGCTCCTTGAGGCGCTCCAGCTGGTCCTCCGCGAGGATGCGGTTGGTCTTCTGCAGGTCCGAGAGCACCCCGAGCGCGACGCAGATGATCGCGGCGGACAGCAGCGCGAGGCCGAGCATGAGCGACTGGATGTGGTTGCCGTCGTCCCCGAGAAGGCGCAGCACCGCGAACCGCGCGTACGGGAACACGCCGGCGAGCCCGAACAGCGTCGCGAGCGACGCGAAGATGCCCCACGGCTTGAACATGATGTACGAGCGCAGGATCGCCTGGCCCGACTTGAGCATGTGCTCGAACATGTTCTTGAACAGGCGCGACTCGCGCGTCTTGGGGTTGGTCTCGACCGGGATCGACGTGATCGCGAGGCGCTTGTTGCCCGCCTGGATGATCGTCTCCATGCAGTAGCTGAACTGCGTGACGATGTTGAGGCGGTACAGCGAGAACCGCGAGTACGCGCGGAAGCCTGAGGCGGCGTCGGGCAGGCGCGTGCCGGCCGCCTGGTTGACCACCCACGAGCCGAACCGCTGCATCGTCTTCTTGAAGGGCGAGAAGTGCGCGATGGTCTGCGTCTGGCGGTCGCCGATGACGATCTCGGCCTCGCCCGCGAGGATCGGCGCGACCAGGTCGGGGATGCGCTCCTGCGGGTACTGGTTGTCGCCGTCCGTGTTGACCACGATGTCCGCGCCGCCGCGCAGCGCGTGGTCCACGCCGTCGCGGAAGGAGCGCGCGAGGCCCATGGTGCGTGCATGGCGGATCACTGTCGCGCCGTACGAACGCGCGACCTCCGCGGTCCGGTCCGTCGAGCCGTCGTCGATGACCAGCACCTCGAGCTCGTCGACGCCGGGGATCGAGGTCGGGATCGTCTCCATCACGAGGGGCAGCGTGGCCTCCTCGTTGAGGCAAGGAATCTGGATGACCACCTTCACAGGGCCAGGGTAGTGCGCGCGTGCGCCGGAGATGTCCGCTGTGTGTCGCCGCCGTGAGCGTCGGGTGAAAAGTCCCTTTCACCCATGTCGCCGCGTGGCGCGAGGCCCTAGTGTCAGGAAGGTCCTGTATGGGATGACACGAAAGGATATGAACCAGAATGTCACGACACGTCCCCACGAAGACGAAGGCCCTGGGGGCCGCCGGCGTCGCCGGCCTCCTCGCCGTCGCTCTCGCCGTCCCCGCCACCGCAGCCGAGGAGGGCCAGACCGAGATCCAGATCCTGGGCATCAACGACTTCCACGGGCGCATCCTGCCCGACTCCTTCGGGGAGTCCGCGGGTGCCGCCTCCATGGCGACCGCCGTCGCCGAGCTCGAGTCGCTCTACCCGAACACCGTGTTCGCGGCGGCGGGCGACCTCATCGGCGCCTCGACCTTCGAGAGCTTCATCGCGAAGGACAAGCCGACCATCGACGTCCTCAACGCGATGGACCTCGACGTGTCCGCGGTGGGCAACCACGAGTTCGACCAGGGCTACGAGGACCTGGTGGACCGCGTCATGGCCCCTTACGACGCGGTGACCAACCCCTACGGCGGCGCGTCGTGGGAGTACCTGGGCGCGAACGTGCGGTTCGTCGACACGGGGGACCCGGCGCTGCCGGAGACGTGGATCCAGACCTTCGGGGACATCGAGGTCGGCTTCATCGGCGCGGTGACGGAGGAGACCCCGTCGCTCGTGTCGCCCGACGGCATCGAGGGCCTCGAGTTCGAGGACGAGGCCGTGGCCGCGAACCGCAGCGCCGCGGTCCTCGAGGGTGAGGGAGCCGACGTGGTGATCCTCCTGGTGCACGAGGGCGCGCCCACCACGGAGTACGCCGACGCGGTGGACACGTCGAACAACTTCGGTCAGATGCTGGCCGACCTGGACCCGAGCATCGACGCTGTCGTCTCGGGCCACACCCACATGGCCTACGACCACGACGTCCCGGTGGCGGAGTGGGCCGGCAACGCCGTCACCGAGCGCCCTGTCGTCTCGGCGGGCCAGTACGGCATGTACCTCAACCAGCTGATCTTCACGGTGGACGATGCGACGGGCGAGATCGTGTCGATCGACAGCGACCTGATCGACCTGTGGGAGACGGGCGCCTCCGCGCCCGTGTACCCGGAGGACCCGGACGTCGCGGAGATCACGGCGCTCGCGGCCGCCGAGGCGGATGTGCTCGGCGCGGTCGAGCTCGGCGACCTGGACGGGCCGCTGTACCGGGCCCGCATCGAGGGCGGCTCGTCCGGCTCCTCGCGCGGCGCCGAGTCCACGCTCGGCAACGCGGTCGCGGAGGTCCAGCAGTGGGCCACCGAGGGCCTGGGCGTCGAGGTGGCGTTCATGAACCCGGGCGGGCTGCGTGCCGACATGCTCGGCGCGGCGGCGGGCACGGGCGACTACCCGAGCCCCGTCACGTACAAGCAGGCCGCGAGCGTCCAGCCGTTCGCCAACACGCTGGTCGCGATGACCCTGACGGGCGAGCAGATCGCCGCCGTCCTGGAGGAGCAGTGGCAGCCCGAGGGCTCGTCGCGTCCGTTCCTGCGCCTGGGCACGTCGGACGGGTTCGCGTACACCTACGACCCGACGGCGGCGGCCGGCGAGCGCATCCTCGAGATCACGCTCGACGGCGAGACCATCGCGGCCGATGACGAGGTCCGCGTGGTGGTGAACTCGTTCCTCGCGGCCGGTGGCGACAACTTCGGCACCTTCGCGGAGGGCGCCGACCGCGCCGACTCGGGGCGCATCGACCTCAACGCGATGGTCGACTACCTCGCGGACGCCGGCTCGATCGGTCCCGACTACGCGCAGCACTCGGTGGGCATCACGGGCACCGACGGCCTGACGGCCGGGTCCGAGGCCACGCTCGAGCTCTCGTCGCTCGCCTTCACGGGCGCGGGCGAGCCGGTGGACCAGACGGTCACCGTGACGCTCGGCAAGTGCGTGATCGGGGTGTTCGAGGTCGACGGCTCGCTGCCGACCGACCTGTACGACGAGCAGGGCACCGCCACCGTCACGTTCACGGTGCCCAAGCGCCTCAAGGGCGAGCAGACGCTCACCATCACGGGCGACACGACGGGCACCGAGGTGTCGATGACCGTGGACGTCGCCAAGAAGGCGAAGTCCAACAACGGCAAGGGCCACGGCAAGCCGAAGGGCAAGCACTAGGCCATGAGCTGAACCGATCAGGGCGACGGGGTCCGGCCGCGAGGCCGGGCCCCGTCGCCGTGTGTCGACCGTGTGACGCGGCGGTAAGGACTGGGTGAATAACAGGCGCTTCGCCTTCTCGGTGGCACTGAGCGCCGATACCGTGCGACTGCGCCGGGTGACCCCGCGCGCCCACGTTCGTCAAGGAGACAGCATGAACCGACCCGCGCCGCATGCGCTGACCCTGGGGGCCGCCGGCGCGGCGGGCCTCCTGGCGGTCGCGCTCGCCGTACCCGCCCAGGCCGCCGTGACCATCGAGGAGGCCGTGTCCGTCCAGATCCTGGGGATCAACGACTTCCACGGCCGCATCCTGGTCGACACCTACAACGGCTCCGCGGGCGCGGCGTCGCTCGCGACCGCGGTCGCGGACCTCGAGTCGGAGTACCCGAACTCGGTCTTCGCGGCGGCGGGCGACCTCATCGGCGCCTCGACGTTCGAGAGCTTCATCGCGCAGGACAAGCCGACCATCGACGCGCTCAACGCGATGGGGCTCGACGTCTCGGCGGTGGGCAACCACGAGTTCGACCAGGGCTACGAGGACCTGGTGGACCGCGTCATGGCCCCCTACGACGCCGTGACCAACCCGTACGGCGGCGCGACCTGGGAGTACCTGGGCGCGAACGTCCGCTACGTCGACACGGGCGACCCGGCGCTGCCGGAGACCTGGATCCAGGAGTTCGACGGCGTCGAGGTCGGGTTCATCGGCGCGGTGACGGAGGAGACCCCGTCGCTCGTGTCGCCCGCCGGCATCGAGGGCCTCGAGTTCGAGGACGAGGCGCTCGCGGCGAACCGCAGCGCCGAGGTGCTCGAGGAGGAGGGGGCGGACGTCATCGTGCTCCTGGTGCACGAGGGCGCCCCGACCACGGCCTACGCGGACGCGGTCGACACCTCGAACAACTTCGGCCGGATGCTGGCCGACCTGGACCCGAGCATCGACGCGGTCATCTCGGGCCACACCCACATGGCCTACGACCACAAGGTCCCCGTGCCGGAGTGGATCGACGAGGGTCGCGCCGTCACCGAGCGCCCGGTCGTCTCGGCCGGCCAGTACGGCATGAACCTCAACCGCCTGATCTTCACCGTCGGCGCGGACAGCGGCTCGATCGCCGAGGTCGAGACCAGCATCGTCGACCTGGTCGAGTCCGGCGCCTCCTCTCCGGTGTGGGCGGCCGACCCGGACGTCGCGGCGATCGTGTCCGCGGCGCAGTCGAACGCCGAGGTGCTGGGCGCCGAGGTGCTCGGCGAGATGGACGCGCCGCTGTACCGCGCGAAGACCGAGTCCGGCTCGTCCGGCTCGAGCCGTGGCGGCGAGTCGACGCTCGGCAACGCGGTGGCCGAGGTCCAGCGCTGGGCGACCGAGGGCCTGGGCGCGCAGATCGCGTTCATGAACCCGGGCGGCCTGCGCGCCGACATGATCGGCGCGGACGGCGACGGCACCGGTGAGATCACCTACAAGGCCGCGGCGAGCGTGCAGCCCTTCGCCAACACCCTGGTGACGATGACCCTCACGGGTGAGCAGATCGCCGCGGTGCTCGAGGAGCAGTGGCAGCCGTCGGGCTCGTCGCGTCCGTTCCTGCGCCTGGGCGTCTCGGAGGGCTTCGAGTACACCTACGACGCGACCGCCGCGGAGGGCGAGCGCATCCTCCAGATGTGGCTGGACGGCGGCCTCATCGACCCGTCCGACACCTTCACGGTCACGATGAACTCGTTCCTCGCGGCCGGCGGCGACAACTTCACCACGTTCGCCGAGGGCACCGACGTCGCCGACTCGGGGCGCATCGACCTCGCCGCGATGGTCGACTACCTGGCGGACAACGGCTCGCTGGGCACGGACTACGCCCAGCACGCGATCGGTCTGCAGGGCCTCGACTCGTTCGATGTCACCGCGGGCGACGCGCTCGCGTTCGACCTCACGTCGCTCATGATGACCGGCGCGGGCGACCTCACCGACGCCAACGTGATGGTGTCGATCGGGGGCGAGGACCTGGGCACGTTCCCGGTGACCAACACGCTGCCGACCGACATCCTCGACGAGCACGGCACCGCCGAGGTCGACGTGACGCTCCCCGAGGACCTCACGGACGGCGTCCACGAGCTCCTCATCGAGGGTGACGTGACCGGCACGTCGTTCGCGGTCGCGCTCGACGTGACGGCGCTCGAGGCGGAGCCCGAGCCCACCACGGAGCCCGAGCCCACCACGGAGCCGGAGCCCACCACCGAGCCCGAGGACGGCGTCACGAGCGTCTCGCTCGAGGGCGTCACGCTCACCGTCTCGGACGGCGACATCACCACGTTCACCACGATGGAGGAGTCGGCGCTCGGCGTCCAGGACGCCGATCACGACTTCCCGGCCGGCCTGTTCGCCTTCCGCATCGGGAGCCTCGAGCCGGGCGCCACGGTGAGCGTCGAGATCGCGCTCGACGATCTCTACGACACCGAGGGCTGGACGCTCCGCAAGCTCATCGGCGGCGCGTTCATCGACGGCCCGGACGCGACGTTCGGCACGTCGGGCGGCGTCACCACGATCACGTTCGCGATCACCGACGGCGGGATGTTCGACGCCGACGGCGAGGCGAACGGCACGATCGTCGACCCGGTGGGCCCGGCCGTCGCGGCCGCGGCCTCCACGGGCGGGCTGGCGGAGACGGGTGCGGACGGCGTCGGGAGCCGCCTCGCGATCACCGCGATGCTCATGCTCGCCGGCGCGGCGCTCGTGCTCGCAAGCCGCCGCCGCAGCGCGCTAGGCTGACGCTGGACGCGACGGGGCCGGGCCGCATGGCCCGGCCCCGTTCGCGCGTCCGGGCGCGGGCCGTCCGCCGCGCCCGGGACACGCGGGTGCGACGATGCGCAAGAATGGCCCGGTGACCTCCTTCGCCGACCGCCACATCGGACCCGACGCCCATGCCGTGGAGACCATGCTCGAGGCCGTCGGGCATGCCTCGCTGGACTCCCTCGTGGACGCCGCGGTGCCCGCATCGATCCGCCGCGACGACGTGCTCGTGCTGCCCGAGCCGCGCACCGAGACGGAGGTCCTCGACGATCTCCGCGAGCTCGCGGCGCGCAACCGCGTGCAGGTGTCGATGATCGGCCAGGGTTACCACGACACGATCACGCCCATGGTGATCCAGCGCAATGTGCTCGAGAACCCAGCCTGGTACACGGCCTACACGCCGTACCAGGCGGAGATCTCGCAGGGCCGCCTCGAGGCGATGCTCAACTTCCAGACGATGATCGCGGACCTCACCGCGCTTCCGGTCGCAGGCGCCTCGCTGCTCGACGAGGCCACGGCGGTGTCCGAGGCGATGCTGCTCATGCGTCGCGCGGTCCGCGGCAAGGACGGCGGCCGCATCGTGCTCGATGCCGAGGTCCTGCCGCAGACGCTCGAGGTGGTGCGCGCCCAGGCCGAGGCGATCGGGCTCCCGCTCGACGTTCAGGAGCTGGACGAGGGCTGGGAGGCTCCCGAGGACCTGGTGGGCCTCGTGATCCAGCAGCCCGGCCGCACCGGCGTGGTGCGGGAGATCGCGCCGCTCATCGAGTCGGCGCACGCGGCCGGCGCGCTCGTCACCGTCGCGGCGGACCTGCTGTCGCTGTGCGTGATCAAGGCGCCCGGCGAGCTGGGCGCGGACATCGCGGTCGGCTCCGCCCAGCGCTTCGGCGTGCCCCTGTTCTTCGGCGGCCCGCACGCCGCGTACATCGCGGTCCGCGAGGGCCTCGAGCGCCAGCTGCCCGGGCGACTCGTCGGCGTGAGCGTCGACGCGGACGGCGACCCCGCCTACCGCCTCGCGCTCCAGACCCGCGAGCAGCACATCCGCCGCGACAAGGCGACCTCCAACATCTGCACCGCGCAGGCGCTGCTCGCGGTCATCGCGAGCTTCTACGCCGTCTACCACGGCCCCGAGGGGCTGCGGGAGATCGCGCTGCGCGTCCACACCATGGCGGCGACCCTCGCGGACGCGCTGCGCGCCCGCGGCGTCGCGATCCGCCACGAGCACTTCTTCGACACGGTCGTGATCGAGGTGCCGCGCGGCGCCGACTCGGTGATCGCGCGCATCGCCGCCCGGGGCATCAACGTGCACCGCCTCGACGGCGACGCCGTCGCGATCGCATGCGACGAGAAGACGACGCCCGAGATCCTCACCGCGCTCGTCGAGGCGATCCTCGACCGGCGCGCGAACTGGCCCGTCTACACGGGCCCGTCGGTCACCATCCCCGTGGGGCTGCGCCGCACGTCCGAGTACCTCGAGCACCCGATCTTCCACGCGCACCGATCCGAGACCTCGCTCATGCGCTACATGCGCCGGCTCGCCGACCGCGACCTCGCGCTCGACCGCACGATGATCCCGCTCGGCTCGTGCACGATGAAGCTCAACGCCGCGGTCGAGATGGCCGCCGTGAGCTGGCCCGAGTTCGCCCAGATCCACCCGTTCGCCCCCGCCGACCAGACCGCCGGCTACCGCGAGATGATCGCCCAGCTCGAGGACCAGCTCGCGGAGATCACCGGCTACGCGGCCGTCTCCGTCCAGCCGAACGCCGGGTCGCGTGGCGAGTACGCGGGCCTGCTCGCGATCCGCGGCTACCACCGCTCGCGCGGCGACCTCGACCGCGACGTGTGCCTCATCCCCGCCTCGGCGCACGGCACCAACGCCGCGTCGGCGGTGCTCGCAGGCATGCGCGTCGTGGTGGTCGCGACCGCGGAGGACGGCGAGGTCGACCTCGCGGACCTGCACGCCAAGCTCGCGGCCCACGAGGGCCGCGTGAGCTGCATCATGATCACCTACCCGTCGACCCACGGTGTGTTCGAGGAGCACGTGGGCGAGGTCTGCGCGGCCGTGCACGAGGCCGGCGGTCAGGTCTACATCGACGGCGCCAACCTCAACGCGCTCGTCGGGCTGGCCAAGCCCGGGCGCTTCGGCGGCGACGTCTCGCACCTCAACCTCCACAAGACCTTCTGCATCCCGCACGGCGGCGGCGGTCCCGGCGTGGGCCCCGTCGCGGTGGCCTCGCACCTGGTGCCGTTCCTGCCGCGGTCGCTCGCGCCCGTGCAGTCGCCGGCGGAGCTCCAGCGCGAGGGCGCGGCCGTGTCCGCGGCGCCGTACGGCTCGGCGGGCATCCTGCCGATCTCGTGGGCCTACATCGCGCTCATGGGTCACGAGGGCCTGCGCCGGGCGACGGAGACCGCGGTGCTCGCCGCGAACTACGTGGCCACGCGCCTCGAGCCGCACTACCCGGTGCTGTTCCGTGGCCCCGGGGGCCTGGTCGCGCACGAGTGCATCCTCGACGTGCGCCCGCTCACCAAGGCGACGGGCGTGACCGCGGAGGACATCGCGAAGCGGCTCATCGACTTCGGCATCCACGCGCCGACCATGTCGTTCCCCGTCGCGGGCACGCTCATGGTGGAGCCCACGGAGTCCGAGGACCTCGTGGAGATCGACCGCTTCATCGAGGCCATGATCGTCATCCGCGAGGAGATCGCGGCCGTCGAGCGGGGCGAGATCGCCGCGGCGGACTCGGCGCTGCGCCACGCGCCGCACACGGTCGCGATGGTGGCGTCCGACGCGTGGGATCGCGCGTACCCGCGCGAGCAGGCCGCGTTCCCGGTGCCGTCGCTGCGCGTCGACAAGTACTGGGCGCCGGTGCGACGCATCGACAACGCCCACGGCGACCGGAACCTGGTGTGCGCGTGCCCGCCGCTCGAGGAGTACGAGGGCTGAGCCGCCCGCGGCACGGAGGGGAGCGGACGGCGGGGTGCTGGGCGGTATGCGAGCCTTGCGCCGCTACCCTGGCGTCATGAACCCGTCGCACGCTCGTCGTCGCCCTCGCGCCGGGTCCCGAGGGTCATGACGCGTCCGCCCCTCCAGCCGCCGGTGCTGCCCGGCTACGCGCATGTGCGCCCGCTCGGCCAGGGCGGCTTCGCCGACGTGTTCCTCTACCAGCAGGACATGCCGCGTCGACAGGTGGCGGTCAAGGTGCTGCATGCGAAGATCCGCGACACCGCGGTGCGCGCGCTCGGCGTGGAGGCGGACGTCATGGCGGCGCTGAGCGCGCACCCGTCGATCCTCACGCTGCACGAGGCCTCCGTGTCCGCTGACGGGCGTCCCTACATGGTGGTCGAGTACTGCCCGGGATCGCTCGCGAACCGCTACCGCGCCGAGCGCATCCCCGTCCCCGACGTGCTCGCGGTGGGGATCCAGATCGCCTCCGCGGTCGAGGCGGCCCACCGCATCGGCATGCTCCACCGCGACATCAAGCCGTCCAACATCCTGGTGACGCAGTTCGGGCACCCGGTGCTGTCCGACTTCGGCGTCGCGACCGCGGTGATGGCGGGCGACGCGGACGACGTCGCGATGAGCCCGCCGTGGAGCGCGCCCGAGGTGGTGGACCGCATGAGCTCGGGCACCGTCGCCTCGGACGTGTGGTCGCTCGCCGCGACGGTCTACACGCTGCTCGCGCAGCACAGCCCGTTCGACGAGCCGGACCGGCGCCTCTCCCAGGACGACCTCAAGGCGCGCATCGTGAAGGCCCGCTACCGCAACGTGGGCCGGGAGGACGTCCCCGCCTCGCTCGACGCGGCCCTCGCGGGCGGCATGCGCAAGGATCCGGGCGACCGCTACCGCAGCGCGCTCGCGTTCGGGCAGGCGCTCCAGGCGGTCCAGCGCGAGCTCGACCTCCCGGTGACGCCGCTCGAGGTCCCCACGGAGGCGTGGGCGCACGCCTCACGCGTGACGGTCGACGACGGCCCGCGCGGCCCCAAGCGCTCGCACGTGCCTATCGCGCAGCGGCGCCGTCCCGCGCCGACGACGGGCACGCTCACGCGTCAGCCGCACACGACCCCGCGCACGCTCGTCGCCTGGGTGGTGGGCGCGGCCGCCGCCGCGACGGTCACCACCGTGCTCGTGATGACGCTGGCGGGCGGCGGGTGACCGACCTCGGCCGCGCCACCGCCGCGCGACGCCGCAGGACGATGCGCATCGTCACGGGCGTCGCGCTGGTCGCGGCCGTCGTGGGCGTCGCCGTCGCGCCCGGCTTCGACGAGCGCGAGGCCGATGCGATCGACCCGACGGTCTGGGCGCTCCAGACCGCGTCGGGAGAGCGGTACGCCCGCGTCAACACCGCGCTCGCGGAGGTCGACACGGTCAAGGAGGTCGACGCTCCCAACGACATCCTCCAGTACCGCGACCGCCTGCTCGTCGTGTCCTCCGGGCTCACGCGCGCCGTCGCGCTCGAGGCGAGCCGGCCGCGCGATCTCGATGCCGCGGCCGAGGGCGCGGTCGAGACCCCGGCCGGGACCACCGCCGTGGTGTCCGAGGGCGACGCGGTCGCGTACCTCGCCGCCGATGGCGACGTCCTGGTCGGCCGGATCTCCGACGACACGGTGCTGTCGCCGCGCGAGGTCACGCTCGCGAGCGGCGACGGCCTGCGCGCGGTCGCGGTCGCCGTGACGGCCGACGGCGACCTCGCCGCGTACTCCCCCGCTCACGGCGGCGTGGTGCGCGCGGGGCTCGACGGACGCGTGGACGGCATCGACGCGGTTGTGGGGGCGCCCGAGGACGCGGCCTACCAGGTGTCCTTCGCGGGCGACGACTGGGTGCTGCTCGAGGCGGACTCGGGCGAGCTGTGGCGCGCGTCGGTCGACGGCGCCGTCGCGACCGGGACCGAGGCCGACGCGCGCCTGCAGCACCCGACCGCGTCGGCCGACGTCGCGATCGCCGACGGGTCGGGCCTGGTGGTCGTGCCGGCCGACGGGGGCGCGGCGACGCGGGTCTTCGGCTCGTCCGCGGCCGCGGGCGCGCCCGCGGCACCCGCCGAGCTCGACGGCGTCGCCTACGCGGCGTGGCTGCCCGCCGGAGGAGGCTCCGGGACGCTGTGGAGCTCCGCGGGGCCGACCGTCTCGCTCGACTATGCCGACGGCACGCTCGGCGAGAGGCGCGAGCCCTCGCTGCGCTCGAACGGCTCGCGCATGGTGCTCAACGAGGTGCGCAGCGGCTGGGTGTGGGACGTCCCGTCGGGCACGCTCGTCGCCTCGTCTCAGGACTGGGACCCGGAGGACCCGGCGACCACCACCGAGGACGAGCAGCAGCAGGCGTCCGAGGTGCGCGATCCGCGCCCGCCGGTCGCCGAGGACGATGCGCTCGGCGTGCGGGCGGGGCGGCAGGTCCGGCTCCCGGTGCTGCTCAACGACCACGACCCGAACGGCGACCTGCTCACGGTCGACATCGCGTCGCTCACGCAGCCCGCCGACGACTTCGCGAGCATCGCGATCGGCGACGACGGACAGTCGCTCGTCGCCACGGTCGCGCCGGGCGCGACCGGCAGCGCGACGTTCTCCTACGCGGTCTCGGACGGCTCCGGCCCCGAGGGGATCTCCCCCGCGGCGGAGGTCACCCTCACGGTGTCGGAGTCCGAGGCCGCACCCGAGTGGTGCGGGACGGAGGGGTGCCTCGCGCCATGGCCCGCCCCGCGACTCGAGAGCGGCGGCACCGTCACCGTCGACGTGCTCGAGGCGTGGGTGGACCCGGACGGCGACCCCCTCTACCTCGCCGCCGCCGCATCGTCCGATCCCGACGTCGCGGTCGCCGCGACGCCGGACGGCACCGTGGTGGTGCGCCATGGCGGCGAGGCGAACCTCGTGGAGGTCGAGGTCACGGTCGCGGACTCGCGCGGGATGACGGCGACGCGCACGCTCACGGCGTCCGTGGTGACCTCGCCCCGGCTCAGCGTCGATCCGCTCGCCGTGACCTCGCTGCAGGGCGTGCGCACGCTCATCGACCTCACGGGCCACGTCACCGGCGGCGCGGGGGCGCCCCTGGTGACCGAGGCCAGCGTGGACCCCGCCGACAACGCGACGGTCGAGGTCGCGCCAGACGCCGCGGGCGTGCTGTTCGCGGCCGAGGAGCCCGGGACCTACACCGTGCAGCTCACCGTGGTCGACGGCGCGCTGCAGGCACGCGGCACCGCGCGTGTCACGGTGGTCGCGCCCGAGGAGGAGGCGCTCGCGACGGTGCCGCTCACGGCGTTCGTGCGCCCGCATGAGGACGTCACGGTCGATGTGCTCGACGCGGTCACGAACCCGGGAGGCCGGGTGCTCCTGCTCTCCGACGCCTCGGTCGACGCGACCGACGGCGCGCGCGTGGAGGCGTCGATCGTGGGACACGGCGCGCTGCGCCTGTCGGGCACCACGGGCGACGGCGAGCCGGGGGTGCTGGGCGTCGTGTCCTACACGGTCTCCGACGGCTCGGGCCGTGCCGCCATGACCGTGCGGGGCGAGATCACGGTGATGCTGCTCGACGGCTCGGTGCCGTCCCCACCCCTCGCGGCGGACGATGCGATCACGGTGCGCGCGGGCGGCCAGGTGGACGTGCGGGTGCTGGCGAACGACGTCGCGGGCGCGGGCGCCGTGGTGGCGCTCGACCCCGGCTCGGTGGCCGCGTCCGACGGCGACGGGCTGGCGTTCGCCGCGGGCTCGATCGTGCGCATCCTCGCCCCCGACGCCCCCGGCACCTACCGCATCCCGTACGCCTCGTACGTGCTCGGCTACCCGTCCCAGCGCGACACCGCGACCGTGGTGGTCACGGTGACCGACGGCCTGGACAACGCCGCGCCGACCCCCGAGGACATGGCGGGGCGCGCCTCGTCGGGCGAGGAGGTGCGGCTCGCGTTCGACGGCACCGGGATCGACCCGGACGGCGACGAGGTGCGGCTCGACGCGGTGGTCACGCAGCCCACCAACGGCGCCGCGCGCGTGAGCGCGGACGGCACCGCGCTCGTCTACACGTCGGTCGCGGGCTTCGCGGGCCAGGACGCGTTCGAGTTCCGCGTGGTCGACGCGCGCGGGCGCGCCGCGACGGCGACCGCGCGCATCGGCGTGGTCGCGGTGGAGGCCGATCCCGCGCCCGTCACCTACTCGGACCTGGTCCAGGTGCAGGCGGGCACGGGCCGGCGCGTGGTGGTCCAGCCGCTCGCGAACGACATCGACCTCACCGGCGGCGAGCTCGAGCTGGTGGGCGTGCGGCCGGACGCGGTCGAGGGCACGCGGGAGCACTCGTCCCTCGAGGCGCTCCTGGGCGACGCCGCCGCGCTCGAGGCGTCGTTCGCGGACGGGCTCGTGTCGTTCGAGGTGCCCGAGGACGTGGGGACCTACGCGTTCCTGTACACCGCGCGCAACGCGACGGGCTCGCTGTCCCAGGGGCGCATCGTTCTCAAGGCGGTGCGTGAGCGCGTGGTGGACGTGCCGATCGTCGCGGACACGGTGCTCTCCCTCGAGGACCGCGACACGTTCCCCGAGGGCGTCGACGTGCTCGACGGCACCGTCGCCTGGGCGAGCGGCGACGCCCCCTCGCTCTCGCTGTCGCTGTGGCGCGACGAGCAGGACCTCACGGTCGACGGCTCGACCATCGCGGGCCCCCTGCCGGAAGAGACGCGGATCATCCCGTTCCGCGTCGACGGCGAGGACTTCGCGGGCGAGCCGTCCACGGGCTACGGCTTCCTCAGGGTGCTCGGCGGCCAGGACCTGCGCCTCGCCCTGCGCGAGGACGCGCGCATCCAGGTCGAGGAGGACGGGGAGGCGACGGTCGACGTCATCCCGCTGCTCGCGGCCCCCGTCGGCACCGCGATCGAGGTCGATGCGACGCAGGTCGCGGCGGGCGGTGCGCGCGAGGCCGGCCGCTGCGTGAGCGCGGGCGGCACCGCCGTCCGCTACGAGGCGGGCCGCGGCGCGCCGTACACGGACACGTGCCTCATCGCGGTGCGGCTGGCGGGCCAGGACTCGTGGGCGATCCTGCCGGTGCCGGTCACCGTGGTGCCCACCGACCCGGTCCCCAGCCTCGTGAGCGCGTCGCTCGAGCTCTCCCCGGGCCAGTCCGCACGGTTCGACCTGGGCGACATGGTGCGGTGGCCGGACGGCGCGACCGCGTCGACGGTCGTGGTCGACGCGACCTACTCGGGTCAGCTCTTCCGCGTGACGCGAGACGGCTCCACCCTCGCGATCGCCGCCGAGGACTCCGCGGCGCCGGGCCGCGCGGAGTCCGTCACCGTGTCGCTGCCCGACCACCCGGAGGTCCAGCCGCGGGTGCTGTCGCTCGTGGTGGGGCCGGCGCCGTCCGAGCTGCCCAAGGGCGGATCGGTGGTGCAGCGGTGCTCGCAGGCCCAGGGAGACGGCTGCACCATCACCGTGATCGGCGGGGCGGGCGAGGTGAACCCGCTGCCCGGCACGCCGCTCGAGGTCGTGGACGTCACGGGTGCCGACGACTGCCCCGACGTGACGTTCGCCGTGACGTCCAGCGGCGCCGTGCGCGCGAGCTGGACGGCCGACGCCGCGGGAGGGGTGTGCGACGCGGTCTTCCGCGTCCGCGACGCGCAGGGCCGCGTGAGCAGCGGCGAGCGCGTCGGCACCATCTCGCTCGACCTCCAGGGCTACCCGCGTGCCGCCTCGCGCGTGGTCCAGAGCGACTACGGCGACGGCACCGCGACGCTGGCCGTCACCCCGGGACCAGCCTCCGGCGCCTATCCCGCGCTGCTGGGCTTCGACATCGTCGCGAACGGCACGACCGTCGCGACCTGCACGCCGCAGGGCGCGTGCACCCCCATCACCGGCCTCACCAACGGCGCCAAGGCGACGTACACCGCGCTCGCCGTCAACGCCGTGGGGCGCGCGCGCTCCGGCCCGAGCGTGCAGGCATGGGCGTACGCCGCTCCCGCGCAGCCGCGCCTCGTGTCGTGGCAGCCCTCGGTGACCTCCGGCGACGGCGGCAGGATCGACGTGGTCCTCGATGTCGCGGACGCCTCGACCAGCGCCGTACGGATCGTGGCGGGCGACTCCGAGCAGACCGTCGCCGTCACGGGCGGGCAGCAGCGCCTCGACGGGATCGCGATCGGCTCCAACGCGCCCGTCGCGGTGACGATCGAGCCGCTCACGGGGCTCGACCTGCCCCCGACGGGCGAGCCCGACGCCGCGGGCGAGGCGCTCACCTTCACCGCGAACGGCATCGGCCGTCCCACGATCGCCTCGGCGACCCATGCCTACACCCCGGGCGACGCGGACGCGACGATCACCGCGACCGTCACCACCGGCGGTGCGGGATCGACCACGTGGGTGGGCCACGTCACCGGTGGACGATGCATGGACATGGTCGAGGCGGCCGGCGGCACCGCGACCTTCACCGTCGCCGTCGACGGCAACACCGCGAACACGGTGACCGTGTGCGCCGAGAGCCGGGCGGGTGACCGCACCTTCGGGGAGGCAGCGACCGTGGACGTGGTCTTCGCCGCGTTCCAGGACCCCGGTGCGCCCGTCCTCCAGCGCGGGTACCGCGTCGCGTCGACCTGCGTGGGCACCGGCACCAGCTGCACCACCGCGCTCGCGGGCCTGCCCCAATGGCAGCCCGCGCCCGGCCTCGAGGTCTGGTACCGGGGCTCCGACGGCACCACGTCCCGTACGTTCGCGGACGTCATGGTCGCCGGCCGCGACGTGTCCGTGGTCGCGTACTACTGCGTCGACTTCGGCGGCGGGCAGCGCACGTGCTCGACGCAGACCACGCCCGTCACGCCGGAGTCGGGCGCCTCCTACCGCCCGACCGTGACGTTCGCGGCGTGCGCGGTGGGCACCGCGCCGCGTCCCACGTACGGTGGCACCGCAGGAGACTTCGCGGCGACCGTGTTCATGCTCGACGCCGATGGCGCGGTCACCGACGACGCGACCCTCATGCGCACCGCGCTTGTGACCGTCGGCTTCCAGGGCGATCTCGCGGGCATCGCGGACTGGACCAGCGCCTCCGTGACGTGCACCGGCGCCCCGCCCGAGCCCACCCCCGATCCGACGGTGACGCCATGACGGCGCGCGCCATGCATCGGCCCCGACCGGGCCGTCACGAAAGGAGGCCGCTGTGGCCCTGACCTCCGAGCACACGCAGTGGTTCGAGTCAACGTTCGGCAAGCTGGTCGACAACGTCGAGCGCGCCGTGGTCGGCAAGCGGCACGTGGTCGAGCTGGCCTTCACCGCGATGATCGCGCAGGGGCACCTGCTGCTCGAGGACGTGCCGGGTACCGGCAAGACGTCCCTCGCCCGGGCGATCGCGCAGACCGTCAAGGGGACAAGCACGCGCCTGCAGTTCACGCCGGACCTGCTCCCCGGCGATGTCACGGGCGTGACGGTCTACGACCAGGGCCGCTTCGAGTTCCATCACGGGCCCGTGTTCGCGAACGTGGTGCTCGCCGACGAGATCAACCGCGCCTCGCCCAAGACGCAGTCCGCGCTGCTCGAGGTGATGGAGGAGCGTCAGGTCACGGTGGACGGCGTGACGCGGGAGGTCGGCGAGCCGTTCATGGTGGTCGCGACCCAGAACCCGATCGAGCAGGCCGGCACGTACGCGCTCCCCGAGGCCCAGCTCGACCGCTTCCTCATGCGCACCTCGCTCGGCTACCCGGACCACGCCGCGACGCTGCGGATCCTCGAGCCCAAGCGCCGCGCACGCGTCGTCGTGCCGTCGATCGCCGAGCTCGACACCATCACCACGATGTCCGAGCTGACCCACGACGTCCAGCAGCATGCGCTCATCTCCGACTACATCGCGCGCATCGTCGGCGCGACGCGCAGCGCGACCCAGGTGCGGCTCGGGGCGTCGATGCGCGGCGCGCTCGCGCTCGCGGGCGCGTGCCGCACGTGGGCCCTGGCTCACGGCCGCCACTACGTGGTGCCCGACGACGTCAAGGCGCTCGCGGAGGTGGTGCTCGCGCACCGCCTGATCCTCGATCCCGAGGCGGAGTTCGACGGGGTCACCCAGGGCGCCGTGATCGGGCAGATCCTGCTCGACACCGCGCCGCCCAGCCAGCGGGACCTCGTGTGACCGAACGCCCCGACCTCACCGCGACCCGGACGCGCACCTTCGCGACCGGGACGTACTCGACGCGCACGGAGGTCGCCGACGCGCCGCGTGGACGGGTGGTCGGGGCGCGGCTCACGCTCGATCGTGCGGGGCATGCCGTCGGCGCCGTGGCCGCGGGAGCCTGGCGGACGCTGCGCGGGCTCGTCACCCCCGCGGGGTGGATGGTGGCCGGGTGGACCCTCGCCGGACTGGTGCTGGGGCTGTCCTTCGGATGGGAGGAGGCGTTCGTCGCGGGGATCGCCGGGCTCGTGGCGCTCGCGGTCGCCGTGCCCTTCCTGCTGGGCGAGCTCAGCTACCGCGTGACGTTCGCGCTCGACCGGGACGCCGTGGTCGCGGGCGAGCCGACCGCGGGATCCGTGATCGTGGTGAACGAGGCCCGCCACGCCGCCGCCCCGGGCACGGTCGAGCTTCCCGTCGGCGAGGCGCTGGTCGAGCTGCATGTGCCGCTCCTGCGCGGCGGGGTCGAGTGGGCCGACCGCGTGGTGGTCCCCGCACGCCGGCGCGGCATCGTCGAGGTCGGCCCCGTCTCGTCGGCGCGGACCGATCCGCTGCGCCTCCTGCGCCGCCACCGCGCGTGGGACGAGGTCCAGACGCTCTACGTCCACCCGCGCACGGTCGAGGTCCCCAGCACGTCGCTGGGGTGGGTGCGCGACCTCGAGGGGCAGGCGGTGAGGATCCTCACGAGCGAGGACATCTCCTTCCACGCGGTGCGCGAGTACCAGCGCGGCGACGCCCAGCGGCACATCCACTGGAAGTCGACGGCCAAGACCGGCACGCTCATGGTCCGCCAGTTCGAGGAGACCCGTCGGTCGCTGCTCACGCTCGTGCTCGACGTCGACCTCGGCTCGTACCGCGACGAGGACGAGTTCGAGATGGCCGTGAGCGCCTTCGCCTCGCTCGGCACGCGCGCGATCCGCGACGGCCGCGAGGTGCGTGCCGTCGCGAGCGGAGAGGTGCCCGAGTTCGCGCGCGCCTCGGTGCGGTCGGTGCGCGCGCTCCGCGTCGGCGCGCCGCGCGCGCTGCTCGACGATCTGTCGGGCATCGAGGCGAGCGACGCCGCGATGGACCTCGCGACGGTCACGCGCATGGTCGCCGAGGACGATCCGGGCACGTCGCTCGCGGTGCTGGTGACCGGCTCGTCGCTGGGCCACGAGAGGCTCCGCACCGCGGCGCTGCGTTTCCCCGCCGACGTCTCGGTCGGCGCGATCGTGTGCGCGCCCGCGGCGGAGCCGCGCACGCACGCGCTGGGCGCCCTGCAGCTCGTGAGCCTCGGCGTGCTCGACGACCTCCGCCACCTGCTCTCGCGAGGGGCGGCGCGCGCGTGAGCCGGGGCGAGAGCACCCGCCGCCCCGCGGTCGCCGTCGAGGTGGCCGTCGGCGCATCGGCCTACGCCGCCGCGATGGGGGCGGCCATCACGTTCACGCTGCGTCCCGTCTTCGTCGCCTCGGACGGCGCGCCCGCGCGGTACGGCATCGTCATGCTCGTCGGGCTCGGGGTGGGGCTCGTCGCCGCCCTGGCGGCCGTGCTCGCTCGGCGCGGACCCGTGCTCGCGATCGTCCTCGCCACGGTCGGCTACCTCGCCGCGGCCGTGCTGATCGCGATCCCGGGCGCGCTCCGCACCCCGCAGTCCTTCGTGCGTGCCGCGATCGAGGCGGTCCGCGCACCCGTGACCGGGTGGAAGGACATCGTCACGCTGCCCGTGCCGATCGGGCAGTACGGGGCGACCCTCGCCGTGCCGCTCGTGCTCGTGATCGCGACGGTGACGGGCATCGTCTGGGCCGGCACGCGTGCGCGGTGGTGGGGCCTCGGCGCGGCGGTGGGAGGCGCCGGCTTCGCCGTCGCGGTGCTGCTCGGTCCGGCCGCGCGCACCGACTTCGACCTGCTTCCCGGCGCCGCCGCGGGCCTCAGCCGCGAGATCCTCATCGGGCTGTGCGCGTGGGGTGCGACGCTCGCGTGGATGTGGTGGCGCATGGCCCAGCAGCGCCGCGCCGCGCTGCGCGCCGCCGGCGGCGGCGTCCGCGGCGAGCGGGCGCCGTTCCGCGCGCTCGGACGGCTCGGGCTGGGCGCGGGCGTGCTGGTCGCGGCCGTGCTGGTCGCGGTCGTGGTCGCGGTGCCGGTGGCGCAGTCGCAGCCGCGCGACGTCGCACGCACCACCGTCACGCCGCGGCTCGTGGTCGACAGCTCGGTGTCGCCGCTCACCACCTACCGCGCATCGTTCAGCGATGCGCTCTTCGACGCCCCGCTCTTCACCGTCAGCGACGTCTCCGGGGACCTCGAGCGCATCCGCATCGCGACGCTGCCGTTCTTCGACGGCAGCGCCTTCACGGCGGTGGCCCCCGACGGCTTCACCCCGCTGCGCTTCCAGCGCGTGCCGTCCAGCCTGCCGCTGGAGGGGGACGATGCCGTGTCCGTCACCGTCGCGGTCGAGGGCCTCGAGGGGCCCTGGGCGCCCATCCCCGGTGCGCTCGGCGAGGCGCGCTTCAGCGGTCCCCGCTCGGGCTCGCTCGCCGACTCGTTCTACTACGCGCCCGAGGCGTCGGCCGCGGTCATCGCCCTCGACGGCGGCGTCGCCGCGGGCGACACCCTCACCGTGACCGCGTCCGCCCCGACCGCCACCGCGCTCGCCGACGCCGGGGCGTCGCCCGGAGGTGCGGGCATCCCGCGCGACCTCATCCCGGCCTCGCTCAGCGAATGGGTCGAGGAGCAGGGCGTGACGCGCGATGGCCGCGGCCTCGCCACGCTCGTCGAGCGGCTGCGTGCCCGGGGCTACCTCAGCCATGCGCTCGCGGCGGACACGACGCCGCTGTGGGCGGCGAGCCTGGGCGACTACGCCTTCGAGCCGTCAGCATCGGGACACTCCTACGACCGCATCGACCGCCTGTTCGCCGCGCTGCTGGAGCGCGAGGCCGAGGCGGGTCCGGACGCGTCCGACGCGGCGCTGGTCGCCGCGGTCGGCGACGACGAGCAGTTCTCCGTGGCGGTCGCGCTCATGGCCGCCGAGCTGGGCTTCCCCGCACGGGTGGTGGTCGGGGTGAGGATCGTCGACACGGATGCGCAGGGCTGGACGCCCGAGGCGTGCACCGACGTATGCCGCGGGCGCCACCTCAGCGCGTGGACCGAGGTGCGGTCGGGCTCGGGCGAGTGGATCGCGGTCGACGTCACCCCGCAGCACACCGAGCCCGTGCGGCCCACCGTCGCGACCGAGGCCGACCCCGAGCTGCCCACCGACACGGACCCCGACCGCGCCGAGCCGATCGACGCCGTGGCGGCGCTCAAGGGCCGCAGCGCGGGCGACGACGTGGCGCCGGCCGTCGAGCACTCGCCCTCGTGGTTCACGGGCACCGTGCGCACGGTCGCGCTGCTCGCCCTCATCGTGGTGCTGCTGCTCGGACCTCTGCTCGGCGTGCTCGCCGCCAAGGCGCTCCGTCGGCGCAGGCGCCGACGTGCGGCGCCGACGGCGGCGGCGCAGGGCGGCTGGGACGAGTACGTGGACCTCGGCATCGACGCGGGGCTCCCGCCGATGCCGCTCGCGACGCGCGCCGAGGTGGCCGCCGCCTACGGAACCGTGAACGGCGGCGCGATCGCCACCGTCGCCGACCGCGCGACATTCACCGTCGAGGGGGTCGAATCGGACGATGCGGACCTTGTCTGGGAGCTCCTGGCGCGCGACCGCGCGGAGCTACGGGCGCGTCAGGGGGCGTGGCGTAGGCTCGGCTCGCGCCTGTCGACCCGCTCGCTCCTGGGGCGCGGCTCGGTGGTGAGGGACGAGCAGCACCGCGAGCGGGATCATGGCGACGAGCGATGGCGGACCGTGCCGCCACGCGGAGCTTCCTCATCGACGAGGAGACGCCGATGACACGGGCGAGGGAAGGAGCGCGAGGATGACCGAACGGGTCGCCATGGACGTGACGGGCGAGGTGGTCACCATCGGACTCGAGCCCGCCCTCCTCGCCGGTGGGCTCATCGGCGCGTTCGTGATCGCGATCGTCTGGATGGGCGTCGCGCTCGGCGCGGTGTACTCGAAGGTGGGCGCGCGAGGCAGCCTCGCCTGGATCCCGGTGGTGCGCTACGCGGTGCTGGCGCACCTGACCCAGTCGTCCGTCGCAGGCACCGTGATCGCGCGCATCGTCGCCGGGCTCGGCTCCCTCACCTGGATCCTGGGCCTCACGGTCGTCGACAGCTCGACCGTGGCGCTCGCGGGGCTCGGCACCGCGTCCGTGGCGGGGATCGTGGCCTGGGCGATGTGGATCGTCCAGACCCACCGCTTCGGTCTCGACCACGCGCTCTCCCCCTCGCTGCCCGTGCTGGCCGCGATCGCGCCCGGCATCTGGGCCGCCGTGGTGGGCTGGGGATCGAGCCTTCCGCAGGCCGCGCCCGTGGCGCCGGCCGCCGCGCCCGCATCGTCCACGCCTCCCGCCGCGCCTCCCGCGGTGGCGCCGCCCGTCGCGCCCGTGCCGCCGCCGTTCCCCGCGGCCATGCCCACCGCGCCCCCCGCCGACGAGCCGGCCGAGCCGGACCCCGCGAGCCAGCAGGCGATCTGGGGAGGTACGCCGGCCGCGGTCCTGTGGGCGCGCGCGCCCGAGCCCGCCGCGAACGTCGACGACATGTACCCCGTCGAGCCGTTCACCGGCACGGACGGGTATCCGCGTCTCAACGCCCAGGAGCGGACCGGGCCCTCGGCGCTGCCGCCGGCGGGGCCGTCCCTCCCGCCCGCGCCCGCGCCCGCGGCCCTCGCCCCGTGGGAGCACCCGGCGCCGAGCACGCAGCCGGTGGAGCAGGCCCCGGCGCCGGAGCCCGATCCCGACGCCACCGCGGAGCCCGTGGCGCGCGTGTCTCCGTTCGCGTCGCTCGCGCCGGAGGTCCTGGCGCGCTCCGCGGAGGAGCGTGCGTGGGACCAGTCGGCGCCCGAGGAGGTCGCGCCCGAGGCTCCCGCGCCGGAGCCCGAGGCCGCGCCCGCGCCGGTCGCCCCCGCGTTCCTTGCGGCGCCCGCTCCGGAACCGACCGAGCCGGAGCCCGAGGTGGAGCCCGCGCCAGAGCCGGAGCCGGAACCCGAGCCGCCCGCGGTGCCCCCCGCGCCGTACATCGAGGCCACGCCCACCCTTCCCATCAGCCCGTACCTGCGGGGAGGGGCCGCGGCGCCGCCGGAGGCGCCCGCCGCCGTCCCGAGCTTCGAGATGCCGGTGGTCCCCCCGCTCGCAGCGCCGCCGGCGGCCGAGCCCGACACCGAGCCCGTCGAGCCCCCGCACGCGGCATCTGCTCCCGCGCCGGCGACCGAGCCCGGCCCGGGCCTCGTCCCCCCGCCCCCGGTCGCGCCCGAGGCGCCGATCGCGGCGATGCCGATCCCGCTCGACGACCACCCCGACGACCGCACGCAGGTCTCGGCCCGCCAGCGCGAGGCCTGGGAGCTCGTGACGTCGGAGGGCGGCGTCTACGGATTCGACGCGTCCGCGGTGCTCCTGGGCCGCAGCGGCGGGCTTCCCCCGACCGACGGCACCCGCCGCCTCGACCTGGCGGACTCGACGCGGACGGTCTCGAAGTCCCACGCGCGCCTCACGCTGCAGCGCGGCGTGTGGTGGGTCGAGGACCTCGGCTCGACCAACGGCACCTACGTGGTCGACGCCGCGGGTCACGAGTCGCAGGCGCCCGAGGGCGTGCCGACCGAGGTGACCGGGCGCCTGATCCTCGGCGACGTCGAGGTCGAGATCCGACGCCGGGGCGGGGCATGACCGCGGGCGGCGCGCCCGAGGTGCTCGGCGGAGGCGCGACCGCCGTGGGCGGACGTGCCCGCAACGAGGACGCGTACCTCGCGGAGGCGCCCGTGTTCGTGGTGGCGGACGGCATGGGCGGCCACGTCGCCGGGGCCGAGGCCGCGGGGGCGGCCATCGCCGCGTTCCACCCGTTGGCGGGCGCCGTCGCCGTGACGCCGTCCGATGTCGAGCGCGCGCATCTCGAGTCGCGCCGGCTGGTGGCGCGGGTGCAGGCGGAGGTCGGCGCGGCGTCCGGGACCACCCTCACGGGCGCGGTCGCGGTCATGCATGACGGCAGCCCGTGGTGGATGGTCGTCAACGTGGGCGACTCGCGCACCTACGCTCTCGACGGCGGCACGCTGCGGCAGGTGAGCGTGGACCACTCGCACGTGCAGGAGCTGGTCGACGAGGGCTACATCACCCCCGACGAGGCGCTCGTGCACCCGGACCGGAACCTGCTGACCCGCGCCATCGGCGACGACATCCCCGAGATGGACGCGTGGCTCGTGCCCCAGGTCGCGGGCCGACGCCTCATCGTCGCGAGCGACGGCCTCATGAAGGAGGTCGAGGACCGCGAGATCGGCGAGCTGGCCGCGCTGATCGGAGATCCGACCGAGGCCGCCGCGGCCCTGGTCGAGCTCGCGGTGGGCCGCGGGGCGCGCGACAACGTCACCGTCGTGGTGGCCGATGCGGTGTCCACCACGGCGCCGGACGCCGATCCCGCGCCGTGGCCGGCGTGGGGCGTCGAGGCGCACGAGGACACGACGCCGAGCGCGCGCCGACGAGGAGGGTCATGACGGGCGACGAGACGCATGTGTCCGCGCGCCGCGCCGCACGCGACGCGGAGGCCGCGCGCCAGGCGGACGCCCTCGCGCCCACGGACGCGGACGGCGAGACGCGCCTGTCCCGCCGGCGCCTCGCCGAGAGCGCGACGCAGCCCGCGACGCAGCCCAGCACCGAGCCCATGGACATCAGCGACACCGTGGCGCCCCGCCGCCGCCCGCGGAGCCGCGCCGAGGATCAGGTCCTGCGCCCGCCGGCGGACCTCGCCTCGCCCGAGGAGGACCGCGACGCCACGAGGTCGGCCGCCTTCGGGGGGCCTCCGCAGCACTACTACCCGCGCATCCGCCATACGCAGTCCGCGACGGGCGCTGGGGTGTGGCCGCAGCCGCCGCGCCTCGACGCGCCCCCGACCGAGCATCAGCCGCAGGTGCTGGACGCCGCGGGCCGGGCCGAGCGCACCGAGGAGCGGCTGGTCTCGCGGCGACGCCGGACGCTCGCGCTCGTCGCGGGCTCCGTGGTGGCCGTCGCCGCCGCCGTCGCCGTGGCGCTCACGCTCCTGTAGCGCGCGGCAGCCGGTCGCGCATCGTCCCGCCACTACGCTGAGACGCATGTCCGCCGCCATCCTGCGCTCGCCTCTCCATGACCAGCACGTCGCGCTCGGCGCGACGCTCGTGCCCTTCGCCGGCTGGGAGATGCCGGTCCGCTACAGCGGCGACATCGCCGAGCACACCGCGGTGCGCACGGGTGCGGGGCTGTTCGACCTCTCCCACATGGGAGAGATCTCCATCCGCGGCGCCGAGGCCGCCGCGTTCCTCGACTACGCGCTCGTGGGGCGGCTGTCCGCTCTCGCGCTCGCCGGCGCGAAGTACACGATGCTCTGCACGCCCGCGGGCGGTGTGATCGACGATCTCATCGTCTACCGCCGCGACCACGACCACTTCGTGATCGTCGCCAACGCCTCGAACAAGGACGTGGTGGTGCAGGAGCTCGACGCGCGTGTCGACGGCTTCGACGCGAGCGTCGAGGAAATCTCCGCGGAGATCGCGCTCATCGCGGTCCAGGGTCCGCTGGCCGAGGGCATCGTGGCGCGCATGTGCGCCCGTGGTGACGACGACATCCGCGCGATGCGCTACTACTCCGCGGCGAACGTCATGCTCGAGGGCGACGTCCACGCGTTCGTCGCGCGGACCGGGTACACCGGCGAGGACGGCTTCGAGCTGTTCGTGGGCGCCGACGAGGCCGCCGCCGTCTGGGAGCTCGCGCTCGCGACCGGAGCCGCGGACGGCATCGTGCCGTGCGGCCTGTCGTCGCGCGACACGCTGCGGCTCGAGGCCGGAATGCCGCTGTACGGGCAGGAGCTCACGCGCGAGACGACGCCGTTCGACGCGGGCCTGGGACGCATCGTCGTGTTCGGGACGGCCGCCAAGCCGCGCGGGGACTTCGTGGGCCGGGAGGCGCTGCTCAAGGCCAAGGTCGAGGGGCCGTCGCGCGTCCTCGTGGGGCTCGTCGGCGACGGCCGCCGCGCCGCTCGCGCGGGCTACCCCGTGCTGGACGACGCGGGGGAGGCGGTCGGCGAGGTCACCTCGGGCGCGCCGTCGCCGACGCTCGGCCGTCCGATCGCGATGGCCTACGTGCCCGCCTCGCTCGCGGAGCCCGGCACGAGGGTCGGCATCGACGTGCGCGGCAGGCGCGAGGACATGACCGTGGCGGCGCTACCGTTCTACTCGCGGGCCTCGTAGGCTCATCCCAGGACGGGCCCCCGCGTCCTCAGATCTTCATAGACCCGACCCGAGAGGGGTTGTCATGTCGAACGTTCCCGACGAGCTCGCGTACTCCGCTGAGCACGAGTGGGTGGCCGGTGAGCCCGATGCGGGTGCGGAGGTCACGGTGGGCATCACCGAGCACGCCGCGGCCGCGCTGGGCGACATCGTCTACGTCGAGGCGCCCCGCGTGGGCGACACCGTCATCGCGGGCGAGGTCTGCGGCGAGCTCGAGTCGACCAAGGCCGTGAGCGAGCTCTACTCGCCGGTCTCCGGCACCGTCACGGCGGTGAACGAGGGCCTCGAGAGCGCCCCCGAGACCATCAACTCGGACGCGTACGGCGAGGGGTGGATCTTCAAGGTCGAGATGACCGAGACCGCGACCGACCTGCTCGACGCCGAGGCGTACGCGGCGACGATCGCGTAGCCGGCGGGCCGACGCATGGGAGTCAACACGCGCCTCGTGGTCGCTGCGGCGATCACGGACTCGCTCGACGCCCCGCGGAGGCTGCTCGCTGCGCGTCGCAGCGCCCCGTCCGCGCTCGCGGGCCTGTGGGAGTTCGCGGGCGGCAAGGTCGAGCGCGGCGAGACCGCCGAGGCCGCGCTCAGGCGCGAGATCCGCGAGGAGCTCGGCGTGGAGATCGAGATCGGCGAGGAGCTCGTGGGTCCCGACGACGGCACCGGCGTCGAGGCCTCGTGCGACTGCCCGGTGTGGATGCTGCGCCCCGGCGATGCCGACGTGGACCGCCTGGTGATGCGCGTGTGGTGGGCACGGATCCTGCCCGGCGCGGACGGCGCGCCCGTCGAGCCGCGTCCGCTCGAGGACCACGACGAGCTGCGCTGGCTCGAGCCCGGCGCGTGGCGCGACGTCCCGTGGCTGCCGGCCGACAAGCGCATCGTCGAGGCGCTCCTCACGGACGCCGTCGAGCGTCACCGCCGCGCGTACTGCTGAGGTTCGCGCACGCTGCGCGCCGCGCCTTCGCGCATCAACTCGGACATATCCACATCAAGTGGATACAAATGTGGACAACGTGCCATTTCCGACGATGCAGAGGCCCTAGCCGCGCGCCGCGACGCACCCCGCGATGTGGTCGTCGACCAGGCCGCACGCCTGCATCGCCGCGTACATCGTCGTGGGTCCCACGAACACGAATCCTGCCTTCTTGAGCGCTTTCGCGAGCGCCGCGGACTCGGGTGTCGAGGCCGGCACGTCCGTCCAGCTGCCAGGGGCGACGCTCCTCGGTTCGGGCGCGAACGACCAGAAGAGCGCGTCCAGGGAGGTGCCGGCCTCGCTCAGCGCGACCGTCGCGCGTGCATTGACGATCGCGGACTCGATCTTGCGCCGGTTGCGCACGATCCGCGCATCGTCCATGAGCCGTGCGACGTCGGCCTCCGTGAAGGCCGCGACGGCGGCGGGGTCGAAGCCCTCGAACACCTCGCGGTACCCGTCGCGCTTGCGCAGGATGGTGATCCAGGCCAGCCCGGACTGCGCCCCCTCGAGCACGATGCGCTCGAGCAGCGCCGCGTCCCCGTGGACCGGGACGCCCCACTCCTCGTCGTGGTAGCGCTCGTACAGCGGGTCCCCTGCGCCGAAGCAGCGGAGCGCCGCCGCCTCCTGCGTGCCGTTCGTCTCGGTGGTCATGGGTCCAGTCTGGCGTGACGATGAGACAGCCACTCCCCCTATTTGTGGCACTTGTGGACAGTTTTGTCCCAGGAAGATCCGGGGACATCGGGTGTGGAGCCGGACCAATGTCCCGGGTATCGTGAGCGCGCCATGACGATCCGTGACCTCCTCGCCCTGCAGCGGCCGACGCTCTCGTACGAGCTGTTCCCGCCGCGCTCGCCCGCCGCTGAGTCGACCCTCGAGGAGACGATGCGCATGCTGGCGGCGACGCGCCCGGACTTCATGTCGATCACGTACGGCGCCTCGGGCTCCACGCGCGGCACCTCGCGCGGCGTGGTCCACCGCCTCGCGGTCGAGCACACCGTGCCGCCCCTCGCGCACCTCACGTGCGTCGACCAGTCGCGGGCCGAGCTGATCGAGGTGATCGAGGCGTACCTCGAGGACGGCGTCCTCGACTTCCTCGCGCTGCGGGGCGACCCTCCGCAGGGGCAGGCCGACTGGCGCCCGCACCCCGACGGGCTGCTCTACGCGTCGCAGCTGGTCGAGCTGCTGCGCGAGGTCGCGCACGCGCACGGGATCACGGATCTCAGCGTCGGGGTGACGGCCTTCCCGGCGCAGCATGCGGTGGAGCGCTACCGGCAGCTCGGCCTCGACGTGCTGCGTGCCAAGCGCGACGCGGGCGCCGACTTCGCCATCACCCAGGTGTTCTACGAGGTCGACCAGTACGTCGCGCTGGTCGAGGACGCGCGCGCCCAGGGCATCGGGCTGCCGATCATCCCCGAGGTGATGCCGCTCGTGAGCGAGCGTCGTGCCGTCCGCGCGGAGGAGCTCACGGGCGTCGAGACGCCGGCGGACCTGTTCGCCGCGCTCGAGGCGGCGCCCGACGAGGACGCGGCCCGCGCCGCAGGCGTGCGCCATGCGGCGCAGCTCTCGCGCGACCTGCTCGACGCCGGCGCGCCCGGCATCCACATCATCACCTTCAACCAGCATCGCGCGGCGCTCGAGCTCGTCGACGCGATGGGCCTGGTGCGCGACTGAGCACCCTCCGGGCGTGTGCGACCATCTCTGCATGACCCGCAGCTCATCGCCCCGCACCGTGTCCCTGTCCCGTGAGTCCGAGGGCGTGTACCTCGCCACCAACGCGAAGGGCGACACGCTGCGCTTCGGACGGGGCGAGGGGCTGCTGTCGCCCGTGGAGCTCATGCTCGCGGCCATCGCCGGCTGCTCGTCGATCGACGTCGACGTCATGACGTCGCGTCGCGCCGAGCCCGAGCGCTTCGACGTCACCGCGTCCGCGGAGTACGTCACCGAGGACGGCGCCAACATCCTCGAGGACATCCGGGTGCTGTTCGACCTCGCCTTCCCCGCGACGGAGGAGGGCGACGCCGCGCGCAAGCGCATCGGCGCCGCGCTGCGGTCCTCGCACGAGAAGTCCTGCACCGTCTCGCGCACCGTCGAGGCCGGCGTCCCCGTCGCCCTCGAGCAGGTCCCCGGCGCGGAGTGACGCCCGGGCCTGCGGAGCCATCCGTCGAGATCGACCTCGACGCAGGCCCGCTCGCCGCCGACGATGCGATGGCGGTCCTGCATCGCGCCTTCGACGAGTACACCGCGAAGGGCGAGACCGCCGGCGTCATGCTCGAGACTCCCGACACGCTGCGCGAGGAGCTCGCGGCCGGGACGGGCCTTGCCGTCGCGCGCCTCGACGGGCGCATCGTCGCGGTCGCCAAGCACCATGCGACCGAGGACGGGTTCCGGTACTTCGGGCGCCTCGGGGTCGATCCGGCCGCGCGCGGCCGGGGCCTCGCGGGCGCCCTCGTGAGGGCGCTGCGGGACGATGCGCGCGTCGCCGGGCTGGCGGGGCTCACCTGCACGGTCCGTGCGGTCGAGGAGGGCAACATCGCGCTGTACCGGCGGCTCGGCATGGAGGTCGTCGGCTGTGGCGAGCGCGTGAGCCGCACGGGCGCGACCATCCCTGTGGTCGAGATGCGCGACGCCTGAGCGGTCCGCCGCTGGTGGACACCTGCCCGACAAGTGTCCACCAAGTGGGACGCGTATTCCAGAATTTGGACACACCCCCTAGCGAACGCCGCCAACCCGCGCTAGTCTGTCCGCGCAACTCGGCGCGAACCGCGTCGACCAAGCGCAATGGCGAGCCCGCCGCGCACCAAGCCTCTATGAGGAACCATGACTGAGCAGAACTCCGTCCGTGTCCCTGCGCCCGCCTTCCCGGGCGGCACCATCCTGGGCTACCCGCGCATCGGCCGCATGCGCGAGCTGAAGAAGGCGCTCGAGTCCTTCTGGAAGGGCGCGACGAGCGCCTCCGAGCTCGAGGCCGCCGCCAAGGACCTGCGCCTCGCGACCCTCGCGCACCTCGCCGAGCTGGGCCTGGGCAAGGACGACGCGTCCATCCCGAGCAACTTCTCGTTCTACGACCACGTCCTCGATGCCGCGGTGACCCTGGGCGCCGTGCCCACGCGCTTCGCCGACCTGCGGGCCGAGGACGGCGGCGTCGACCTCGCCGGCTACTCGACCATCGCCCGCGGCGTGGGCGACAAGGCCCCCCTCGAGATGACCAAGTGGTTCGACTCGAACTACCACTACCTGGTTCCCGAGATCGGCCCCGAGACGGTCTTCGCGCTCTCCAGCACCCGGTGGGTCGACCAGTTCCTCGAGGCCAAGGAGGCGGGCTACCTGACGCGTCCCGTCATCACCGGCCCGCTGACGTTCCTCTACCTCGCGAAGGCGAGCGACGAGGCGCCCGAGGGCTTCCGCCCGATCGAGCGGCTCGCGGACGTGCTCGAGGTCTACGGCAACCTCCTCGAGGCCTTCAAGGCCGCCGGCGCGCCGTGGGTCCAGATCGACGAGCCGATCCTGGTCGCCGACATCGACGCCCCGCGCGACGAGGTCCTCGCCAACGCCGCGACGGTCTACGGCTCGCTCGCGACGCTCGCGAACCGCCCTGCGCTGTTCGTCGCCGCGCCGTACAACTCGCTCGACGACGCCCTCCCGGTCCTCAAGGACTCCGGTGTCGAGGCGATCGGCCTGGACCTGGTCCGTGGCGCTGTGCCGTCGGGCACCGACCTCGCGGGCGTGACCGTGGTCGCCGGTGTGGTCGACGGCCACAACATCTGGCGCACGGACCTCGACGCGGCCCTGCGCAAGGCCGCGGAGATCGAGGCGTTGGGCGCGACGGTGACGGTGTCCAGCTCGACGTCGCTGTTCCACGTGCCCCACACCCTCGAGGGTGAGGAGCACCTGGGCGCCGAGCTGCTCTCCTGGCTCGCCTTCGCCGACCAGAAGGTCGCCGAGGTCGCCACGCTTGCGACGGCCCGCGCCGAGGGCGAGGAGGCGGTGGCCGATGCGTTCGCCGCGACCCGCGCCGCGCTCGCCTCGCGCAAGGCGCACCCGGGCACCAACAAGGCCGACGTCCGCGCGGCGCTCGCGGCCGTGACGCCCGGCGACCTCGACCGCCCCGCGTACTCGGTGCGCGCCGCGGCCCAGGACGCGCGCTTCGCGCTTCCCGAGCTCGCGACCACCACCATCGGCTCGTTCCCGCAGACGCAGGACATCCGCAAGGCGCGTGCCGCGTGGGCCAAGGGGCAGATCGACGATGCGGCGTACGAGGAGGCCATGAAGGTCGAGATCGCGCGCGTCGTGAAGCTTCAGGAGGACCTGGGGCTGGACGTCCTGGTGCACGGCGAGGCCGAGCGCAACGACATGGTCCAGTACTTCGCCGAGCTGCTCGACGGCTTCGACGTCACGGTCAACGGCTGGGTGCAGTCGTACGGCTCGCGCTGCACGCGACCCTCGATCCTGTGGGGCGATGTCACGCGTCCCGCGCCGATGACCGTCGCCTGGACCGCCTATGCGCAGTCGCTCACCGACAAGCCCATGAAGGGCATGCTCACGGGCCCGGTCACCATCCTCGCGTGGTCGTTCGTGCGCGACGACCAGCCGCTCGGCGTGACCGCCAACCAGGTCGCGCTCGCGCTGCGGGACGAGATCCGCGACCTCGAGGCGGCGGGCATCGGCATCATCCAGGTCGACGAGCCCGCGCTGCGCGAGCTCCTGCCGCTCAAGAAGAAGGACCAGGCGGCGTACCTCGAGTGGTCGGTGAACTCCTTCCGTCTTGCCACCGCGGGGGCGCAGGACGACACGCAGCTGCACACCCACCTGTGCTACTCGGAGTTCGGCGAGATCATCGACGCGATCGACGGCCTCAACGCCGACGTCACCTCGATCGAGGCGGCGCGCTCGCGCATGGAGGTGCTCCCGGCGATCCAGCAGCACGGCTACGAGCGCCAGATCGGTCCGGGCGTCTGGGACATCCACTCGCCGCGCGTGCCCTCGACCGAGGAGATCACCGAGCTGCTCGCGCTGGCCAAGGACTCGATCCCGGGCAAGCAGCTGTGGGTCAACCCGGACTGCGGCCTCAAGACCCGTGCGTACGCGGAGACCACCGCGTCGCTCGAGCACATGATGGCGGCGACGGCGGCCGTGCGCGGCTGACCCTGCGCCGTACCCGGCGGCCCGGTCTCCTCATGGGGGCCGGGCCGTCGGTCTGTTCGCGGGCACCTGTTCCCCGGCGTGCCCAGGAGTGGCACCATCGGACTCATGAGCGATGACGAGCAGGGCTTCTCCGCGGAGGAGCGCGCCGCGATGAAGGAGACGGCGGCCGAGCGCCGCGCCCAGGCGAAGCGCGCGAAGGCGGCCGACAAGGAGGCCGCGGATCTCCAGGACGTCCTCGACAGGATCGCGGAGATGCCCGACGATGACCGCGCCCTCGCCGAGCGTGTCCACGCGATCGTGGGACGGGTGGCGCCCGGCCTCGCGGCACGCACCTGGTACGGCATGCCGGCGTACACCAAGGAGGGCAAGGTGGTGTGCTTCTTCAAGCCCGCGGGCAAGTTCAAGTCGCGCTACGCCACGCTGGGCTTCGAGGACGCCGCCGCTCTCGACGAAGGAGCGATGTGGACCACCTCGCTCGCGATCCTGGCGATCGGCGACGCGGAGGAAGAGAGGATCGCGGAGCTCATCGCCCGCGCCGCCTCCTGAGGGTCCTCGACCCTGGCGCTCGCGCGCCGTGGTTGGCCACCGGCGGCTTCGGCGCGCGCTCGGGTGGTTCGCTCCGTGGTGCTGGCACCTTTCCTGCACGAAGGGCAGGGCCGACGCGGCGGCCGGAACCGACCCGCGGGTGACGCGCCGCGCCCGCCAGCGCGTCTCTGCGCGCGCTCGGGAGCTTCGCTCCGCGGTGCTGGCACCTTTCCTGCACGACGGGCAGGGCCGACGCGGCAGCCGGCACCGACCCGCGGGGCACGCGCCGCCGCTGCTGCCGGGAAGCTCGTCGCGCGGTTGTCGCCGCCGCGCCCGTCGCGCAGTTGTCGCCGTCGCGCCCGTCGCGCAGGAAAGGTGCGAGCACTTCGCGCGCTACATCAGATGAGCATGCTCGCCGATGTCCCGAGGCGCCAGAGAGCACGGCGTCGTCCACAGGACGTGGGCCCGCCGGGGCCCGCCGGTGAGGGTTGCGCCACGGTGGGCTTCGGCGCCACGGCGCTTCGGTGAACCGACGTAGAGAGGTCGAGGATGCGCGACGACGTGCCGGCGTGGAGCGAGCTCGTCGGGCGGGAGGCAGCCGAGCCGGTGGCGTACCCCTACTTCGAGACACGCGACGTCGGAGCGGTCAGGCGGCCGTCCCGCCAGTGGCTCCGCAACGCCGTCGCGGGGCGTCGTGTCCTCACCCTGGCGCGGGGCAAGCATCTGGCGCTGCCCCGCTACGCCGCGCCCGAGTGGCGGGCCGATCCCATCGAGGTCGCCTGGATGATGGCGGCCGCGCGCTTCGGGAGGCAGGCGCCGTACGTCAGCGCGCTCTCCGCGGCCTTCGTCCACGGTGCGGCGCCGCGCGTCCATGGCGAGGTGCATGTCACCGTGCCGCGATGGACGCGGTCCGTCGCGCTTCCCGGTCTGGACACCACGGTGACCTTCCATGAGCGCGATCCCGAGGAGTGGCTCAAGCACATCGCATGGCGCTTCCTGCTCGCGCGCCGCGGGGAGGAGGTCGTCATCGGCGAGGCCGGCGACATCGATGGGGCGGTCGACATGGTGCAGCCCGTCGGCGTCGACGTCGAGACCGTCGTGGGCGAGCTGTGCAATCCGCGCGTGAGCTCCCCCGCGCAGACGCTGCTGGACCTGGCGCACAGCCCGATGCGCGCGGGCGAGCCCGCGGTGGCGACCGACGCCGCCGCCGCGCTGCTCCGCCTGGTCGACTTCCGCGAGCTGCGCAACCTCGCGTCGCGCCAGCGCCGGCACGACGCGGTCGAGAGGGTGGGCGGCTTCCGAGAGCCGCGGCGGCGGCCCTAGAGGACCAGCTGCCAGAACCCCACATCGATCCAGCGGTCGAACTTGAGACCCGCCTCCGGGATGGTGCCGACGTGGCGGAACCCGAGCTTCTCGTGCAGCGCGACGGAACCCGGATGCGGCAGCGCGATGCCGCCGAGCACCGAGTGGACAGGCGCGTGCACCGAGTCCGTGAGGCTCCGCAGCCGCTCGATGAGCTCCGTGTAGAGCGCGGTCCCCACGCCTCCACGACGCACGTCGGCATCGAGGTAGATCGAGGCCTCGAGCGTGTGGTCGTAGGCGGCGCGCTCGCGGTACGGGCCTGCGTAGGCGTAGCCGACCACGCGTCCCTCGTCCTCGATCACGAGGTAGGGCAGGCCCTTGGATCGGATCTTCTCGATCCGTGCCCACATCTCGTCACCGGACACCGGCTCGACCTCGAAGGTCGCGGTGTCGTGGCGCACGTAGTGTGCGTAGATCTCCGCGATGCGGGCGGCGTCGCGGGCGGGGTCGGCGTCTCTGATCACGGCGCCATTATGCGGCCACGGGGAGAGGGTCGTCGCGGGACACCTGCTCCTCGTAGGCGCGTCGGTCGCGGAGGTAGCGCCACGACGCCAGCGCGATGACGACGCCCGCCGCCCCGGCGCATGCCGTCACCTGGAACCCCGCCGAGTAGCCGGCCCGGTCGATGACCGCGCCCGCGAGCCACGCGCCCGCGGCGACGCCCAGATCCATGCCCGTGCGCGTCCACGTCATGCCCTCGGTGAGCCTCGAGCGCGGCACCAGCGCATGCGTGACACCGTCCCCGACCGCCATGGTCGGGGCGATGGCGAGGCCCGTGAGGAACATCAGCAGGCCCAGGATGGGGAGGTTCGGCGCGAGCATGAAGGACACCGCGCCGATGCCGGTGATGGTCACGCCCCACAGGAGCCGCGAGGCGAGGGTGCGCGCCCACACGCGCGAGCCGTACGCGAGCCCGCCGACCAGCGAGCCCACGGCCCACACCGCGAGCACCAGGCCCGCCATGTCCTTCTGGCCCAGCTCCTCCGCGAACGCGACCGTCGACGCATCGACGGATGCGAACATCGCACCCTGCGTCGCGAAGATCGCGGTCGTGACCACGAGCGCCGGGGTGGTGACCAGCAAGTGGCCGCGCAGCGCTCCGCGGTACCGCTTGAGCCCGCGCGGCCGCGGCGGCAGCCCCACGCGCTCGAGGGTGCCGTCGATCACCAGCGCGGTCGAGTGCTCATGCTCCGCCTGGAAACGGCGCGCATCGGCCCGGCGCGCGGGAGGCTCGGTCGCGGTGAGCGACAGGAACCCGTACCCGCCGATCGCGAGCGTCACCACGGCGACCACGCTCGGGACCCACGAGGCGACCTGGGTGGCGAGGACCGTGGCCAGCGCGGGACCCGCGATGAACAGCACCTCCTCGAGCGACGACTCCAGGGAGAACGCGGTGTTCAGGGCGTCCTTGTCGGGCACGATGTGCGTCCACCGTGCCCGCGTGTGCGTCGACTGCGTGCCGCCGGCCGCGAGCAGCGGCGTGCACAGCAGCAGCACCCACAACGGCTGATGCGTGAGCGCGGCGGCGATGAGCGCCAGCCGTCCGGCGATCGCGATCGCGAAGCCGATCCGGAGCACGCGCGACTGACCGTAGGCGTCGATGAGCTTGCCCACCTGGGGCGAGATCGCCGCATACGACAGGGCGGTGGTCGCGAGCACCAGCCCGCCGTACTCGTACCTCCCGTACTCGATCTGCACCAGGAGGAACGTCGCGAGCCCGGTCAGCCCCATCTGGATGCGCGCGACCAGGCCCCACGCCGTGAACGCGCGCGCGCCGGGGAGCGCGAGGATGCCTCGATAGGGAGAGAGCATGACGGAACCTCACAAGACCTGAGATCTCGCGCGTCCTCGCGCGGAAGCCACGCCAACTGCGCGACGTGGCCGGCGCATCGTCCCCGGGGCACGGCCACGGCGGAGACGACGGCTCATCGTCTCACACGGGAACCGCTGCCGCGGACGGGGGTCTTGAGCGGCGAGGGGATGCGGTCGGCGAAGCGCATGAGGATCGAGCCCGCCACCGCGAGCGTGAGGACGTAGGCCGCGGCGAGCGGGCCGAGCAGCGGCTGCGCGCCGGCCGCGACGCCCAGGCCGGCGATGACGATCGAGAACTCGCCGCGCGGGATGAGCGACATCGCGGTGCGCCACTGGCCCTTGGGGCCGATGCCCGCACGCCGCGCCGCCCACACGCCGGTCCCCGCCTTGGTGACCGCCGTGACCACGGCGAGGATGAGCGCGGGCACGATGACGGGTCCCAGGTCGCGCGGATCGATGCCGATGCCGAAGAACACGAAGAAGATCCCGCCGAACACGTCGCGCAGCGGCGGCATGAGGCCGCGGATCTGGTCGGCGACGTTGCCCGACAGAGTGAGGCCCAGGAGGAACGCGCCGACCGCGGCGGAGACCTGCACGGCCTCGGCGAGCCCGGCGACCAGGAACGCGAGCCCGAGCACGCCCAGCAGGAGCAGCTCGCGGGAGTGCGAGTGCACCACGGCGGACACGTGGCGCGAGAAGCGCACGGCGAGCAGGAACGCGACCGCGACGATCGCGATCGCGATGCCGGCCGCGACCGCGCCCTGGAGGAACGTCGCGCCGGCGAGCATCACCGCGAGCAGCGGGAGGAACACCGCCATGGCGATGTCCTCCATGACCAGCAGGCTGAGGATCACCGGCGTCTCGCGGTTGGCGACGCGGTCGAAGTCGTCGAGCAGGCGCGCGATGATGCCCGAGCTCGAGATGTACGTCACCCCCGCGAGGATGATCGACGCCTGGACCGACCACCCGAGCAGCTGCGCGACCACGAAGCCGGGCACCGCGTTGAGCACCAGGTCGACGATCCCCGCCTGCCACGTGGTCCGCATGCCGACCTTGAGGTCGTCGGGCGAGTACTCGAGCCCCAGCAGCAGCAGGAGCAGCACCACGCCGATCTGGGCGCCGATGGACAGGAACTCCTCGCCGGCGTCGATCGGGATGAACCCGCCCTCGCCCATGACGAGCCCCGCGAGCAGGTACAGCGGGATCGACGGGATGCCGATGCGGTTGGCGAGCCGGCCGAGCAGCGCGAGGACGATGAAGACGAGCCCCAGCTCGATGAGGACGGTCGACGTCTCCGCGTGGGCGCTCGCCAGCTCGACTCGCAGTCCCGGCACGGGAGCGGTCGCGGCGAGCATCGCTCAGCCCGTGAGGATCGCGGCCGCGCGGTCGACGGCCTCGTCGGATCCCATCACCAGGACGACGTCGCCCGGCTCGAAGATGAAGGAGGGCTCGATCCCTGGGATGCCCTGATCCCCGCGGATCACGGCGACCACGGAGGCGGAGGTCTCGGTGCGGATGCGGCCCTCCGCGAGCGGCCGGCCGACGAGGCCCCCGGTCGCGGGCATCGTCACCCACTCGATCGCGAGCCCGACGATGGTGTGCCTCAGGTCCTCGAGCCGCGCGATGATGTTGGACCCGCCCAGGAGCTCGGCCATCTTGCCGGCATCGCCCTCGGACAGCTCGACGGTGCCGCGGCACGAGTCCGGGTCGTCGCGGTCGTACAGCGCGATGTCGCGCTTGCCGTCGCGACGCACGACCACGCCGACGTGGTCGCCGCCCTCGGCCGTGAACTCGTAGCGGACGCCGACTCCGGGGAGCGGGGTCTCGAAGATGTCCATGGGGCTAACTGTCCCACGTACGAGGGGCAACCGGCTACGCCGCGGGACGGGTCACCCGACCTCGACGCCGTGGACCTCGACCGCGTACTCGTCGTCGTAGGTGTCCTCGTCGGGGTCGAGCTCGATGCGCCGCGGCATGCCGTCGTCGTCGCACTCGAGCACCGCGATGTGAGGGTCGCCGACCGCTACGAGGTTGTAGTGCTCGATGAGCCCGACGAGCGTGGGGAACTCCTCGGGCAGGGGGACGTAGTCGCTCGCGGAGTACTCGGCGATGTCGTCGAGCGGCTCGGCGGACGCGACCTCGCGATCGCGGACCGTGATGCGCCACGTCCCCGCGGTGGGGCCGAACACGGTGATGGTCGCCTCGTACGTGTACGCGGCGGGCTCCGTCCAGGGTTGGTCCGGCGCGGACGATGCCGGTGCGGTCCCCGGCACGGCGCAGCCGCCGGCCATGAGCGCGAGCGCCGCGATCCCCGCCCGGCCGCGCCCGCGCATCGTCCCTACGCCTCGTGCGCAAGGCCGAGCTCGATGAGCCGCTCCCAGGCCATGCGGGCCAGGAACGGATCGTCGAGCTCGATGTGGGTGAGCGCGGCGTAGAGCTGGTAGGACTGCGCGCGCCAGGCGGTGGCGGTGCTGACCTCGCCGTAGCCCGCGTAGAGCTCGTCGCGCATGTCGAGCGGGACCACCGTGGCGGCGCCGCCCAGGTCCGCCGCGGGGTCGCCCGCGCCGAACCGGTGCCAGATGAGGATCCCCGCGAACTGGCCGCGGTCCGACTGGATCGAGCGAGGCTCGAGGCGTCCATGGGTCCACGTCAGCGGCACGTCGAGCGGCGCGACCGCGCCCACGCGGAACAGCGAGTCGACCGACTCGACATCGAGGACCCGGTTCTCGGGCGCGCCGCGGAGCGAGGCGAACACCAGCAGCCGGTCCCACTCGCTCAGCAGGCTCGCGAGGCCGGTCGCCGTCGCGGGGTTGGTCGGGGCGTCGGCGGGTGCGGGGACGTGGATCTGGCGGATCGCCGCGCCGAGCGAGCGCGCGGAGCTCGCGTGCAGCGGCACGAACGCGGCCGTCGACGCCGAGACCCATCGCACGAGCGTCCAGTGGTACGGGAAGCCGTGACCCGGGCGGCCCATGTCGATCGGGGCGCTCACGGGGAAGGTGAAGCGGGCCAGGTGGGGCGCGATGACGTCCGCGGAGCGGGCGAACAGCGGGTCGTCGAGAGCGAAGCGCGGGAACAGCGCGCCGTGGTGGTCGCCGATGCGCACGGCGATGTGGTCCTCGTGCGTGTAGCGCCGGCCCACCTCCTGGTCGGCCAGGTGGGGGAACTGATCGTCGATGAGCGCGCGGACCTGATCGTCGTCGACCGTGACCGGCCGGGCGATGCGCGAGCTCGGGAGCATGGGCGCCACCCTAGCGAAGATCACGCTCGCCGTGTGAGATGCGCCACAGATCACGCGGGCATGTGACGGGAACGCGGTTTTTGCCCGTGTTTCTGCGGTAAAGGGGTGCGCGCGGCGCCGTCATCGAGGACGGGCCGCGGGGAGCGTGAGCGTGAACGACGCGCCCCGACCCACGCCGTCCGAGGCGGCCGTCACGTCGCCGCCATGCGCGCGGGCCAGGGACCGCGCGATGGTCAGCCCGATGCCGCGGCCGGACCGCGCGCCCGCCGCGGGGCCGCGGTAGAAGCGCTCGAAGACGCGCTCGAGCTCGTCCGGGGCGATCCCTGCGCCCGTGTCGGTCACGGTCGCGACGGCGGCCTCCCCGTCGAGCGCCGCGCGCACGACGACGTGGCCGCCCTCGTCGCTGTGCGCGAGCGCGTTCCCGAGCAGGTTGACGAGCACCTGGATGATGCGGTCCGGATCCGCTACGACGGGCGCTTCCGCGGGCGCGTCGACGGCGAGCGCGACCCCGCGGTGCTCGAACTGGGGGCGGAGGCGATCGGCGGCATCGACGGCGAGCCGGGCGAGGTCGGTCGGGACGATGTCGAGCGCGAGCGTGCTCTCCTGCGCGCGCGACAGCGTCGACAGGTCCTCCGCGAGCCGCCGGAGCCGTGAGGCCTCCGCCGCGACCCGCTCGTACGCCTCCGGGCCCGCCTCGATCACCCCGTCGAGCAGCCCCTCCATGGTGCCGCCGATCGTGGTGAGCGGCGTCCGCATCTCATGCGCGACCTCGTCGATGAGCCGCGCACGACGCTCCTCGGCCTCCCCGAGCCTCGCGGCGAGCGCGTTGACGTCGTCCGCGACCGCCGCGAGCTCGGCCTCGGGCGCGCGCGGCACGCGGCGCGAGTAGTCGCCCGCAGCGATCGCGCGCGTCGCCTCCTGCACCTCCGCGAGGGGGCCCGCGATGCGGCGCGAGACCCAGAGGGCGGCGATCGCGGCGGCGACGATGCCCGCGGCCGCCCCCCAGCCGAGCGCGAGCGGGAGGGCGTCGGCGAGCGCCCGCTGGGCCGAGTCGGCGCGCATCATCGCCCCGTGCATCGTCCCGATGCGGCGCTGGTAGGCGACGCCGCCGACCGTGGTGCCCACCACCAGGAGCGCGACGACGCCCGCCGCCGCGACCGCGAGGTGCGAGGCGAGCAGGCGCCCCCGCAGGGAGCTCATGGGGCCGCCAGCTTGTAGCCGACCCCGCGCACCGTGAGGATCATGCGAGGGTCCTCCGCCGGGTCGTCGAGCGCGCGGCGGAGCTTGCGGATGTGGACGTCGACGATGCGCTCGTCGCCGTAGAAGTCCCAGCCCCACACGCGCTCGATGAGCTGGCGGCGTGTGAAGACGCGTCCCGGCGCGGTGGCGAGCGCTCCGAGCAGGTCGAACTCGAGCGCGGTCAGCGCCGCCGGCCGGTCGCCCACCGTCACCTCGTGTGCGGCGGGGTCGATGCGCAGCTCCCCGATCGCGATCCGCTCGTCCCCGGGTGCCGGGTCGCCGCGGCGCAGGATCGCCCGGACGCGCGCGACCACCTCGCGCGGGCTGAACGGCTTGGTGACGTAGTCGTCCGCGCCGAGCTCGAGGCCCACGATGCGGTCGGCCTCCTCGGCGCGCGCGGTGAGCAGCAGGACGGGCACCGAGGAGGTGCGTCGTAGCCGGCGCAGCGTCTCCATGCCGTCGATGCCCGGCAGCCGCACGTCGAGGATCGCGAGGTCGACTCGCGACGTGGCGAGCGCCGCGAGGGCGTCCTCGCCCGAGCCCGCCTCGATCACGTCGAAGCCGTCGCGGCGCAGGTAGCCGCCGACGAGCTCGCGGATGCTCTGCTCGTCGTCGACCACCAGCACGGTGCGGGCTCCCACGCCAGCAATCCTAGGGAGCCGGGACGCCGGTGATCTCTGCGACCTCCGCGGGATCGAGGACCGAGGCCTCGTACGCGATGCCGTCGGCGTCGAGCGCCTCGACCAGCACCGTGAGGTGACGCTCGCTCGCGTGCTCGAGGTGGTCGTACATCGCCGCGACCGTGTCCGAGTCGACGTCCTGCCCGCGGAGGTCGGCGATGTCGGTCTCCTCCACGAGCGCGCCGACGGTCAGCGCGCCGGTCTCGGAGCGGGTGCCCTGCGCGAGCAGCTCGTCGCAGAGCGACTGCAGGTCGGCATCCTCGTAGACGCCCGGCTCGGCGTCCTCGGTCGGGTCGTCGAGCCCGTAGGCCTCCATGAGGCCGGTCACGGCGCGCAGATGCATGTCCTCGGCGTGGGCGAGCACCGCGAACGTGCGCAGGTCCCAGGCGTCCGCGAGCTCGTCGTAGAGGTCGCCGGCCATGCGCTCCTCCTCGGCCATGGCCGCGAGCGAGGCGGCGTCGGCGTCGCTCGCCGGGCCGTCGTCGGCCCAGGCGCCCATGAGGCAGCCGCCGTCCCGATCGCCGCCGCGGTAGCCGCCGCTGTCGCGGTCCGCATCCCAGCCGCGCATCATCCCTCCCATGCGCGCGCCGCCCATGCCGTAGCCGCCGTACGAGTCGTCGGCGTCGCCGCCCGACGCGGCCCACGCTGCCCCCGCCGGGATGGCGAGGAGCGCGGCTCCCGCCGCGACGGCCCATGCCCTGGTCCTCCGCGTGGTGGTCATCGGGGTCCCCTTTCCTTCGATGACCCCAGTCCATCGCGCGCACATGAAGCGCGGGGCGGCGCGCGTGTGAAGATTCCGTGAAGCTAGGCCGGCACGCCGGGCCCGGCGGCCGCTCCCATGCGCCGGTGCGCCCGCCACTCGCGTGCGAGGAGGCCGAACAGCGCATCGTCCGAGACCTCGTCCTCGACCCAGAAGGCCTCGCGCTTGACGCCCTCCGGCTGGAAGCCCAGGCGCGTGAGCACCGCGATCGAGCGCTCGTTGTCGGGGTGCGTCGCCGCCTCGATGCGGTGGACCTCGGTGACGTCGACGAGGTAGTCGATCAGCGCGGTGGTGGCCTCGGTCGCGTAGCCCTTGCGTCGCGCCCAGCTGTGCAGCGTGTAGCCGATCTCGGCGGTGTGGCCGTGCTCGTGGAGGTACACCGCGACGTCGCCGACCGTGCGGCCGTCCACGCGACGCTGCACGTCGAGCTGGAACCAGTGGCCGGGCACGGGGCCCTCGTGGTGCTCGCTCTCGCGGATCACGGCGAGCGCCTTCTCGACCGAGTAGGGCACGCGCCACGCCTGATACATCGCGGTTTCCGGGTCGGAGCGGCGCGCGGCGAAGTCCTCGGCGTCCTCCTCGGAGAACGGGCGGAGCACGAGTCTCTCGGTGTCGAGCGGATCGAAGGCCACGGCCACACAGTAGCGGGACATAACCGCGCTATGCCGGGTGCGCCACGCTCGGAATTAGGCAACAAACCCGTTGCGGATGTGGTCTACACTGACGCGAGGTAGGTGAGCCTCACCTTGCTGCAGGATCCACCGTCCCCCACGAACGGAGCCTCATGGAGACCATCCACGCCGCCACGGTCACCGCGAGCGAGGTGGTGACGCCGCACATGATGCGCGTGCGCCTGCAGCTCGACGATCCCGCCGCATGGGTCTCCGACGGCACGCCGGACGAGTGCGTCCACGTCGAGGTGGGCGCGGAGACGGACGATGCGGACGGCCACAGCGCGCGCCACTACACCGTGAGCGGGCACTGCGACGGCGGCTTCGAGATGGAGATCTTCATCCACGGCGATGGCCCCGGCGCGACGTGGGCGCGGACGGTGCAGCCGGGCGACCGCACCGAGGTCTCGGACTCGAAGGGCTACTACGCGGCGCCCGCGGGCGCGGGCGTGAGGGTGCTCGTCGGCGACGCGACGGCGCTGCCCGCGATCGCGCGCATCCTCGCGGAGGCGGGTCCCGATGAGGTCTTCCACGTGGTGTGCGAGCTCGGCGACCTGGCCGATGCGCGCGATCTCCCGACCGCCGCGACGGTGACCGTCGACTGGCGGCTCGGTGGCAACGGCCGGCGCCCGTCGCAGCTGAGGGACGCGCTCCTCGAGCTCACGGACACCCACCTGGACCCCGAGGCCGGCGCGTATGTGTGGGTCGCATGCGAGGCCAAGGACTCGCGCGCGATCCGCACCATGCTGCGCCGCGAGCTCCGCCTGCCGATCACGCACTTCCGCATCGTCGGCTACTGGCACAAGGACCTCGAGCACGCGATCCGCGTGTGGAACGAGGCCTCCGAGGAGACCAAGGCGGAGTACATGGCGCTGTGGCGCGACGACCGCTCCGACGAGGAGAACTGGGTCGAGCTCGAGCCCTTCCTCCAGAAGATGGGCGCCTAGGGCTCAGCCGGCCAGGACGTCGAGGTCGGCGAGCGCGCGCGTCCCCGCATCCGCGTACGGCTGCTCGTCGAGCGCGGCGAGCGTGACCGCGTAGGCGAGCGCCTCCGCGCGGATGCGCAGCAACGCTGACTCGTCGAGCGGCGTGACCGCGTCGTCGTAGCCGCGCAGCAGGTCGCGCATCCGTGCCCCTCCGACCAGGCACCACGCCTGGCCCAGGTCCGTCGCGGGGTCCGCGACGCCCAGGTCGCCCCAGTCGAGGATCCCGCCCAGCCGTCCCCGGTCGCTCAGCACGTTCGCGCCGTGCAGGTCCAGGTGGCACCACGTCTCGAGCGGACGCCGCTGCGAGGCTCCCAGCTCGAACTGCTCGCGCGCGAGGGCGTCGTCGAGCGCCAGCCCGCGCTCGAGGAGGCGGGCGACGCGGTCGTCGAACCGCTCGGCGCGCTCCGCGAGCGGGGTCGAGCGGAACGGGTTGCGCGGAGCCTCGGGCGGGGCGGGCGAGTGCAGCGTCGCGAGCGCGCGACCGAGGTCCGCCGCGCCGCGTGCGGACAGCGGCGTGGCGTACGCGGGATCGCCCGGGAGCCACGGCACCACGGACCAGGCCCACGGGACCTCGGCCGACGGGGAGCCGAGCCGCTCCGGCACCGGTGCGCGGAAGGCCCACCCGGGCGCGAGCCGCGGCAGCCACACGTGCTCGCGCTCGATGAGCTGCGCGGCGTGCGCGCGGCGCGGGATGCGGACCGCGAGATCCGCGCCCAGGCGGATCGTGACGTTGTCCCACCCCTCGTACGTGGGACCCAGGGCGAGCGAGGCGAGATCGGGATGGTCGCGCGCGAGGAGCGCGTGCGCCGTGTCAGGGGTGACGGAGATGTCCGCGGGAGGGGCTGACCACGACGCTGTGCTCATGCGTCGAGGCTACGGGCGCCCTCCCCGAGCCGCCACCGGGCGTCGCCGGCAAGCGCCCATTCGAGCATGGCCGCCCACGGTCCGTGGCCGTCGTCCGGGTTGAGGTGGCCGGGGCCTGGCAGGACGATGCAGGGCAGCCCCCACGCGCTCGCGACGGTGTCGAGCGGCTCGCGCCGGTACGGATCGGCCTCGCGCGCGAGCAGCGTCGCCGGCGACCGCCATGGCGGGGCAGGCTCGTCGGCGAAGGCCCACGCCTCGAGGCCCGGGGGCGGCGGGTCCATCACGGGCGGTGCGACCAGCAGCACGCGGGCCACGAGCGGCGCGGCCCCCACGGCCTCGAGATGCCGCCACAGCACGGTGCCGAGCGAGTGCGCGATCACGATGCGCTCGCCGTCGCCCTCGGTGAGCATCTCGAGCTCCCCGAGGGCGACCTCCCGCCACGCGTCCCGCACGGGCGCGGAGGGGGAGGGCAGCTGCGGGTACTGGACGGGGATGCGCCTGTCCCGCAGCTCCTCCGCGAGCCACCACATCCAGTGCGTTCGCGGACGAGTGTGCTGGTAGCCGTGGAGAAGCAGGACGCGGGAGGTCACCCGGGCATCGTCCCACGGGCCGAGCTCAGGCGAACAGCCCCTCCCCGACGAACCCGCCCTCCTCGCAGCCGGGCGGGATCGCCCACACGCCTGAGCCGATGGGCGTGGTCCACGTGTTGAGCAGGTCCGCCTGCGCGAGCCGCTCCTGCATCGGCACGTACTGCGCCGCGACGTCCCGCTGCCACGAGCCGAACAGCAGGCCCACGTTCGACACGGCGGGACGGCCCTGGGAGTCGAGCGCGCCCTCCTCGACGGGGTCGTCGTAGCTGAAGCCGATGCGGACGATGCCCTGGCCGGGGTCGCTCACATGCGAGCGGGCCGCGTGCGCGGCCGGGTTGATCACCGTGAAGCCGCGCTCATCGGTCTTCTCGAGGTCGACCGCATCGTGCTCTCCGCCGCCCGTGAGCGGGGCGCCGTCGGCGAGGCGCCGGCCCACGGAGGCCTCGCGGCCCTCGCGGCCGACCTCGTCCCAGCCCTCGAGGTCCATCGCGATGCGCCGCAGCACCAGCGAGGTTCCGCCGCGCAGCCACGCGGGCGCCTCGTCGCCGGCCCAGACCGCGCGGTCGAAGGCCTCGTCCCCGGGCTTGGGCGTGGTCGAGCCGTCGACCTGCCCGAAGAGGTTGCGCATGGTGGTGCCGGAGGGGTCGGTGCCGTACGCGCGCCGGAACCCGTTCTGGCGCCAACGCAGGGTCGCGAACGCGCGCGAGTCGCGCACGACCATGCGCGCCAGATGAGCGATCGCGGTCGGGTCGTCGCCGTGCAGGAGCACCACCGCATCGCCGCCGGACCAGCGTTCCTCGAGCGCGTCGATCTGCGGGAATGCGGGCAACGGCCCGAGCCAGCCGGGGGCCTCCGCTCCCGCGCGCTCGACCGCGGCGCGGCCCAGCCCGAACGTTGCCGTGAGCCCCGCGGGACGCACCGCGAGCTCGGGCTCGAGGTCGGCCAGCGCGCCGCGGCCCTGGGTCAGGCGCGCCGCATCGTCCGTGAGGAGGCGCAGCCACGCCGCGAGGCGGTCGCGACCGGTGTCGGGCAGCAGGTCGAACGCCAGGTAGGTGGCGTACGCGCCCGGGGTGGACGTGACACCCGCCTGGCGTGCGCCGTGGAACGGGACGATGCGCGCGCCGTTGATCCCGGTCGCGTCGGCCGCCGGCGCGGGGGAGCCGGGGAGCAACCCGGTGCGCTCGGCGCCGAGCGTGACGGCCGCGCCCGCGCCGGCGGCGGCCCCTCCGAGGAGGAGCCGTCGCCGGCTGACGCCGGTGCTCTCCGCGGGCATCAGCCCTCCGCGGGCTCCTCCGAGGAGCCCATGTCCATCGAGTCCTCGTGGTCGTAGTCCTCGTTCGCGCCGTCGAAGTCCTTCGCGGTCGCGGTGAAGGTCACGGCACCGCCATCGGACAGCTCGAGGGTGAAGTCGACCTCGTCGCCCGCCTCGATCGCCTCGGGGAGGCCCATGAGCATGAGGTGGTAGCCGCCGGGCTCGAGCGTGAGCGACTCGCCGGCCGCGATGGTGAAGCCGCCGTCCTTCTCCTGCATCTCCCCGCCGACCACCTCGTGGAGCTGGATCTCGGGCGACGCGTCGGACGTCGCGGCGACCACCGTGACGTCCTCGTCGGAGGTGTTGGTGAGGGTGCCGAAGGCCGCGGACATCATGTCCTCGGGCGTCGCGGTCTTGACCCACGGGTCGGTGACCTCGAGGGTGCCCGCGGCGGGCGCGTCGTCGGAGGCGCAGCCGGCGAGGGCGGTGGCCGCGACCAGGGTGGCGGCGGCGGTGGCAAGGAAGCGGGGACGGGTGAACATGACTCTCCTGTGATGGTGGTGCGCGCGCGTGCAGGGGCACGCGTCGGCGCGGGTGTGCCTGAAGGGGATGCGGGCGTGGCCCGCGGATATCGAGGTTCAGGCGGTCACGGGAGGTCCGCGCCCGGAGGGCACGGCGAGCACGAGCGGGAGCGTCGCGAACGCGCGGGTCGGCGCCGGGACCAGGCGCGGCGCGGGGGCGAGCGCGGGCACGGGGCCCAGGCGCAGCGACGCGAGCAGCGCGTCGAGCGCGAGGGCGACGATGCGCGAGGCCGCGGCGAGGACCGTCCCCGCGGCGCGGATGCCCAGGTAGGTGATCGTCCCGGCGACCAGGTGCGCGAGGGGCATCGCGGCATGCGCGTGCACGCCGGTGCCGTCGAGCGCGCCCGCGAGGGCCGCCGCATCGTGCCCCGCATGACCGGTCGCGCCCGGGGCATCGGCCGCGCCGAGCGAGAACGTGGTGTGGAGAGCGGCCTGGCTCGCGCCGACCACCAGGGCGAGCCGCCAGCGGCCGAGCGGGCGGCCGGCCAGCTGCGCCGCCACGGCGAACGAGGCGCCGAGCGGCGCGAGCACTGCGAGCAGCGCAGGCGCGGTCCCGCCGGCGAGCATGTGGAGCGCGAGCGCGGAGAACGTCGACAGCATGGCGGCGCCCGCGGCCCGGCCCAGCCTCGACGTCCCCTCGTTCACGCGCACGATTCTCGCACGGCCCGGGACCGAGGTCCCGCCCGTCGGGGACCACCCGCGGCGTGGGGGATGATGGTGCGTCATGAGCGAGACGACGCCTCAGGACGCGAAGGAGCGTCCCGACCACCAGCGCTGGAACTACAACATCCACTACATGCAGCCGCTCGTGGCGGACCTGCCCGAGACGGCACGCACCGCGCTCGACGTCGGCTGCGGCGAGGGCTACCTGGCGCGCAGGCTCGCGGAGCGGGGGCTCGAGGTCACCGGGATCGACACCGACCCCGCCGCGATCGGCCGGGCGCGCGCGCAGGGCCACACCGTCGAGCTGCTCGACTCGACCGAGGAGGCGCCGCTCACCTCGCCGTCCATCACGTACCGCGTGGGCGACGTGCTCGCCGACGACCTCGGGACGTACGACGTGGTGAGCGCGTCGGCGATGCTCCACCACGTCGACCTCGAGGCCGGCCTCGAGCGCCTGCGCGACCTGGTCGCGCCGGGCGGGCGGCTCATCGTGGTCGGGATGGCGACGCCGAACTGGCCGCAGGACCTGCCGCGCGACGTCTGGGCGACGTTCGTCGACAAGTTCCAGCGCCTGTTCCGCGGCTACTGGGACCACGGCTGCGAGTGCGTCTGGCCCGCGCCGCACAGCTTCCGCGACGTGCGCGGGGCCGCCGCGCGGCTGCTGCCCGGCTCGGTGTACTCGCGCGAGCTGATGTGGCGCTACACGCTCACCTGGGACGCGCCCTCGGCCTGAGCCGCCGCGAGCGTGTGGGCGATGCGGCGCACGGCCTCCTCGAGGATCGCCGGCGATGTCGCGATGTTCATGCGCGCATGCCCCGCGCCGCCGGTGCCGAAGTCGGTGCCGATGTTGAGCGCGAGCCGCCCGTGCGTCATGAGCGCGTGCGACGGGACCTCGCCGAGCGTCGCCCCGAAGTCGAGCCACGTGAGGTAGGTGCCCTCCGGCACCGTGAACCGCACGGCAGGGGCGTGCTCCGCGAGCAGGTCGCGCACCAGCAGGCGGTTGCGGTCGAGCCCCGCGAGCATGCCCGCGAGCCACTCGCCGCCCTCCCGGTAGGCCGCGGTCTGCGCGATGACGCCGAGGTGGGACGGGCCGTGATGCTTGCCGCGGAGGTAGGTGTCGAAGCCCGCCGACTCGGGGCCGCCGACCAGGAGCGCCGACGGGATCGAGGCGAGGTTCCAGGCCTTCGACGCGGCGTGCAGCGCCATCCCGGTCGGGTCGACGTCGAGGTACGGCGTGAACTCATGCGGCGCGTAGACGATCGGCGCGTGGATCTCGTCGGACACCACGGGCACGCCGTGCCGGCGGGACAGCTCCGCGACCGCCTCGAGCTCGGCGCGCGTGTGGACCGTGCCGCCGGGGTTGTGAGGGTTGCACAGGAGGTAGCCGGCGCGGCGTCCCCCGGCGGTCGCCTCCGCCATCGCGCGGTCGATCGTCTCGAGGTCGAGCCGGAGGTCGGCGCCCAGGGGCGCCTCGCGGACCGTGCGCCCGGCCTGGCGGAGGTAGCTGAAGAACGGCGGGTACACCGGGGAGTTGACCAGGATCTCCGAGCCGGGGTCCGTCACCTCGAGCAGCGCGTCGACGTAGCCCATGATGACGCTCTGCACGGGCGTGACGCGCGCGGCGTCGAGGCCGCCCCAGGTCCAGCGGGCCTGGGCGAAGTCGATGAAAGCCTCGATGTAGGGCGCGGGCGTGGGATACCCCATGTCGCCGTTCGCGACCGCGCGCTGCAGCGCCTCCTGGACGGGCGGCGCGAGGTCGACGTCCATCTCGGCGACCCACAGCGGGAGCACGTCGGGATCGAAGTGGGTCCACTTGGCGGAGGTCCGCGTGCGCAGGCGCTCGAGCGGGACGATGAAGGGATCCGCGGTCATGGCGCGAGCCTAACCGAGGGCCGGGCGCGCCGACAGGCGTCTCAGGACATCGAGCGGAGCATCGTCTCGAGACGCTCGAGCGGCTCCCGGAGCCGTGCGAGGCCACCCATGTTGAGGTAGGCCGTGCGGTGGTACTCGGTCGGGAACAGGTGGCTCACCTTCATCATGGTGCCGATGGGCGCGCCCGCCATCTCGACGCGGATCCACGTGAGCACGTCCGGGAACAGCTCCGAGATGTGCGAGAAGGAGACGCGCGCCTCCCGCTCGACCTTGTCGTAGCGGCCGTAGAACGTGAACGAGTTGCCCTCGGGATCCACCTGGACCAGGCGCCAATGACCGCCCGGGGACACGTCCATGTCGACGGACCTGTTGGAGTAGCCGTGCGGGGCGAACCACTGCTGGATGTAGAGCGGCTCGGTCACCGCGGTCCACACTCGCGCCACCGGGAAGGGGAGCCGGACCGTCGCCACCAGCACGGCGGGCTCCGCGGGCGCCTCGACCGAGATGTCCATGCCACGCTCCTGAGCTCGACCAGACGTCCGACCCTTCACGTCATCAGCCTGGTAGTCGGGAGCATACCCGTCAAACGGAGCGATTCAGGCACCCGGGCGGAGGATGCCCTTGCCGACCCTGAGGCCCTTCGCGACCTTGGATCCCTCGCCTCGACGGGCCTCGACCTCGTCCGCGATCCGCCCGAGCAGCGCCGCCGCCACCGGGATCGCGATCGCCATGAACAGCCATCGTCCGAACCTGCGCCTCATGCCTGCTCCCTTCCCTGCCTCTGCACGTCGTGCCATGTCCGCACCTCCATGGATCCCAACGCTACGGCCCGCCGATGCTTCCCGGCCGGGCGTAGCGTGGACGCGTGAGCACCGCCCGCGCCACCGTCGAGCACCTGCTCGAGCAGCTCGAGCCGCTTCCCGTGCGGGTGCGCGCGATGTTCGGCGAGTACGCGCTGTACTGCGACGAGAAGGTGGTCGCACTTGTGTGCGACGACACGCTCTTCCTCAAGCCGGCCCCCGCGTCCGACGGGCTCCCGGAGGCGCCGCCGTACCCGGGCGCGAAGCCCTACCGCGTCGTCGACCGCGTCGCGATCGAGGATGTCGAGCGGCTCCAGGCGCTGGTGCGCGCGACGGCCGACGCGCTGCCCGTGCCGAAGCCGCGCAGGGCCCGCTGATCGGGCCCCGCGCGGTCCCTCAGCGGGCCGTGTCGTCGGGCGTGGGGTCGACGAACGTGTGCACGTCGGCCTCGGCGGCCGCGAGCTCGGCCTTCTTGGACGCGCGCAGGCTGGTCACGGTGGTGACCGCGAGCACGCCCACGATGACGACGAGCGAGAGCAGCGTGGGGATGGTCGGCACGCCCGGCCACACGCCGTGGGCCCAGTGCAGGACCAGCTTGACGCCGATGAAGCCGAGGATGACGGACAGGCCGAAGCCGAGGTGGACCAGCTTCGACAGCGCGCCCTCGAGCACGAAGTACAGCGCGCGCAGGCCCAGCAGCGCGAACGCGTTGGTGGCGAAGACGAGGTACGGGTCGGCGGTGATGCCGTAGACCGCGGGCACGGAGTCGACCGCGAAGACGATGTCGGTGAAGATGATCGCCGCCATCACGAGCGCGAGCGGGGTGAGCGCGCGGCGGCCGTTGCGGATGACGGTGGCCTTGGTGCCCTCGTACTCGCCGGTGACCGGGAAGAAGCGGCTCAGCAGCTTGACGATGCGCATCTGCTCGGGATCGACGGTCTCGTCCTCGTGGCTGAGGGCGTCGCGGAACACCTTGACCGCGGTCGCGAGGAGGATCGCGCCGAACAGCAGGAACGTCCAGTCGAAGGTCGCGATGAGGCCCGCGCCGAGCGCGATGAAGAGGCCGCGCAGCACGATCGCGCCGGCGACGCCGAACAGCAGCACGCGCTGCTGCAGCACCCGCGGCACCGCGAACGCGCTGAGGATGAGGATGAAGACGAAGAGGTTGTCGACGGACAGCGACTTCTCGACGATGTAGCCGGTGTAGTACTTCACGCCGATGTCGGAGCCGTGCGCGGCCCACACCCACCCGCCGAAGGCGAGCGGGATGGCGATGTAGAACGCGGTCCAGCCGAGCGCCTCCTTGAAGGAGACCTCGTGCGGCTTGCGCGTGACGATGAAGTCGAACACCAGCAGGCCGATGACGGCGACGATGGTGCCGATCCACAGCCCGGGGGTGGCGATCGTGTGCAGCGCGGTCTCGGAGCTCGAGGCCTCGAGCATGAGCGGGGACATGGGTCTCCTCAGGTACGGCGAAGTCCTGAGGTCTCCTTCGCCGCTGGCGCGGCGCCCGCCCGGGAGGATCCACGAAGATCTCGTATTGACCGGAACGGGGCTTGGGAAGTACTCCCCTCAAAGCCAAGAAGATAGCCGACCGATCGCGGCTCCGCCACACGCGAGAGCACGTCAACGGCGGATCCGGGCCCCGTCAGCGGCGACACGCCGACGACACGCCGGTGCGTGTGTGGCGGAGCCGCGATTCGGTGTGGCGGAGCCGCGGAGTCAGAGGAGCGCGCGGAAGGCTTGCGCCGCTCGCACGGGCGCCGCGGGGTCGAGCGTGAGGAACAGGCTCGGCTCCGTGAGCTCGAGCTCGAGGACCACGGGGCCGTCGGCGGCGGGCAGCAGGTCCACCCGCACGTAGGCGAGGTCGGGGTGCCCCATGCCGGGGAGCGCGGCGACGATGCGGTCGCCGAGCTCGCGCTCGGCCTCCGTCGCGGTGGCGGCCGTGATCTCCTCGTCGGCGTAGAGCCCGGTGTCGAAGGACATGTCGCGCGACAGGATCGCGCCCTTGCGCGCCGCGTGGGAGAAGCGTCCTCCCAGGTAGACGAGCGCCGTCTCGCCGGACGTGTCGACCTCGGCCAGGTACGGCTGGAGCATCGCGACCTTGCCCTGCGCATGCAGCGCCGCAACGTGCGCGGCGGCGCCGGCGGCGTCGCCGTCGAACAGCCGCGCGCCGTTCGAGCCCGCGCCCACCGAGGGCTTCACCACGAGATGCCCGCCCAGCCCGACCACCGCATCGTCCGGGACCGCCTCGCCCGGCGCGACGAACGTGGTCGGCACCACGGGGAACCCCTCCGCCGCGAGGTCCGCGAGGTAGCGCTTGTCGGTGTTCCACGCGACCGTGTCGACCGGGTTGAGCAGGCGCGTGAGGGACGATGCGCGGCGCGCCCAGGCGAGGAAGCCGTCGAGGTCGTCGTGGTAGTTCCACGTCGAGCGCAGGATCGCGAGGTCGAAGCCGGCCCAGTCCACCGCGGGGTCGTCCCACGCGACGAGCTCGGCCTCGGGCAGGTGCGGGAGGAGCGCGGCCTCGTCCGCATCGGGGGAGGCGAGCTCGACGGTGGTGACGATGGCGATCCGGGCGGGCATGGCGCTCACCCTAGCGGCGGCGTCCGCCGCGAGGTGACGCATCTCACGCGCCCCGGACCGCGCGGCTGACGGGTGAGCGCGCCTGGCGCGACTACCCTCGCGGACAGGAGGTGCCCATGTCGCGCTGGAGCCATGCGCTCGCCGCGGTCGCCGCGACGGCGATCGGCGCCGGGATGCTCGGCGGCGCGTACCTCACCGTCGAGCCCATCGTGCGCGTCGAGGGCACGGCGCAGCCGGGCGCCACCGCCTCGTCGACCGCCTCGCCCAGCCCGACGGCCTCACCCTCGCCGGAGGTGACCGCGATCGCCGAGGGCTGCGAGTGGGACGCCCTGCCCGAGGCCGCGCGCCCGGCGATGATCGAGGACGATGCGGAGGGCCTTCCCGCCGCGCGCGCCATGACCGAGGCGGCGTGGTGGTGCGTGGACCAGGGCTGGACCGTCGAGGTGCGCTCGGCCGGGGGCGACACGTGGCGGCCCGGCGGCACGGCGCAGGCGCTCTACCTGGTCGCGCCGGACGGCGACCTGCTCAAGCTCTTCGATCTGCGCACCGACGTCGAGGTGGTGGTCCTCGACGCCGATGTCGACGCCCGCCTCGCGTGGACGGCGCGGGAGACCGGCGCGGAGGACGGCGCCGCGACCACGCAGGTGGTCCAGGTGGAGCTCGACACGGGCCTGGTGGTCGACGACTGGGGCGGCGCCGCCATCCCCGACGCGCAGCGGACCGAGGGCACCGTGGTCGACGTCGCGCCGCTGCCGCAGTTCGGGGGCGAGGGCACGCTGTGGGCCGGGTACTCGCCGGCCGGCTCGATGCGCTCGCTGTTCGTGCGCGAGCCCGGCGGCGCCTTCCGTGCGCTCGACGCGCAGCGCGCGATCGACTCGCTCGTGGCGCAGGGATCCGTCGACGGCGACCGGGAGCCCGGCGTCGAGCTGTGGACGGACCGCGCCGGCACGCTCGCGATGATCCTCGCGCAGGAGCCCGTGCCGGTGGAGATCCCCGAGGACGCCACCGTCAAGGAGATCGAGCAAGCCACGGAGAAGGCCTCGTGGCGCTCGAGCGGCGGCACCTGGGTGGTCGTCGACCTCACGACGGACCAGTGGCGGCTCGCCGAGGCACGCCTGCCCCGCGGCCTGTGCCACGGCTCGACGGGGACGTCGCTGCCGGGGACCTACGCGAGCCCGGGCCCGCTCGTGGTCGAGTGCGACGTGAGCGCCGACGAGCGCGGGGTGTTCGCGCTCGCGCTGGACGCCGACCCGGTCTCGCGCGACTCCGGCCCCTGACCCGAGCGGGACGGCTCCTTATCTTGGTCCCACGTGACGATGCGTAGGGTGGGCGGAGTTCATCGGCCCGGCCCGTCGAGAGGGGTGCACGTGCAGCGGATCGGAGTCCTCGCGTGAGGGTGCTCGTCGTCGAGGACCACGCGGTGCTCGCGCGCGAGGTCGCCACGGGTCTGAGGAGGGTGGGCCTCGCGGTCGACGTCGCGCGCGACGGTGCGGAGGCGCTCGAGAAGGCGGCGGTCAACGCCTACGACGTGGTGGTGCTCGACCGCGACCTGCCCCGCGTGCACGGCGACGACGTGTGCCGCGCGCTGGCCGCGACCGACGCGCCGCCCCGGATCCTCATGCTCACCGCGGCGGGCGCGCTCGAGGACATCGTCGAGGGCCTCGGGCTCGGCGCGGACGACTACCTCGCGAAGCCGTTCGCGATGGTCGAGCTCACGGCGCGCGTGCGCACGCTGGGACGCCGTGCCGGCATCGCGCCGCGCCCGCATCTCCGCATCGGCGGCCTGGAGATCCGGCCGGACGAGCATGCGGTGACGCGCGACGGCCGTGCGATCAGCCTGGCACCGAAGGAGTTCGGCGTGCTCGAGGTCCTTGCCGCGCAGCCCGGGCGCGTGGTGTCCGCCGAGACTCTCCTCGAGAAGGTCTGGGACGAGTACGCCGACCCGCTCACCAACGCGGTCCGCGTCACCATGGTGACGTTGCGCCGCAAGCTCGGCGAGCCCGCGCTCATCGAGACCATCAAGGGTGTGGGCTACGTGCTCCGCGCGGAGGGTGAGGGATGACCGTCACCATCCGCGTCAAGCTCACCGCGATGTTCGCGCTGCTGTTCGTGGTGCTCGCGGGGGTCCTGGTGACCACCGCCTACCTGTTCGTCGCGAGCGCGACCGCGCCGGAGGCGCAGATGGCGGAGCGGCAGCAGGCGCTCGCGGAGGCGCTGGCGGAGCAGGGCGTCGACCTGCCACGCGCGTCGGCGTCGCCGCCGGCCGAGGCCGGCGGTCCGCCGGAGGGCGGTCCGGGCGATGTGGTGGGACGGACCCTCGAGCAGATCTCCGAGGCCGCCCGCGCGAACGTGCTCGACAACCTGCTCACGCGCTCCCTGCTCGCGTTCGCGATCTCGGCGGTGATCGCGGTCGGCCTCGCGTGGTGGCTCGCGGGCCGGGTCCTCCGCCCGGTCGACGAGATCGCGCGCGCGGCGAGCACGCTGTCCGAGCGGACGCTCGATCGGCGGCTGCCGGAGGACGGCCCCGACGACGAGTTCGCGCGCCTGCGTCGTGCCTTCAACGGCATGCTCGCGCGCCTCGAGTCCGCCTTCGACTCGCGCCAGCGGTTCGCGGCGGACGCCTCGCACGAGCTGAGGACGCCGCTCGCGGTGCTGCGCGCCTCCGCGGACAACGTGCTCTCCTCCCCGCGACCGTCGCGGCAGGCGCGCGAGCTCGCGGCGGAGGTCGAGGCCCAGGTGGCGCGGGCCGACTCGCTCATGACGAGCCTCCTCACGCTCGCGCGCGCCGACGACGTCATCCACACGCGCGAGCGCCTGGACCTCGCCGATGTCGCGGCCGAGGTGGTCTCCGCCGCGTCGCCGCGGGCCACCGAGGCCGGCGTCGAGATCGACCTCGACATCGCCGACGCCCCGATCGAGGGCGACCCGGTGCTCATCGAGCGGCTGCTCGCGAACCTGCTGGACAACGCCCTGCGGTACAACGTGCCGGAGGGCGGCTGGGTGCGCTGCCGCGTGTGGAGCGAGGGCGCGCATGCGTGCGCCGAGGTGTCGAACTCCGGCCCGATCGTCGACGCGGACGACATCCCGGTGCTGTTCGAGCGCTTCTCGCGCGGCCATCAGCGGTCCGAGGTCGCGGGCCACGGGCTGGGCCTGCCGATCGTGGCGCGCGTCGCGCAGGTCCACGCCGGGGACGTGGGAGCGTGGCCGGGGGAGGACGGCGGGCTCAGGATCCGCGTCGCCTTCCCGCTCGCCGGCGAGGGCTGACGCCCTACGACCCCTCGCGCGCGGGCACGGGCGCATCGTCCCGAGGAGCGCGCAGCGCCGCGAGCGCGGGACGCGTGAGGGTCGTGGTGCCCGACACGAGGGAGCTGAGCGAGCGCTCGTCCGTGCGCGTCACGGCGACGAGCGCCTCCGCGAGCAGGATCGCGGGCAGCAGCGAGGGGACGAGCGCCCACGGCAGCCACCGGGTCGCCCAGCGCGCGACCATGCGCCACGTCGGGGGGTGGCCGGCGCCGCCGGTGGTCGCGGGTGCCACGTTGAGCAGCAGCTCGCCCAGGGTGGCGCGATCCTTCCGGAGCAGGCTGGGCAGCAGGGTGACGGCCGCCGCAGCGCCCACATCGATGGCGATCTCGATCCAAGGGGTGCCGATGCGCTCCTGGGCGTGCGCCAGGGTGTCGGACCGGGCGATCAGCGCCTGCACGGTCGAGGCGGTCGCGAGCGCGAGCCCGACCACGAGCGTGACGTCGACCACCACCGCGAGCGCGCGCCGTGCGCGCGAGGGAGGCTCGAGGTCCGGCACCGGGCGCGGGCTCGCGAACGCGAGCCGCGCGATCCCCACCGACGCGGCGAGCCCGAGCGCGCCGCCGAGCGTGTTGAGCAGCACGTCGCCCAGATCCAGCGTGCGGTAGGGGCACGGGTACATGCCGTACACGCCGGTGCCCTGCGTGAGCTCGATCGCGGCCGAGGTCCCGGCCGCGATCCCGACGATGCGCGTGCCGCGCCAGCGGGTCACCTGATGCAGGAAGAGCCCGAAGGGGATGAACAGCAGCACGTTGAGGAACGCGTAGCGGACCATCCAGCCGTCGAGCGCGTCGGCGAGACCGCGATGTGAGATCGCGCGCGCCACCTGGCGGAGCTGCGCGAACGGGTCGAGCTCCCACCTGTCGGTGAGGCCCACGCCGGTGCAGTCGAGCCGGCCGGGCTCGGGCAGGGGGAACAGCGTGAAGGCGGCCAGGGCCGATGCGGAGGCCAGCAGCCCCGCGGCGCTCACCAACGGCCAGGGCTGGAGCCTGCCGTAGCGCCGGACCACCACGCCGAGGGCCGGCAGCATCGCGATCGGCAGGACCGCGACCGTGAGCACGGCCGTGATGGCGGTGTCGATGCGGAGGTCGGGCCCCATGGCCTCACCCTACGAGAGCGGACGTGCCCGGACGCGATCCGGCGCCGGCGCCCCAGGGGGAGGGAGCGGGGCACCGGCGCACGGAATGGGGTGCGGCTCGGGCGACCAAGTCCCCGGATGATCGCCCGAGCCACGGGTGTTCGGGCGGCTTCGCTGCCGCCCACGTTCTTGTGTCTACGACGGTAGTGTCCGCCCAGGGAGGTCGGCGGGGACCTTGGTCCCCTCTTTCGGTCACACGTGCGGCGGGGTCGAGGGCTGCTCGATCGCGACCTCGCGCTCCGAGGGGGGCAGCGCATCGTGCTCGCCGGCGGCGTCCCCGCGCTCGGTGTCGCGACGCAGGATGCCGGCGCTCGCGAGCACGAGCACGAGCGCGAGGCCCGCGCCCGCGGCGGACACGCCCAGCCCCGCGCGCGCGCCGGACTCCTCCACCAGGCCGCCCGCGAACCACGCGCCGAAGGCCACGCCGACGCCCATGCCGATGCGCAGCCACGCCATGCCCTCGGTGATCTGGTGGCGCTTCACCACGCGCTGCACCACGGTGTCGGCGTTGGTCATCGTCGGGGCGATGGTGAGGCCCGCCACGAAGCCCAGCGCGGCGAGGACCACGACGTTCGGCGACAGCGCGAGCAGCCCGAAGCCGACCGTCATGGCAAGCGCGCCGAGCACGGTCCGCTTCCACAGCGGCGTGCTCCAGTGGCGTGCGCCGTAGAGGAGCCCGCCCAGGAGCGAGCCGCCGGAGACGATCGCGAGGATGATCCCCGACCACGTCTGGTGCCCGGCCTCGTCGGCGAACGCGACCACGGAGATGTCGAAGGCGCCGAACATCGCGCCGATGCCCACGGTGACGAGCGAGACCGCGATCACGGCGAGCGGGAGCCGGAGGCCCAGGGGGTCGGTGTCGGTGCCCGAGTGCGGCGCGGGCTCGGTGCCGGTCTGGGCGAGCAGGATGGACATGCCGATCACGAGGGCCACCAGGCACACCACCACGCCCAGCGGCGGCCACACGAGCGTCGCGAGGATGGTCGCGAGCGCGGGGCCGGTGACGAACAGCACCTCGTCGAGCGCACCCTCGAGGGCGAAGGCGGTGTGGATGTCGCGGTCGGAGTCGAGCAGGTGCGACCAGCGGGCGCGTGTGAGCGAGCCGAGCGGCCCCTGGATCGACGCGATCGCGACCGTCAGCCAGAGCAGCCACTCGGGGCCGTGGTTCATCGCGGTGACGACCGCGCCGACCGCGCCGAGCACGAACACCCCGGTGAGGGGGATCATCGCGGCGCGCTGGCCGATGCGGTCGACCAGCCGTGCGGTGGGGACGGTCTGCGCGGCCCACACGAGCGTCCCGATCGCCGCGACGCGGCCCGCCATCGCGTAGCTGTCGTACTGCAGCTGGACCATGAGGATGATCGAGATGTTGAACATCGAGATCGGCAGGCGCGCGAGCAGGCCCGCGGCCGCGAAGGCCTTCGCGCCGGGGTGGGACAGGATGCCGCGGTAGGTGTCGAGCACGTCCGCCATCGTCCCATCCGGGGACGGGGTGCGCCGACCGAGCGGTCACGCGGGCGGAGGGTCGTCCCGCCTGCTTGCCGGAGGCTCGACGGCCGCCGCCGCATCGTCCGCGGCGACGGTGCCCGGACCTCCCTCCGAGGCGCGCGGCGGCGGCAGGTGGGTCCGATGCCGGCGCCGGCGGTCCTGAAGCACCAGCAAGGTCGCGCCGCCCACGATGACGAGCGCGCCCAGCGCGACGAGCAGCCATCGGAGGGCCGGGCCCCAGTCGTGCTGGGGCGTCGCCCCGCCCACGATCCGGATGGTGTCCGCGCTGAGCAGGTCGGCGAGGTCGAGCGTGACGGTGTTGCCCACGATCGTCCCGGCGGTGGCCTCCTGGACCAGCCCGGGGAACGTGAACGAGGCCTCGATGTCGACGGCGCCGCCCAGCAGCGTGAGGTCGTCGGCGCTCGCCCCCGCCGCGGACAGGCTCGAGGCGGCGCCGGAGGACAGCTCCACCACGTACGTGTCGCCCTCGCGGGTGACGCCGCTCGCTCCCCCGACCGGCGCGACGCCGGCGGCGTCCTCGAGCGCCGCGAACGGGAGGTCGGCGAGGTCGATCTCGACGCCCTCGAGCCCGTCGTCGTCCGCGTAGGGCTCGACGGTGACGGAGCCCGGGTACTCGTCGGCGAGCGGGGCGAGGCCCTCGCGGACCGTGTCGGGGTCCAGAAGCGAGTCGAGGGCGCCGAGGACATCAAGGTCCTCGGCGCCCTCGGGCAGCTCCGCTCCGTCCGGCAGCGGGGTGTCGCCCAGCTGGCCGAGCTGCTCCCCCATCACCAGGCGGGCCTGGTCGGTCATCGCGATGACCGCGTGCTGGGAGAGGGTGTCGTCGTCAGAGAAGGTGGTGGCGGTGGTGACGCGCACGCAGCCCGTGAGGGCCGCTGTGGCGATCGCGAGAGCCGCCGCAAGCCTTCTCATCGACCATGGTCCTCCTCAGGATCCGTGCCCTCGACGGAGCCCAGCTCGATCGTATCCGGGGCGGCCGGGAGCTCGGTGGTTGGGGCGACCTCCTCCTCGGGCTTCACCTCGGCGTCGGCCGGAGCCTCCTCGGCCGGGGCCGGGGGTGCCGGCGGCGCGAAGCCCTCGGCGGCATCGTCCGCGGCCGGGGGCGCGAAGGACGCGGCCTCGGGGGCAGGCGGGGCCTCCACGACGCCCTCGACCGGGGCGCTGCCCACGGTCGCGGGGGCGTTGCGACGCGTCACGATGATGACGGCTCCGGCCACGGCGGCGAGCACCACGGCGCCCAGGACGCCCCAGATCCACACCGGGAGGCCCGAGCCGCCGGCGGTCGCGGAGCCGCGGGCCATGAGCTCGTCGGGCGCGTCGAGCAGGTCCCACGTCACGGTGTTGCCCTCGACGGTGCCGTTGGAGTCGGCGATCGCACCGGGGAAGGTGACGGCGAGCGTCATGGTGGCTCCGGTGAGCATGCTCATGTCCTCCTCACCGGTGTCGAAGGTGCCGCCGACCACGTACTCGTCGCCGTCGCGGACGATGGTGATGCCGGCGTCCTGCTCCTCGAGGCTCGCGAGGGGCTCGCCCTCGAACGTCACCTTGGTGCCGACGTAGTCGCCGTCGTCGTAGGCCTCGACGGTGCCGCCCTCGATGTCGTCGAACGACTCCTCGGTGCCCATCTCCGCGAGCAGGTCCTCGTCGGACATGCCCATGGACTCGCCGACGCCCTTCTCGATCGCCATGACGATCGAGCCGTCGACCGTGTCGTCCTCGTTGAGCGTGTAGTTCATCTCCATCTTGAGGCAGCCCGAGAGGGCGAGTGCGGTCACGATGGCCAGTGATGCGGTGCGCAAGGCTTTAGACATGGCGCACACCCTGCCAGAGCAGGCGCGACGGCGCCAGCCCCCTTTCTGGGGTGCGGGGGCCGCCCGTCAGCCCTCGAGAGCCTCCGACACGACCTCGCGCGCCGCGGCCTGGACCTCTCCCAGGTGCGACTCCGAGACGAACGACTCGGCGTAGATCTTGTAGACGTCCTCGGTGCCGGACGGCCGCGCGGCGAACCACGCCTCGTCCGTGGTGACCTTGAGGCCGCCGATCTTGGCGCCGTTGCCCGGCGCCGTCGTGAGCTTCGCCGTGATGGTGCCGCCCGCGAGCGTCGTCGCGGGGACCTTCTCGGGGGACAGCGCGCCCAGCTTCGCCTTCTCCTCCTTGGTCGCGGCGGCGTCGACGCGGGCGTACCAGGACTCGCCCAGGCGGTCGACCAGGCCCGCGTGGAGCGCGGAGGGCGAGGCTCCGGTGGTCGCGATGATCTCGGACGCGAGCAGCGACAGGATGATCCCGTCCTTGTCGGTGGACCACACGCGGCCGTCGCGGCGCAGGAACGACGCCCCGGCGGACTCCTCGCCGCCGAACGCGATGTCGCCGCTGAGCAGCCCCGGCACGAACCACTTGAAGCCCACCGGCACCTCGACCACCTGGCGGCCGATGTCGCGGCCCACGCGGTCGATGAGGCTCGAGGACACGAGCGTCTTGCCGATGCGGGCGTTCGCCGGCCACTGCGGGCGCGCGCCGCCGTAGAGGTACGCGATCGCGGCGGCGAGGTAGTGGTTGGGGTTCATGAGGCCGCCGTCGCGGGTGACGATGCCGTGGCGGTCCGAGTCCGCGTCGTTGCCGGTGGCGACGTCGTAGGGGCTGTCGGTGCCCGCCATGAGCGTGCGCAGGCTCGCCATCGCGTACGGCGACGAGCAGTCCATGCGGATCTTGCCGTCCCAGTCGAGCGTCATGAAGGACCACGCCGGGTCGACCTTGGGGTTGACCACCGTGAGGTCGAGCTTGAACTCCTCGCCGATCGCGCCCCAGTAGTCGACGGCGGCGCCGCCCAGCGGGTCCGCGCCGATGCGCACGCCCGCCTTCGCGATCGCGTCGAGGTCGATCACCGAGGGCAGGTGGTCCAGGTAGAGGTCGAGGAAGTCGAAGCCCTGCGTCGTGTCGGCCGCGAGCGCCTTCTTCAGCTGGAAGCGCGGCACCTGGCGCCAGCCTCCCGCGAGCAGCTCGTTGGCGCGGTTCGCGATCCAGCCCGTCGCGTCGGTGTCCGCGGGGCCGCCGTGCGGCGGGTTGTACTTGAAGCCGCCGTCGCGGGGCGGGTTGTGCGACGGGGTGATGACGATGCCGTCGGCGAGGCCCTTGCCCGTGGTGCGCAGGCCGGTCTCCGACACCGCGCCGTTCGCGACCAGGATCGCGAGGGACACCGCGGGGGTGGGCGTGTAGCCGTCGCGCGCGTCGACACGGACGTCCACGCCCGCCGCGGCGAGGACCTCGACCGCGGTCTCCTGCGCGGGGCCGGACAGCGCGTGCGTGTCCTTGCCGATGAAGAGCGGGCCGTCGATGCCCTGGTCGCGGCGGTACTCGACGATCGCGGCGGTGATGGCGACGATGTGCGCCTCGTTGAACGCGGTGTCGAACGCCGAGCCGCGGTGGCCCGACGTGCCGAACGCGACCCGCTGCGCCGCGACCGTGGGGTCGGGCACCAGGTCGTAGTACGCGCCCAGCAGGGCGTCGACGTCGATGAGGTCCTCGGGAAGGGCGATGGTGCCGGCGCGCTCATGCATGGGGCCTACTCTTCCACGGCCCTCACATGGCTGCCAGGGACCCCTGTCGATTGCCTCACATCCGGGTAAGGCTTTGGCAAAGAGTGCTACCTGGGCGGGTCACGTGCAACTAGGCTGGGCGTCGTGTCAACAGCCGAGGGATCGGAGCGGAGGACGGCCTCCACGGAAGCGCTCGCACGCGCTCGCCTGCGCCGTGCCCGCGGACGCATGGCGGTCCCCGCCGCGGCCCCCGGCCCGTCCGTGGCGGCGCTCATCGTCGCCCACAACCAGGCTCGGCGCATCGCGGCAACGGTGAGGGCCGCGCTCGCGATCCCCGGGGTGGACCTGGTGCTCGTCGTGGACGATGCGTCGACCGACAACACGCAGGAGCTCGCGCGGCGCGCGGGAGCGGTCGTCGTGCGCCACTCCCACATCCGCGGGCGGTCGGCGGCCGTCGAGACGGGCGCCTCGGTCATCGCGATGCGCGACGAGCCGGAGGGGACGCCGCGCGCGATCCTCATCCTCGATCCCAACCTCGGCCACTACGCGATCGGCGCCGCGCCTCTGGTGCCCGCCGTGCTCGAGGGCGTGTGCGACCTCGCGGTCGCGCTCACGGACACCCAGGCGGTCGCGCCCGGCGTCCCGTCCAAGATCGCGCGCACCGCGGTGGAGAAGGCCACCGGCTGGTCCCCGCGTCAGCCGCTCGGACGCATCCGCTGCCTCACCCGGGAGGCGCTCGAGGTCGCGATGCCGCTCGCGCGCGGCAACGGGCTCGAGGTCGCGATGACGCTCGACGTGCTCCATGCCGGGCTCGCGATCACCGAGGTGGAGTGCGACATCCGCCACAAGGGCCCGTCGATCGAGGACCGCACCCCCGTGGGACGCGCCAACCGCTACCGTGAGGTCCTGACGGTGGTGAGCGCGCGGCGCATCCGCGGCCGGATGCAGTCGACGCGGGCCTCCATGGGCCAGCGGCTCCGCCCGCATCCGGACGATGCGCCTCCCGCTCCCGAGACCACGGAGCCCGAGGAGGACTCGTGACGGACCTGCCCCGCTACGCGTACCTGGGCCCGTCGGGCACGTTCACGGAGGCGGCGCTCCTCGCGATGGTCGACGTCGGCGAGGTCGAGCCCGTCCCCATGATCGACGTCCCCGCCGCGCTCGCGGCGGTGCGCTCGGGCGACGTGGACCACGCGGTCGTCGCGATCGAGAACACGGTCGAGGGGGGCGTCACCGCCACGCTCGACACGCTCGCGCAGGGGGATCCGCTCGTCATCCTCGGCGAGGTGGTGCTTCCGGTGTCCTTCGAGCTCGTGGTGCGTCGCGGCACCGTGATCGAGGACATCACCGCCGTCTCCGCGCACTCCCACGGCCTCAACCAGTGCCGGCGCTGGCTCGCGGCCACGCTGCCCGGCGCCGTGCAGATCGCCGCATCGTCCAACGCCGCCGCGGCGCAGGAGCTCGCCGCCGGGGTCGGTGGCTTCGAGGCGGCGCTCGCGCCTCCGGGCCTGGGCGAGCGGCTGGGCCTCGAGGTGCTGACCGCGGGGGTCGCGGACAATCCTCACGCCGCGACCAGGTTCGTGAAGATCGGCCGTCCGAGCCAGGTGCCCGCCCCGACCGGGGCCGACAAGACGACGCTCGCGATCTGCCTCCCCGACGACCGCGCCGGTGCGCTGCTCGCGATGCTCGAGCAGTTCGCGGCGCGCGGCGTCAACCTCTCGCGCATCGAGAGCCGCCCGCGCTCGGACCGTCCCGGCGAGTACTCGTTCTCGGTCGACGCGCTCGCCCACATCGACGAGCCCCGCATGGCGGAGGCTCTGGTGGGCCTCAAGCGCACCAACCCGGTGGTCGTGTTCCTCGGGTCCTACCCGGCGGCCTCGGGCTATCCGACGCCGGTCGCGTCGGGCACCTCGGCGGAGGACTTCGCGGAGGCACGGGCGTGGGTCCAGGGCCTGCGCTCCGGACGGCACTAGTCGCGACGGGGACCGTGTCCGCGGGGCGCAGGGCGGCGGGTCAGCCGGCCTCGGACGATCCGGGCAGCGCCTCCGCATCGTGCGTCGCCTCGCCGCCCGGCACGCTGGTCGCCGGCACGCGCAGCCTGAGCGCGCCCGCGTCCACCTCGCCCAGCACGCGCGTCGCGCGTCCCAGCGACTCGCCGTCGACCTGGACCTTCTGCGGCTCGTCGAAGCGGATGTCGACGGTGCGCCCGCGCACGTGGTCGATGCGCGACGTGCGCCACACGCGCGTGTGCCACGGCTCGCGGATGCCCGCGCCCTGCGCGACCACGGTGCCGAACAGCTCGGTCCACCCGACGATCCCGCCGCGCGCGTCGAGCGTCGCGACGTCGATCATGCCGTCGTCGAAGCTGGCATCCGGCACCAGCTGGATCCCGGCCGGGAGCCGGCCGACGTTCGCGAGGAGCACCGTGCGCATGTGGCTGTCCACGGGCTCGCCGTCGTCGACCGTGATGCGGGCCATCATGCGCTTGCCCAGATGCTGCACCGCGGCGAAGAAGTAGGCGACCCACCCGAACTGCTTCTTGAGCCTGTCGTCCGCGCCCGCGACCATCTCCGCGTCGAGTCCCGCGCCCGCGATCACCAGGAAGATGTGGCGCTCGCCCTCCTCCTCGCCCTCGGGCGTCCTCACGAGCGTGAGCCAGCCCACGTCGGAGCTCCGCTCGGCGCCCTCGAGCGCGGTGCGCAGCAGCGCGGGCACATCGCCCAGCGGGAGGTCGAGGTTGCGCGCGAACAGGTTGCCGGTACCCATCGGCATGATGGCCATGGGCACGCCCGAGCCCGCGAGCCCCTCCGCCACGGCACGGACCGTGCCGTCGCCGCCGACGGCGACCACCACATCGGCCCCCGCCGCGAGCGCCTCGCGCGCCTGGCCCGTGCCAGGGTCCTCGGCGGTCGTGTAGTACCACATCGGCTCGGGCAGGTAGCGGATCGCGCACGCGCGCAACGCCTGCTCGCGCAGCTCGGCGATGCCGCCCTTGGTGGGGTTCATGATGAAGGCCACGCGCTCGCGCGCGTCCGAGCGTCCGGCCGCCGCCGCGAGGTCGAGCGCCGGGAGCGGCCTGATGCGCAGCATGCGCCGCCACATGGGCGGTACCGCGACGGGGTCGCGCACGCCGATGCGACGCGTGGTCGAGATCGCGAGCGACAGCGCCACGAGCGCCACCACCAGCGATATCAGCGCGATCACGGTCCCGGCGGTCATGAGGAGAGCGTACGTCTCCCGTCGATAGACTTGCGGGCATGATCGACCTCAAGCTCCTGCGTGCCACCCCCGACCTCGTGAGGGAGAGCCAGCGCTCACGCGGGGACGACCCCGCCGTGGTCGACGAGGTCCTGGCGGCCGATGCGGCCAACCGCGCCGCGCTCCAGGAGTTCGAGACCGCACGCGCCGAGCAGAAGCTCCTGGGCAAGGACGTCGCCCGCGCGCAGGGCGAGGAGAAGCAGGCGCTGCTCGCGCGCACCAAGGAGCTCGCGGCGCGCGTGAAGGAGCTGCAGGCGACGGCCGATGCGGCGTCGGCCCGCGCGGTCGAGCTCGCGCGCTCGCTGGGCAACATCCCCGAGGCGGGCGTGCCGGCGGGCGGCGCGGACGACTTCGTGGTGCTGCGCCACGAAGGCGCCGTCCGCGACTTCGCCGCCGAGGGCGTCGCGGTGAAGGACCACCTCGAGCTGGGCGAGGGCCTCCAGGCGATCGACATGGAGCGCGGTGCGAAGGTCTCCGGCGCGCGCTTCTACTTCCTCACGGGCATCGGCGCGCGGCTCGAGCTCGCGGTCCTCAACGCCGCCATGCAGGTCGCGATCGACGCCGGGTTCTCGCCCATGATCACGCCGACGCTCGTGCGCCCCGAGGTCATGGCCGGCACGGGGTTCCTCGGCAAGCATGCGGACGAGATCTACCGCCTCGAGCGCGACGACCTCTACCTGGTGGGAACCTCGGAGGTCGCGCTCGCGGGCTACCACAGCGACGAGTTCGTCGACCTCTCCGCCGGCCCCCGCCGCTACGCGGGCTGGAGCGCGTGCTACCGCCGCGAGGCCGGCTCCGCCGGCCGCGACACGCGCGGCATCATCCGCGTCCACCAGTTCCACAAGGTCGAGATGTTCTCGTACTGCCGTCCGGAGGACGCCGCCGCGGAGCACGCGCGCTTCCTCGCGACCGAGGAGCGCATGCTGCAGGCCCTCGAGCTGCCGTACCGCGTGATCGACACCGCGGCCGGCGACCTCGGCTCGAGCGCTGCGCGCAAGTTCGACTGCGAGGCGTGGCTCCCGAGCCAGGAGCGGTGGATGGAGGTCACCTCGACCTCGAACTGCACCACCTATCAGGCCCGTCGCCTCGCGATCCGCGAGAAGCGGGAAGGCGGCTCGGAGCCCGTCGCGACCATCAACGGCACCATCGGCACGACCCGCTGGCTGGTCGCGCTGCTCGAGAACCACCAGCAGGCCGACGGCAGCGTCCACGTCCCCGAGGTGCTCCGTCCCTACCTCGGCGGTCTCGAGGTCCTCGAGCCGGTGCGCTGAGCCGGAGTTCACGTGACGGTCACCTCTCGCGCTCCCGCGGCGCGCGCGGCCCGTCGTAAGGTCGTGGCATGAATCCCCACGACATGCGCCCGCCGCTCGGACCCGACTCGTGGCGCCTCGTGGGCCTCGACATCGACGGCACGCTCATGCACTGGGGCGGCGAGATCTCCGACGCGGTCGCGGAGGCCGTCGAGCGTGCGCGCATGTGCCGCAACCACGTGATCCTCGCGACGGGGCGCAACATCATGGGGATGATGCCCGTCGCCGAGAGGCTCGGCATCCGCCGCGGCTGGGCGGTGTGCTCCAACGGCGCGGTCACGGTGCGCCTCAACCCGCGGGCGGCGGGCGGCTACGACATCGTCGAGAAGGTGACGTTCAACCCGCGCGCCGCGCTCGAGCTCATCCGCGACGAGATGCCCGACGCGTTCTTCGCGGTCGAGGACCTTGGCGTGGGCTTCCTGGTCAACCGCGAGTTCCCCGCGGGGGAGCTGGTGGGCCGTCAGCGCGTCGCGAGCTTCGACGAGCTGTGCCACGACGAGGCGACGCGCGTGGTCATCCGCGCGCCCGGCGTCGACGTCACGCATTTCGACGACCTGGTCCACCGCATCGGCCTCAACGACGTCACGTACGCCGTGGGCTACTCCGCGTGGCTCGACCTCACGCCTCCCGGGGTGACCAAGGCCTCCGCGCTCGAGACGCTGCGGCGGCAGCTGGGCGTCTACCCGGACCACACGGTCACGGTGGGCGACGGCAACAACGACATCTCGATGCTCGAGTGGGCGGGCCAGTCGGCCGCGATGGGCACGGCGCCCGCGCACGTGAAGGCCGTGGCGGACGAGGTGCTCGGCTCCGTCGAGGAGGACGGCATCCTCGCGGTGCTCGACCGGCTCATCGACCCGGACCGCCTCGCGGTGATGTGACGGGCCGCGCTCACGCGACCGTCAGCACGACCTTCCCGAAGACCTCGCCCGACTCGAGCAGCCGGTGCGCATCGCCTGCGCGCTCGAGGGGGAGCGTCGCATGGACGATGGGCCGGAGCCGGTCGGGCACGAGCGGCCAGACCTCCTCGCGGACCCGCGCGACGATCGCCGCGCGCTCGGCGAGCGGGCGGGCGCGCAGGGTGGTCCCGATGACGCGCGCCCGCTTGGCGAGCAGCGTCCCCAGGTCGAGCTCCCCGCGCGCGCCCTTCTGCATGCCGATGACCACGAGCCGGCCGCCGGTGCGCAGCGCCCGGAGGTTCGCCTCGAGGTAGGCGGCCCCGACCACGTCGAGGATCACGTCCGCGCCGCCCTCGTCGCGCACGGCCTGCGCCCAGTCGTCGGCGCGGTGGTCGAGCGCCACATCCGCGCCCAGCTCGGCGCATCGTGCCGTGCGCTCGGGTCCGCCCGCCGTGGTGATCACGCGCATGCCACGCGCCTTCGCGATCTGGATCGCCGCGGTGCCCACGCCGCCCGACCCGCCGTGCACCAGCAGCGTCTCCCCGGGGCGTGCGCCGGCCTCGTCGAGGTTGGACACGACGGTGCAGGCCGCCTCGACCAGCGACGCCGCCTCCACATCGGTCAGCCCGTCCGGCACGGGCAGCAGGAGCGAGGCGTCGACCGCCACGCGCTCCGCGTAGCCGCCGCCCGGCAGCAGGGCGCACACGCGGTCGCCCGGCGACCACGGGGACGATGCGGGGGCCGTGAGCAGCGTGCCAGCCGCCTCGAGCCCGGGCCACGCGGGAGCGCCCGGAGGGGCCGGATACCTGCCCTCGCGCTGCAGGATGTCCGCGCGATTCACCCCCGATGCTGTGATTCGCATCACAGCGTCATCCGGGCGTGTCGGGCTGAACGGCATATCTACCAGGGATAAGGACTCCGGGCCCCCGGGGGTGGTGATGACGCATGCCTTCATCGAAATACTCCCGTTACCTGCGTCATAGTGGGGGCCGCCTATCCTCTCATCAAACATCGCACGTGGATGAAGGCTTATGTTCCCGGCGGCTCCGGCCGATAGGGCAAGGGAGCAGTCGTCCGATTCCATGCACGGAGCGCCCTGATCCGTGCGGCGGCTTGTGAGGGGAAGGTTTCATGCTCCAGAGGCTCGGTATTCGAGGAAAGCTCCTCGCCGTCGTCATGGTGCCCATTCTCGTCCTGCTGTCGGCGGTGTCGTACATCACGCTCTCCGCCGCCAGCGACTACCGCGAGAACTCCAACGCTGAGAAGCTCATCGACACGCTCAACGAGGCGCGCGAGACTGAGGCCCTGATCCAGGACGAGCGCACCGCTGCGCTGAACTTCGTCCACCTGATCCAGGACACCCAGGAGAAGCTCGCCGAGGCGCGCGCCGACGTGGAGTACCGCTACGGCACGCTCGCGGAGCGCCTCCGGTCGCTCGACGGCGCGCAGGCCAAGACGCTCTTCACGTTCACCCAGCAGCGCCTGGGCGTCACCGACGACGGCATGCTGCCCGAGGCGCGCGCCTACACCATCGGATCCCCCGAGACCGAGGGCGGCTGGCTGGTCCTGCCGACGGCCGACGAGATCGAGCAGATGGACGCCGCGTACCGCGAGGCCGTCCGTCAGCTCGACACGCTCGCGAGCTCGAGCCCCGAGGAGTTCGACCTCCAGATCCCGTTCGCCGCTCTGTCGTACGCCGTCGAGCAGGAGGCGTCCTACGCCCACCGCCTGCTCGCCGAGACTGCCGAGTACCGCGACCAGCTCGACGAGATCTTCCCCGCGGTCGACGCGGGCCTGGACCACATCGCCGTCTCCGCCGCCGAGGTGGAGCTCACGGACGACAACGCGGCCGCGCTGGCGGCGGTGAGCGCGGGCCACGAGCTGCGCGACTCGCTCCCGCAGATCCGCGCCGGTGTGCGCACCGCGAGCATCTCGCCCGCCACCGTCGTCGTGTACTACACGCAGGTCATCGAGCAGTTCGTCGGCTCCTCGGACGCGATCGCGCTCGCCATCCCCGACCGCGACATCGTCGGCACGATCCAGGCCTACGGCGCCCTCGACCACCTGATCGAGAGCATCCGCTACGAGGGCGACGTGTTCGGCCGCCTCATCCGCGAGGGTGAGTTCACCGCATCGGAGATCGCCGAGACCCGCTCGATCGTGGAGCGCACGAGCCTCCGCCTCGAGACCGCGCAGTCGCGCGGCGCCGGCCTTCAGCCGGCGATCGAGGTGCCCGCGCTGGGTGCGTCGGCCGGCTCGGACACCTCGTTCGTCACCATCCAGAACACCGTGCTCAACGGTCTCGACTCGTCGCTCGTCGCGGCGCAGTCCGAGGACTGGGCCGGCAAGGTGCAGGCCGAGCTCGACCAGTACGAGCCGCTGCGCGAGCAGGTCTGGGACCGCACCACGAGCGCGATCTCCCAGAACACCATCAACGCGGCCTCCGCCACGTGGTTGACCCTGGCCGTCGCGGTCGGCGCCGTCGTCGGCTCGCTGCTGATCGCGTTCGCGATCTCCCGCCGCATCGTCGTCCCGCTCCGCCGCCTCACCACGACGGCGACCGCGGTCCGTGAGGAGCTCCCCCGCCTGGTGGAGCGAGTCGCGATGCCGGGTGAGGACGTCGACGTCTCCGAGGTCCAGATCCGCGTCGAGTCGCAGGACGAGGTCGGCCGCCTCGCCGAGGCGTTCAACGGCGTCAACGCGGCCACCATCGAGATCGCGCGTGAGCAGGCCGCCCTGCGTTCGTCCATCTCGGAGATGTTCGTCAACGTCGCGCGCCGCGACCAGCTGCTCCTCAACCGCCAGCTGTCCAGCATCGACGAGATGGAGCGCAGCGAGGACGACCCGGACCGCCTCACCAGGCTGTTCGCGCTCGACCACCTGGCGACCCGGATGCGACGCAACTCGGAGTCCCTCCTCGTCCTCGCAGGCATCGACACCGGTCGCCGCATCCGCCGCGCCATGCCGATGTCCGACGTGATCCGTACCGCGTCCTCCGAGATCGAGCTGTACGAGCGCGTCGACCTCGAGCTCATCGTCGACCCGGCGATGCTCGGCCACCAGGCGCTCACCGCCGCCCACCTCTTCGCGGAGCTGCTCGAGAACGCGACCGTGTTCTCGGACCCGGGCTCCCGCGTGGTGGTCCGCACCGGCCGCACGGTCGACGGCTTCACGGTCGAGGTGGTCGACACCGGCATCGGCATGACCGAGGACGAGCTCGCCGAGGCGAACTCCCGCGTCCAGTCCTCGGCCGCGTCCGAGATCCTCGGTGCGCAGCGCCTCGGCCTCTTCGTGGTCGGTCGAATCGCCCGCCGCCTGGGCGCGCAGGTCGCGCTCTCCTCCGTCGAGGGCAGCGGAACCGTCGCGACCGTGCTCCTGCCCTCGTCGCTGTTCCAGTCGATCGACGAGGCGCCCGCGGCCGCGGCCCCGGTGGAGGCCCCCGCCCCCGCCGCTCCGGCCGCTCCCGCTCAGCCGATGCTTCCGGTGGCGCCCGCCGCCTCCGTCTCCGGCCTCCCGTCGCGATCCGCCGGGAACGCGCCTGAGGCCCCCGTCGCCCCGGCGACCCCTGCGTCCGCGCCGTATGCGCCGGCATCGATGGTCGCGGGCGCAAGCCTCGCGGGCCGGTCGGGCGAGCCGGAGTACGACGAGGACTCGATCCCGATGCCGTCGGGCATCGACGCCCTGATCGCCGCCGACGCCGCCGCCGCGCCGACCGCCGAGCCGGTCGATGGAGCGGAGCTCACGTCGGGCGTCTCGGAGGCAGGTCTGCCGACGCGCCGCCGCCGTGTCGAGGGCTCCGCCGCCGATGCGAACGAGGAGGCCGAGAAGGTCATCGGCCTGCCCGTCCGCGCGACCGCCGCCCAGCTGAGCGCGCTCGACGCGGAGACCGCGGCGTTCACGCCGACGGTGTCGCCCGCCGAGATCGACCCGCAGACCGCGGAGGAGCGTGCCTCGGTGTTCCGCGGCTTCCGCTCGCGCCGCGAGACCGCGAGGCCCGAGCCTCGCACCGAGCTCCCCGAGGCAGTCCCGCCGGTCATGGCCGATGCGCTCGGCGAGCCCACGGCGCCCGAGGCGCCCGCTCTGCCGACCCGCAGCGCCGGTGGCGCGTTCGCGGCATTCGACGCCATGCGCCGCGCCTCCGCCGCGGTCGAGCACGGCGAGACCGTCGAGCACGCGCCCGCCGCGGACGAGCCGGCAGCCGAGGCGCCGGCGTACGAGCCCGAGCCCGAGCCCGTCGTCGAGCCCGAGCCGGCCGCGCCGGCCCTGCCGACCTTCTCCGTGCCCAAGCTCGCGACAAGCGAGATCCCGCTGGTCTCGCGCCGCGAGCCGGTGCGCCAGGAGCCCGCGCAGCCGGAGCAGGCACCCGACTCGCCCTTCGCCCGCTCGCCGTACGGCGCGCCGTTCGCCGCCCCGGCCGCCCCGGTCGCGGGTCCCGCGCCGGTCGAGCCCGTGGCGCCGGTCGAGCCCGAGGTGTTCACGATCCCGAGCCTCGAGCCCGATGCGGACGAGCCCGTCGAGACCGCGCAGCCGGTCGCGGACGCGCAGCCGGTCGCGCTCGAGCCCGAGGTGGAGCCCGAGCCGGTGGCGCCCGCGACCCCGTGGTCCGCCGTCCTCGCTCCGGAGTCCCAGACGCCGAGCGCCCCGGAGCCCGCTCCGTGGCAGCCGACCTCGCCGTGGAACGCCGCTCAGCCCGCCGCCCCCGCGGCGGAGCCGGAGGCGCCCATCGCCGAGCCCGAGGCCCACGCCCCGGTGTCCGAGGCGCCGCAGCCCGCGGCGGACCCGGAGCCGTACACGCCTGCCGCGCCCTGGATGGACGGCGCCGCCTTCGCGGCGGCGGCCGCCGAGCGCGAGCTCCCCGTCGAGCAGGCCCCCGTGCCCGCGTCGCCGGTCCCGTCGCCTGGCGTGACCGAGGCGCTCCTCGAGGACCCGTACTCGTACGGCGGCACGCACGAGCCGAGCATGGACGACATCATCGCTCAGGCCTCGGGCGAGGAGGCCGGCCGTGCCGGGTTCTTCGGCCGCCTGTTCGGTCGTGGCGCCCGCGACGAGGACGCCGCGGCCCCCGCCGCATCGTCCCCGCAGCCGCGTGCCCCGTTCGCCCCGATCGACGGCACGGCTCCTGCCGAGCCGACCGGTGGATTCGAGCCTGCCGCGGAGCCCGCTCCGCAGCCGTGGGCGCCCGCGCCCGTGGCGGAGACCTGGCCGACCGCGCCGGTGCCCGTCGAGGAGGCCGCCCCGGCCGCCAACCCGTGGGCCGTCGCGGCCCCCGCCCCTGTGGAGGAGCCCGCCGCTCCGGCCGCCCCGGAGCCCGCCGCATCGTTCGCCCCCGAGCCTGAGGAGCGCGGGCACTACGCGTCCGAGCCCTTCTCCTCGTTCGCGCCCGAGGCGCCGGTGTTCGAGCCGCAGACCGGACCCGCGACGTTCTCGCCCGACGACCTCGCCCAGCCCAGCGGCTGGACGACGGCCGGCGCCTCGGCCCTGGCCGCGGCGACCGCCGAGGCGGGCGGCTACCAGCCCGTCCTCGACACCGAGCACTCGTCCGGCCGGGTCTTCTCGGACGACGATGCGGACATGACCCGGATGGCGTTCTCCGAGCTCAGCTCGCTGTCGGAGCTGCGCCCCAAGGTCGAGAAGACCAAGGCGGGTCTCCAGAAGCGTCGCGCTCCGGAGGCCGCTCCCGTCGAGGTCAAGCCGATCGCGGAGGAGGTCACGCTCGCGCACAAGGAGCGCGACGCCGATGCCGTCCGCAGCCGTTTCAGCAGCTTCTACTCTGGTACCCAGCGGGCCAGGACGGACGCCGCCGAGCTCGACCTGCGGTCCACGCCGCAGCCGGCGAACGAGTAGCCCGATGACCCACCACGACCACCCCGAGGCCACCCGGCCGCGCAGCACACACAAGGAGCACATGTGACCGCCCTCAGCAGCGAGGCCACCAATTTCGGGTGGCTTCTGGACAACTTCGTCGAGTCGGTGCCCGGCACGCGCCACACGCTTGTCGTGAGCGCCGACGGCCTCCTCATGGCGATGTCGAAGAACCTCGACCGCACCGAGGGCGACACGCTCGCCGCGATCGTGGCCGGCATGTCGAGCCTCACGCGCGGCGCCGCGCGTCAGCTCGCGGCCGGTGAGGTCCGCCAGTCGATCGTCGAGATGGACGAGCTGTTCCTGTTCCTCATGAGCGTCTCCAACGGCTCGGTGCTCGCCGTTGCCGCCGACTCGAGCTGCGACGTGGGCCTGGTGGGCTACGAGATGACGCTGCTGGTGTCGCGCTTCGAGAACGCGCTCACCCCGCAGCTCATCACCGAGATGCGCCAGAACCTCCCGACGAACGGGCAGACGAGGGCCTGACATGTCTGATGCCACCACGCCGTACGGCGACGAGGATGAGGCGTACACGGTCCGGCCGTACGCCGTCACCGGTGGACGTGTCAGCGCCGCGAGCAAGGACCTCCCCATGGAGGCCCTGGTCGAGGCGACCACCGACATCGACTCCCTCTCGGGCGTGACGCCCGAGAAGAAGAAGATCCTGCAGCTCGCTACAGGTCAGTACCAGTCCGTGGCTGAGCTCTCGGCTCACACCCGCCTTCCGCTGGGTGTGGTCCGGGTGCTCGTGACGGATCTAGCCGAAGTCAACTATCTGAAGATCCACGCAGGCGGCACGGCCGACGACGCGTCGACGCATGACGAGTCCGGTGCCCTGTCCCTCAGTCTCCTGGAGAGTGTCCTCGATGGCATCGCAGCCCTCTAACGCAGCAGTCGCAGGTGGGGCGGCGGTCGCCGCCCCCACCGTCGTCAAGATCGTCGTCGCGGGCGGCTTCGCCGTCGGCAAGACCACGTTCATCGGATCGATCTCCGACATCGACCCGCTCAACACCGAGGCCGCCATGACGGAGCACTCGGTGGGCGTCGACGATGCGGGTGGCGTCACCGACCGCAAGACCACCACCACCGTCGCCATGGACTTCGGCCGCATCGCGCTGCCGGGCTCGCTGTGGCTCTACCTGTTCGGCACCCCGGGCCAGGACCGCTTCCTCTTCATGTGGGACGACCTGGTGCGCGGCGCGATCGGCGCCGTGGTGCTGGTCGACACCGAGCGTCTCGACCAGTGCTTCCCGGCGGTCGACTACTTCGAGGGCCGGGGCATCCCGTTCGTCGTGTGCGTCAACTGCTTCGACGGCGTGGCCCGCCACACCCTCGAGGACGTGCGCGAGGCGCTCGGCATCTCCGAGGAGACCCCGATCATGTACACGGACGCCCGCGAGAAGGCGGCGACCAAGCAGGCGCTGATCTCCGTGGTCCAGCTCGCGATGCGTCGCATCCAGGACCGCTGAGCATCACGCAGGCGACAGCTGAGGCAGGGAGCGCCCCCGCGTTGCGGGGGCGCTCCCATGTCCGGGCTACCCTTCTACCGTGATCTACGTCGACGGCTCCGCGCTGTGCCGGTTCCTGCCGGGCGTGCGCTACTTCGACGAGTTCAACGACTTCGCGGTGCCGCGGATCCAGGAGCTCGCGACCACGCAGCTGGGGTTCACCGAGCTGCGTCAGGCGGCCGAGCTGTACCCCCGTGAGCAGAAGGCCAAGGCCTTCGACGTGGTCGAGATGGTGCGCGGCTCGATCCCGGTGATCCGCTTCTCGGAGCACAACGTCTCGGTGTCCACGCACGCCGTGGCGGTGCTGAAGCCGTTCGCGGCGCTGCACCTGGGCGCTGCGGTGGCGCACCCCGAGATCCACGCGATCCTCACCTACGACGCCGAGCTCGCGCGCGCGTCCTCGCTCTACGAGCTGCAGGTGCTGAGCCCGGGCCTCGCTCCGGGCTGGCACAATGTCACCGGCGCGTGAGCGCCTGCGGCGTCCCGCGGACGCCGAGGAGAGTTGACCGAGCGGCCGAAGGTGACGGTCTTGAAAACCGTTGAGGCGTAACCCGTCTCCGTGGGTTCGAATCCCACACTCTCCGCCAACCTGGCGGTGCGTCCGCGCCCCCTCGGGGGCGTTTTGCCGCATCGTGCGTGCGCCCGCTATCCTGGGCACCCTTGGAGACGTCGCATAGTCAGGTCTAGTGCGCGGTCCTGCTAAGACCGTGAGGGGCTTAAACCCCCTCCGTGGGTTCAAATCCCACCGTCTCCGCTCCTCGAGAAGGCCCCGCTCCGGCGGGGCCTTCTCGCGTTCCACGCCCGATCGCCGCGTCACACCGCCGCCCCCTCCGAAGTGGTAGGTGGTTGTCGGTTCGCGGAGATCCTCGCGTCGCAGTGGTACGCCAGTGTCGTCGCCCGATCGTGGGCGACCATGGTCTACCACTGCGGTGTCGGGATCTCGGGGAGCCGACCAAGGCCTACCACTTCCGGGAGGGCGCCGTGCCGGCGACGACGCGCGTGCTCAGAGCGCGGGCACGGCCTCGCGGTGCCACGCGGCGGTGGCGGCGAGCCCCTCGTCGAGGCTGGTGGTCGCGGTCCAGCCGAGCAGCGCCTCCGCCTTGGCCACGTCGAGGCGCTTCTGACGCACCGGTCCCGTGCGGACGCCGCGGAAGCGCGGCTCGCGGGCCCGGCCGTCGTAGGCGAGGCTCAGCCGCTCGGCCACGTCCATCACCGAGGTGAGCGTCCCGGTCCCGAAGTTGAACGCGATCTCGGAGCCGCCGGCCGCGAGATGCTCCGCGGCGCTCATGTACGCGCGCGCCATGTCGCCCACGTAGAGGAAGTCGAGGCGGGTGCTGCCGTCGTCGCGGTCGCCGAAGTCGTACTCGATCCCTCCGGCGAGCTGCGCGAGGGCGCGCGGCACCAGCCGTGACTCGTGCCGGTCGCCGGGACCGTAGGTGTTCATGAAGCGGCAAGCGGTGACCGGGATCCGGAACGCCTTGCCGTACCCCCGCACGATCATCTCCGCAGCGGCCTTCGACGGGCCGTACAGGTTCGCCGCCGGCCCCGGGTCCTGCGTCTCCGGGATGGGCTCGGGCGTGAAGTTGTCGCCGTAGTAGGCACCGCTCGACGCGAACACGAACAGCGGCGTCGCGTCGGCGAGCCGGCAGGCCTCCAGCAGGGTGGTGGTGCCCCGGACGTTCGAGTCCACCACGCCCTCGGGATCCCGCAGGCTGTTGGCCACGATCGGGTCGGCCGCCAGGTGGAGCACCACGTCGAACGTGGAGTCCGCGAACAGGCTCCGGACCAGGGGCCCGTCGCGGAGGTCGCCGTGCACGAAGGTGATCGCGTCCTCGACGCCCGTGTCCTCGAGCGGCTTGCCTGGGATCGCCTCGCGGTCGATCACCGTGACGCGCGCGCCCCGGTCCACCAGCTCGCGCACCAGGTGGCTGCCGCCGAACCCCGCGCCGCCCGTCACCAGACAGGTCCGTCCATGCCACATGTCGGTCATCTCAATCCCCCCTCGAGATCCCCCATCGACCGCGTCCCGCGTCCCGGGACCGCGCGTCGGCGGCGTGGGGACGAACCGGACATGTCGATCATGCCGCCCCGGATGCACGGATGTGAAGCCCTGCGCGCGAATTCGCCGGATCGGTGCGCCGGGGCGGTCCGCGTGCGTGAGCGGGGAGGGGCCCGGGCCGCCGTGTACTGAAGCACTCCCGAAACCCTGTATAGTTGTGTCTCGGCCCGCGAGGGCCACGCGCCCGTAGCTCAACGGATAGAGCATCTGACTACGGATCAGAAGGTTGGGGGTTCGAATCCCTCCGGGCGCGCCAAACGATCTAGGCCGTTCATCCTGTTACACACGGAGATGAGCGGCCTTTTCGCTTGCCCGCGTCGTGCGGACGGAGCGGCGTGTGCACAGGGCGTGTGCACAATGCCCGGGATTGGCTAGGACGCCGCTCCCATCGCGGCTGCGATGGCTGCCGATGCACGGGCCGTCTCCTCAGCCCGAGCCTCGGGCAGATAGGTCGCGAGGTGCACCGCCACGGTGTGCCCCAGCAGGCGTGCGGCCTCGGTAGGCAGCACCCCCGCTGAGTGGAGCAGGAACGCGAGCGAGTGGCGGACCGAGTGGAGACGGATCACAGGCACCCCGGCCTCACGGCACAAGGCTTGGAAGCGGTCGCTGTAGAACTCGGGCCGTAGGGGCGTGCCGAGGGCATCCACGACGACGTAGCCGGAGGCGTTCCATGCGGAGCCCGCCGCGAGGCGGTCGTTGGCCTGCTGGACGTGCAAGCGGCGGAGCATGGCGACCGTGCCGGGGTGGGTGGCGTCCAGGGCCACGGTGCGGCGGCGCTGTGCGCTCTTGGGGGTGTCCGTGGCATCGCCGCGCATGAGAGCGACCCGACCCTGGGCGATGGTCACGGTGCCCGCGTCGAGATTCACGTCCGACCAGCGCAGCCCCATGATGTCGGCACGGGTGAGGCCCGACAGCGTGAGCCGCCACGCGCCCGCGAGAGCGTCGGCGTCGGAGTAGTTGCGGAACGTCCGCATCTCCTCGGGTGTCCAGTGCTGAACCTCGGTGCCCTTGACCTCCTTGACGCGGGGAGGCTTCACGCCCTCCACGGGGCTGACGGCGATCAGCCCGTCCTCCACAGCGAATGCGAACGCCTGCCCCAGCGCGATCAGTGCCGCACGGACCGTGCGAGGGCTGAGCGCCTGGCCCCGCTTGCCTCCATCGGCCGCCAGGCGCGCCACCAGGGCGCGCATCTCGGGCCGGGTGACCTCACGTGCGGGACGGTCCCCGATGTGGCGCAGCGGGGCGATCAGCGCGCTGCGGTAACCATCGCGGGTGACCGCGCGGATGTCGTGGCGTGTCGCCAGCCATCGGTCGCACAGCTCGCGGACCGTTTCCGCCTCGGCGGGGGCGAACCTGCCCGCCCGCGCAACCTCGGCGCGAACTTGCTCCACGTAGGCGCGCGCGCCCTCCAGGGTGTCGCACCGCTTGGAAGCCTGACGGCGCTCCCGTGAGCCCGCTGGAGTGGCGTCCACGCGGGCCAGGAACCGCACCCGGTCGCTCTTGGACTTCTCGTAGCGGATCGGCTCATCCCACATCGGGCACTTGGGGCAGGTGAATGCTGCGATCTGCTCGGAACCGTCCGGCCCTGTCACGTGGACCGGCGTCCATCCTTGTCGGCGCTTTCCGCGCGACTCGCCGCAGGATGCGCACGCGGTGGTGCCGGTTGCGGGGATCGCCCGCCGGTTGCCGCTCACGCTGTCACCTTCGCGAGCTGCGCTGGCGTGAGGGTGACGACCCCGCCCGCGTCGCTGACCCGCTTGACCCGTCCTGTCGGGGTGACGCGGTATGCGACGGCCTGCGAGCCCACGAGGCTCGCCGGGTCGATTGTTAGGCCGTCCACCGTGACCAGTCGTGCTGACACATGGGCGTCCACATACGTCGCGAGGCAGTCGCGGAGCACGTCCGCGAGGGGTTCGCCGCGTTCGGCGGCGGTCGCAGCGGCTGCGCTCCACAACGTGTCTGGTACGCGCACGTTCCGTACGCGCGTCGGGTTGCTCATGAGGCGTTCCTCTCTGTTGCGCCAGCCCCACCGGGGCTGCCTGTGTCATTACAGGCTACACCAGAAGGCGCGGCGGACTGTCATTACGCTTAGTGGCGACATCTTGGCGATGTGCGGGCTATGTGGCGCGGGTCGCGCTAGTTGGTACCCGTGTAATACCGGGTGTAATACGTGGCGTGACACGCTCCGTAGGTGAAGAAAGCGGGCGGAGGTCGCAGCGGGGGTGGTTCAGATTTTGCACCAGGGGGGTGGCTGGAGAGCGCGAAAAAACTGTGCAATCGTTGATGGGGTTAGGTGTGTCTACATGCGCCTACATGAGAGAGGAAGCGCGATGAGCATGACGACTGAGGGGGTCCCGTCGAGGGCCGCGTTCTCGCCCGCTGAGGTCGGTGCACGAATGGGTGTCCCGATAGGCGCGGTGTACCGCCTGATCCATGCTGGCGACCTGCGCACCGTCAAGGTGGGGCGCCTTCACCGCATCCCGCAAGACGCGCTGGCTGAGTTCCTGGCGGGCGACGCGCCCGCCGAGGACTGAGCTGTGATCGCGACGGGCGGGAGTGCCTGCACATGAGCCCGTACATGGAGGCGGCGGCCCCCGCCAGGAGCCGCCGCCGGATGTCCGCCGATACGAACCGCTCCAGGCTAGCTGGCCGCCCAGATGGCGGCCAAGCACCTGACCGCCGTGACTGACCCGGTGCACGCTGTCCAGGGCGCCGCGCGTGACCCGGATGGCATGAAGGCAGGCGCGGAAGTGGGGTTGTGGGACACGCCGACGCTAGACCACGTGCGCCGTGCAGCCCTCGCAGCAAGGGTCCGGCCGTCCGCCCTGCTCGGGGTCCTCCTCGCCGTTGTCTCGGCAGAGCTGTCGCACACCGTGGTGCTCCCTGACGTGGGAGGCCTTCCAGGATCGCTCGGGCTCTACGTCGCCGTATGCGCTGAGCCAGGCAAGGGGAAGGGGCAAGCCATCGCGACCGCGCGGAGGCTGATACCGGATGCCCGTGCGGTGCTCACTCACCCGGCGTCCGGTGAGGGCTTGCTGACTGCGTTTCGTGACTACGCGATGATCGATGTCCCGGTGATCGGCTCAGATGCTCCAGCCAAAACGCGGCGCGTGTCCACCGAGGTCTGGGTCACCCGGAACGCGCTCGCCATCTTCGATGAGGTGGGCACGCTGGAAGCCCTTGACCGGCGCGACGGCTCGACCCTATTCGGGCGCCTCCGCACGCTCTGGAGCGGTGGCCCAGACGGTTCCGGCACATCCTCGCGGGAACGCCGCAGGCACCTTCCCGGTGGTGAGTATCGGCTTGCGGTCATCGTGGCGGCGCAGCCCGGCAAGGTCGGGGCGCTGATCGGTCAAGAGGCCCAGCGTGCGGGGACGGCGCACCGGTTCCTGTTCGTCCATCCCGCCCGACGACGTGGCGTGGACGACCTCCAACCGCGCCCCGACTGGCCGGGACACCTCCCCATGGCGTGGCCTGTGCCGCGAGGGCTCGCGGCCGAGGATGTGCCGCCCGACGGCCCGCCGCTGGACGACGCCGACCTCGTGGTGATCGACGTAGCACCTCCGATTGCCGCCGAAGTGGACGCGGCTCTCGACGCGGCGTCATACGACGACACGCCCGCCGACCACACCACCCAGCTACGTCTGAGACTCGCCGCCCTCCTCGCGATCCTTCACGGCGGCACCGAAGTCACCCCAGAGCACTGGGAGCGTGCCCGCCTGCTGCTCATGGAGAGCGAGACCGTCCAGGGCGACCTGCTCGCGCATGAAGCCACCGAGGGGCGCAGGGCGAGGCAGGCGCAGGGACAAGCGCAAGCAGAGCGTGAGGAGGCACGAGACCGCCACCGGCTCCGTGGTGACGCCGCCCGCATGTCGCGCCACGTAGCACAGCACACGGCGCAGCGAGCAGGACAGCCATGCGCGACGAAGTGCGTACGCGAGTCGATCCGCCAGGACGCCCGCCCCAACTGGCGGAGCATCGCAGAGCACGCCCAGGCCCAGGGTTGGCTCACGTACGGGGAGCGTCCCGACGTGCGAGGCGGCGACCGTCCCCCCGTCCCCACCTTCGAACCCGGCACGTCCAACCCCCCGGCCGAGTCGCTGACGTGACCGCCAACCCTCTCGACCTCATGCACCGCACCTACTCAGGCCCGCGAGCCTGCCTAAGTAGGTGCGTAGGTGCGTAGGTGCGGCGGGATGCCCGTCCCTGCCCCAATCCCCGGCAGCCAGGCGCCGGCGACGACAACACCCCAGGTAAAGCAGGAGAAATGTGAATGTAGAACATACATTTCCCATACGTGCGCAAGCCGCCGACCTACGCACCCCCTGAGTAGGTGCACCTACGCACCTACTCAGCCACACCGCGACGCGCCTGCGGCACCGCCTCGGCGGGGGGCTACGCCGCCCCCCACACCCCCGCGACCGCCCACCATGCGCACCGGCGCTCCGCGCCTGCATGGCAGGCGACCACACCGCACTCCACCTGACCGACACGACAGGAGCTGACACCATGACCGGACTCACCCCGGCAGACATCCGCGACCTCCTCGCGAACCTCCCCGACAACCCCATCCGGCTCACCTACCTCACAGCCGGAGGACCACTCGCGACGAACCTGGGCAGCGCCATCCTCCTCAACCACGGCACGCCCAACGCGACGCTCTACCTCGTCGCAGGCGACGACACCACCTACATCACCCCCGACCAAGCCGACCACCTCTGGTAGCCACCTCAACGAGGACGAGCGGCGCCTGATCCGCCGTGCGGCATACGGTCACCGGTTGACATTCATGGACGCGCCTCGCAGTCTGGGCATGAACGAAGCGCGCGAACGCTCCGCCCGGAAGTTTCGGCCGTTGACAAGGCGCCGCGCGAACGTGCGAGCTGCTGGTGGTAGGGCCGGGCTGCACCTCTATTGAGGAGCGCCCGCTATGGCATCACCTGATCAGCGATCAGAAGGATTCTCAGCATCGTCCCTGGGAAGTCGCGCGCGAGGCCCGTGCGTGCACAATCCCATGCACGCAGGGCTCGGCTCGGCCTCCGATTGCTGCCCCGCGCGGTTTCGGCATGAGAGTGGCGAGTGGCCATGCTGACCCCGGCACGCACGCGCGACACCATGGCGTACGCCCTCGACCGCGAGCCGGAACTGGTGCGCCGTATCGGCCTCATCGCCCGGTCACGGTTGGAGACATCGCGGGCGGACCTCGCGCTGGCCGTTGCGCTGCTGTCCCCGCTGGTGGGCTCAGGGCGTGGCTGTGATGTGATCCCGTCGCCCCGAGCCGACGATGCGCGCCGCGAGGGGTGGGGGCATCCTGACGCGCTGCGTCACCTGGCCGCGATGCGTGAGGCCCGCGCCGCTGAGACGCCGACGCTCTCGACGGCGGAGACGTGGCTCCGCTCCGCTGACGCGTGGCACATCGTGTGGGGCTATGTGGAGAACCTGCTCAGAGTGCCGTCAGGTCGTAAGCGCCGCGACGCATGGGCCGCCAGCGGCCTGGAGTACCGGCTTGTTCCGCTCAATGACACCAGGGAGTATCCACGATGACCGAGCACGAGCCTTTGACGTACGACCAGCAGGGCCTGGCCCACGCCATCCGTGCGCTGGGCGCCGATCCCGACCACAAGCCCACACGACGGCGGATGCACGAAGCCGCGCGCCGCCTCACGTCGTACGAAGTGCTCCAGGTGTTCGACACGCTGCCGGATGCGGTGGTGGACCGTGCCGACGTGGGCCGGTGGACACGACCCGAGGGGGAGGGGTAGCCGTGGCCAGGGACCAGCCCCGCGACCTCGCAGCCGAGCGAGCCCGCGATGCCGAGAGCGCGCACCGCGCGTTCGCCCGCATCATGGCCCAGCCCTGCCCCGTCCACGATGCCGAGCCCGGCCAACCTTGCTGGCCCTTGATGGACAGCCTGAACGCCTGCGGGGCTCGCGTGACCGCTCAGGGGTTTCCGCCCGGCGCGCCCGCAGGCCCGCCGCGCTCCCAAACGGGCAAGCGCATCCGCGCGGGGGCCGTCGCGATCCCCGAGCTGCACGACGGCGTGCGCGTCCGCGCTGCTGCTGCGGATGCCCAGCAGGCCGGACGAGCGCAGCGTCGCCACGGCAACCGCCACCAGCCTGGAAGGGGCACGGGAGCATGAGCAAGGGACACCACAAGCGCGACGCGATGGCTGAGCGGTTCGCCGCTGCGGACCTCGCCAACCCCATCGTGGACCTGCCCACGGACGTACGCGGGTGCGCCCGCTGCGGGGTGGCCGTCCGCATGAGCACGGACCCGCCGACGATCACCGCCACCAGCATCAGCGTCGCCGGGCCGATGGCGATGACCAGCGCGGGCCAGCGCTTCCACCGCGAGACGATCCTCCCGCTGTGCCCGGCCTGCACCGAGCGCCGCGAGGTCGCGCAGCGGTGGGCCGATGATGAGTGGACCCTCGCGCAGCGCTGGGGCTCGCTGCCCGTCGTCGTGGGCCGTGTCTGGTGCGCGCTCGACGGGATCGTGCTGGCCGGGGGCAAGCCCCCCGAGAGCGTGCGGGACGTGCTGCTCGCGGCCAAGCACCTGGGGGACATCGGCAACGGTGCCCAGTGGTCGCTCAGGTTCTCGCCCGTGCTCGCCCAGGGGGCCAAGCCCGAGCAGGGCACCATGCGCCCGTGGGGGCACGTGGCCGAGAGCGTCCGCACCGACGCCCGCGCCGCCTACGCGGCCATGCTGCTCGCGCGGGTCGATCAGCCCATCATGCGGGCGTGCCCGTCGCGCGGGTGTCTCTACTGCGGGGTGGGGTCCGTGCTCGCGCTGCGATCCGCCGAGCCGTGGACCCCGCACATGTTCACGCTGGCCCCCATCGGCGGCGGGCAGGGCCGCGCCGGGCAGGCGTCGCGGGCGGGGTTCCTGTGCCCGACGTGCGAACGGGCCTACCAGGATGAGGGGCAGGCCAACGGCATGAGCGCGCTCACGCGGTCCCTGCTGGTCGCGCTGGGCCACCGCGAGGGCCGCGACGGGCCGCCCATCGCGAGCGGCCTGGAAGCGTGGTGCGTGACCGAGCGGCCCCCGTCCGCCGAGCCGTTCGGATGGCTGTCCAACCTGGACCGGCTGCGGGCTGAGTGGGGGCCGCGCCCCGAGAGCGCGAGCCAGCGGCGCAGCCGTGAGAACCGCGAGGCCGCCGCCCGCAAGCGCTCCGAGGCTGCGCGGGCCGCGATGGCCGCCGACCATGCCCGCCGCGTCGAGCGGGACCGGGCTGCGCGGGGTTGACGGGGTTGACCGTGGCACGCCGCAAGACACCGCCGGAACCGGCTGCACCGCGTGAGCGGGACGAGCATGGCCGGTTCACCGGGCACGGCAACGGGCCGGGCATCGGAGGTCCGGCAGGACGCGAGGCGACACGCCTCAAGCCGGGCCACGATCTGACGCCGACAGGGAACGTGCGGGCGCTTACGTCGGGGGCGCGTTCGCCGCGCGTGTACGGGGAGGTGGCCGAGGTTCTGGCGGCGGGGCTGGTGGACGATCAGCCGCACCTGGCGGAGTTTCCGGAGGCGGTGGCGGCGTGGGCGACGGCGGAGGCTCAGGCGATCCTCATGCGCCGCCACGTGGATGAGGTGGGGGCGTTGGAGGAGGGGCGGCCTCGTGAGGCGTCGCTGGCGTGGCTGGTGCGGTTGGAGAGGATGGCGGAGCAGCGGCGGAAGGTGTTGGGGCTGGACCCCATGGCGGAGGCACAGCTCATCAGAGACCGGGCCGCAGCTCATGCGCTTGCCGCGTCGGCTGCGGTGGACCTGGAGGCGTTGGCGGAGCGCGGGCGCCGCATCGTCCAGGCCCGTCGCGCCGCAGGGCTGGAGGTGCCGGACCTTGCGGGGGAGGCGGTCGCGGCGGTGGTGGCGTCAACCCCGGAGGGCGCCCGTCCACGTCACGTGGAGCGCAATGGGGACCGCGAGCCGGACCGACGAGCGGACGCCTCATGAGCGATTTGGACCCGGTGGCGCTGCTCGCGTCGTTCGTCATCGATGATGACGGGACACGGTGGGGGGATGTGGCGATCCCGTACCAGTGGGCGAGTGCGCGGGCTTTCTTGAGTGTCGCGCCGGATTCGCCTCGGATGCATTGGGATGGGCGGCCCCGGGGCGGGTCGAAGACGACGGACCATGCGGCGGTGGACCTTGCAGCGATGCTGTGTCAGGCACCGACACGCTCCACGTCGCTGGCGTACGCCTCGGACCGCGATCAGGCAGCGATCCTGCTGGAGCACATGCGGGCGATGGTGGAGCGGACAGCGCTGGGTGGGCTGGTGGAGGTCACGACGTGGGGACTGCGGGTGATCCGTTCGGGGGCGACGCTCACGGTGGAGCCTGCCGATGCCCCGTCGGCGCACGGGCATGTGCCGTACATCGTGACGGTGGACGAGCTCGCACAGTGGCCCGAGACGCGCGGGCATCGGGCGCTGTGGCATGCCATCGTGTCGGGCCTTCCCAAGCGCAAGGATTCACGCCTGGCGGTGCTGACTACGGCGGGTGATCCGGCGCATTGGTCTGCGGGGGTGTTGGAGGGTGCGCGCGGCTCGCCCCGGTGGACGGTGCGGGAGATGGCAGGTCCGGTGCCGTGGCAGGACCCAGCGGACATCGCGGAGCAGCAACGGTTGCTGCCGGGGAGCGTGTTCGCGCGGCTGATTCTGAACCGGTGGACGGGAGGTGAGGACCGGCTGGTGTCCGCTGAGGACCTCGCCGCGTGCGTCACCCATCCCGGTCCTATCGGTCCAGAGTCGGGCCACGTGTACGTGATCGGTGCTGACCTGGGGCTGACGAACGACCGCACGGTGATCACGGTGTGTCACGGGGAGCCAGGCGATGGGGGGCCAGTGGTGACGCTCGACCATCTGGAGGTGCTGGAGGGCTCCACGGGGCGGCCGGTCCAGCTCTCCGAGGTGGAGGCACGGCTGCGGGCGCTGCATGGGCTGTATCGGTCGCGCGTGATCCGGTTGGACCCGTGGCAGGGCGTCCACATCGCGCAGCGGCTCCGTGCGGCGGGGGTCAACGTGGAGACGTTCGCGTTCACCGCACAGTCGGTGGTGCGTCTCGCGTTGGCACTGCATCTGACGCTGAGGGAACGGCGGATGCGGCTGCCCGACGATGCGCGCCTGTTGGACGAGTTGGGAACGGTACGGCTGCGGGAGACGGCGGCGGGCCTGCGCATGGATCACGACGCGGGCAAGCACGACGATCAGGCCATGGCGCTGGCGCTGGCCACGTTGGCCCTCGTGGAACGCCCCCCGGTTGGGCCTATCGCGCCACCGCGTCCAGCGCGTGGGCGCATTCCGGAGCATGATTGGCGCGCCGTCGCGCGGGGACGGTCCGTGCGCGCGGAGGTGGTGGACCGCGACGGGGTGCCGTTGTCGGGGGTCGTCAGGCTGCCGCCGTCGGGGGCGTTGGCGGGTGGACGAGGGGTGGTCAACCCGCGCACGTCCTCGGTCTGGCGGCGCTGACCGCGCGTGAGCGGGTGGGTTCTCAGTGCGTTGAGCTGGGGGCTGTGGAAGATGCGCCGCACTGTCGGTCGCTGCGCATAACCTGGTAATGCCCGATATCGGCTAGTGAAAGGCTGTGCATGCCCGTCCCTCACGACAACACGACCCGCCGAACTCCATTCCGCGACGGAACCTATCGGCCCACCTGTGCGTGCGGCTGGAAGTCGCCGTTGACAGACCTGCCGACGTCGCTCCATGCCGCCGACGACATGTACATCCGACACATCCCCGCGCCGAAGGTGGAGCCGGTCGTGTGGCCCCCGGCCACGTACCCCGTGCGTGGCCGCATCCGGGTGGTGTCGGGCGGCTTGCCTGGATTGGGTAGGCGCCACTAGGTGATGAGTAGTGGTCCCCGCGTCGGGATGCCCCGGCGCGGGGGCAACTGCCTGCGTGGGAAGTGCAGGCGCTCGTGCGCTTGCGCACCCAACACGTGGGAGGGGATCGGCGTGGACGGGGCGCCGCTGGCCGGTGTGATCCACGTGGCCGCTGCGGTGCGCCTGTGAGGTAGGCCCGCGATCCGTCCCCCGATGCGTGGCAGTCCCACGAGTGTGGGAGCCATCATCTAGCATGCTCGGCATGCGTAGCGTCGAACTATTTGCGGGGGGCGGTGGGCTCGCGCTAGGTACGCACCTCGCCGGGTTCACGGCTGAGGTTGTGTCTGAGTGGAACAACTGGTGCTGTGACACGCTGCGTGAGAACAGGGCTGCCGGGCATCCGCTAGTACAGGGCATCGATGTGCGCGAAGGTGACGTGCGCGGCGTCGATTGGGACGCCATCGAGCCCGGCGTTGATCTTGTGAGCGGCGGTCCGCCATGCCAGCCGTTCAGCGGTGGCGGGAAGGGCCGTGCCGCCGATGACTCGCGCGACATGTTCCCCGCGACCGCCGACGTGATCCGCCGACTCCAGCCCCGCGCATTCATCATCGAGAATGTCCGTGGCCTGACGCGTTCGGCCTTCTCGGACTACTACTCGTACATTCAGCTTCGACTCGCGCACCCCGAACTCGCGCCGCGCGAAGGCGAAGCATGGTCCGACCATGCGGCCCGCCTGCAAGCGGAGCACACCTCGGTGCGTTCAGACCTTCAGTACCGTGTCGTGCCCACCCTTGTGAACGCCGCGAACTACGGCGTTCCCCAGCAGCGGTGGCGTGTGTTCTTCGTGGGCTTCCGTTCCGACGTGGACGCCGAATGGTCGTTCCCGGCAGCCACACACTCTGCCGAGGCGCTTCGTCATGTCCAGGACGTGACGGGCGACTACTGGGAGCGCCACAACGTTGCCAAGCGTGACCGCCTGGTGCCGAAGGACCTCAGTGCGAAGCGTCGAGAGCTTGACGCGGACAACGGCCTGAAGCCGTGGCGCACCGTCCGCGACGCCATTTCGGACCTGCCCGAGCCCACTCTGAATGGTTCGACCAAGTACCTCAATCACGTCCTCCAGCCGGGCGCGAAGTCATACCCGGGACACACAGGCTCGTACATTGACGCACCGTCGAAGGCGCTCAAGGCAGGCGTCCACGGCGTCCCCGGCGGCGAGAACATGCTCCGTCGCCCCGATGGCACGGTGCGCTACTTCACGGTGCGCGAAGCGGCCCGCCTGCAGACCTTCCCCGACCGCTACCGGCTCCACGGACCTTGGGGAGAGGCGATGCGCCAGCTCGGAAACGCCGTGCCCGTTCTGCTCGCGGAGAAGGTCGCAGCGTCGGTCCATGAGCACCTCGCCCTCGCAAGCGTCCGAGAGGCGACCAAGGGCGCCCACCTGCGTGCAGAGGCTCGCAGGGCTGGCGTCGCATGACAACGCCGTTTAACCCCCTCGACATGAGCAACCTCGCCCACAGCATCCTGACGAGGATGGAAGAGAAGGCTGCTCAGCCGTTGCAGAGCATTCAGCCGTTCGAGGGCGGTGGCGTGTATGCGATCTACTACAGCGGGCCATTCCCGGCATACGCCCCTCTCGCGGCTGCGAACGTACCCACGCCCACGGTGCCGATCTACGTAGGTAAGTCCGGCGCGTCGGGATCGCGAGCGGGAACAGGCAAGACCGGGGCCAGCAAGACCCCGAGCAAGTTCAAGCTGTACCAGCGCCTGCAGAAGCACCTTCGCAGCATCGAAGCGGCGACGAACCTGGACGCCGCTGACTTCAGCGCACGATGGCTCGTCGTGGATGAGATTTGGGTCCCCGTTGGTGAGTCAGCCGTGATCCGGGAGCACAGCCCGCTCTGGAACTCGATCATTCCGGGCTTCGGAAGCAATCCCCAGGGCAGCGGCAGGGACTTGGGCGAGCGCAGCCGTTGGGACACGCTGCACCCAGGTCGCGCGAACGCGGTGGTTCTCAAGGACCGCAAGGAGACGGCACAGCACATCGAGCAAGACGCGCTTAATCACCTCAACACGCATTTGCCGTAGCTCTGATCGATGTCGGGGCTCCCGCACACGGCGCGACGAAGGGCGCCCGGCGACATGCCGGGCGCCCTTCGCGTTGTGTGCACGGCGTGTGCACAAGGCGTGCACAAACGCCGTGAGAGTAGATGGGGTTGGATGACGCTAGATGACCCTCGCGCCGCACGGGACACGCCTAGATGGGTCTAGGCGTGTCCCGCCGGTCGCTCTACGGATCAGAAGGTTGGGGGTTCGAATCCCTCCGGGCGCGCCAGACACCGAGGCCGGACCGCAAGGTCCGGCCTTCGTCGTCTCCAGGACGCGTGCGAGCATGGTCCCATGCGTGGCGTCTCGGACCGGGATCCCAGCGCCGCGACCGCGCGCTACCGCGTCGACCGCGACGTGGCGCGGGACGTGCGCGAGGCGGACGATGCGCCCGAGCCGACCGTCGACGTCGCGGCGCTCTCGGCGCGCGAGGAGCGCCGCGTCCGCGAGGCGGAGCGTGAGCAGCGCCTGCGTCGCGACCGCGCCGCCACGCAGCACCTGTGGGTCGAGAGACGCCTCGAGGAGGCGTTCGCGCGCGGCGACTTCGACGACCTCCCGCTCGCGGGCAAGCCCATCCCTGGGATCGGCGCCCACGACCCGGACTGGTGGGTGAGGGGGCTCGTCGAACGCGAGCAGCTCTCGGACCTCGGCCCCGAGTCGGTGCGGCTGCGCGCGGAGGACGAGCGGCTGGACGCGCGGCTCGACACGCTCGCGACCGCAGCCGAGGTGCGCGAGGCGGTCGAGGACTTCAACGCGCGTGTGCTCGCGGCCCGGTGCCGTCCCGCGGCGGGGCCGCCGCTGGTGACGCCCACGCGCGAAGTCGCGGCCGAGGTCGACCGGTGGCGTGCGCGTCGCCCGGGTCGCGCGCGCTGAAGGCCGCCGGAACCCGGCGATTTCGTGCGATAACGGCGCGCCGTGACTGAGGATTGCCGCTAGTTTGAGAGGCGACGGCGTGCACGGGCACCCGTACGCAGAAAGGCAACGCGATGGACTTCTTCGCCAACTTCCTCAACATCCTGCTGTGGTCGCTGTGGTTCGCGATCTGGATCGGGTTCATCTTCCTGGTGATCCGGTTCGTGTTCGACGTGTTCCGCGACAAGGACCTCTCCGTCATCGGGAAGATCCTGTGGACGCTGCTCCTGGTGCTGGTGCCGTGCATCGGCGCGCTCATCTACATCTTCGCGCGCGGCAAGGGCATGGCCGCCCGTGACGTCGCCGCCGCGGAGGCGGTGCGGGCCGCTCAGGTCGAGTACACGCAGGGCCTCATGACCGAGGCCGGCGCGGCCACCGAGATCGAGAAGGCCAAGGCCCTGCTCGACTCGGGAGCGATCACCGAGGAGGAGTACGCGGCCCTCAAGGCGCGCGCCCTCGCCTGAGGCGCGACGAGTCCCCGTCCGGCGGCCTGGCCCTCGCGGGTCAGGCCGCCGTCGTGCTCCCGTCCTCGTCGAGGACGATGCGCTCGACATCGTCTCCCGCGACGGTGACGATGCTGATCGCCTCGGCGCGCTCGGCCGGCAGCAGGCGCACCGTGACGGTGCCCGACGCCGCGTCGAGCGCGCGAGTCACAGCCGAGTCCGCCCGGGCCATCGCGGCCCCCGTCGCGAGCCCCGACCCGCGGTCGTCGAGGAGGTTGACCTCGACGCCTCGAGCGCGCGCGCGTGCCGCGGCGTCGAGCACCGCGGGTGTCGCGAGCGCCCTGCCGCGGACGCCGTCGCGCAGGCGCGCCTCGGCCTCCCGCACGTCGCCGCGCTCGGCGTCCGAGAGCGGGCGCCCGTCGGCGATGCGCTCGAGCAGCGGCAGGGATGCGGCGGCGACCTCCGCGGCGCGCTGGAGCCGCACCTGGCGTTCCGCCTCGGCGGTCGCGGCGGCGGCCGCCGCGTCCACGGAGCGCTCGGTGAGCGAGTTGATCCGGTGCGCGGTGCGGCGCAGGCTCGTGACGAACAGCGTCGCCACCACCAGCAGGCCCACCTGCGTGTCGACCATCATGAGGCCGCCGAGCGCGCCGCGCCCGGTGGTCCCGGCCCAGTACGCGGTGATGGCAGCCATGGCCGCCATCGCGCCCCACGCGAGCGCGGTGCGACCGCGCAGCACCAGGAACCACAGCAGCCAGGTGTTCGATCCGAGGTGCCAGGACGCGCGCCCCGTGGGGCCCTCGGGCGGGAGGCACCAGGAGATGAGGAGCGTCGAGACGATCACGGCCCCCACCACGAGCCACGAGTCGCGCAGCGGGAACGGGTCGGGATGGGGGCGCCCGAGCAGCACGCCGGCGAGGCTCACGATGATCGCGGAGACGTAGGCGGGCCACGTCACGCTGAGCGACTGGATCGTCGAGATGGTGAAGACGACGTTGGTGACGATGAACACGCCGAGGATCAGGCTCGCGCCCTCGGACCGCAGGCCGAGCAGCCGGCTGACGTCGACGGTGCGCGAGGCCTGCGGAGGTGCCGTGATGTGGCTCATGCGCGCCTCCAGACGAGCGTGACGGTGGTGCCGTGCCCGGGCGTCGAGCTCACATCCGCGTCGCCGCCCGTGACAGCCTGCATGCGCTCGAGGATGCTCACGCGGATGCCGAGCCGGCGCGGGGAGATGCGGGAGGCGGCGAAGCCCGCACCATGGTCGGAGATGACCACGCGCGCGGACTCGTCGTCGACGTCGCACTCGACCCGGGGCTCGCAGCTCGGGCCACCGTGGCCGAGCGCGTTCTTGAGCGCCTCCGCGGTGGCCTCGGCGAACGCGGCGACCACGCCGGCGGGCAGGGGGGCGTCGCCGTCGACGGCGTAGCGCACCGGCACCGCGGGATCGATCGTCGCGGCGGTCGAGCGCACCACCGCGATGAACTCCTCCGGGTCGTAGTCGCGGGACTCGCTGCGGCCGCTCACCAGCGACTCGACGCTCGCGAGCGCGTGGCGGGCCTGATCGGCCAGGGACTCCGGCGGCGCGGGGCGGGACGCGGCCAGGAGCACCGACATCACGTCGTCGTGGACGATCGCGTTGATGCGCCGCTGCTCGGCCTCCCGGGTGTTGCGGCTCGCCTCGAGCGCGGCCTGCTCGCGCGCGTGCGCGGCCGCGGCATCCTGCCGGTCTCCCGCCGCGATCACGGCGATCGAGATGCCGCACACGATGAGGCAGAAGATGATCGCGCCCAGGCCGTCGAGCGTGGCGTCGAGCGCCGAGTCCTCGCGCACCTGGATCTGCGTGAGGGCGACGATGGGTCCCTGCGCGAGAGGGTAGACCCACCCGACCACCCGCGGCCACGAGATCGCCGCCGCGGTGGCATGCACGGCGGTCACCCCCTGGATCCAGGGCTTCCCGTCGTTCGCGAGGAACGGCTCGTGCATCATCCACGGCCAGGCGAGCTCGACCGCCATGAACACCATCGAGGTGGTGCCGGCGATGATGAGCAGCGGACGGATCGCGATCACGCGGGCCAGCAGCGTGTACGTCACCGGGATCCCGATGCCCACGACGACGGTGAGCCAGCCGAACGGCCCGCGGAGCTGGTCGACCTGCTTGATCCAGCCGCTGTCGCCGTTGGCGAGCAGGCCGCCGAAGATGAGGGCGCCGATGCCGAGCGCGAACAGGAGGGTGCGCTGGATCCGCTCGCGTGCCGGGTGCAGACCCGTCACTGGGGGCCTTCGAGCAGGCCATCCTCGAGCGCACGCTTGTAGAGGTCCACCCGCGATGCCGCGGGGCGTCCCGCATCGGCGTACTTGCGACGGATGCGGCTCACGTAGTCGGCGACGGTCTCGCGCGAGACGCCCAGGTGCCGAGCCACGGAGAAGGCCGTGAGGCCCGAGGCGTACAGGGAGAGGATCTCGCGCTCGCGGGCGCTCAGCTTCGCGTCCGCGAGCGAGTCGTCCGAGTCGATCGCGGCGGCCCAGTCGGTGCCGAAGACCTCCTGGCCGGCGGCGGCCGTGCGGATGGCCTCGAGGAGCACATCGGGCTCGGAGGACTTGCGGATCAGGCCGAGCGCGCCGGCGCGGGCGGCGGACTGGATGAGCTTGCGGTCCTCGCCACCCGTATAGATGAGGACGTGCGAGCCCATCGCGTGGATCGCGTCGATGTTCGCCTCGGGGGTGGATCCGTCCGCGAGCCGGAGGTCCAGGACCACCAGGTCGAGCGTCCGCCCGAGCCCCGCGAGCGAGTCGACGCTCTCGACGAGCCCGGCGAGCTCGAGGTCCGGCGCGCCCTCCACGAGGTCGCGGAAGCCGAGGGAGATGAGCGCGTGGTCCTCGACAAGAGCGATCACGCGGCGCTCCTTCGCGGCGGTCATGAGCATTCCCCTTTCCTACCCCTGGAACTGTAGTCGAATCCCGTCCGGAAGCAGGGGTGACACGAGCATCGCTCGCTTGTGCCCCCACAAATGGGGGCTTGCCGGTCGTTGCGGCGCGCGAGAACCTCATACCGAGGTACACGCGGGAGGTGGAGAGGGGTTCGAGCAGTGAGCTGGTCGACCGAGTCTCTTGCACTGGTCGTCACGGGGGGAATGCTCCTGCTCGTCGTCATCGCCTCTCTCCACTCCCGCGTGGCCCTGGCCTCCGGCTCGAGGATGATCTTCCTCGTCGGCGCCGTCTCCTTCATCGCCTTCGCGCTGCTGTGCGAGTACGCGATCGATGTCCATGTGCCGCCCGTGGTGCTCATCCTTCCCCTCCTGCCGATCGCGGTGATCGTGGCGATCGTCAGGCGGATCGTCCGGGACAGCCGTGCCCGACGCCCCGCGGCCGCGCCCGTCGCGCTGACCTACCGGGCGGAGTCCGCGGCGGCGCCCTTCGACGCGCACGGCGCGGGATCGGAGCGGCTGCTCGCGACTAGCCCGTACGCCACGGCCGCCGAGCTGTCGGAGCTCGCGTATGCGCACCCCGAGCTGCGGCCCGCCATCGCATCGAACCCGTCGGCCCCGGCGAGCCTGCTGCAGTGGCTCACCGAGCAGGGCGAGCCGGCCGTGCTCGCCGCCATCTCCGCGCGCGGGCGCCTGCTGGGCTGAACCTGGCCTCAGCGCCGCTCGGCGGTGCCGCGCTCGAGCGACCCCGTGAGCGGGGAGCCCGCCGTCACCACGCACACCCCCGTGCGGTCACCCGCCTTCCACGAGGCCTCGCTCGGCGCCCACGCGCGCCACGAGAGCCCGTCGGCGAGCGCGGCGGGGACGATGCGCGCGACCCGGCCCGGGCAGAAGTCGAGCATGGCGGCGGCCACCGCATCGTCGCCCGGCCACGCCTCCTCGGTGAAGGTGCGCTCCGCCACGGCCTCCGCGAGGTGCGGCTCGTCGCAGGCGACCGCGGTGACCGATCCGGCGGGCTCGCTCACCGCCGGCAGGTCCTCCAGGCAGATCCCGGGCACGACCGCGACCGCGGCCATGCGTCCGGTGTCCCCGCGCTGCGCGGGCTCGATCGCCCGCGCGGAGGCCTCCAGCGTCACGTCGGCGACCACGCCGCCCGCGATCGCGAGCGCCGCGGCGCCCCCCACGATCCAGGCGAGCCGCCGACCTCGTCGGCGGGGACCGCGCGGGGCCGGTCGCGGCGCGGACCGCTCGCTGCGCGTGGCGGCGCCCGGCGCGTGCCCGTCCTCGCCCAGCGTGGGCGGCGGGACGAAGCCGTCCGTCATCAGGCGTCGGCGAGGTCCACGACCACGGGCACGTGGTCCGAGGCGCCCTTGCCCTTGCGCTCGTCGCGCACGATGCTCACGGCGGTCGCACGGGCCGCCAGGGGCGCCGAGGCGTACGCGAAGTCGATGCGCATGCCCTCGCCCTTGGGGAACCGCAGCGCCTTGTAGTCCCAGAACGTGTAGGTGCGCTCCTCCGGGATGAAGCGCCGCGACAGCTCCTCGTACCCGGCGGACTCGAAGGCGTGGAAGGCCGCACGTGCCTCGGGGGTCACGTGGGTGACGGCCTCGGAGTCCTCCTCGGACCAGATGTCCGTGGGCAGCGGCGCGACGTTGAAGTCGCCCACGAGCGCGGTGGGCTGGTCCGCCCACGTCGCGGCCGCGTCGCGCAGGCGCGCGAGGAAGTCGAGCTTGTAGGCGTAGTGCGGGTCCGCGAGGCCGCGGCCGTTGGGCACGTAGAGGCTCCACACGCGCACGCCGCCCGCGGTCGCGCCGAGCGCACGCGCCTCGACCACCGGGTCGCCCGTCTTGGCGAAGCCGGGCTGCTCGGGGAAGGACGTCTCGACGTCCGTGAGGCCCACGCGCGACGCGATCGCGACGCCGTTCCACTGGTTGAGGCCGTGGATCGCGAGCTCGTAGCCGGCGGCCTCGAAGGCCTCGCGCGGGAACTGCTCGGGCTTGCACTTGATCTCCTGCATCGCCAGCACATCGGTGCCGGACCGCTCGAGCCAGTCGACCACGCGGTCGACGCGGGCGCGGATGGAGTTGACGTTCCAGGTGGCGAGTCGCATGGCCACCACGGTACCGGCGGACGATGCGCCGGTAGCCTCGACGCATGGCGATCGCATTGGTGACAGGGGCCTCGTCGGGCCTGGGCGAGGAGTTCGCGTGGCAGCTCGCGACGGCGGGGCACGATGTGGTGCTCGTGTCGCGCTCGCGGGATCGGCTGAGCGAGGTCGCGCACCTGCTCGAGGGCGCGACCGGGCGCTCCGCCGAGGTGCTGCCCGCCGACCTCACCACGGAGAAGGGTCGCACGGCGGTGGCGGCGCGGCTGCAGGCGGAGGCGCGTCCCGTGAGCCTGCTGGTGAACAACGCCGGCTTCGGGATCGGCGAGCGCTTCGCCGAGTCCTCGTGGCGGCACGAGAAGGCGCTGCTCGACATCCATGTGACCGCGCCGCTCCGGCTCGCGCACGCGGCGGTGCCGGGGATGATCGCGCGCGGTCACGGCGCGGTCCTCAACGTCTCCTCGGTCGCGGCGCATCTGGCGAACACCACGTACGCCGCTCACAAGCGCTGGGCCGTGGACTTCACGCAGGCGCTCGCGGGGCAGCTCGGGGGGACGGGCGTCACCGCGACGGCCGTCCTGCCGGGGCTGGTGCGCACGCGCTTCCACGACTCCGACGCGCTGAGCCACATGCGCCACGAGTTCCCGGACACGGTGTGGCTCGACCCGGAGCGGGTGGTCGCGTCCGCGCTCGCGGCGGTGCGCCGCGGGCAGACCGTGGTGACGCCGTCCCCGGGCTACGCGGTCGCGGGCGCCGTGCTGCGCGCCGTGCCGCGCCGCCTCACGCGGGGGCGCCGCAGCATGCAGAAGGACTGACGGTCGGGCCCGGCGCCCGCATCGTCCGCCGTTAGGCTTAGCCCCATGACCGGTACCCCTCGCGAGCAGCTGCGCGACCTCATCAAGGAGCTGGCCGTGGTCCACGGCCGCATCACCCTCGCCTCGGGCAAGGAGGCGGACTACTACGTCGACCTGCGCCGCATCACCCTGCACCACCGTGCCGCGCCGCTCGTGGGCCACGTGCTGCTCGACGCGCTCGAGGAGGCGGGCTTCGGTCCCGCCGACATCGACGCCGTGGGCGGGCTGACGCTCGGCGCGGACCCGGTCGCGACCTCGCTGCTTCACGCGGCCGCGTCGCGCGGGCTCGACCTCGACGCGTTCGTGGTGCGCAAGGAGAACAAGGCGCACGGCCTGCAGCGTCGCATCGAGGGGCCCGATGTGGCCGGCCGCAAGGTCGTCGCGGTCGAGGACACCTCGACCACGGGCGGCTCGGTGCTCACCGCGGTGGGCGCGCTCAAGGAGGCGGGCGCCGAGGTGGTCGCGGTGGCCGTCATCGTCGACCGCGACACGGGCGCGCGCCAGGTCATCGAGGAGGAGGGGCTGCCCTACCTGTACCTCTACGGGCTGGACGACCTCGGTCTGTCGTGATCCTTCCCCGCGCCTCGCGGCCTCGCTAGGGTGGCCCGCATGCGGGGGATCATGGCGATGCGCGTCGGCGCGGGCGCGCTCGGCCTGCTGGGCGCGGTCGCCTGGTACGGCGGGGGCACCCACCTCGACGTGATCCTCGCGATCGCGGGCGCGGCGGTGCTCGCGCTCCTCGTGTGGGAGGGCGTGTCGCGCCTGCGCCACGGCAACGAGGCGGCGGAGTTCGCGGCGTCCCACGGGTGGGAGCACGTGCAGCGCACCGCCGCCTACTCGACGCGCTTCAGCGGGACGCCCTTCGACGCCACCGGCTCCTCGGTGCGGCAGGAGGACGTGCTGCGAGGCGTGTACGGCGGGATCCGGTGCGCGACGTTCACGCATGTGGTGGAGCGCCAGCATGACGGCGAGCGGTCCGCGGCGCAGGTCTACCAGGTGACGCTCGCGGAGCTGCCGGTCCTGCTGCCGCGGCTCGACATCGTGCCCGAGAACCTTGCGCACACCGTCGCGCAGGCGCTGGGCGGCGTCGACGTCGAGGTCGAGTCGCATGAGTTCAACAGGCGCTGGCGCGTCGTCACGCGCGACCCGCGCTACGGGCACGACGTGATCGATCCGCGGATGATCGAGCGCCTCCTGCAGCCGGACGCGCAGGGCCGGTCCATCCGCATCTCGGGTGGCGCGGTCCTCACCTGGACCGCGGGCCGCGAGGGGGTCGACACGCTCGCGAAGCGGCTCGACGTCGTGGTCGGGGTCGCGCGCCGCATCCCCGCGCACGTGGTCCGGCGTTTCAGCGAGGGCGGCGGCTCGCTCGTGGACGACGCCCCGCTCGCGGGGCCCGCGTGGGCGACCACCCCCGGCGTGCTCAACTCGCGCCGCTACACGGGCATCGGCGCCGATGCCGATGGCGACGGTGTCGAGGACTGGCGACAGCCCGGCGAGCGTCTGGGCAGCGACGACGAGACTCGCTAGAGTCGCGCAGAGACGTCAGGAGAGACATATGTGGGAATGGGTTGTCATCGCGCTGGTCGTGATCCTCGTGATCGTGGCGCTGTGGGCCGTCACGGCGTACAACGGGCTGGTCCGGCTGCGGAACCTGGTGCAGGAGGCGTGGCGCCAGATCGACGTCGAGCTGCAGCGCCGGCACGACCTCATCCCCAACCTGGTCGAGACGGTCAAGGGCTACGCCAAGCACGAGCGCGAGACGCTCGAGGCCGTGATCCAGGCGCGCACCGTCGCGGCAGCCCCCGGCTCGTCGCCCGCGCAGCAGGCGGAGCAGGAGAACATGCTCACGCAGGCGCTCGGCCGCCTCTTCGCGCTCGCCGAGGCCTACCCGGACCTCAAGGCCAACCAGAACTTCCTCCAGCTCCAGCAGGAGCTCACCAACACCGAGGACCGCGTCGCCGCGGGCCGCCGCTTCTACAACGCGAACGTCCGCACGCTCAACACGCGCATCGAGACGTTCCCCACGGTGTTCATCGCGAACATGTTCGGCTTCACCCGCGAGGAGTACTTCGAGACGCACGAGGCCGCGCGCCAGGCGCCGAACGTGCAGTTCTGATGGTCGACCCGTTCGGCGCGGCCGACGGGCTGATCGGCGGGGCGTTCGCGATCTTCCCGCTGATCTTCGTCGGGGTCATCGTGCTCATGGTGGTGCTCGGGGTCCGCGGCTTCATGGCGTCCCGGCGGCGCCGCGACGCGATCGCCGCGACCGTGGCGGCGAACCACCTGGGCCACCTCGCGGAGGACCCCGCCCGCGTCACGTACTTCTCGAGCCCGCCGTTCGGGACCGGGCGCCGTCGACGCGCGCGGGACATCGTGTGGGGGACCATGGGCGGGCGCCCGTTCGAGACCTTCGCCTACTCGTACGAGACGGAGAGCCGCGACTCGGAGGGCCGTACCAGCACCACCACGCACACGTTCCAGGTGACGTGGGTGCCGCTGCCGGCGCCGCTCGCGACCGTCCGGTTCACGGGGGACAACGCGCTGCTGCGGGCGCTCGGGAAGCTCGGCGGCCGCGACCTCGACACGGAGTCCCACGAGTTCAACCAGCGCTGGAAGGTGTGGGCCGAGGACGATCGCGTCGCGCACGCGATCCTCACCCCGACCGTGATCGACCGCCTGCTGCGCCAGGACATCGTGGGGCGGGCGTTCGTGGTCGAGGGCGCCGCGATGTACTCCTACGCGCAGTCCGCGAGCGACCTCGCGGACCTCCCGCTCGTGGTGGGCGCGCTCCACGACCTCACCGACGCGATCCCGGCCTTCCTGTTCGAGGGCCCGCGCGAGGCGGACCCCGCGTCCTGACGGCCGGCGTCCGCGCATCGTCCCCTCCCAGGACCCTGCCCTGCGAGGATGAGCGCATGACGGTCTCGCTCGGCACCCCGCTCACCCCGCACGCGACGCGCGCGCTCCTGCTCGGCTCCGGCGAGCTCGGCAAGGAGGTCGCGATCGAGCTCATGCGCCTCGGGGCGGAGGTGATCGCGGTGGATCGCTACCCCGACGCACCCGCGATGCACGTCGCGCATCGCTCCCACGTCATCGACATGCTCGACGCCGCGGCGCTGCGCGCGCTGCTCGAGCGCGAGCGCCCGCACCTGGTGATCCCGGAGATCGAGGCGATCGCGACCAGCGTGCTCGCCGAGGTCGAGCAGCAGGGGCTCGCGACCGTCATCCCGACGGCTCGCGCGACCATCCTCACCATGGACCGTGAGGGCATCCGCCGCCTCGCGGCGGAGGAGCTGGGGCTGCCCACCTCGCCCTACCGCTTCGTGGACACGCGCGACGGGCTCGCGGCGGCCGTCGAGGAGCTGGGCCTGCCCGTGGTGGTGAAGCCGGTGATGTCCTCGTCCGGCAAGGGGCAGTCGGTCATCCGTGCCGCCTCCGACGTGGACGCCGCCTGGACCTACGCCGTCGAGGGCGGTCGCGCGGGCGGCACGCGGATCATCGTCGAGGGCTTCGTGGACTTCGACTACGAGATCACCCAGCTCACCGTCCGTCACGTGGGAGGCACGTCGTACCTTGCTCCCGTGGGCCACACGCAGGTCGACGGCGACTACCGCGAGTCGTGGCAGCCGCAGCCGATGTCGGAGGCCGCGCTGGCCGAGTCGCGTCGCATCGCCGGTGCCGTCACCGAGGCGCTGGGCGGGCGCGGGGTGTTCGGCGTCGAGCTGTTCGTGCGCGGCGACGAGGTGATCTTCTCCGAGGTGTCGCCCCGGCCGCACGACACCGGGCTGGTGACCCTGGCGTCGCAGGACCTGAGCGAGTTCGCGCTGCACGCGCGCGCCGTGCTCGGGCTGCCCGTGCCCGCGGTGCTGGAGCTCGGGCCGTCCGCCTCGTGCGCGGTGCTGGCTGAAGGTTCCGGCGTCCCTGTGTTCTCCGGTGTGGACGATGCGCTGGCGACGCCGGGCACCGACCTGCGCCTGTTCGGCAAGCCGCGGGTCGACGGGCGCCGTCGCGTCGCCGTCACCGTGGCGCGCGGCGAGGACGTGGACGATGCGCGGGCAAGGGCCCGCGAGGCGGCCGCGGCGCTACGGATCGAGCTTGTCGAGGGGTGATGCGCGGGCCCGGTCCGGCGACTTGGTAGCGTCGCTCGGGTGACCCAGGCGACGCTGCAGGTACAGGAGCTCACGCACGACTTCGGCGACAGGCGCGCCCTCGACGGCGTGTCGTTCGAGGTGCGCCCGGGGAGGCTCACGGGGTTCGTGGGCGCCAACGGCGCCGGCAAGACCACCACGATGCGGGCCATCGTCGGGGTGCTCGCCCCCGACGCGGGCCGCGTGACCTTCCGCGGCGAGCCGATGACGCTCGACGTCCGCCGGCGCATCGGCTACATGCCGGAGGAGCGCGGCCTCTACCCCAAGATGAAGGTCGCGGAGCAGCTGGTCTACCTCGCGCGCATCCTCGGCGTGGAGCGGGCGACCGCACAGTCCCGGGCGACCGAGCTGCTCGAGACGCTGGGGCTCACGGACCGTGCGCACGACCTTCTCCACACGCTGTCGCTGGGCAACCAGCAACGCGTCCAGGTCGCGGCCGCGCTCATCCACGAGCCCGATCTGCTCATCCTCGACGAGCCCTTCTCCGGGCTCGACCCGATCGCCATGGAGACCATGGCGGCGCACCTGCGCGCGCGTGCCGAGGCCGGCGTGCCCGTGCTCTTCTCGAGCCATCAGCTCGACCTGGTCGAGAGGCTCTGCGACGACCTGGTGCTCATCCACGAGGGACAGGTGGTGGCGGCGGGCGACGCACGCGCCCTGCGCGAGGAGCGCGCCGGACGCCGCTACCGGGTCGCGGTCGAAGGCGTCGCCGGCTGGGCGCCCGCGCTCGCGGGCATGACCGTGGTCGAGGCGGGAGAGAGGGCGACGCTGGTGGACCTGGACGATGCCGCGGACCCGCAGGCGCTGCTCGCCGCGGCACAGGCCGAGGGTCCGGTGAGCCACTTCTCGCGGGCGTTGCCCTCCCTCGCCGACCTGTTCGCGGAGGTGGTCCGATGAACGCGTCGCGCTCCGACCTCATCCGGCTGGTCGCCGGCCGCGAGATCGCGGTCAAGCTCCGCGACAAGGGCTTCCTCGCCTCGACGCTCGTGTTCATCGCGGTGATCGTCATCGCGGTGGTGGTGCCCGCGCTGATCGAGGGCGACACCCCCGAGTACACGGTGTCTGCCTCCTCCGAGGCGCGTCCCGTCGCCGAGACCGCCGCGGCGCTCGGCTCCGACGGGGGGCCGAGCCTGCCGGCGGCGGACATCACGGTCATGGACACGGACGACCCTGCGGCGAGCCTGACCGATCCCGAGGTCGCGGCCGCCCTCGCGATCGACGCGGACGGCGGCGTCGTGATCACCGCGCGCGAGAGCGTGCCGGGCGACCTGGAGGAGCTCGTGGCCGCCGCATCGGCCGTGGTGACCGCGCAGGCGGTGGCTGCCGACGCCGGCCTGAGCGCCGACCAGCTCGCCGCGCTCACGTCGCCCACGGCTCCGCGGGTGGAGCTGCTCGAGCCCAAGCCCGACCAGCCCGTGCCGCCGGAGCTGGTGATCATCATCTTCGGCTTCATGTTCTACTTCACGGTCCTGACGTTCGGCGTGGCGATCGCGCAGTCGGTGGTCGAGGAGAAGTCGTCGCGCGTGGTCGAGATCCTGGTGGCGGCGCTGCCGATCCGCTGGCTGCTCGCCGGCAAGGTGCTCGGCAACACCGTGATGGCGCTGGGCCAGGTCCTGCTCATCGTGGGCGCCGGGCTGCTCGGGTCCAAGGCGATCGGCAAGGGCGAGATCGTCACGCAGGTGCTCGGAGTGAGCGGGTGGTTCCTCGCGTTCTTCGTGCTCGGCTTCCTCATGCTCGCGTGCCTGTGGGCCGTCGCCGGCTCGCTCGCGTCCCGCGTCGAGGAGCTGCAGTCGACCACCTTGTACATGCAGATCGCGGTCATGGTGCCCTTCTTCGCCGCGATCCTCATCCAGGACGAGAGCCCGCTTCGCGTCGCGCTGTCCTACTTCCCCCTCACCGCGCCGCTGCTCATGCCCGCCCGCATCGCGACCGGCGACGCGGCCGTGTGGGAGCCCTGGGCGGCGATGGGCGTGGTCGCGCTCACCGCGCTCGCGCTCGTCGCGGTCGGCGCGCGCCTCTACTCGGGTTCGGTGCTCAACACCTCGGCGCGCACCAAGCTCGGCGGCGCGTGGGCGGCCGGGGGTCGCGGGTGACCACCCTCGACGCCGGAGAAGGGGACCAGGCGCCCGCGCACGGTGTGGGTCCGTGGGAGGGCGAGCGCCCCACCGACGCGCGCTACGACCCCGAGCTGCTCGAGCACGGCGACCGTCGCAACGTGGTCGACCGCTACCGCTACTGGAGGCACGAGGCGATCGTCGCGGACCTCGACGCGCGCCGGCACCCCTTCCACGTGGCGATCGAGAACTGGCAGCACGACCTCAACATCGGCTCCGTGGTCCGGACCGCCAACGCGTTCCTCGCGCGCGAGGTGCACATCGTCGGCAACCGCCGCTGGAACCGTCGCGGCGCGATGGTGACGGACCGCTACCAGCACATCCGCCATCACCCGACGGTCGAGGACCTCGCGGTGTGGGCGACGGAGGCCGGGCTCCCGGTCATCGGCATCGACAACCTCCCCGGTGCGGTGCCGCTCGAGACGTACGCGCTGCCACGCGAGTGCGTGCTCGTCTTCGGCCAGGAGTCCGTCGGGCTGTCCGATGCGGTGCGCGAGGTCGCGGTCGCGACCGTCGCCATCGGACAGTACGGCTCGACGCGGTCCATCAACGCGGGCGCGGCCGCCGCGATCGCGATGCACGCGTGGGTGCGCCAGCACGGGGACATCGCCGCGGGGCACCTCGCCTGAAGAATCTTGCGGCGGGCATGTCGATCCGTTGCATCCGCTGCGTCGTCGGGGTGAGACTCGGGATGGGCCCGGGCTCATCGACGCAAAGGACACCATCATGAAGTACCTGCTGCTCATCGCCTCCGACCCCACCCTCCCGTCCCCCGAGCCGGGCGACGAGGGCTTCGACGCCTACATGGGCGCCTGGACCCAGTACACGCAGGACATGATCGATGCCGGCGCCTACGGCGGCGGCGAGGCCCTCCAGGGCGTCGAGACCGCCACCACGGTCCGTCACGAGGCGGGCGCCACGACCATCGTCGACGGCCCCTTCGCGGAGCTCAAGGAGCACCTCGGCGGCTACTACGTGGTCGACGTCGACACGCTCGACGACGCCCTGGACTGGGCCAAGAAGCTACCGGTGGGGACCGGTGCCGTCGAGGTCCGGCCCATCTTCCCGACGGACGGGTTCTGACCGAGCGAGGGGCCGATGCGGCGCTCACCCGCGTCGCCCGCGAGGAGGGCGGGCGCCTGCTCGCCCTCCTCGCGGACCGCCTGGGCGATCTCGACCTCGCGCACGACGTCCTCCAGGAGGCCTACGCGAAGGCCGCGGCGACCTGGCCCGCGCGCGGGCTGCCTGACGATCCGGCCGCCTGGGTCTACGTGGTCGCCCGCAACGCGGGGATCGACCGGTACCGTCGCGAGGCCGCCGCCGGGAGGCGCGTCGCGGCGCAGGCGCGCGTGCTCGACACCGGCGTCGCCCGGGACGATGCGGCGCTCCCGGAGGGTCCCGCCCCGCGCCTCATCGCCGAGGAGACGGAGGTCGGCGACGAGCAGCTGAGGCTCCTGCTCCTGTGCTGCCACCCGGCGCTGTCGCGCGAGACCCAGGTGGTGCTCACCTTGCGGCTCGCCGGCGGGCTCACCACCCAGGAGATCGCCGCGGCGTTCCTTGTTCCTGAGGCCACGGTCCAGCAGCGCATCGTGCGCGCGAAGCGCAAGATCCGCGACGCGCGCATCCCCTTGGTGATCCCCGCGGATCTCAGGGAGCGCGCCGCCGTCCTCGCGGCGGTGCTGGGCCTCATCTTCAACGAGGGGTACGTCGCCCACTCCTCCACCGCGGGCACGCTCACCCGCGTCGAGCTCGCCGACCAGGCGATCCGGCTCACGGCGGCGGCGGCCGACGCGTTGCCGGACGAGCCCGAGTTGGCAGGGCTCCTCGCCCTCGAGCTGTTCCACCGCTCGCGCGAGGACGCCCGTACCGACGCGGGCGGCGCGCTGGTGCGGCTCGCGGACCAGGACCACGCGCGGTGGGACCGGGTCATGGTCGCGCGCGGCTTCGCGGCGCTCGGGCGCGCCCTCGCCGCGCGTCGCCTGGGGCCGTGGCAGGTCCAGGCGCTCATCGCGGCCGAGCACACCCGTGAGTCCACGGACTGGGCGAGGATCGTGCGCTATCACGACCTCCTCCTCCAGATGGCCCCCGGGCCGGTCGCGCGGCTGTCGCGAGCGGTCGCGCTCGCGGAGGTCGACGGGCCGCAGGCGGCGCTCGCGGAGATCTCGACCATCGACGGGCTCGACGGCTACCACCTGTTCCACGCGGCACGAGGAGACCTGCTCGAGCGCACCGGCGACCGTGCCGGCGCACGCGAGGCGTGGGAGCGTGCCGCCGCGCTCGCGACCAACCCGGCCGAGGCGGGATACGCGCGGCTCCGGTCCGATGCCTGCGGTGCGTGACGCATCGTCCCTACCTGCGTCGACGGGCGCCCCCAACCGGGACCTTCGCCACCACCGGTGTGGCGAAATCTGACAGAATGGCTGGCGGTTCCATCCGCACAAGCTCAGGAGTTACCCATGGCTATCGCCACCACCGAGTCCTACGCCGCGATGCTGGACGCCGCCAAGGCCGGCGGCTACGCGTTCCCCGCGATCAACATCACGTCGTCGTCGTCCGTCACCGCCGCCATCCAGGGCTTCGCGGAGGCCGAGTCCGACGGCATCATCCAGGTCTCCGTCGGTGGCGGTCAGTACGCCTCCGGCTCGACCATCAAGGACGCGGTCGTCGGCTCGCTCGCGCTCGCGGCCTACGCCCGCGTGGTCGCCGAGAAGTACGGCGTCACCATCGCGCTCCACACCGACCACTGCCACAAGGTCTACCTCGAGGAGTGGCTGAAGCCGCTGCTCAAGCTCGAGGCCGAGTCGATCGCCTCCGGCAACGGCCCGATCTTCAACTCGCACATGTGGGACGGCTCGTCCGTGCCGATGGAGGAGAACCTCGCGATCGCCGAGGAGCTCCTCGAGCTGTCGCAGGCCGCGGACACGATCCTCGAGATCGAGATCGGCGTCGTCGGCGGCGAGGAGGACGGCCACTCGGCCGAGGTCAACGACAAGCTCTACTCGACCCCCGAGGACGGCATCGCCACCATCGAGCGCCTCGGCCTCGGTGAGAAGGGCCGCTACATGACGGCCATGACCTTCGGCAACGTGCACGGCGCCTACAAGCCCGGTGCCGTCAAGCTGCGCCCGGAGATCCTCGGCGACATCCAGGCCGCCGCGGCCGCCAAGTTCGGCAAGGAGAAGCCGTTCGACCTCGTGTTCCACGGTGGTTCCGGCTCGACCGCCGAGGAGATCGCCACGGCCGTCTCGCACGGCGTCATCAAGATGAACATCGACACGGACACCCAGTACGCGTACACGCGTCCCGTGGTCGACCACATGATGAAGAACTACGACGGCGTCCTCAAGGTCGACGGCGAGTGGGGCAACAAGAAGGCCTACGACCCGCGCGCGTGGGGCAAGCTCGCCGAGGCCGGCATGGCCGCCCGCGTCGTCGAGGCCTGCCAGCAGCTCGGCTCCGCCGGCAAGAAGATCTGAACGCACCGTTCGTGAGGGAGGCCTCCGCGGTCGTGCGACCGCGGAGGCCTTCGCACGTCCGGGGACGGTGCGGGATCACGCCCGCATCGTCCGTGGCCGATAGGCTTTGGTGGGCGCCGCGCGCCCTGCCAGCAAGGAAAGACCCGGGACGCACCCGGGCGAAGGGGAGGGCACGATGCCCGGAGCAGTGATCGTCGGAGCCCAGTGGGGCGACGAGGGCAAGGGCAAGGCGACCGATCTTCTCGGTTCGCGCGTCGACTACGTCGTGAAGTTCAACGGCGGCAACAACGCCGGCCACACGGTCGTCATCGGCGACCAGAAGTTCGCCCTCCACCTGCTCCCGTCCGGCATCCTCACGCCCGGCTGCACGCCCGTGATCGGCAACGGCGTGGTCATCGACCTGCGCGTGCTGTTCCAGGAGCTCGACGCGCTGAACGAGCGCGGGGTCGACACCTCCGACCTGCTCGTGTCCAACGCGGCGCACCTCATCGCGCCCTACGCGCGCACGCTCGACAACGTCACCGAGCGCTTCCTGGGCAAGCGCAAGATCGGCACCACCGGCCGCGGCATCGGTCCCGCGTATGCCGACAAGATCAACCGCCTCGGCATCCGCGTGGGCGACCTGTTCGACGAGACGGTACTGCGGGACAAGATCGAGGGCGCGCTGGTCGCGAAGAACCACCTGCTCGTCAAGGTCTACAACCGTCGCGCGATCACCGTCGACGAGGTCGCCGACGAGCTGCTCGCGTACCGCGACCGCCTCTCGCCGCACGTCACGGACACGTCGCTGGTGCTCAACGGCGCCCTCGACGAGGGCCAGAACGTCCTGTTCGAGGGCGGCCAGGCGACGATGCTCGACGTCGACCACGGCACCTACCCGTTCGTGACGTCCTCGTCGGCGACCGCCGGCGGCGCATGCACGGGCTCCGGCGTGGGCCCGACCCGCATCGACTCCGTCATCGGCATCGCGAAGGCCTACACCACCCGCGTGGGCGAGGGCCCCATGCCCACCGAGCTGCTCGACAAGTGGGGCGACCGCCTCCGCGACGTGGGCCACGAGTTCGGCACCACCACGGGCCGTCCGCGCCGTTGCGGCTGGTACGACTCGGTCATCACGCGCTACGCCTCGCGCATCAACGGCCTCACGGACATCGTGCTCACCAAGCTCGACGTGCTCACCGGCATCGAGGAGATCCCGGTGTGCGTGAGCTACGACGTCGGCGGCGTGCGCCACCAGGACCTCCCGCTCGACCAGGCCGCGTTCGCCGCCGCCGAGCCGGTCTACGAGACCTTCCCCGGCTGGACCGAGGACATCTCGGGCGCGCGCGAGTTCTCGGACCTTCCGCAGAACGCGCAGGACTACGTCAAGGCGGTCGAGGAGCTCTCGGGCTGCCGCATCTCGACCATCGGCGTGGGCCCCGGCCGCGACGAGATCATCCAGATCAACGATCTCCTGCACGCGCGCTGACCCGCGACGGGCCCGCCCCGCTCCGCCCGCCCCTTCCCGAAGTGGTGGACCTTGGTCGGTCTCGGGTGGTCTCCGCGCCGCAGCGGTAGGTGAGTGTCGCCAGGTCCGGCCCGAGCCGACCGCCAACGACCGCTCCGCGGGGGGTTCTGGCCCGGCGCGGCGCGGGATCCATCCCGCCAGGTGAGGCCCCGGAGGCCCGCCGGAGGCTCCTCTTGCGTACCGCGCAAAACGGGCATAGCGTCACATCCGGGACCGAGGAATCCCGGCGGGGCTTCAGAGGGGGGGCGCCGCGCATCCAGTTGAGGGGCTTCAATGATGAAGAAGATTCTGGCGACCCTGTTCGCCGCCGTTCTGCTCACCACCGGCACGTCCTCCGTCGCATCGGCGGCCACGTTTCCGGTCGATACCACGGGGTACGTGGCCGAGACGGGGTGGGGTGCCGGTTGCGGCTTCACCGGCGCGAACTGGTCGATGTACTTCACGGGTACGTGCACCAAGATCATCGCCGGCAACCCGAAGAACTCCGAGAACGCCGTCGGGCTCATCGGGGTGGTCCCGGACGACCACGGCACGGTCACGATCATCGTCGACCTGGATGTCCGCAAGGCGGTCTTCACGGACCCGCTCAAGCTGCACATCCTGTATTCGGACACCGCGCCCACGGTCAAGAACCCTGCGCCCGGCAAGTTCCCGATCAACGTCGAGAAGCTGGTCGAGGGGGTCGACTACACGTTCATGGACAACTCGTGGCAGCGCGTCGAGGTCTACAACGTGCCGGTGGCGAACTACTACGCCGTGCACGCCGACCTTCTCACGGTTCCCTGATCGTCGGGACCTGCGTGTGCGAGGGCCACGCCCGACCGGGCGTGGCCCTCGCGCTCTCTTGTGGTCTACCTGCGGTGACGCACCGCGGCTACACGGAGGAGCTGGTCGACGAGCTGGTGGCGCGGCTCGAGGCCGACGGATGGACCCCGTCGAGCCTCGGCGGCCTCACGTGGTTCGGGGACGCCGCCTATGACTTCCGCTATGCGACGATCGCGGTCGAGGAGGACGGCGTCCGGCTGCGGATCGGGCTCATCGAAGGCTGAGGTGCCCGCACCGCCTAGACTCGCCTGCGTGATCATCCTCCTGGTCGGCACCGGCGCGCGCGAGCACGCCCTGGCCCGCGCACTGTCCCTCGACCCCGCGGTCTCCCAGCTTCACGCGGCCCCGGGGAACCCCGGCATCGCGACGCTGAGCACCGTCGACGGCACGCCCGTCACGCTGCACGGTGTCGATGCGCTCGACCCGGTCGCCGTCGCGTCGCTTGCGGGCGCGGTCAAGGCCGACCTCGTGGTGGTCGGGCCCGAGGCGCCGCTGGTCGCGGGCGTCGCGGACGCCGTGCGCGGCACCGGCATCCCCGTCTTCGGGCCGAGCGGCAAGGCCGCCATGCTGGAGGGCTCCAAGGCCTTCGCCAAGGAGGTCATGGCCGCGGCGAACGTGCCGACGGCCGAGCCCCGCGTGTGCCGCACCTCCTCCGAGCTCGAGGACGCGCTCGACACCTTCGGCGCCCCCCACGTGGTGAAGGATGACGGCCTCGCCGCGGGCAAGGGGGTCGTGGTGACCTCCGACCGCAGGGCCGCGGTCGAGCACGGCGAGGCGATCATCGACGCCGGCGGCGTGGTGGTGATCGAGGACTTCCTCGACGGCCCGGAGGTCAGCCTCTTCTGCCTGTGCGACGGCGAGACGGTCGTGCCCCTCCAGCCGGCGCAGGACTTCAAGCGCGCGCTCGACGCGGACCAGGGCCCCAACACGGGCGGCATGGGTGCGTACTCGCCGCTGCCGTGGGCGCCCGCGGACCTGGTCGACGAGGTGGTCCGTGAGGTCGCTCAGCCCACCGTCGACGAGATGGCCCGGCGCGGCACGCCCTTCATCGGCGTCCTCTACTGCGGGCTCGCGCTCACGTCCAAGGGCACCCGCGTGGTCGAGTTCAACGCGCGCTTCGGCGACCCCGAGACCCAGGTGGTGCTCGCCCGTCTCGCCACCCCGCTCGCGGGCGTGCTGCTCGCGGCGGCGCAGGGCCGCCTCGCCGAGCTCCCGCCGCTCGAGTGGAGGGACGATGCCGCGGTCACCGTGGTCGTCGCCGCGCAGAACTACCCGGACACCCCGCGCAAGGGCGACCCGATCACCGGGATCGACGAGGCCGAGCAGGTCGAGACCGTGCACGTGCTCCACGCCGGCACCACGCTCGACCACCGCGGCACGCTCCTGTCGAACGGCGGCCGCGTGCTGTCGGTGACGGCGCTCGGCGACACCCTCGTGGAGGCCCGCGAGCGCGCCTACCAGGGCGTCGACCGCATCGTCCTCCCCGGAAGCCACCACCGCCGAGACATCGCCGCGCGCGCCGCCGCCGGCGAGGACCTTCTGGAGGCCTGATGCCCGGTCACGCGACCCCGCCCGCGCACCTCGAGCTCGAGGGCTGGCGCCACGTCTACAGCGGCAAGGTCCGCGACCTGTACGAGCCCGTGGGTGAGCACCCGCGCGGCGACGTGGTGCTGGTGGTCGCCTCCGACCGCATCAGCGCATTCGACTGGGTGCTCCCGACCGAGATCCCCGGCAAGGGCGGCATCCTCACAGGCCTGAGCCTGTGGTGGTTCGACCAGGTCATCGACATCGTCTCCAACCACACCGTCGAGGCGCCGGTCCCGGCGGAGGTCGAGGGGCGCGCGATGGTGTGCAAGCGCCTCGACATGTTCCCCGTCGAGTGCGTCGCGCGCGGCTACCTCACCGGCTCCGGCCTGGTCGAGTACAACGAGAGCGGCACCGTCTGCGGCATCCCGCTGCCGCCCGGCCTGGTCGACGGATCTCGCCTCCCCGAGCCGATCTTCACCCCGGCCACCAAGGCCGAGGTGGGCGAGCACGACGAGAACGTCGACTTCGACGCGGTGGTCGCGCTCATCGGCCTCGAGGACGCGACCGCGCTGCGGGATCTCACGCTCGCGCTCTACACGCGGGCCCACGAGATCGCGGCGGCGAAGGGCATCATCCTGGCGGACACCAAGTTCGAGTTCGGCCGCGACGGCTCGGGCGCGATCATCCTCGGCGACGAGGTCCTCACCCCCGACAGCTCGCGCTTCTGGCCGGCGTCCGAGTGGGAGCCGGGCCATGCGCAGCCGAGCTACGACAAGCAGTTCGTGCGTGACTGGCTGACGTCCCCCGAGTCCGGGTGGGACAAGAAGTCGGACGTCCCTCCGCCGGCGCTGCCCGACGAGGTGGTCGAGCTCACGCGCGGCCGCTACCTCGAGGCCTTCGACCGGCTGGCGAAGCACTGACGGCGCAGCCCGGCGCACCGACCCAACGAAACGGCGATGGGACGCGTCCTACCAGCATGGGACGCATGCCGATGGTGGCCATGGTGGCGCTGCTGGGAGCCCTGGTGCTCGGGACCGTGCTGAGCGCGTGCGCTGCGCCCGGTTCGACGGTGACCGGCCCGACCGGCTACGACGACCGGATCGACCTGGGCGTCCCGGGGGAGGTCGTGGAGACGGTCACGGGCGTCGAGGGCTACCCGGCGTGCCACAACGAGCCGATCACCTACGACGGCACCACCTGGTACCCGTTCCTCCCCGAGAACCTCGCGGACTTCCCCGAGGTCGGGCCGCATCCCACGACGGGCGGCGGCCTGGGCGGCGGGACGATGCGCATCGTCCTCCCCGCGGTCGCGGAGCCCGGACCGGGCGACGACGTGGGCACCCTCACGGTGTTCGAGGGCGGCTTCGCCTACTGGATCTCCGACTCGCGCGACCTCGACGCGTGGCTCACGGACCAGGAGCTCACCTACCCCTGGATCTGCTGACCCTACGCGTGGCTCTCGGTCTGGAGCTCGCGCTTCTGCACCACGGCGACGGACGGCACGCCCCAGCCACGCTTGAGCGACAGGGTGCGCAGCGCGAGGATCACCAGCAGCGGGACCCAGAACACCAGCTCGGCCGGTGCGCCCGCGGCCCACAGGGCCCATGAGGTGAAGGCTCCGCCCAGCGCCGCGGTCGCGTAGAGCTGGCCGTTCCAGAACACCTCCGGCACCTGCGCCGCGAACAGGTCACGCAGGATGCCGCCGCCGACCCCGTTCGCGACGCCCACGATCATCGCCGCGACCGGGCTCGCGCCCACATCGAGCGCGATGCCGGTGCCGATCACCACGAAGATGGCGAGCCCCGCGGCATCCGAGTACTCGACGATGCGGTGCCTGGCGAGCGCTCCCAGGTCCCGCCGCCGCGCGAACGGCGCGATGGCGAGCGCGGTCGCGATCGCGACCATCACCAGCGCGGGGTTCTCGATCCAGAAGACGTCCTGGCGCAGCAGGAGGTCGCGCATCGTCCCTCCGCCTACGGCGACGAGGCTCGCGAGGACCACGGCGCCTACGAGGTCCATGCGACGCCGGCTGGCCGCGACGGCACCCGAGATCGCGAACGCGACGGTGCCCAGGTACTCGAGCGCGATCCGCAGGGTGCCGAGGGCATGGGTGAGGATCACGTCGGGATCGACGGCGGTGGTGAGCGCGTGCATGGGAGCCTCCGTTCGGGCGACCCTCAAGGGTACGGGAGCCCTGGTACCTTGGGCGCGCACTGGAGGCGTGGACACCGAGGGGGAACGCATGCGACGTCGGGCGATGGCCGTGGTCGGAGGGCTGGCCGTGGCGGCCTCGATGAGCGGCTGCGCGCTGCTCGGTGCGGAGGCGGTGGAAGACCTCGAGCTCGCGGTGGGCGAGTGCGTCGACGAGTCGTCGCTGTCGGAGTCCGACGAGGAGGAGCAGCAGGTGGGGAGCCTCCCGCGCGTGGAGTGCGCCGAGGAGCACGACGCCGAGGTCTACTACGTCGAGGACCTCACGGACTCGTCGCTCCCCGACGACGTCGCGGACCGCGCCGACCAGATCTGCTACGAGGAGTACGCCGGCTACCTGGGGATCGAATTCGAGGACTCGCGCTACTACTACGTGTCGCTGTACCCGAGCCCGTCCACGTGGGCCTACGGCGACCGTCAGGTCGCATGCATGCTCGTGGGCGAGGTGGGCGAGCGGCTCACGGGCTCCCTCAAGGGGGCCGCCGCGTAGCGCGCCTCGGACGGGCACGTCCGCCGGTAGACTGCGGCCCATGGCCACGATCCTCGTCCACGTCATGCCCAAGCCTGAGATCCTCGACCCGCAGGGCAAGGCCGTCGGTGCCGCCCTCCCGCGTCTGGGCTTCGAGGGCATCTCGCAGGTCCGCCAGGGCAAGCGCTTCGAGATCACCGTCGACGGTGAGGTCACCGACGAGGTGCTCGCGAACGTCCGCACGGCGGCGGAGACTCTGCTGAGCAACCCCGTGATCGAGGACGTCGTCCAGGTCAAGGTGGTCCGTGAGGGCGGCTGCGGCTGCGGCGGTCACGGGCATGGCAAGGCCGAGAAGGACCTGCTCGCGTGACCGCGCGCATCGGCGTCGTCACCTTCCCGGGGACGCTCGACGACCGTGACGCCTCCCGCGCGGTGCGCCTCGCCGGTGCCGAGGCGGTGGAGCTGTTCCACGCGGACGCCGACCTCAAGGACGTCGACGCCGTGGTGCTGCCCGGCGGCTTCTCCTACGGCGACTACCTCCGCGCCGGCGCGATCGCGCGCTTCGCGCCCATCATGGAGAAGGTGGTCGACGCCGCGAACGGCGGCATGCCGGTGCTGGGCATCTGCAACGGCTTCCAGGTGCTGACCGAGGTCCACCTGCTGCCCGGCTCGATGATCAAGAACGAGCACCTGCACTTCATCTGCCGCGACCAGACGCTGCGCGTCGAGAACGCGGAGACCTCCTGGACCACCGAGTACCAGGACGGCGAGGAGATCGTCATCCCGCTGAAGAACCAGGACGGCCAGTACGTCGCTGACGACTACACGCTCGACCAGCTCGAGGCCGAGGGTCGCGTCGCGTTCCGCTACGTCGGCTGGAACCCCAACGGCTCGCGCCGCGACATCGCCGGCATCACCAACGAGCGCGGCAACGTGGTGGGCCTCATGCCGCACCCCGAGCACGCGGTCGAGGCGGGCTTCGGCCCGGACTCGCGTGAGGCGGGTCGCATGGGCACGGACGGCCTGGCATTCTTCACGAGCGCGATCAAGGGCCTGCTCGCCACCGCATAGCCGCGCCCTGCCTCCTGCGGGGAACGCATCGCTGCTTGTGCTGGGAGAGGGAGGACGATGCAGCGCACCCAGGTGATCTCGGCCCTCGCCGATGCGGTCGCGCGGGCCGCATCGTCCCTCACCCATCCTGTGCGCGTGGGGCTCGACGGCGCGGACGGCGCCGGCAAGACCACGATGCGCCTCGCGCTCGCGGTCCAGCTGAGGCTGCGCGGCGCGGAGGTGATCGAGGCGAGCCTCGACGACTTCCATCACGCGCGCGAGCGCCGCTACCGTCAAGGACGGGACAGCTGGCGCGGCTACACGGACGACGCCTTCGACCTCGCGCGGGTGCGGAGCGACCTGCTCGACCCGCTCGGGCCGCGCGGGGACCTCAGGTTCCGCACCCGGTCGCGCGAACTCGCCACCGACACCGCGCTCGACGACCCGTGGCTGACGGCTCGCCCCGACGCGATCCTGCTGGTCGACGGGGTCATGCTCCAGCGCCCCGAGCTCGCGGGGGCGTTCGACCGCATGATCTTCCTCGACGCCTCCGAGCGCGAACGGTATCGGCGCCTGGCCCTGCGAGACGGCGCCGACCCCGAGCCCGAGGCGCCCTCGAATGTGCGGTACACCCTCGCGCATCGTCACTACCGGGCGTTCTGCCGTCCGGACGAGCGCGCCGACGTCCTCGTGGACCACGAGGACGTGCACGGCCCGGTCATCCTGAGAGGAGCCCCCGCATGATCCGCGAGTCCGTGGTGCTTCGCGTCCACCCCGGGCGCGAGGCCGAGTACGAGGCGGCCTTCCGCGCGGCGTCGTCGATCATCGCGCGCCAGCCCGGGTACTCCGCCCACACGTTGCACCGCGGGATCGAGGATGCCTCGACGTACCTGCTCACGGTCGAGTGGGAGAGCGTCGAGGCGCATGAGACCGGCTTCCGCGGGTCCGTCGACTACCAGGAGTGGCGCCGCCTGCTGCACCCCTTCTACGTCGAGCTGCCGCCGGTGCCGCACTACCGTGAGGTCGATCTCACGCGAGGGTGAGCCGGCGGGCACGGTTCTCCATCACGGCGCGAGTCAGGCACCCGCCGGCACGGGGCTGCGGTCGCGGCTCCGCAACAGCACCACGCCGCCAGCGCACAGCGCGAGCGCGAGTGTCATCGCGTTGCCGAGGTACGCGAACCCGGTCGGCGTGACGGTCGCGACGAGCGCTGCGCCGGCTGCCCAGCCCCACCGCGCGTGCCTGACGAGCGCGATCGCGGCCGCCGAGCACGCGAGCCCGATGGTGAGACAGGCGCCGACGAGGAGCCGCGCGCCCGCATCGGCCTCGCCCCATGCGTCGAGCGTGAACCAGGACCCGGCGACCGCCAGCGCGGCCGTGGCGAGCACGGCCAGCACCATCGACGAACGCGCGAGCGAGGCGGTCATGCGCGCGAGGCTACTCGCGCATCGTGCCCGCTACAAGACGCTCGGCGCTACGGTCGGACCGGGTCCGCGGCATCATGACCGACGACGGTCGCCCACGGCAGGACGCGCCACGCGGTCGCGACCCTGTTCACCACATAGGGGTCGGCGGCGGCATGAGCCGAGGCGAGCGCGATCGGGTCCTCGCCCGTGAAGATCATGAGCCCCGTGAACGGGCCGTCGCCCGCGGCGCCGCCCAGGATCATCTCTCCGCGGTCGACAGCCGCCCAGGCGTAGGAGAGATGCTCGGCGCGATACGGCAGGCGCGCGGTGAGGTGGTCGTCGCGGAACGTGTACTCGAGAACGGCGTGCATGCGCGGCTCCTCGTCGGTGAGCCTCCCCCGCGATCGACTCTACGCGCGCGCCATGCGCCCTGGCGGGACATGGATGCCGTTCTAGGCCCGGATCCTGCACTCATGTCCCGCCAGGGCGCGGGCGCGGCGCGGGCGCGGGCCGGGGCGCGTGAGTGGGAGCGGGCGGGAGCGGACGCGGGCCGCTACAGCGCCACGCGGGCGAGCCGGTCGCGCAGCTCGGCGAGCGCCACGAACGTCGTGTGGTTGAAGTCCGCGCCCAGCTGGTTGGGGATCGTGACCAGCAACGTGTCCGCCGTCATCACGGCCTCGTCCTCGCGCAGCTCGCGCTCGAGCTTGTCGAGCCCGCCCACGTACGTCTTGCCGAAGGTCGACACGGTGTTGTCGATCTCGCCGATCTGGTCGCGGTTGGCGCCCATGAGGTCGCGCTCGAGGTACGGGTGGAAGTAGGTGTTGGTGAGGTCGTCGACGATGGGCATGACGCTGCGCGAGACCGACACCCGCGGGTGGCCCTCGTGCCCGGCGTCCCTCCACGCGGCACGGAACGCCTCGATCTGGCGCGCCTGCACCACGCCCAGCGGCTCGCCGGTCGCCTCGAGCACCAGCGTCGAGGACATGAGGTGCATGCCGAGCTCGCCCGTGCGTCGTGCCGAGTCGATGCCTCCCGCGCCGTACCAGATGCGCTCCGACAGGCCCGGGCTGTGCGGCGTCAGCGGGAGCAGCTCGCCCTGGCGCACGTGCGCGCGTGGACCCGGCTCCGCGATCCCTGCGCCCGTGATCGCCTCGCGGAAGGCCTCGATGCGCGACGCCGCGTCCTCCATCGGCGAGACGCCCCAGGCAAGCGGGTAGCCGAACGTCGCCGGGCCGTCCGCAGCGGGCTCGGGGCTCCCGCGTGAGACCCCGAGCTGGAGACGGCCGCCGGCGATGAGGTCCGCGGTCGCCGCGGCCTCTGCCATGTAGATCGGATTCTCGTAGCGCATGTTGATCACGCCCGTCCCGAGCTCGATGCGCGACGTGCGCGCCCCCATCGCGGCGAGCAGCGGGAACGGGGAGGACAGGCACTGCTCGAAGTGGTGGACGCGGATCCACGCGCCGTCGATCCCGGCGTCCTCGGCGGCCTGCGCGAGCAGGACGGTGTCCGTCATCGCGTCGGCGGGCGTGCGCACCTTGGATCCCGGCGCGGCCGACCACCAGCCGAACGACAGGAACCCGACCTTGCGCATGCCGCCTCCTCGCCGCCTCCGGACGCACCGCACGGATCTCGCGTCGACGCGCCGTCGATCCGTCCATTTTCCCGCCGACACGGCGGCGTGTCGCGGCCAACTCCGTGCGGAGTGTCGGGGGCAATAGCCTGTGCCCATGATCACCATCCGCCGGGTCGAGCCGGACGATGCGGACGCCCACCTCCTGTGGTCCGAGCAGCAGGCGGACCTCGCGGTCCGGTACGACAGCCCCGACCTCATCCTCGAGTCCAGCTTCCCGACGCTCGTCGCGTCGCTCGTGGGCTATGCGGAGGACGGCGAGCCCGTCGCGAGCATCGTGCTGCGCTGGTCGCCCTATCCGACAGGCGCGGGATCGATCGAGGTCAAGCGGCTCTGGGTGCGTCCCGCGCATCGCGGCCATGGCCATTCCAAGGTCATGATGGGTGCGGCCGAGTCGATCGCCCGCAAGGCCGGCGCGACCCGCATCGTGCTCGAGACCGGGACGGAGCAGCCCGAGGCGCTCGGCCTCTACGACCGCCTGGGCTATGAGCGCATCGCCCCCTATGGCGAGTACAAGGACGAGCCCGACTCGGTCTGCTACGGGCTCGACCTGGCGCCCCGCGTGCTGATCGTCACCGGCACGCTCGGCGCGGGCAAGACAGCCGTGGGCGGCGCGATCCACGAGCTGCTTGCGGAGCGCGGCGCCCGCACGGCGTTCCTCGACGCCGATGCGCTGATCCAGTCGTACCCCGCAGCGCCGCACGATCCCGGCAACGAGGCGCTGCTGCTGCGCTCTCTCGCGCTGCTCGCTCCCCTGCACCGCGACCGGGGCGTGGGGAACATCGTGCTCGCGTGCGCGGTGGAGACGGCCGAGGCTCTCGCGGCCCTCGCGCGCGCGCTCGGCGGCGGGACGGCGCCCGACGTCGCGGTGGTGCGGGTGGCGGCGCCGCTCGAGGCCCGGCTCGTGCGCTTCGACCGGCGACCGGTGTCCGAGCGCTGGCTGGACTGGGCGCGGGAGCGCACCATCGAGCTCGACGCGCTGCTCGATGCGGCCGGGCTCGAGGACGCGACCGTCGACACGGGCGACCGCGACCCGTTCGACGTGGCCGCCGAGGCGCTCGACGCGGTCGGGTGGTGACGGGCGTGAGCGCGCTGCTGATCCGCGGCGGCGTCCTCTGGTCCGATGGCGCCTTCCTCGACGGCGACGCCGTGCTGGTGGTCGGCGGCGTCGTGCGCGCGATCGGCGCGGGCGAGGAGCTCGCGGCGCGGGACGATGCGGCGGGCGCCGAGGTGGTCGACGCGGCCGGTGGTCTGGTCCATGCGAGCTTCGCCGATGCGCACGTGCACGCCGCGATGGCCGGCATCGAGGCGCTCGGGCTCGACGTGAGCGCGGCCCACGGCGCCGAGGAGTGCCTCGCGCGGGTGGCCGCGTACGCCGCGGCGCATGAGGGCCCGTGGATCGTCGGCGGCGGCTGGCACATGTCCGACTACGAGGGCGGCACCCCGACCGCCGCGGCGCTCGACGCCGTCACCGGGGACGTGCCGACGTTCCTGGTCAACGCCGACCACCACGGGGCGTGGGTCAACTCCGCCGCGCTCCGGGCGGCGGGGATCGACGCGGACACTCCGGATCCCGAGGACGGACGCATCGAGCGCGACGGCACGGGGAGCCCGACGGGCACGCTGCACGAGGGTGCGATGGCGCTGGTCGAGCGGCACCTGCCTCCCGTGTCCGAGGACGATGCGCGTGCGGGTCTGGCGGTCGCCGCGGGCACCCTCCTGAGGCACGGGGTGACCGCCTGGCAGGAGGCGATCGTCGGCGAGTACGGCGGCCACTCCGACGCGACGCCCGCGTACACCGCGCTGATCGCCGACGGCTCGCTCGCGGCCCGGGTCTCGGGGGCGCTGTGGGTTCCTCGCGATGCGACGCTCGAGAGCGTCCCGGCGCTGGTGGCCTCGTTCGTGCGCCGCCGCGACGCGAACGCCCTCGCGGGCTTCGACACCTCGAGCGCGAAGATCATGGTCGACGGGGTCGCGGAGAACCGCACGGCGGCCATGCACGAGCCGTACGTCGAGCCCGGCTGCGACTGCGGTGCAGGCGTGGACGGCGAGCGCGGCATCGCGTACTTCTCGACGGCGGTGCTGCGTGCGGTCGCGGCCGCGCTCGCGGCCGAGGGCTTCGCCTTGCACTTCCACGCGATCGGCGACCGTGCGGTCACCGAGGCGCTCGACGCGGTCGAGGCGATCCCTGCGGCTGACCGGAGCCGACGCCGGCACCACATCGCCCACGTCCAGGTGGTGGATCCGGCGGATGTGCCGCGCTTCGCGGCGCTGGGCGTCACCGTGAACGCCCAGGCCCTGTGGGCGCGCAACGAGGCGCAGATGACCGAGCTCACCGTGCCGATCCTCGGCGAGCGACGCGCGGCGTGGCAGTACCCGTTCGGGTCCTTCCTGCGCGCCGGCGCCTCGCTCGCGATGGGTTCCGATTGGCCCGTCTCGACTCCCGACCCGTGGCAGGCGATCCACACGGCGGTCACGCGCCGCGAGCCGGGCTCCGACGCGGGGCCGCTCAACCCGGTGGAGGCGCTCACGCTCGCGGAGGCGCTGCGCGCCTACACGGCCGGCTCCCATGAGCTGCTGGGCCTCGAGGGCTCCGGCGTGCTCGAGGCAGGTGCACGGGCCGACCTGTGCGTGGCGTCGCGCGATCCGTTCGCGGGCTCGCCGGAGGAGATCGCGACGACGCGGACCGTGGTGACGGTGCTCGGCGGCGAGGTGGTGGCGCGGGTCTAGAGGTCCTCGTCCGCGCAGGAAGAGCCCGGTGCCGTCCGGTACTCGACGAGGACACGCTCGAGCTTCTCGTCGCCGTCGCTCGAGTAGAGCACCTCGATGTCGTCGACCGTCGCGGACCGTGCCGCGTCCTCGGCGGTGATGCTGAAGACCAGCTGGGCGGTGACGCCGGGCTCGATCACCGCCTCCTCGGGGGCGACGAGGCGGGCGAGCAGCTCCTCCTCGTATCCGTAGGGCTCGTCGGCAGGCCACCTCATCGTGCCGATCATCTGGCCGGAGACCTCCGCCTCGAGGTCGACGCCGATCTCCACCGAGGCGACGTTCTCGCCGCTCGCGGTGGCCGAGCGCAGCTCCGCCGGGGCATCGCCGGTATTCGTGAGGGGCTCGCCGAAGTAGACGGTCCCGTCACCGCGGGGGCCGCAGACGAGGACGGAACCGGCCGAGACGCGTGGGCCCTCGAGGGGGCCGCCCTCGGACGGGGAGCAGCCCGCGAGGGCGCCTGCGATCAGGAGGGCCGCCATGCCGGCGGTCATGGTGCGTCGTCGCATCGTCCCTGCTTCCCTCGGACAACCCTGACAGGAACCTAGCGCCTCGGCGCTCGTCCGCGCGTGCCCCCACTTGTGGGGTCGGGTCAGTCGGCGAGGGCGAACCTCACGGCGGCCTCCGCGTGGAGGGCGAGCGCGTCGAGGTACGGCACCTCGACGTCCTCGGCCGTCATGACCATGGGGATCTCCGTGCAGCCCGCGATGACGCCCTGCGCCCCTGCGCCGATCAGCTCCTCGGTGGCCGTCCGCATGAGCGCGCGCCCCGCATCGTCCACGATCCCGCGCGCGAGGCGCTCGTAGATGAGCGCGTGGACCTCGGTGAGGCGCGGCTCGGACGGCACCAGCGCCTCGACCCCGGCCGCTGCGAGGCGCTCGCGGTAGAACGGCATCCGCATCGTGAAGCCCGTGCCCAGCAGCGCGACCCGGTCGAGCCCCGCCGCGCGGGCCGCGGCGGCGACCGCGTCGACGATGTGGATCACCGGCACACCCGCGGCCTCCGCCACCTGGTCGGCGACCAGATGCATCGTGTTGGCGCAGATGAGGATGGCCTCGGCGCCGCCGTCGGCGAGGCGGCGTGCATCGTCGCCGAACCGGGCCGCCAGGCCGTCCCAGTCGCCCTCGGCCTGCGCCCGCTCGACCGCGCTCCACTCGTAGTGGCGGATCAGCAGGTCCGCGCTGGAGCCGGGCAGCGTGGCGGCGACGCCCTCGTGGAGCAGGCGCTCGTACTCGAGCGTCGAGTGCCACGTGATGCCTCCCAGGAGGCCGAGCCGGCGGGGTGCGGTGCGCATAGCTCCGACGCTACGCGGAGGGGTGGGGGCCACGGAACGGGTCCTTGGCCCCGTTCCGCGGGCGCCAACGTTCCTTTACGCTGGAAGCATGCAGATCGGCGAGCTGGCCGCGAGAGGCGGCGTCACGGCCAAGACCGTGCGGTACTACGAGAGCATCGGCCTCCTCGATGCGCCCGAGCGGCGCGCGAACGGCTACCGGGAGTACGGCGAGACGGCGCTCGAGCGCCTGCGGTTCATCCGGGACGCTCAGGCGTCCGGCATGACGCTCGCCGAGACGGGCGACATCCTCCACATGAAGGATCGCGGCGAGAGCACGTGCGAGCACTCGCGAGCCGCGCTCGACCGCCACCTCAAGGACATCGACGCGCAGATCGCGAGCCTGCTCGCCGCGAAGGCGGAGCTCACGTCGTTGGCCCGCCGTGCCGACGTGCTGGACCCCGCCGACTGCACCGATCCCAACCGCTGCCAGGTGCTCGCGCTTGACCTTCCAGCCCACGGGAAGGCCTAGCGTGAGCGCATGAGCACCGAGACCGCACCCGCGGGCGCCCCCGATGCGCCCGAGCCCGCCGCGCCCGAGCCCACCGCGACCGGGGCCGCGGTGATCGAGCTGTCCGTGGGCGGCATGACCTGCGCCGGGTGCGCGAGCGGCATCCAGCGCGGGCTCGCCGCGCTTCCGGGGGTGAACGGCGCGGACGTCAACATCGCGACGCGGCGCGCACGCGTGCTGCCCGACGGCACGCTCGACAGGGACGAGCTCGAGGACATGATGCGCGCCGCGATCGCCGGGCTCGGGTACCAGGTGCTCACCCAGCGGGCCGGCGAGGGCGCGGCCGACGGTGCGGTCACGGGCCTCGACGCGCGCGCGGAGGAGGCCGAGGCTCAGGAGCGCAACGACGTCCGCCGCATCGCCGGCTACCGTCGGCGCTTCATCGTCGCCGCCGCGCTGTCGATCCCGGTGGTCCTCATCTCGATGGTCCCCGCGTTGCACTTCGCCGGCTGGGAGCTGGTCGCCGGCCTGCTCGCGACGCCCGTGGTGTGGTGGGCGGGCTGGCCGTTCCACGTCTCGGCGGTGAAGAGCCTGCGCCACGGCACCACCACGATGGACACGCTCGTGAGCCTCGGCACGGCGGTCGCGTGGGGGTGGTCCGTCGCGACCCTCCTCGCGGGAGATCTGGGGCACGTGTACTTCGAGACCGGCGCGGTCATCGTCACCCTGATCCTGCTGGGGAAGTGGCTCGAGGTGCGCTCGTCCGCGCACGCGGGCGATGCGATCCGCGCGCTCAGCGCGCGCCAGAGCGCGACCGTGGAGCTCGAGGACGGCCGGGAGATCCCGCGCGCCGACCTGGGCGTGGGCATGCGGTTCCTGGCGCGCCCGGGCGAGGCCATCGCGACGGACGGCGTGGTGGTCGAGGGCGAGGCGGCCGTGGACGCGAGCCTGGTGTCCGGTGAGCCCGTGCCCGTCGCGGCGCGCGCCGGGGTCGAGGTGGTCGGCGGCACCGTCGCTGTCGACGGCGCCCTCACGATCGAGGCGACGCGGGTGGGCGAGGAGACGATGCTCGCGCAGATCGCGCGCATGGTCGACGAGGCGCAGGCCGGCAAGGCGCGCATCCAACGGCTCGCCGACCGCATCGCCGCGGTCTTCGTGCCCGTCGTCGTCGCGATCGCGGCGCTCACCGCCGCGGTGTGGCTCATCTGGACCTACGACACGACGGAGGCCGTCACAGCCGCCGTCGCGGTGCTCATCATCAGCTGCCCGTGCGCGCTCGGCCTCGCGACGCCGCTCGCGCTCATGGTCGGGACGGGGCGAGGCGCCCAGCTCGGGATCCTGGTCCGCGGACCGCAGGCGCTCGAGGACGCGCGGCGCCTCGAGACGGTGGTCCTCGACAAGACCGGCACGGTGACGGAGGGGCGCATGTCGCTGTCCGGCACGTTCGCGCCGGGGCTCCCAGACGATGCGGCGGCGGCCCTGCTCGACGCCGCGGCCTCGGTCGAGGCGCGCTCCGAGCACCCGGTCGCACGCGCGATCGCCGCGTCGCGCGAGGGCCGCGTGCCGCTCAAGGGTTTCAGGTCGACCCCCGGCCAGGGCGTCACCGCGACGGTGCAGCGTGCCGGTGCGGACGGCTCGCATGCGGACGTCACCGTCGGCTCGCGTCGCCTGTTCGACCAGGTTCCCGAGGAGCTCTCCGCGTGGGCGCACGAGCGTGAGGGGCGGGGCGAGACGGTGGTCTTCGTCGGCCGTTCGGCCCCGATGGGCGGCGGCCTGCTGGGAGGGGGCGCCTCGTCCACCCGCGGCGCGCTCGCGGCGGAGGCCGCCATCGCCGTGCGCGACCGGGTCAAGGACACGGCGCCCGAGGCGATCGCGGCGCTGCGGGACCTGGGCGTCGACGTGGTGCTGCTCACCGGGGACAACCGCCGCGCCGCCGAGGCCGTCGGCGCCGAGCTGGGCATTGAGCGCGTCATCGCCGAGGTGCTGCCGGGCGACAAGGAGGACGTGGTGCGCTCGCTGCAGGCGGGCGGGCGGCGCGTCGCGATGGTCGGCGACGGGGTGAACGATGCGCCGGCGCTCGCACGCGCGGACCTGGGCCTCGCGATCGGCACGGGTGCGGACGTGGCGCGCGAGGCGTCGGACCTCACCATCGTCTCGGGCGACCCGCGTGCCGCCGCCGACGCGATCGCGCTGTCGCGCCGGACCTACGCGACCATCCGCGGCAACCTGGTCTGGGCCTTCGCCTACAACGTGGCCGCGATCCCGCTCGCGGCGTCCGGGGTGCTCGACCCGATGATCGCGGCCGGCGCGATGGGCGCCTCGAGCCTGTTCGTGGTGGGCAACTCGCTGCGGCTGCGTCGGTTCCGGGGCCTGCGGGGGTAGGCCCCGGCCGCGCCCTCCCGGGGCGATGGGAGGTGTTGCGCCGTGCTCGCACCTTTCCTGCGCGACGGGAGCGTGGGGAAGTGGGAGGTGTTGCGCGGTGCTCGCACCTTTCCTGCGCGAAGGGACGAGGGGTGGCGCACGGTTCCGGCCATACGCTCGTGCAGGAAAGGTGCCAGTACCCGGACAGGCGCCTAGGTTCCGCGCGCCGGCGCGCCGGCACGTCGGCACGTCGGCACGCGCGGGGCTCGGCGGCGCTACTTGCCCACGATCGACCACGCGAGCGAGGACCGCGCGGACGTCACACGCCCCGCCGCATCGGCCGCGCGCGCGGAGATCATCCCGTCGGAGTGCGCCGCCACGAGCAGCGCGAGCTGCGCCCGCTGCAGGCGGTGCAGATCGCGGGCGGCCGGGCGGCCGTGCCGGTCGCGCATGTCCGCCCGCGCGTGGCGGCGGCGCGTCCGCGTCGAGAGGCCCTCGAAGTCCGCCGGGCTCACCAGATGGTCCGGGACGGTCACGCGCGCGGTGCGGGCGAACACCGCGCGTTCACGCAGGTGGCTCACGTGGAGCGTGGTGAGGAGCACCGCGACGATCGGGACGCCCTTGATGAGCGCGGACGTCACCTGGGTGCCCTGGACCACGGGCGAGTTGAGCAGCGCGTGGAGCGCCATCGCGGCACCGAGGGCGCCCAGCGCGACCGCCCATCGTTGGAGCGCCGGCGCGACCGAGACGAAGAAGAACGCGACACCCGCCCCCGCGATCGCGGAGAACGCCGCGTGGCTCCACAGTCCCGCGACGATGCCGCGGAGCACGAACATCTGCGTGACGGTCTCCATCGGCTCGCCCGCAAGCGCGGCGGTGCGCGCCGTGTAGAGGAAGCCCTCGACCACCTGGAAGCCCAGGCCGATCATGCCGCCGTAGAAGGCCCCGTCCGCGACCGTGCGGATGCGTGCTCCCGGCACCAGCGCGAGCGCGACCACGCCGAGCACCTTGAGCGGCTCCTCGACCAGCGGCGCGGAGATCGAGGACAGCCAGAGCGAGTCGTCCCCCACCCGCGCGCCCACGATGGTGTGCATCGCCGGGCCGGCGATGTGCGCGAGCCCCACGGCCACGATCGCGCCCCACACGAGCGCGCCGGCGACGTTGACCAGGTGGCGCCGCTCGTAGAGCTCGAACACCCAGACCGAGCTCGCGAACACCAGTCCGTACGCGGCCCACAGGAACGCGGCGTACGCGCCCGACGCCGGGCTCGCGACCGCCGACTCGAGCACCAGCGGCGCGACCTGCGTGAGCGCCCCGAGCGTGAGCACCACCACGGTCCAGAACACCCACGAGCGGGCGTCCACGAACGTCGCGGTGCGCGGACGCGGCTGGCGCGCGTAGGGCCTGATCTCCGCGGTCATGGCTGCACCTGCGTCGGGAGCACGATCGATCGCACGATCGTCTGCGCGGAGTCCGAGGCGGCCTCCCACCCCGTCTGGGGCATGGACAGCAGCGCGACCACCATGTGCGTGCCGTCCGAGACCACCCAGGCCTGGCCCGCTCGCAACGGGTCTTGGAGCACGGACGTCACCGCATCGTCCCCCGCGTCGGTGCTGAACGCGCGAGGCGAGCCGGTCACGGCGAGGTCGCCCTGGCCCTGCTCGAGCCACGTGTCGGTGACCATGGTGATGGCCTGGGCGGGGTGGAGGTCGGATTCCACCGGCGCCGCGATGACGAGCGTCGCACCGCCCTGGGTGAGCGTGACGGTGTTCGGGGCGTCGGTGCCGACCGACCAGTCCTCGGTCACCCGGATCGATGCCCCCTGGCCGATGTCGACGATGCGCGGCGGAGCGGGTGCCGAGACCGACCCGGCGAGGGCCGGCAGCACGCCCACGTACAGGAGGACGATCGCCGCGATCACGGCGGCGCCTGCCGCAGATCCGCGGCCGAGAAGGCGCAGCGACAGGGGCTCGGAGGTGTCGTCGGTGGCCGCGCGAGCGGCGGGGGTCGCGCCGCTGCTCATGGCTGCGACGCTAACACGCGAGGGTCCCGCTCCGGATCGCCGCGTCAGATCGCGTCGAGGGCGCGCGCGAGGTCCTCGCGGAGGTCCTCGGCGTCCTCGAGGCCGATGCTCAGCCGGACCGTCGCATCGGACATCCCCACGCGTGCGCGCCGCTCCGGACCGATCTTGCGGTGCGTGGTGGTCGCCGGGTGCGTCGCGATGGACTTCGCGTCTCCGAGGTTGTTCGAGATGGCGATCACCCGGAGCGCGTCGAGGAAGCGGAACGCGGCTGCCTTCGCCTCGGGACCATGCGGGTCGGTGCCCTCGGGCAGCGCGATGTCGATGGTGACGAGCGTCCCGCCGAGCGTCATCTGCGCCTTCGCCCGCTTGTGCTGGGGGTGCGAGGGGAGCAGCGGGTAGCGAGCGACCGCGACCTTCGGGTGCGCGTCGAGCCACGTCGCGAGCTCGAGGGCCGAGGAGGCCTGCGCCTTGACGCGCACCGCCAGGGTCTCGAGCGACTTGCCGAGCACCCACGCGGTGAACGGCGACATGGTCGCGCCCATCGTGCGGACCATCTGGCGGACCTTGTCGACGTACTCCTTGCTTCCCAGCACCGCGCCGCCGAGCACGCGGCCCTGGCCGTCGATGTGCTTGGTCGCGGAGTACACGACCGCATCGGCGCCGAGCTCGAGCGGCTTCTGGCCCAGCGGGGTCGCGAAGACGTTGTCGACGATGAACAGCGCACCCGCCTGCTTGGCGCGCGCGGCGACGAACGGCAGGTCCACCACGTCCTGCATGGGGTTGGTGGGCGACTCGCAGAACACGGCGGTCGCGGGCGTGGCGAGCGCGCGCTCCCAGTCCTCGTTGACGTGGCCGTCGACGTAGTCGACCGTGATGCCCCAGTTCGCGAAGTACTCGTCGAAGGTCGCGATCGAGGTCCCGAACAGGGCGCGCGAGGCCACGAGCCGGTCGCCCTGGCGCAGCACGGACGCGAGCGACACGAACACCGCGGCCATGCCCGTCGCGGTCGCGAAGCAGTCCTCGGCGCCCTCGATCGCGGCGAGGCGCTCCTCGAACATCGTGACCGTCGGGTTGGCGTAGCGCGAGTACTGGTAGCGCTCGATCTCGCCGGCGAACGCGGCCTCGGCCTCGCGCGCGGTCGGGTAGACGTAGCCCTGCGTCATGTAGATCGGCTCGGACATCTCCTCGAACTGCGAGCGGTGCAGGCCGGCGTGGACGGCGAGGGTGTCGGGGCGGAGCTGCGGGGCGTCTTCCGAGGTCATGCGCTCAGGCTACCGGCGTGGTCCGGTCCACCAGGGGCCGCGGCGGCACCTACTTCAGGCGGGTCGTCGCCATCACGCCGACCGTCACGAGGAACGGGGTTGCCGCCACCGCGACCACGACCAGCGGGTAGACCACCCACCGCGCGCGACCGCGCGGGGGTCGACGGATCAGCAGCGCCACCAGGGCGACCACGAACGCGATCGCCAGCGCGATCCACACGTAGGTCCCGATCTCCATGACCTCAGCTCCTCTGCAGGGTGACGGTGGGCTCCGGATCGCAGCAGGCGACGCTGCCGACCCTCTCGCCCGGGCTCATCGTCGCGGCTCCATAGGCGCAGACTACGGCGCGCGGGTCCTCTGCGGAAGTACGGATGACCAGGGGTGATGCCCCCACTTCGGGGGTCTTCCGGACGATGCGGCCGCGGGCCGAGCGTGCCCCGCCGCCGCATCGTCCAGGCTCAGGCCTCCCGCACCGCGTAGGCGCGGCCCGAGGCGCCGATCGCCTCGAGGGCGCCGTCCCGGACGGTCACGGTCACCGTGTCGCTCGAGCCGTCGGCCGCGTGCAGCGTCACGTCGCGCACGTCGTCCCCGCCCGGGTACACGACCAGCTCGACGTCCGCGAGGTAGTCGTAGTCGGGGCGGTCGTCGCGCGTGCCGCGTGCGAGCACCGCGCCGGCGCGCACGTACAGCGGCATCGACTGGAAGCCGTGAGTCTCGCGGGCCCAGCGGCCGCCGGTCACCCGCTCGGCCGTGAGAAGCGAGGTCCACTCGCCTGCGGGCAGGTAGAGGTCGACCGTCCCGGACTCCGACATCACCGGCGCGACCAGCAGGTCCGGGCCGAGCATGTACTGGCGGTCCAGGTGCTGCGTCGCGGGGTCGCCGGGGTACGCGAGGAACATCGGCCGCATCATCGGCATGCCGGTCCGCGTCGTCTCGACCGAGGCGGCGTAGAGGTACGGCATGAGCGAGAGCTTGAGCTTGGTGAACACGCGCGCGACGTCCACGGCCTCCTCGTCGAAGGCCCACGGCACACGGTACGAGTTCGATCCGTGCAGGCGCGAGTGCGAGGACATGAGCCCGAACGCGAGCCAGCGCTTGAACACGCCCGCGTCGGGCGTGCCCTCGAAGCCGCCGATGTCGTGGCTCCAGTAGCCGAAGCCCGAGCTCATGAGCGACAGCCCGCCGCGCAGCGTCTCCGCCATCGACACGTACGACGACGAGTTGTCGCCGCCCCAGTGCACCGGCATCGTCTGCCCGCCGGCGGTCGCGGAGCGCGCGAACAGCACGGCGTTGCCCTCGCCCTTCTCCTCGACCAGCGCCTCCCACACGGCCTCGTTGTAGAGCTGCGTGTAGAGGTGGTGCATCGCCTCGGGCGACGTGCCGTCGTGCCACACCACATCGGTGGGGATGCGCTCGCCGAAGTCGGTCTTGATCGCGTCGACGCCCTGACGCGCGAGCGAGCGGATGAGGTCCTGGAACCACGCGCGCGCCTCGGGGTTGGTGAAGTCCACCAGCGCCATGCCGGGCTGCCACAGGTCCCACTGCCAGATCGAGCCGTCGGGGCGCTTGACCAGGTAGCCCTTCTCCGCGCCCTCGCGGAACATGCGTCCGCGCTGGCCGATGTACGGGTTGATCCACGCGGACACGTGGAGGTCCTTGTCCTCGTGCATGCGCTTGAGCATGAGGTCCGGGTCGGGGAACACGCGCTCGTCCCACACGCCGTCGGTCCAGTTGTACTCGCGCATCCAGAAGCAGTCGTAGTGGAACACCGACAGCGGGATGTCGCGCTCGCGCATGCCGTCCACGAAGGAGTTGACCGTCTGCTCGTCGTAGTCCGTGGTGAAGGACGTCGACAGCCACAGCCCGAACGACCACGCCGGCACGCGCGGCGGCCGGCCCAGCAGCGCGGTGTACCGCTCGATCACGTCGGCGGGCGTGGGGCCCGCGAAGACCAGGTACTCGAGCGACTCGCCGCCGGTCGAGAACTGGACCCTCTCGACGGCCTCGGAGCCCACCTCGAAGCTCACGTGCTCCGGCTGGTTGACCAGCACGCCGTAGCCCTTCGAGGACAGGTAGAACGGGATGGACTTGTAGGCCTGCTCGGAGCTGGTGCCGCCGTCCGCGTTCCAGATGTCGACGGTCTGGCCGTTCTTGACGAACGGGCCGAACCGCTCGCCGAGGCCGTAGATGGTCTCGCCGACGCCCAGGTCGAGCTGCTCGTGGACGTAGGAACGATGCGGGGCCAGCCCGGTCGCGGAGTAGGGGGTGACGCCCACGGGCTCGGCGGCCACGGGAGCGCCCGGCGCGAGCTCCATGTACCCGAGCGAGCGGTGGCCGGAGCCCGTGATGCGCTCGCCGTCGACCTCGAAGTCGAGGCTCCACGGCGCGCCGCGGCGCACGCGCGCCGTGAGGCGGCCGGAGGTCAAGGTGCCCTCCGCATCGTCCGTCGCGGCGACGCCGGCGCCCTCGGTCGCGCCCGGCATCCCGAAGCCAGGGGAACGATGCGCGCCCTGGTGGTGGTCGATGCGCACCCGGATCACGCCGTCGAGCGGGGAAGACAGGGTCAGGGTGAGCACGGCGCCGCCGAGCGTGTCGCCGCGCGTGTGGATGACCTTGGTGGGTGCGTGGACGGTGAGGGTGTCGCCCTCGGCCCAGAGGTCGTACGCCTCGGCGGCGTAGTGGGCGTCGACGCCGGGGCGCCGCAGCCAGAATCCGTCGGTGAACTTCATGGCGGGTCTGGGGTCCTCTCGTGACGGCGGGTCGCCGTCGTCAGGTCGCGCGCGACGTTGCGCGGATCACGGATGGGGGGTGAGGGGCGCGCGGCTCCGAGCGAGGACGGAGCCCGCCTCGCGGTAGTCGGGGACGAGCAGCACGGTCTGCGGCTGGTGCTCGCCGGTCTCGATCGCCGTCACGAGCAGCTGGACCGCGGCCTCGCACGAGGCGTGGGCGTCCAGCGGGATGACGTCGAGAGGCACGGCGAACCTGCCGGTGGAGAACGTCACGCCGGCCGCGATCGTGGAGATGTCCTCGGGGATGGACAGGCCGTGCGTGGCGAGCGCGGGGCTGAGCGAGGCGGCGACGTCCGTGGTGGTGTTGAGCACGATGCCGTCGAGCTCGGGCAGCTTCTTGAGCAGCCGGTCGACGCTGCCCTGCGCGGTGTGGCCGTGCGGGTGCGTGACGGCGTAGGCGACGCCGCGGGCCTCGGCCTGCGCGATGAAGCCCCGCAGGAAGCGCCGCGGGAAGTTCGAGCCGCGCAGCACGGTGTCCTCGCGATGCGAGATGAGGCCCAACGCGCGGTGGCCCGCGTCGACCAGCCGGTCGACCGCGATGCGCGCCGCGGCCTCGAAGTCGAGGTCGATGCAGACCAGGCCGTCGGTGTCGGCGGGGAGGCCGATGAAGACCGTGGGGCAGGACAGGGTGCGTGACAGCTCGACGCGCGGATCGTCCTCGTCGACGTCGAGCACCACGATGCCGTCGGCCAGCGAGGTCGCGGCGGAGCGGCTCATGCCCTCGACGGCGTCGTCGTGGACCAGCAGGAGCGTGTCGTAGCCCGCCGCGCGCGCGGCCTTGGTGGTCTCCATCGCGAACGTCATGTGCGCCGTGTCGTCCGTGTCGGCGTGGACGGGCTCGCTGACCGCGATGATCTGGGAGCGCTGAGCGGCGAGCATGCGCGCGCTCGCGTTGGGGGCGTAGCCGAGCTCGGCGGCCACGGCGAGCACGTGATCCCGCGTCGCGGGCTTGATCGAGCGCTTCCCGCTGAGGGCGTAGGAGACCGTGCTGATGGACACGCCGGCGGCCTCCGCCACCTCCGCAATGGTCGCCATGGGTGCTCCGTCTCGTCCTGGGCGTTTTCGAAGCGTTTCGAAACACCCTGCCGTCACTTTATGTTGTGCGCGACAACAAGGCAAATCTATTGCCGCGCACGCGTGCGCGCCGTCTGCGCGACGCGCACATGCTCATGCCGCGGGTTGCCGCGTCAACGCCTTCTCGAGCAGCGCGAGGTGGTGCTCGACCTGGTGCATCTGGCCGCCCTCGTGCCCGTTGAAGGCGTACTCCACGATGCTCTTGGGTCCCGCGTAGGCGTTGTAGGCGGAGTACACCGTCGAGGGCGGGCAGATGTCGTCCATGATCGCGACCGACCACACGGACGGCGCGGTGGCGCGCGGCGCGAGGTTCGCACCGTCGAAGTAGGCGAGCGTCTGGTGCACGGCCTCGACCCCTCCCCGGTGGACCGCGAGGTAGCGGCGGATCTCGGCGTAGGGGTCGGAGTCTGTCATGCGGATCGCGCGCGGGAAGTTGCACAGGAAGGGCACGTCGATCAGTGCCGCCCCGACGCCGTCGGCGAGCGACGCCGCCGCGATCGCGATGCCGCCTCCCTGAGACGAGCCCTTGACGGCGACCCGCCCCGCGTCCACGCCGGGGAGCTCGCGGGCCACGTCGACCGCGAGGGTCGCATCGGTGAAGACCCGGCGGTAGTAGTAGGTCTCGGGCGACTCGATGCCGCGCGTCATGAAGCCTGGGACGGACGGGCCGGTCGCGTGCGGGTCGGCGGTGTCGCCGCCGTTGCCCCACGCGGAGGCCTGGCCGCGCGTGTCCATGATGAGATGCGCATAGCCGGCCGCGGGGAGCAGCGAGTACTCGTAGGGCAGGCCGCGTCCGCCGCCGTAGCCGATGTACTCGACCACCACGGGAAGGTCGGTCGCGCCCTTCGGGGTCGCGAGCCAGGCGCGGATCGGGTCGCCGCCGAAGCCCGAGAAGGTGACGTCGCGGACGGTGAGGCCGGGAAGATCGACCACCGGTGCGGAGATCTCGGTGGGGCGGCGCGCGGCGCGCGACTCGGCGAGCGTGGCCTCCCAGAACGCGTCGAGGTCCTCAGGGGTGTCGAGGCTCGCGGTGAACGTGCGCAGCTGGTCGACTGGGAGGTCGAGCTCGGCCATGGGAGGTGCTCCTGTGCTGTCGTGGCTGCGGGGCCGTCGTTGGCGCCGCGCGGTTCATTGAACCACGGCGGCACGCGCGCGTCGAATCGCTTCGACGCGGGGCTGCCGCGCATGGCCCGACGGCGCGTCGGGCGGGTCGACGCGCCGCGTCAGCCCTGCTGCCAGGGGAGCCCGGCGCCCTTCCAGCCCTGCCAGCCCCGGTGGCCGTTCTCATCGGTCGCGCCCTCGAATCCCTCGAGCACGTTGTAGGCCGGGCCCAGGCCCGCCGCGGTGGCCGCCTCGGCCGCGCCGATGGAGCGCGCGCCCGAGCGGCACAGGAAGACGATGGGCTGGCCCGGCTCGGCGCCCGTGGCCTTGAGCTGGTCGAGGAAGCCCTCGTTGCGCTGCATCGTCGGGTACGTCACCCACTCGATCAGCGCGGGCTTCTTTCCCAGGCTCGAGGCGTCCGGGACGCCGGTGAAGCGCCACTCGGCCTCGGTGCGGACGTCGACCAGGATCGCGCGCGGCTCGTCCTCGAGCAGCTTCCAGGCCTCGTGCGGCGTCAGATCTCCTGCGTACGTCATGTGGTCCTCCCGGGTGGCGATGCGCGTCAGTCTAGGGGCGTGGTCGCGCGCGATGTGCAAGTAATCGCTTGCGTGCAAGTGCCTGCTTGCCTATTCTGACCGGGTGGCCGATGTGTACGACGCTCTCGCCGCGCCTGCCAGGCGCGCGATCCTCGACGTGCTCACGGCCCGCGACCACCAGAGCCTGTTCGAGATCACCACACGGCTGCTCGGCGATCACGACATCTCCCTCACTCGCCAGGCCATCTCCCAGCACCTCGCGGTGCTCGAGGAGGCGGGCCTGGTGTCCTCGCGGCGTGAGGGCCGCACCCGGCTGCACAGCCTCGATACCCGGCCGCTGCGCGCGATCGCGCGCCGTTGGCCAGACAAGGAGCCCGAATGATCCGCATCCACCTCGCGAGCGTCTTCGTGACCGACCAGACCAAGGCGCTCGACTTCTACACGCGCGTGCTGGGCCTCGAGCCCCGCCAGGACATCGACATGGGCGACGGCAACCGTTGGCTGACGGTGGGCAACCCGGGCGACCCGAGCATGGAGCTGCTGCTCGAGCCTGCCGGCCACCCCGCGGTCGCGCCCTTCCGCGAGGCGCTCGTCGAGGACGGCATCCCCGCGGCCCAGCTCGCCGTCGACGATCTCGAGGCGGAGCACGAGCGCCTGGTCGGGCTGGGGGCGACCTTCGTCCAGCCGCCGACCGACTTCGGTCCCGTGGTGGTCGCGGTGATCGACGACACGGTGGGCAACCTCATCCAGCTCGCGCAGATGAAGGGCTGAGGCTCAGCGCGCGAGCCGCTGCGCCTCCTGAGGGGAGCGCGCGTCCACGCCGCGCGCCGCGAAGAGCGACGCGATGCCGACTCCCGCCGCGCCGCCCGCCACGATGCCGAGCGCCGCGATCAGCGCCCGGAGGATGACGACGGGCAGGTCGCGCGCGAGGATGGTCGACGCGCCGGCGCCGAGCTGCTCCCAGACCTCGAACACGGCCACGCCCAGCAGCCCGAGCGCGACGCCCACGATCACCCCGAGGCTCATCGGTACCGCGACGCGTGCGATCGCGGCGATCTGCCTGCCGTGGCGGTCCAAGCCGAGGGCCCCTGCCGTCGCCGCCTCGCGCAGCGCCGCGCCACGGCCCATCCACTCCGCCAGCCCCACCATGAAGCCGCCGGCCATGAGCAGCAGCGCCCCGCCGAGCCACCAGACCAGCAGCGCGTCCACCACCAGGTCCCATGTCGCGAGAGTCGCTCCGGCCGCCATGAGGTCATCGTCGTAGGCGCGCACCGGGGCCATCACCGTCGTCTCCACCGCGCCGAAGGTGAGCCCGGCGGAGAGCAGCAGGCCCGTGGCCGCAGCCGTGAGGCTCCCGGTGCGGTGGCCCAGGGCGTGGGAGGCGAGCACCAGCGCCGGACGGCCGGTGCGTGCAAGCGCCGCGCTCGCGTGCGGCAGCAGGGCACGCACGGCGACCACGCCGAACGCGGCGGCCACGACCGCGACCGCGATCCACGCGCCGACGGCGATCGCGTCGATCCCTCCCGTGGTGCTCGGCGGGTTCCCCGCAGCCACGGCCAGCCCGAGCGCACCGATCCCGCCGAGCCACGCGAGCGGCACGCGGCGGCTCCTCGGCTCGGCGTCGCGCTGGTGGGTCGCGCCGCGCGGGCTGAGCGCCGCGCTCGGCTCGACGCGCGAGGCCCACAGCGCCGGCACCAACCCGATCACGAGCGCGAGGATGATCGCGAGCCCGAGCAGTGCCGCTACGTATCCGAGCGGCAGGACGGCGAGTGCGGGTCCGTAGACGTCGGGGCGCGACGCGGGCTGCGCCGAGTAGATCCACGCCTCGACGCCCCATCCGGCTGCCACCCCGATCGCGCCGGCGATCACGCCGACCACGAGCCCCTCGAGCGCGCCGGCGACGACGATGTCCCGGCGCGTCGCACCGAGCGCACGGGCGGTCGCGACCCACTGCGTTCGCGCCTCGCCCTGGGAACGGCCCGCGGCGATGGCCGCGCCCACCGCGACGATGGCGAGCAGGCCGGCACCCATGAGCGAGAGCATCTCGCCTGCGCCGAGGCTGGAGCTCAGCCACGGGGACGTGTCGGAGCGCTCCCAGGTGGTTGTGACATCCTCGAGGCCTGCGACCATCGGCCCGTCCCACGCGAGCACGATGTCGTAGCTGCCGGTGCGCTCGCCCCGCTCGTTCACCGCGGGGAGAATGCCGCCCACGGCCGCGACGTCGGCCAGGCTGTCGGGCGAGATGAGGCTGGTCACGTCGTAGTCGACCGCATCGAAGGCGAGGGTCTTCGCGAACCCCGAGACGGTCAAGGTGACCGGGTCGGCGTCGGGTATCCCCTCGAGGTCTCGGCCCACCAGCGTGATCGTGTCGCCGATGCCGAGCGCGAGGTCGCGAGCGTACAGGGATGCCAGCGCCACCTCGCCCGGTCCGGGGGCCTCGCCCTCGTACATCAGCGGTGCGGCGGACTCCGGGTCGACCGCCGCGAGGTACATGCCACGATCGCCGGACTCGGCGACGATTGCATAGGACCCCTGGCTTACCGAGACGTCGATGCCCTGTGCCGCGGCATCGGCCACGATGGCGTCGATCTCCTCGGATGTCGCCGACCGGTCGTACAACTGCTCGCCGTGGAGGTAGCCCACGCCGTTGCCCCAACCGGGCAGCGTCGCGATGTTCTCGGCGTCGGCGGCGCCCGCGTAGGCCGTGTTCGCATCGCTGGCTACGGCTGCCTGCGTCATGACGGACGCCACCGCGAACGTGGCCAGCCCAGTGGCGAGCGCCACCATCACCCCCGCCGTCAGCGTGTACCGGCGCTGCGCGCGCCACTGCTCGCGCACCAGCGCGCCGTTCAGTCCCCCGAAGATCCCTCGCATGGCGGCCACGCTAGCGACGCGACGCCGCGCGCCGCATCGTCCCTGCGCATCGTTCCTGGGTGATACCCCGGTATGACGCGGTCAGCCCTGCTCGGGATGAGGCTTGCCCGGGGTGACCGGCGGGAGCGCGGACCACGGGAAGGTGATCCACAGGTCGGTGCGCTTCCAGACGTAGTCCGGGTCGATGACCGAATGCGACTTCGCGTAGAGCACCACGGTGCGGACCTCGCCCGCGTGCTCCTCCATGAGCTTCTTCACCAGGGCGAGCGTCTCGCCGGTGTCCGCGACATCGTCCGCGATGAGGACCTTGAGGCCCTTCATCGCGTCGGTGTCGAGCAGCGGGGGCAGGAGCACGGGCGCGGGGAGGCGCTCGTCGATGCCGGTGTAGAACTCGACGTTGAGCGTGCCGACGCCCTTGGTGCCCAGCGCGTACGAGATCGCGCCGCCCACCGGCAGGCCGCCGCGCGCGACGGCCACGACCACATCGGGCTCGTAGCCCGAGTCGACCACCATCTGCGCGAGCTCGCGCGAGGCGTCGCCGTAGCCCTGCCAGGTGAGGATCTCGCGCTCGGGGGTCTCGGTCATGGTGGCTCCTTCCGGTGAGGCGAGGGTACCTGTGCGCAGGGCGACGCGGCGCGGCTAGCCTGGCTCGATGGGTTTCTTCACCGCCGACGGGGACGAGCGCCGCTTCTACGAGGCCGATGCGTGGTTCCAGGCATGGCTCGCCTCGAGCCCCAAGAGCGCGGAGTACCTCGCGACGCGCCTGCGCAAGGCCACGGGTCACGACCTCCACTTCACCGCGGCCGAGCTGCGGCCCACCGTCGATTGGGTGACGCGCGACCTGCGCCGCGACCGTTCGGCCGTGAAGCCCGACTGGGCCTACCGCTCGGAGCTCGGCCAGGAGCTCACCATGCACGGCGCCGCGCTGATCGACGGCCTGCTGGTGTACGTCGGCGGCCTGGCCGACGCGCATCGTCCGATGTCGTGGGGGCTCGACCGACGCGAGGGATCGGCGACCTACCTCGACCCGGTGCTCGGCCCCGGCGGCCCGCCGGTCGCGATGCTGCCGTACGCGATCGCCGCCATGGGGCACGGCCGTGCGTCCTGGGACGCCGTCGAGGACGTGCTGCGCTGGTTCGACACGGACGGCGAGATGTCCTACGCGGACTTCGACACGCCCGCCGAGGTGCGCGAGTCGTTCGTCCCCAAGGGCGGCTTCCTGCGGAAGGTCGAGCGCCCCGCGGAGCTACCGCGTGCGGTGCCGTCCGAGGTGCTCGGTCCCCTCAGCGAGGAGGACCCCGGCCTGGTGGTGAACGATGCGGGGCCCGGGCACGCGCCCGGCACGCCGTCGGACGCCACGCATCACGCCATCGTCATGCTCGCCGCCGGGGCGATCGACGAGGCCGCGCTGCTGCGCTTCCTGCGCGCGTGCGACGCCGCGCCCGGCATCCAGCGCGTGCTGTTCCGCAGCCACCACATCCTCGAGGCGTGGGCACCGGGCCTGCTCACGGTCGAGGTGCTCGCGTCGCTGCGCGTCGCGGCCCGCACCGAGCTGCCGTCGCGGCCGGACGATGCTCCGCTGAGCGAGGACGACCGCCGCGGGCTGCTGCTGCGCGCACCGTTCCTCGAGCGGCTGGGGAAGGCCGAGGACCTCGCGCTCCGCACGATCGAGATCGACGGCTTCGACGCGACCGTCACCGTGCAGACCCCGTGGCTCGACGACTACACCTACACCGTGGCCCTCCACCCGCGGATCGTGGAGACGCTCACCGAGGCGCGCATGCACGCGGTGGCGGACGCGCTCGGGGAGCTGCCGGGCGTGGACCGCGTGCTGTGGGAGGACGCGGAGGGTGTGCACGTCCATGCGCCGGGGCTGCCCGTCGAGCAGCTGGCCGACGCCGTGGCGGAGGCGTTGCGGGGCTGAGCCTCCTCGCGCCGCCCGGCGCTGCGGCCGCAACGCGTGCTGATCGTGCGGTGTCGCGCCCTCGCGACGTCGCAATCGGTGCGGATCGTGCGGGGAGCGCCGCGCAACGAGACACGAATCGCACGCGCTGTGCCCCAGCGAGGCGCCGGTCCGACACGATCCGCACGTGTTCCGGGCGGGGGCTCCCATTGACGCACGCCTCGAACCGGACAAGATGGACCCATGCGCGCCTTGCGGATAGCAGGCCTGACGGCGATGACGGCGGTGGTGGTGGTCATCGCCTGGTTCGGGCTGTGGGAGGCGCCCGCGCGCACGGCGACGTTCGCGGGCGACCTCACGGGCGAGGGCGTGCCGGTGAGCGACGTGGTGGTCGAGCCGCACGGCTGGTGGACGGTGTGCGTCTCCGGGGTGCTCGACGTGAGCACGCAGACCGTGGGCGTGATCCTTCCCGACACCTGGACGGCGCACCGCTTCGGTGTGATCCCGCGCGTCGTGCTCGACCGGCCCGAGGCCGAGGTGCGCGACCGCGCATCGGGAGCGCAGATGCCCCAGGACCGGGACGCGATGCTCGAGGGCGCGCTGCTCGACGTCGACGACCCGGACGAGGCGCCCATCGCGCAGCGGTGGATCGACCTGTGCGGGGAGGCCGACCTGTTCGTGGTGATGACCCCGCTCGCCATCTTCGAGTAGAGCGAATCCCCTGGTGGTGCCCGCCGCTACCTGCTAGAACGTCTCCATGGGGGCAACGATGGAGACGCGTACTGGCGCGGGCCGGATCGCGACCGTGGCGCTGGTGACGGTCGGCGTGGTGCTCGGAGCGCTGCTGGTGGTGCAGGCGGTGACGAGCCACGCGGTCTCGGACACCACATGGAAGGACGCGACCCTGGTCACGTATCCCGCGCACAAGTGGTCCGGCACCGCGGAGCACGTCGCTGACGGGCTCTCCTTCGACTTCACCGCCTCCGAGCTGCTGTGCTCGACCGCGCGCGCCGCGGACGGCAGCGGCACGGTCGCCGTGGTGCTGCCGAACTCGTGGTCGGCCACGTCCCCGGTCGAGACGGGGGTGCGGGAGGACCACGGCCCGCGGCTGGAGTCCGGCGAGGACGGCACGGTCCTCGAGTCCGCACCGTTCGGCGCGAGCGAGATCACGGTCGAAGGTCGCATGCTCGATACCGCCGATGCTGGGGACGCCGCCTACGCGAGCGCGTGGGTGACCGCGTGCGGCGAAGCCGATCAGTTCGCGCTCGCGGCGCCCGACGGATTGAGCGGTGGAGAGATCGAGGGGGGGTCATGAGCGAGCAGCGGACGGTCAGCGTGCCCACCAGGCGGGGGCCGGCGCCGTCGCGGCGCGCGGCGGCGGCAGGGGTCGTGGTTGCGGGAGCGGCGCTCGCGGTGGTCGCGACCGCGGTCCTGTGGGATCGCCCGGCGGAGCTGCCCACCTACGAGGCGTCGGCCTGGACCGGCGAGTCGACCGAGATCGAGGGCTACGTGAGCCTCGAGACGCATGGGCTGTTCACCGTGTGCCCGGAGCTCGTCACCGACGGCACAACCCGCATCGGCGTGCTGCTGATCGACGGGTTCACCGCCACCATCCCCGGCATCGGCCTCTCCCACTCCGGACCCTGGCTCACGGCTCCCGCGGGCGAGCGCGTGGCCGATGCGCCTCTCATCCACGACTACCCGACCGACGTGCAGGTGCTCGACCCTGCGGTCGCGGCCGATGCGGCGCTCGCGGACTCCTGGACGGCCACGTGCGGCGCGGCGGACTCGGTGGTGCTCATCGACCCTGACGCGACCGTCACGACGCCCGACTTCACCAACTGAGCCCGCGCCGTCCGGGGGAGAGGCGAGGGGGAGCGCGCGGCTAGGATTGCCGGGTATCCGCCGGCACTCTCACGAGGACACCATGACCGACGCCCCCGCCCAGCCCGCCGCCCACCTCGACACCGTCGAGCACGCGGCAGCCACTCCCGACGAGCAGCAGCCCTGGGGCGAGCTCGGCCTCAAGCACGACGAGTATCAGCGCATCCGCGACCTGCTGGGCCGCCGTCCCACCAACGCGGAGCTCGCGATGTACTCCGTCATGTGGTCGGAGCACTGCAGCTACAAGTCCTCCAAGGTGCACCTGCGCCAGTTCGGCGAGAAGACGACTCCTGAGATGAAGGAGCGCCTGATGGTCGGCATCGGCGAGAACGCCGGTGTGGTCGACATCGGCGACGGCTGGGCCGTCACCTTCAAGGTCGAGTCGCACAACCACCCGTCCTTCGTCGAGCCGTACCAGGGCGCCGCGACCGGCGTCGGCGGCATCGTCCGCGACATCCTCGCGATGGGTGCCCGCCCGGTCGCCGCGATGGACGAGCTCCGCTTCGGCGCGATCGACCACCCCGACACGGCCCGCGTGGTCCACGGCGTGGTCTCCGGTGTGGGCGGCTACGGCAACTCGCTCGGCCTGCCGAACATCGGCGGCGGCGCGCGCTTCGACTCCTGCTACCAGGGCAACCCGCTGGTCAACGCGCTGTGCGTGGGCGTGATGAAGCACGAGGACATCCACCTCGCGTCCGCCGAGGGCGTGGGCAACAAGGTCGTCCTGTTCGGCGCCCGCACGGGCGGCGACGGCATCGGCGGTGCGTCCATCCTCGCCTCGGAGACCTTCGAGGACGGCGTCCCGGCCAAGCGTCCGAGCGTCCAGGTGGGCGACCCCTTCATGGAGAAGGTGCTCATCGAGTGCTGCCTCGAGCTGTTCGCCGCGGACGTGGTCCAGGGCATCCAGGACCTCGGCGCCGCGGGCATCTCCTGCGCGACCTCCGAGCTCGCGTCGAACGGCTCGGGCGGCATGCACGTGTGGCTCGACGACGTCCTGCTGCGCGACCCCACCCTGAACGCCGGCGAGATCCTCATGTCGGAGTCGCAGGAGCGCATGATGGCGGTGGTCACGCCGGAGAAGCTCGACCAGTTCCTCGAGATCACGGGCAAGTGGGACATCGAGACCGCCGTGGTCGGCGAGGTCAACGACTCGGGCCGCCTCACCATCGACCACCACGGCGAGCGCATCGTCGACGTCGACCCGCGCACCGTCGCCCACGACGGCCCCGTGTACAACCGTCCGTTCCACCGCCCCGCGTGGATGGACGGGCTCCAGGCCGATGCGTTCGCGGGCGACCTCCCGGCGACCGGCGACGCGATGAAGCAGGCCTTCCTCACGCTCCTCAGCAGCCCCAACATGTCCTCGCGGACGTGGATCACGAACCAGTACGACCGCTACGTGCAGGGCAACACCGCGGCCGCGCGCCCGGACACCGCGGGCGTCATCCGCGTCGACGAGTCCACGGGCCGCGGCGTCGCCATCGCGACGCGCAGCAACGACCGCTTCACCAAGCTCGACCCGTACAACGGCGCGCGTCAGTCCGTCGCGGCTGCCTACCGCGCCGTCGCGATCACGGGCGCCGAGCCGACCGCCGTCACCGATGGGCTGAACTTCGGCTCGCCCGAGGACCCCGACTCGATGTGGCAGTTCGCGGAGGCCATCCGCGGCCTCGCCGACGCATGCCAGGAGCTCGGCGTGCCGGTCACCGGCGGCAACGTGAGCCTCTACAACGGCACTGGCGAGCCCGGGAAGATCGACTCGTCGATCAACCCCACGGCCATCGTCGGCATCCTCGGCATCCTCGACGACGTCGCCCGCGCGACCCCGTCGGGCTGGCGCGAGGACGGCCAGCTGCTGTTCCTCATCGGTGCCACCAAGCCGGAGCTCGACGGCAGCGAGCTGGCCTCGACGCAGGGTCACCTCGGCGGCCTCCCGCCCGTGCTCGACCTCGCGTGGGAGAAGGAGCTCGCGGAGATCCTCATCGCGTGCTCGCGCGACGGCCTGGTCGACGCCGCCCGCGACGTCTCCGAGGGCGGTCTCGCGGCCGCCGCGGCCTACGGCGCGCTGCGCTACGGCGTCGGCGCGCGCATCGTGCTCGACGAGGTGTGCGAGCGCGACGGGTTGACCCCCGCGCAGGCGTTGTTCTCCGAGTCGCAGGGCCGCGCGCTGCTCACGGTGCCGCGCACCGAGGAGCCGCGCTTCGTGGCGATGCTCGAGGCGCGCGGCGTGCCGTTCGCGCGCGTGGGCGTCACCGGCGGTGACGTGCTCGACGTCCAGGGCCAGTTCGAGGTCCCGGTGGCCGAGCTCAACGAGGCCTGGGAGGCTCCGCTTCCGTCGCGCTTCGCCTGAGGCCTCTGCCGGGGACGATGCGCGGGTAGGGCATGAGGGCACGCGGCTGGGTGGCGCTCGCGGGCGCGGGCGCGCTCGCCGCCAGCCTCGCCGCGCTCGCGCAACCCGACCCGACCCCGTGGGCCGGCACGCCCGAGGTGTTCGAGGTGAACCGCCTCGAGGCAGCGGCGCGCTCGATCCCCGTGGCGGACGCCGCGACCGCGCTCGAGCTCGGCGCATACGATGCCGAGGCGGCCTCGCCGTGGCTCCTGTCGCTCGACGGCGAGTGGAGCTTCCGCTGGTCGCCCACGGTCGCCGACGCGAGCCTCGACTTCGCGGACCCCGCCACCGACGTCCGCGGGTGGAACACGGTCGAGGTGCCGCACCACTGGCAGCTCGACGGCTACGGGGACTCCGAGTCGGGCGACCTCGTCTACCTCAACGAGCAGTACCCGTGGGAGGCCTACGGCGAGCTCACGCCGTTCGAGATCCCCGATGAGCACAGCTCCGTCGGCTCGTACCGGCGCGACGTGGACGTGCCCGCGGACTGGGACGGGCGTCGCACCGTGCTCGCCTTCCAGGGGGTCAAGTCCGCGTTCACCGTCTGGGTGAACGGCGTCGAGGTGGGCTACAGCGAGGATTCGTACGCCCCGGCCGAGTTCGACGTCACCGAGGCCATCCGGCCCGGCACCAACACCGTCGCGGTGCTGGTGCACCGGTGGTCGGACGGCTCGTGGCTCGAGAACCAGGATCAGATCGACCTGTCCGGCATCTTCCGCGAGGTCGAGCTGTACTCGACGCCCGCCTCCTACGTGGCGGACCACACGATCACCACGGAGGTTCACGACGACCTCGGGGCCGCCACGGTGGAGGCCACCCTCGACATCGTGGGCGACGCGACGGCCCGCGCCACGCTGCACGATGCGGAGGGCGCCGTGGTCGGGGAGGCGACCGGGGCATCGTCCGCCATCGAGGTCGAGGATGCACGCCTCTGGTCCGCCGAGGACCCCTACCTCTACACGCTGATCTACGAGCTGCTCGACGGCGAGGACGTGATCGAGACGGTCGCGACGCGCGTGGGGATCCGTGAGTTCGGGATCGTCGAGGGGCTCATGACGCTCAACGGCATGCCGCTCGACATCAAGGGTGTGAACCGTTCGGAGATGCATCCCGACACTGGGCAGGCGCTCACCGAGGACCAGACGCGCGCGGACCTGGTCGCGATGCGTCAGCACAACATCACGGCGGTCCGCACCTCGCACTACCCGGCGAGCCCCGCGCTGTACCGCCTTGCCGACGAGATCGGCATGTACGTGCTCGACGAGGCGGCGCTCGAGACGCACTCGCTGCGTCCCTTCCCCGACGGCGCCCCCGAGTGGGACGCCGCCGTGCTGGACCGCATCGTGAGCATGTACGGGCGCGACAAGAACCACGCGTCGGTGCTGTGGTGGTCCTTGGGCAACGAGATCGGACCCGGCGACGTGTTCGCCGAGGCCGCCGACTGGCTCCGCGCGACCGACCCGACGCGGCCGGTCCATTTCCAGGAGGACAGCACCGTCGTGGACCTCGACGGCGTGTTCTACCCGTACGTGTCGACGCTCGAGGAACGTGCGGCGACCACGACCGGGCGGCCGTGGATCATGACCGAGTACCAGCACGCGCTCGGCGCCGGGTTGGGCGGCATCGAGGAGTTCTGGGACGTCATCGACACGAGCCCCGAGATGCAGGGCGGCTTCGTGTGGCAGTGGGCGGACCAGTCGATCCGGTTGCCGATCGACGGCGGAGTCGCGGCGCTTCCGGTGGCGGACGATGCGCCCGAAGGCTCGACGTACCTGTCCTACGGCGACGACTGGGGCGAGCTGCCCACGTCGGGTGCCTGGACGCTCAACGGGGTGGTGAACCCCGATCGCGAGGCGCAGCCCGAGCTGATCGACCTCGCCGCGGTCTACGCGCCCGTCGAACTGGTGGACACGGACCTCGAGGCGGGCCGGATCCAGCTGCGCAACGAGCACCTCTTCACGGGCCTCGCGAGCCTGGATGCGTCGTGGGTCCTCGAGGCGGACGGGGTGCCCGTGTCCTCGGGTGACCTCGACGTCGCGCTCGCGCCGGGTGAGACCGGGTGGGTCCCGCTGCCCGTCGAGGAGCCCGCCGACCCGGTCGCGGGCGCGACCTACCGCGTGACGGTCTCCTTCGCGCTCGCCTCCGACACCGCCTGGGCGTCCGCGGGCCACATGGTCGCGTCCCTGCAGGCGACGATGCCGTGGGACACCGGCGCTGCCGTCGCGCCGGGGGAGCGGGGCGAGGTCTCTGTCGAGGAGTCAGCCGGGACGACGACCGTCTCCGGCGACGGCTTCGCGGCCGCCTTCGACGTTGCGAGCGGCGCGCTCGCGTCCTACGTGGTCGACGGCCTCGAGCTGCTCGCCGAGCCCTGGCACCCCGACTTCTGGCGCGCCCCCACGCAGAACGACCTCCTCAACGGCGTCACCGACAACGCGCTCTCGTGGAAGGGTGCGGGCGAGGCGCTCGAGGACGTCGCGGTGAGCGTCGACGCGGGACCGGACGCCGCCGTGATCCGCGTCGCGGCGACCGTGCCGGCGGCGGGGAGCCCTTCGTGGGAGGCGACCTACACCGTCACCGGGGACGGGGCGATCGCGGTCGAGGCGACGCTCGGTGCGACCTCGCGCGCCTTCGAGATCCCCGCGGTGGGCATCGAGCTCACGCTGCCCGGGGCGTTCTCTGAGCTCGCCTGGCTGGGCGCAGGTCCCCACGAGACGTGGCGCGACCGCGACACCGGCGCGCTCATCTCGGTGTGGACCTCCACCGTCGAGGAGCAGGTGTTCGACAACGTGGTCCCGCAGGCGACAGGCAACCACACCGGCGTCGAGTGGTGGGCCGTGACGGACGAGGCGGGGGCGGGGCTCTTGGTGGTCGCGGGCGACGCGCCTCTCGAGGCCGCGACGCTCCCCGTGACCGAGGCGGCGCTCGAGGAGGCGGGGCATCCGTTCGAGGTCGAGCGCGACGGCCTGACGCATCTGAGCATCGACGCCGTCCAGCAGGGGCTGGGGCTCACGTGGGGAGAGCGCGCGCTGCCCTTCGCGACGGTCGCGGGCGACGAGCCCCACTCGCTCGCATTCACGCTCGCGCCGCTGCGCGCGGGCGACGATGCGGGTGCCGCGGCGCGCGCCGTCCGCGCGGCAGCCGCGCATTGACGTCACCCCAGGCACAGCCCTAGATTCACGGGCACCGAGGACGATTCCTCGCGTTGAGGGGGGAGGCGCCATGCGCATATCGGCGACGCTGACGGCTCTCGCCCTGCTGCCCGCACTCCTCGCGGGCTGCTCCGCCGAGGCCGATGAGGCCCCGGCCCCCGCATCGTCCCCGGGCGCCGGCCTCGATGGGAAGGCCGACGCCGACGGCGACCTCCTGTCCGACGCGCAGGAGGCCAAGCTCGGCACGGACCCCCACCTTCCCGATACCGATGGTGATGGTCTCGAGGACCTTCTCGAGCTGGTGACCACCCTGACGGATCCGACGCTCGCGTCCACGGACGGGCTGATCCCCGACGGCGAGTCGGACATCGACGGTGACGGCCTGGGTGCGCTGCGCGAGCGGGAGCTGGGCACCGATCTCATCACGGCGGACACCGATGGGGACGGGCTCGACGACGGTGCCGAGCTCGAGTTCGGCACCGATCCCCTGCTCTACGACTCCGACGGCGACGGGATCTCTGACGGCCTCGAGGCCGCACATGCGCTCGACCCGCTCGCGGTCGACGAGGACGGGAACGTGACCCGCACCGTGCTCGAGGGCGACGTGACGGTGACCGTCACGGGCGAGGCCGGCGCGGTGACGGAGGTGCGCGCGGCGCGCGGCGCCGACGTCCGCTGGGACGAGTCGCCCGTGGTGCTGACCGACTCGGTGGACTTCTTCGCGCTCCCCGCGTCGACGCGTGTGCGCTTCGAGGTCGAGACGGTCGGGCTCGACGCGGACCCGGACGATGTCGCGATCCTGCTGCACTCCGGCGACGGCGAGATCCTCGACGTGCTCGAGCCGGACGGGCGCGACGAGGGTGTGCTCTCCTTCGAGTACGAGGTCGACGAGCCGCTCGAGCACCCCACCTTCGGCGTCATCGATCATCCCGCGTGGCTCGCGTTCTTCGAGGATTTCGACTACTGACCCTGTGACAGGCTTGGCGCATGCCAGCACGTCGTCGCATCCCCGTCGCAGCCGGTCGCGAGGCCGTGGCCCAGTGGGCCGCGCTCACCGATGCCGGGAACGTCGATCCCGGCATGGTCGCCATGGCCGTGCGGTTCAGCCTCGAGGAGCTCGCCGCGGTCGCGCGCGGGCGCTCCCTGGAGGTGCGCGTCCCGCCGTGGGGCGCGGTCCAGGCGGTCGAGGGCTCGGTGCACCGCCGCGGCACGCCTCCGGCGGTGGTCGAGGTCGCGCCCGAGACCTGGCTTGGCCTCGTGACCGGCCGCGTGCGCTGGGACGATGCAGTCGCGGCGGGAGACGTCGACGCGTCGGGGGAGCGGTCCGACCTCTCGGCGCTGCTGCCGCTCGAGCTCTAGCTGCGGGCCTCGTGGCGGGACATAGGTGCCGGATCCGGGACGGATCCGACCCTCAGGTCCCGCCAGCGAGCGGCACTCCCGTCACGCCGCGACCCGCTCGCGGCTCCCGATCGGGGTCAGGGCGGCCGCGAGCGCCGAGGCCGCCGCGATCCACGCGAGGCCGATGAGCACCACGCCGGCCACCGGGATGATGGCGTGCGACACGTGGCCAAGGGCCCAGAGAGGTCCGATGAGCCGCGGCATCATGATGCCGGGGGCGGCCTCCTCGACGGTCCCGGTGTCGTAGCCGGCGAAGCTGGCGACCGCGACCACGATTCCCATGGCCGCGCCGATCAGGATCGCGAGGGCGATCGGCACGCCGAGCACGAGTGCGTTTGCCAGCCGGGCGTCGCGGCGGGTGAGACCCAGCGCGCCCTGCGCGATGGCATCGTCACGATGCGCGCGGGCGGTCGCCAGGTGGGAGCCGAGCGCGACGAGCGTGAGAGCCCCGAAGCTGAGCGCCGCGACAGCGGGGATGAGGCTCAGCCCCGAGTAGGCGAACTGCGGGTAGAGCAGGGCGTCCGGGAACCAGGCCGTGCTCGCCGGCCACGCGTCGGCGTTGTACCCGCCGCCTTGCGACCAGACGTAGAGCGCGGCCCACGTCTGCACTCCGACGAGGACGGCGGCCGCGACGCCGAGCACCGCTGCGGGGCCCGAGGCCTGTCGTGGCCGACCCTCGAGCGCGAGCCCCGCGGACAGCGCCCAGGGGCGCGCCGACCGCACGAGCCGGCGCCCCGCCAGGGCGGCGGCTCGGCGGCTCCAGGAGACCACGACGGCGACGGACAGGAGGCCGGCCGCGACCGCGCACACGGCGCCGATCCCGGGGACCAGGGGCCCGACGAACCCGAGCCTGCTGCTGTCGAGCAGGGTGGGCATGATGGTGAGCGCGACCGCCGCGAGCGAGGCCGCCCACGCAAGGTGGAGACCTATGGGGCGGTACGCGCTGGCCGAGCGGCCGGTCGTCACCGGAGAGACCGGCTTGAGCGCGGCGACAGGCTCGACGCGGGAGGCCCAGAACGCGGGGATCCCGCCGACGATGCCCGCAAGGACCAGGGCGAGCGTGAGCCCGGCCCCGGCGAGCCAGGGGTCCAACGCCGGCGCGGCCGGGAGCAGAGCATCGGCGTGAGCGCCCACGTAGAGCGCCCAGTCGATGCGGGCGGCGCCCCATCCGATGGCGAGCCCGCCCAGGCCCGCGATCATGCCGACCGCGAGAACCTCGGCCACGGTCGCGGCGACTATCGCGGAAGTGCGGGCGCCGAGCACGCGTGCCGTCGCGACCCACCGCGTCCGGGCCTGCGCCTGCGCACGTCCCGCGGCGAACGCCATGCCGGCGAGCCCGATCGCGAGCACCAGGGCCGTGAGGCCAAGGACGGTCCAACGTGCCGCCGACGTGTCCGCCTCGAAGCTCGGCGACCCAGGCCACCCGGCGAGGGCCTCGAGGTCCGGGGTGGACCGCTGCGCCGCGACCTCGACGTGGTCGCGGTCGCCGAGGTCGAACGACTGCTCCCAGTCGAGCAGGGCGAGCGGTTCCCTCGAGCCGTAGCGCCCCTCGGAGGACGTGCGCATGAGGCCGGAGACCATGAGCGACGCGGCCTCGTCCCACGCGGGGCCATCGGCCAGCTCCCCGTTCCACATCGCGGCAACGGTGTCTCCGACCGCGACCCCGACTCCCTCGGCCCAGGAGGCATCCAGCACCACCTCGCCGTACGACGGCGCGTCGCCCTCGATCAGCAGCGCGTCCCAGTCGATGGCGCCGCGCACCCCCGCAGGCTCCGCCGCCATCCGAGCCGCGGGGAAGCCCGCCTCGTCGAACTCGGTCGCGCCGGGCAGCCAGAAGCCCAGCCCGGTCACCTCGTGAAGACCGGAGGTGACTGCGCCGTCCGCATCGGCGGAGTCGAGCACCCGGTCGAGCTCGTCGAGCGTCGGGGCGTCGCCCAGGGCGTCGTAGTGCTGTCCGAGCTCGATCGAGCGGGTCCACTCGCCGTCGAGCCCGAACACGCCCTCGGCGTAGGCGACCACACGGAACTGCTGGAGCGCGATGACCCCGACGAACGCCACGATCGCGACGGTCACCGCGATGAAGCCGCCCGTCCAGGAGAGGTACGCGCGCTGCGCGCGCGCCTGCTCGCGCATGAGCTGACGGATCATCGAAGCGACTCCTTCTGGGGCTGGGAAGAGCGGACCATCGTCGCGGCCGCCACAACGGCGCCCGTCGCGGTCGCGGCGACGGCGGTGAGCGCCATGGCGACGAGCGGCGCGATCAGGTTGCCCGCATGGGCGAGGGCCCACGCCGGACCGGCGACCTGCGGCACGAGCACGCCCTCGTAGCCGAGCGGCAGCGCCTCCTCGAAGGTCGGCCCATGGAAGGTGAGGAGCACGCCCGCGACCCCGGTGACCACCCCGAGCCCGACGCCGATGAGGACCGGCACGGCGAAGCGGAGCGCCATCGCGGCTCGGGCGGTGCCCGCGGCGAGCCCCAGCGCCCTGCGCGCCTCGTCCTCGGCCTCGGAGGCCCGGGCGCCGGAGGCGAAGGCCGCGAAGGCGACGAGCACCAGCACGCCCAGACCCGTCAAGGCGACGGCCATGTACGCGTCGCTGAACATCGACGCGATGAGGGAGGTGGATCCTGCAGGCAGCCATCCCCACGCACCGAGCGTCGAGCCCCCGGCCTCGAGCTCGCCGGCCGCCGCGAGCACGTGCCACGCCACGGCCCCGGTCAGCGCCGCGACGCCGATCGCCACCACGCCTGCCGGGAGCGCCGCGATGCGAAGCCGTCCGAGCAGCGCGTCGCCCGCCGCGACCTCCCACGGCAGCACACCTCCCGCGAGCCGACGGCCGGCGTGCGCCACGAGCAGGCCCGCCGTCCGCATGAGCATCGGGACCGTGGCGATCACCACCGCCGGAGCGAGCACCGAGACCGCGGTGAGCCGGGCTCCGGTCAGGTGGCTGGGCCACGCGACCATCACGAGCGTCAGGAACAGCGCGACCCAGGCTCCGTAGATCCACGTCGACGGCGCTCGCGGTCCGGCCGGCGCCTCGGTCACGGGCACCACGGGCCTGAGCGCCGCGGCGGGAGGGACCCGCGCCGCCCAGAATGCCGGGATCGCGCCGAGGATCGCTGCCATGACGAGCCCGAGCGACGCGATCGCGGGCGGCAGCCACGGGGCGAGCTCGAGGCCCGCCGGGATGAGGGAGTCGGGGTGGGAGGCGGCGAAGGTCGCGTACTCGGCCGCGACCGCTCCCCACGCGATCGCCGTCCCGAGGACTCCCGCGAACAGCCCCACCAGCAGCACCTCGGCGGCAGCGGCCGCCGCGATCGCGGAGCGTCGCGCGCCCAGGACGCGTGCCGTGGCGACCCAACCGGTACGTGACTGCGCCTGCGAACGCCCCACCGCGAAGGCCATCCCGATCATCGCGACCGCGAGGACGATGCTGGTGACGGCGAGCACCTGGATACGGCCGCTCGGGCGGCTGCTGCCGAACCACGGCGACCATCCCGATCCGCCGACGGCTTCGAGTGCCGGGGTCACGGCCTGTGCGCCGACCTCGACCCCGTCGCCCCACAGCGCGGCCTCGGGATCGGTCTGCGCCTCGTGCCATGAGTGGAGGATGTCCCACGCGTCGTCCCATGCGAGCACGGCGTCGGGGGGCTGGATGGCGTAGCGGCCCTCGGCGCCCGGTCGCAGGAAGCCCGAGACGGTGAGCGTGCCGAGGTCGAGCACCTCCCACTCGGGCTCGTCATACCAGACCTCCCCGTGGACCTCCACCGGGTCGCCGATCGCAACCCCGCCCTGCGACTCCCACCACGCATCGAGGGCGACCTCGCCCGGCCCGGGTGCCTCGCCCGAGAGCAGCAGCGTGTCCCAGTCGACGTTCCCGCGCGTCCCCGCGACGCTCCACATGCTCCAGCGGCTCCCGCGCCCCGGCACCTCCAGGGTGAGGATCGAGGTCCGCAGCATCGCCGCCGTCTCGGCGCCCTCGGCGTCGGCGGCATCGAGCGCAGCGTCGAGCTCTCCGCGCATGGTCGAGGCCCCATCGCCCAGCGCGGTGACGTAGACGTCCCGGGACCATCCGCCTGCCAGGCCATACGCCTCGGCCGCGTTCATGTCGACGGCATCCTGCTGCGCAGCGGAGAAGGCGGCGTAGCCCGCGAGCGAGACGCCGAGCGTAAGCATCGCGGCGGTCCAGGCGAGGTAGCCCCGATGAGCTCGGGCCTGCGCCTTCATGAGGTCGAGGATCACAGCACGCCCTCCTTCTCCGCAGCGCGCAGCTGCTCCGCGGGGCTCATCGCGTCCGCACGCACGCGGACCAGAGCAGCAAGCCCGGCCGCGAGCCCGACGGACACCACGGCGAGCCCGATGAGCGCCGCCCAGGGCACCTGGGTCAGGTCGAGTCCGACGTTCCAGAGCCGGATGCCCCAGCCGCCGGCGCCGTTCAGGGAGGAGGTTGCCAGCCCGAGCGTGAGCCCGGCGACGAGCCCGAGCACCGCGCCGACGCCCGTCACCACGGCTGCCTCGAGCGCCGCCGCGGCGCGCATCGTCCCCGCCTGAGCCCCCAGGGCGATCAGCGTCGCGTGCTCTCGCGCGCGCAGCCGCTGCGTCGCTGCCGCGAGCACCACCACGATGGCGACTGCGCCCAGCAGGAACGGACCGGCGAGGAACGTGAGGCTCCACGCGTCGGCACGCGACTCCTCGAGCCAGTAGTAGTCGAGTCCGTTCGACTCGTAGGCATCCCCGAGCAGGTGCTCGGCAAGGATGTCGTGGACGTCGCTCGCCTGCGACGCGTCGCCCGGCATCCGGGGCACGCTCGACGCCGCGTAGACCAGCAGCGCGGAGTCCGGCGCCGGACCGAAGGTCTCCTCCGCCCACGTCCGCTCGATCGCCGCGAAGGGCGCCGCGACCGCAGGGGTGTCGACCCGAACCTCGACGTCGCCGACCACCAGCAGCTCGGGTGCGACGTCGATCGCCACGGCATCGTCCAGGTAGGCCGCGCGCAGACTGTGCGCGCCGAGCCCGTCGAGAGAGTCGTTCTCGACCGCCAGCAGCGTGCCGCCGCCGCCCAGCTGGCCGTCGTAGTTCGCGAGGTCGGCGGGAAGCGGCGCCACGGACGTGGTGAGCGCGGCGGCCGGAACCACCACCAGCCGGGGGTCTGCCTCGAGCGCGGCGACGATCCCGGGGTCGAGCGCCGGCGCCCAGCCGGGCGCGGCCGCGGCGGAGCCCGCATCCTCGCCGAGCGTGGGGACCGAGGCCACCACCGCGTCGGGCGCCAGCGTCTGCGCCACGTCGTTGCGCGCCGCGTTGCCGTTGATCGCGACGGTCGCGCCGGCCGCCGCTGCGACCACGAACCCGATGGCTCCGATCGCCGCCGCGCGCAGCGGTGCGGGGCGCACCAGCGCGTGCGCCCCCAGCGCTCGCGGGCTCGCGGGGTTCGCGCCCTTCCCCAGGAGCGCCGCGAACCGTGTGACGATGCGCGCGCCGAGCAGCGCGCCCCACCGCACCAGGAGCGTGGGGAGGGCGAGGTACATCCCGATGGCCGCCGCGATCGCGACGACGACCTCGAATGGCGCGGAGTAGACGTCGGGCCAGCCGGTCGCGACGCACGCGAGGCCGAGCAGCGCGAACCCTCCCGCGACCCACGTCCACCGCAGGCGGCGGCGCGCGCGACCCGCGGGCGCATCGTCCTCGCCCCGACCGCGCGTGGCCCACGCCGCGGCTGCGGTCCACCCGAGCGCCGCGCCCGAGACCAGGGCGATCGCGAAGAACGTGAGCGTCACCGCTGCCAGCCAGTCGGGTGCCGTGCCGCCGAAGCCCGCGACCAGCTGCCGCGTGACCGAGCCGGCGAGCAGTGCGCCGAGGCCCCACGCGCCACCGGCGACGACGCCGCGTCGCGCCTCGGCGCCGACCAGGGACGCGCGGGACTGCCCGAGCGCACGCCGCGAGGCGAGCTCGGCACGCCGGGTCGCCAGGTGCGCCGCGCGAAGCGTGCCCGTCACCGCCCCGATGAGGCCCGTCAGCACGGGCAGGAAGGCGATCCCGAGCATCGGCGAGAATCCGAAGCCGCCATCGGCCGGCTGCCACAGCGGCGGCGCGACCAGCCCGAGCCCGAAGCCAGCCACCACGAGCGCCCACGACGCCGCGGCCCTCATCGCACGGCCTCGCTGTCGCGCAGCGCCTCGGCGGGCGTGCCCAGGTGGATCGCGGAGGCGGCGAGCGCCGTGACCGAGACGAAGGCCGCGAAGATGAGGACGCCCCACATGACCACGTGGCTCCACGGCACGGACTCGAGCATCAGCGCGGGATAGGAATCGGTGAGGATCCCGCCGAGCGAGCGTCGCGCGGCGCCCAGGCCCGACATCGTCATGCGGGTGACGACCCCGGCAGCGGCACCGGCCGCGACCGCGACCGACGCCACGACCGCGCCCTCGATCGCGAGGGCCTGCCGCACGATGCGCGCCTCGACGCCGAGCGCGGCGAGCATCGCGGCGTCCCGACCGCCGGCCCGCACCGCGCCGAGCGCGAGGGGCGCGAGCAGCAGCACGAGCGCGACGGAGGCGGGCGCGACGCCCTGCCAGGTGCCCGGCTCGTCGCTGTAGCGGAACGACGACGATGCCCACGAGGCCTCTCCCGTGTCGAGGTCTGCGACGGCCATGCCGATCGCCTCGCGGGCGGCGCCGGCCTCGACGTAGACCAGGTACGCCGTGCCGAGCCCGGGGGCGTCGATGCCTGCGGCGCCGACGTAGGACTCCGAGCTGTGCACCGACGGGACGATCCCGTCCGGGTCGATCGCATCGGCCTGGAGGTCGTTCAGGCTGGTCGCGCTCGAGACGACGGCGTCCGGGTGCGTCCTCAGCGCGCGGGCGAGGTCGTCGTCGACGCCGGCGAGGTCGGACGGGTCGAGGGCGACGACGGTGTGTGTGCGCTCGACGCCGCTCACCACGTCGCCCACCACCACGCGCTCGACCCCGTCCAGCTCCGCGATCTGCTCGGACAGGTCCGGCGCGTCCGCGTCCACCATGAGCGTCATCGCCAGCCGGTCGCTCTGCTGGACCCCCGTGGGCACCACCAGCCACGCCGCGAGCGCGAAGGCGATCGCCCCGACAGCCATCACCGCGCGCCCCGCCGCCCTGGTCGGGGACGATGCGCGTGCCGCCAGCACGGCTGCCAACCTCGGCGCCCCGGCGCCGTCGCTCAGCCCCGCCGCGAGCGCGACGAACCGCGGCGCGAGCGTGCGCGCCCACGGCAGCACCGCGCCGAGCACGAGGCCGATGGCCGCGACCCATGCGACCGCATAGGCGACGCCCGCGGCCACGACCGCGGATGCCCCGCCCTGGTCGGTCGTGAGGGCGAGACCCACGACCACACCCGCCGCCGTGGCGCCGATGCCCGCAGCGATCCGTGCGCCCCGACCGAAGCGGGCGGGAGCGAGCGGCTCGGCGTCCTCGCGAAGGCGCTCGGCTGGCGAACGCTGCGGGCGCCAGACCGCCAGCGCGTGCGCGACCGTGAGGGCGAGCGTCAGCAGCACGGCCTCGACCGCGCGCGTGGTCCACAGGTCGGTGAAGGTCGAGAACGGCTCCCAGCCGTGCGAGGTCTCCTGCGAGACGTGGAGCGAGCCGGCGATCGCGTACGCGGCGGCGGCCACCGCGGCGCCGTCGCGCAGGCCGATGAGCGCAGCGCGGCGCACTCCTGCGTGAGCTGCCTCGCCGAGCGCGGCGCGCACCGCCGCCTCGTGCGCGGAGCCGGGCCGGATCCCGAGCGTCCACACGAGCACCGCGGTGAGCAGCGCGGCGGGGATCGCGAGGAAGATCACGAGCGTGGCGACCGAGCGCCCCGTGACGGGATCGGAGGCCATGGCGCAGATCGACGCGCAGTCGTCGAGGTGCCACGGCACCTGCGCCGCCATCACCGCGCCGCCGACGATGCCCGCGACCAGCGCCGCCGCGCCCCTCATCGCTCGACCCCGGCCAGCGCGTCCAGCCCGGCCAGCACCGCGTCGGGCGTGGGGTCCGTGACGTGACCGGCGACCTTGCCGTCCGCGAACAGCAGCACGCGACCGGCGTAGGACGCCGCCGTCGGATCGTGCGTCACCATCACCACCGACTGCCCGAGCTCCCGGCACGACTGCCGCAGGTGCGCGAGGATCTCCGCGCTCGCGTGGGTGTCGAGGTTGCCGGTGGGCTCGTCGGCGAGCACGATGCGCGGCTTGGTGATGAGCGCCCTCGCGATCGCGACGCGCTGCTGCTGCCCTCCCGACATCTCGTACGGGCGGCGCTCGAGCTCGCGTCCGATGCCCAGCATGTCGACCAGCGCGTCGAGCCAGGCGTCGTCAGGGGGAAGCGCGTTGAGCCGCAGCGGCAGCACGATGTTCTCGCGCGCCGTCATGGTCTGCAGCAGGTTGAAGCCCTGGAAGACGAACCCGATGATGCGCCCGCGCACCTTCGCCAGCGCGCGGTCCTTCATCGCGGTGATCTCATCCCCGCCCACCCACACCTGACCGCCGTCGGGGCGGTCGAGGCCGGCGAGCAGGTGGACGAGCGTGGTCTTGCCGGAGCCGGACGGCCCCATGACCGCGGTGAGCACGCCCGCAGGAACGTCGAGGTCGACATGGTCGACGGCGCGCACCGCGGCGCCGCCGCTCCCATAGGTCTTGGTCAGGCCGCGCGCTCGGACGGCGAGCGCCTCATCCCCCTGGTGGTCCATGCCAGCGAACCTATCGACGGCCCGCTCGCCCGCGCATCGTCCCCTCGCACCGTTCTCGCGTGATACCCAGGTATGACGGCTACTCGCCGGCCGGGTCCACGTACTGCCCGACGAAGAGGATCGCGCCGGTCCCGGTGTCCCGGACCACGTAGAGGAAGGGACGGTCGGCGATGATCTCCGCGTCGAGCTCGGGCGGCATGGATCCCGCGATCCCCGAGATCACGGTCGCGGCCGCGGCCTCCGTGCCCTCCTCGTCCACGATCACCTTGGTCGCGTGGACGGCGGCGTCCACCTCGAGCTCGGGTCCGATGCCGTCGAGCCCGATCTCGCCGAACAGCCCGCCGATGCCCATGCGGTCGGTGAGGATCTCGCGCAGGTCCACGCGCGACTCCGTCTCGAACCGGGGGAGCCGCACCCTGACGTATCCGGTGGCGAGGGACTCGTCGAGCTGGTCGAGCGCCGCGACCTCGAGGCCGTCACGGACCTCGTCGAACCGGCCCTCGCGCGGCACGATCAGCACCATCTCGAGGTCGCCCACGTACGGCAGCACGGCGGCGTCGTAGGACGGGGTGGTCGCGTACGAGGCCGTGAGCGACTGCCCCATGAGCTCCGCGGTGGCGGTGGACCCGTCGAGCCGCGTGAAGTCGTCCTCGTCGGTGCCGGCCTCGCTGAACGGGCTCCACCACTGCGCCTTGAGGTACAGCGTGTTCACCAGGATGAAGCGCGTGTCCGGCCCGGGGACGGACGCGGGCATCACCCGGGGGATGAGCCCGGCGGTGCGATCCTTCACCCAGGCGTCGATCTCCTCGCGCGAGCCGTCAGGGTCCTGGACGAGCGGCAGTCGGCTGGCGCGGGACCCGAACCACGTCTGCACCGTCTCGATGTACGCGGGGTCCGGGGTGAAGCCCTCGTCGAACCATGCCGAGTTGGCGACCCGCACGATCGGCAGGTCCACCGTCTCGCCCTCCGCGTTCGGGGCGCCGTCGCCCTTCTCGCTCGCGATCGCGAGATCCAGCGAGTTGAAGGCGTTCAGGAGCGCGTCGCCCTCGGCGGGATACGCGAAGACCTCGTCGAGCGCCGCGTCGACCGGGCCGGTCGCGCCCGCGTCGACCATGCCGAAGGCGAGCCCGATCGAGGTGGGGGACAGAGCGAGGTTCTGGTCCTCCGCCGCTGCCCGGAACATGCGCAGGCCGGCCTCGTTGAGGGACTCGGCGAGCGGGACGGCCGCGGACGGCGTGGGGGCGGGACGCGTGATCTCGATCTCGGCGGCTGGCGACATGCACCCAGCCAACAGCAGCCCTCCGACAACGACCCCGATGGCACGCCTCATCGCACACCCCCTCAGCGGTACGACGCCTCAGCGAGCCGAACCGTTGGGCTCATGCCCGGGTCAGCCGCGTGCGACCAGGCCTGCCTCGAACGCGATGACCACCGCCTGCACGCGGTCGCGCGCGCCGAGCTTCGCAAGCACGCGGCCCACGTGCGTCTTCACGGTGGGCTCGGCGAGGTACAGCTCTGCGCAGATCTCCGCGTTCGACAGCCCTCGTGCCATGAGCGCCAGGACCTCGCGCTCGCGCTCGGTGAGGGAAGCGAGCCGCGCATCGTCCACCGGTTCCGGCATGGCCGCGACGCGGGCGAGCAGCCGGCGCGTCGACGAGGGCGCGATCACCGCGTCCCCCGCGTGCACCGTGCGCACCGCCGCGAGCAGGTCCTCGGGCGGCGCGTCCTTGAGCAGGAAGCCGGACGCGCCCGCCTTGATGGCTGCGACCACGTACTCGTCGAGGTCGAAGGTGGTGAGGATCACCACCTTGGTGGGGGACGATCCGGTGATCGCCGCGCACGCCGCGATCCCGTCGGTGCCGGGCATGCGCACGTCGACGAGCGCGACGTCCGCCGGAGGGTCGAGCGCCGCCAGCGTCGCGATCGCGGCGGCGCCATCGCCGGCCTCCGCGACCACCGTCATGTCCTCCTGGGAGTCGACCACCATGCGGAAGCCCGCACGGATGAGCTGCTGATCGTCGACGAGCGCGACGCGGATCATGCGTCCTCCTTCTCGGACAGGGGTGCGGTGCGAGGGGTGAGGGGCAGGCGGGCGCGCACCAGGAAGCCGCCGCCCGCACGCGGGCCCGCCGTGAGCGTGCCGCCGAAGACGGTCGCGCGCTCGGCCATCCCCGCGATGCCCAACCCGGCGCCGTCGCCGCGCGCCGCGGCGCCCCGGCCGTCGTCGGAGACGGCCACGGCCAGCGCATCGTCCTCCCATCGCAGCTGCACGAACGCGGTGACGTGCGGCCCGGCATGCTTGAGCACGTTGGTGAGGGCCTCCTGGACGATGCGGTAGGCGGCCAGGCCCGCCCCGATCGGCAGGGGGCGAGGGGTTCCGGTGGTGACGTACGAGACCTCGAGGCCGCCCTCGCGGATCGACGCGACCAGCTCAGGGATGTCCGCGAGCGACGGCTGCGGGCCCATGTCCGCGTCGCCGTCGCCGTCGCGGAGGATCCCGAGCAGCGCGCGCATCTCGGCGAGCGCGGAGCGGCTCACGTCCGCGATCGTGTCGAGGCTCGACAGAGCGGCGCCGGCGTCGGTGCGGCCCGCGAAGCGTCCGCCGTCCGCCTGCGCGACCACGACCGAGAGGGTGTGCGCGACCACGTCGTGCATCTCGCGGGCGATGCGCGCGCGCTCGTTCGAGGCGGCGAGCGCGAGAGCCGCCTCGCCCGCTTGCGCGCTCTCCTCGGCGCTCGCGCGGGAGCGCCGCCGCTCGACGGCGAGCAGGGCGCCCAGGACGCATGCGATCAGCGTGGCGATCGCCGTGAGGCCCCATGCCAGCCAGATCATGGCGCTCACTGTACGGTGCGGCGGGCTGGGCGCGGTGCGCGACGCCGCGGGTGACGCCCCGATTGCGCATCGGCCCAGGTCACGCGGGGATAACGATGTCGTACGAGGGTCGCTGAGAGGTTGCGGGCGCCCTGGGGCGCCGCTACGTTCGATTGCAAGCGCTTGCGATGGCGGGGTGCGGTGGGCCCCACCTCACAGGCGCCGCTCCGTGCGTGTCCTCGCGACCGGGCGCACGGCTGCAACTCAACGAAGAGGAGGCGCATCACCCATGAACCGACGTCTATATGTACCCGTCGCGGGGCTCGCGATCGGGGGGCTCGTGCTCGCCGGCTGCTCCGGCGGGGACTCCGACGGTGGCAGCAGCGGCGACAGCAGCGGCGGTGGCGGTGGCGCCATGGCCGAGGGCTGCGAGGCCTACGCCGACTACGGCATGTTCGACGGCGAATCCGTCGAGATCTACGGCACCCAGGTCGACGACGAGGCCGACCGCCTGGTCGAGTCCTGGCAGGAGTTCTCCGACTGCACGGGGATCACCATCGACTGGATCGGCAACCAGGAGTTCGAGACGCAGATGAACGTCCGCGTCGAGGCCGGCGACCCGCCGGACCTCGCGATCTTCCCGCAGCCCGGCCTCGCGGCCCGCTTCATCAACGGCGGCTCCGTGGTCCCGGCCCCCGAGTCCGTCGAGGCGAACGTCGACGAGTTCTGGACCGAGAGCTGGAAGGAGTACGGCACGGTCGACGGTACGTTCTACGCCGCGCCCCTCATGGCCAGCGTCAAGGGCTGGATCTGGTACTCGCCCACCGAGTTCGCCGAGAAGGGCTACGAGGTCCCCGAGACGTGGGACGACATGATGGCCCTCACCGCGCAGATGGCCGACGACGGTGCGGACAACTCGCAGTACCGTCCGTGGTGCATCGGCTTCGAGTCCGGTGAGGCCACGGGCTGGCCCGGCACCGACTGGATCGAGGACATCGTCCTGCGGCAGCAGGGCGCCGAGACCTACGACGCGTGGGTCGCCGGCGACGTGAAGTTCTCCGACCCGGAGATCGTCGAGGCCTTCGACACGTTCGGCGAGATCGCTCTCAACGCCGACTACGTCAACGGCGGCATCGGCGGACCCGAGACGATCGCCTCGACGGCGTTCGGCGACGCGGGCCTCCCGATCCTCGACGGCAACTGCTCGCTGCACCACCAGGCCTCGTTCTACGAGGGCTTCTGGCCCGAGGGCACCACGGTCGCCGAGGACGGCGACATCTGGGCCTTCATCACCCCGAAGGTCAACGCGGACGACCCGGACGCCGTCACCGGCGGTGGCGAGTTCATCACGGCCTTCAACGACGACCCGGCCACGGTGGCGTTCCAGACGTTCCTCTCGAGCGACACCTGGGCGAACATCCGCGTGGGCCTGGGCGGCGTCATCTCCGCGAACCAGGGCCTCGACCCGGCGAACGCGAGCTCCGCGCTCGGAACCGCCGCGATCGAGCTCCTGCAGAGCGAGGACACGCTGTTCAAGTTCGACGGCGCGGACCTCATGCCCGCCGAGGTCGGCTCCGCCTCGTTCTGGACCGGGATCACCGACTGGGTCCAGGGCACCAAGACCACGGAGGAGGTCACGGCCTTCATCGACGGGACGTGGCCCTCGTCCTGATGTCAACCGCGATGCGCCGGCCGGGTGACCCCCGGCCGGCGCATCGCGCCATCGAAGGGAGGGGACGATGACGTCCCTCGCAGGTGTAGCCCAGGGCGCCCTCCGCATGGAGGGCTTCTGGACCGAGCAGAGCCCCAAGCTCGGGTTCGCCGCGATCGCGATCGTGGTGTTCCTCGCGGTGATGGGCCTGGTGATGTTCCTGGCCGACAACGCCCCACGCAAGGGTCGCGACGTGATCCAGCTGCTGCTGTTCGTCCTGCCGGCGATGCTGCTGCTCGCGGCCGGCATGATCTGGCCGGCGCTCTCGACCATGTGGCAGTCGGTCACGTCGAAGGCGGGCGAGTTCGTGGGGCTCGACAACTTCGTCACGATCTTCACCGACCCGACCGGGCAGGTGGTGCTCCGCAACACGCTCCTGTGGGTGGTGTTCGTGCCGACCATCTCCACCGTGGTGGGCCTCGCCTACGCGCTGTTCATCGACCGCGCCAAGGGTGAGCGGATCCTCAAGTCGCTGGTGTTCATGCCCATGGCGATCTCGTTCGTGGGGGCCTCGATCATCTGGGGCTTCATGTATACGTACCGGTCCGAGGGCTTCCCGCAGATCGGCCTGCTCAACCAGATCCTCGTGTGGATCGGGTTGTCCCCCTACCAGTTCGTCGAGACGCCGCCATGGAACACGTTCTTCCTGCTCGTCGTCATGGCGTGGATCCAGACCGGTTTCGCGATGGTGGTGCTGTCCGCCGCGATCAAGGGCGTGCCCGCGGAGATCGTCGAGGCCGCCGAGCTCGACGGCGCGAGCGCGTGGCAGCGCTTCAAGAACGTCACGCTCCCGTGGATCCGCGGCTCGCTCGTGGTGGTGGTCACCACCATCACCATCTCGACGCTCAAGGTCTTCGACATCGTGCGGACCATGACCGGCGGTCAGTACAACACGTCCGTGGTCGCGAACGAGATGTACACCAGGGCCTTCCGGCTCGGGCAGCCCGAGATCGGCGCCGCGCTCGCGGTGGTGCTCTTCATCCTGGTGCTGCCGATCGTCATCTACAACATCCGGGTCCTGCGACAGCACAAGGAGACTCACTGATGAGCGCCGCCATCGCACCCGAGCCCGTGGTCGACGCCGCCGACGCGACGCCGTCCGGCGGCAAGGCCAAGCGGGTCAAGAAGCGCCTGACATCGCGCACCGCGACGTTCTTCGCGATCGTCATCGCGGCGCTGTGGACCATCCCGACCTTCGGGCTGTTCGTCTCGTCCTTCCGGCCCGACACGGACATCGCGAACTCCGGCTGGTGGACCATCTTCACCAACCCGAGCTTCACGCTCGACAACTACACCGCGGTGTTCTCCGAATCCGGCGCCTCGTCCGCGAGCCTCGGCGTCTACTTCATCAACTCGATCGTCATCACGCTGCCGGCGACGGTGTTCCCGATCACGCTCGCGCTCATGGCCGCGTACGCCTTCGCGTGGATCCCCTTCCGAGGGTCCTCGTGGATCTTCGTGCTCGTGTTCGCGCTGCAGATCGTGCCGCTCCAGATGGCGCTCATCCCGCTGCTGAAGATCTTCAACTACCCGTGGCTCGACATCGGCGGCACGTTCCCGGCGGTGTGGATCGCGCACACGATCTTCGCGTTGCCGCTCGAGATCTTCCTGCTGCACAACTTCATCTCGGAGATCCCGCGCGACGTGATGGAGGCGGCGCGCGTCGACGGGGCCAACCACGCGCAGATCTTCCGACGCGTGGTCATCCCGCTGTCGGTGCCGGCCATCGCGTCGGTGGCGATCTTCCAGTTCCTGTGGGTGTGGAACGACCTGCTCGTCGCGCTGGTGTTCTCCGGCGGCACGGTGAGGACCGCGCCGGTCACGCAACGCATCGCGGAGTTCGCGGGCACGCGCGGCAACGACTGGGAGCTGCTCACGGCGGCGGCGTTCGTCGGCACCATCGTCCCGCTGATCGTGTTCTTCTCGCTCCAGAGGTACTTCGTACGCGGCCTGCTCGCCGGCTCGACCAAGGGCTGACGGGCATCCGAGGGGGAGGCCGGGAGGGGTCGGCGGACGTCAGGCCGCCGGCCCCGTCCCGGGCGCGGAGCGGACGATGCGGTCCCGTGCGCGCGCCGGTCCGGCCGCGGATCCCGTTCACGGGCCGTTCGGGCACCGCCTAGACTTGCCACGTGAGCGACGTCCCCCAGGAAGACACCGCGTCCGGACTCCCCGAGCAGGAGCAGACCGCTCCCGCACCCGCACCCGGTGAGCGCCCGGTCCCGGAGGACCTCGCGAGCGTGGCCGTCCCGGCGCACGTGCGGAACGCCCCCAGGTTCGGCAGCTTCATCGGCACCGGCGTGGGCGCGGGCATCATCGTGGCCGCGGTCCTCGCGATCTTCCTGCCCAACTCGACGGGCGTGGGCCGCTTCCTCGTCTTCGTGCTGCTGGCCCTCGGGCTGTGCCTGCTCGGCGCCATCATCGGCGGCGCGCTCGCCACGTCGATGGACCGCGCATCGTCCGCCACCAAGGAGAACCGATGACGAACCGCCGCAGCCCCCTCGGCACGTCGATGACGACCCGACGCGGCGGCGACGGCCGCCTGAACCACGACCTCCTCCAGGGCGAGGCCGCGCCGCAGGACGAATGCGGCGTGTTCGGCGTCTTCGGGCCCGGCGAGGAGGTCGCCAAGCTTGCCTACTTCGGGCTCTACGCGCTCCAGCACCGCGGCCAGGAGTCCGCGGGCATCGCGACCTCGAACGGCGAGAACATCCTGGTGTTCAAGGACATGGGCCTGGTCTCCCAGGTGTTCGACGAGGGCGCGCTCGAGGCGCTCCAGGGCCACATGGCCGTGGGCCACACGCGCTACTCGACCACCGGCGCCTCCGTGTGGGCGAACGCGCAGCCCACGCTCGGTCCCACCGAGCACGGCACCATCGCGCTCGGTCACAACGGCAACCTCACCAACGTCCAGCAGCTGCTCGACCTGCTGATCGAGCGCGAGGGCATGGCCAAGCGGCTCGACCTCAAGGGCGGCAAGTGCACGGACACGGCGATCGTGACCGCGCTGCTGGGCGCGGAGGGCTTCGAGTCGCTCGAGGAGGTCGCGATCGACCTGCTGCCCCAGGTGGAGGGCGCGTTCTCCTTCGTCTTCATGGACGAGCACCGCATGTACGCCGCGCGCGACCCGCAGGGCTTCCGTCCGCTCGTGCTCGGCTCGCTGCCGTCCGGCGGCTGGGTGGTGGCCTCGGAGACCGCCGCGCTCGACATCGTCGGTGCGAAGCACGAGCGCGAGATCGAGCCGGGCGAGCTCATCGTCATCGATGAGACCGGCGTGCGCTCGCGCCGCTTCGCGGAGGCGGACCCCAAGGGCTGCATCTTCGAGTACGTCTACCTCGCGCGTCCCGACACGACCATCGCCGGACGCTCGGTGCAGATGGCGCGGCTCGCGATGGGCCGCGCGCTCGCGAAGGAGCACCCCGTCGAGGCCGACCTGGTGATCCCGACGCCCGAGTCCGGCACCCCCGCGGCGGTGGGCTACGCGCAGGCCTCCGGCATCCCGTTCGCGCAGGGCCTGGTGAAGAACGCCTACGTGGGCCGCACCTTCATCCAGCCGTCGCAGACGCTGCGCCAGCTGGGCATCCGGCTCAAGCTCAACCCGCTGCGCGAGGTCATCGAAGGCAAGCGCCTCATCGTGGTCGACGACAGCATCGTGCGCGGCAACACCCAGCGCGCGCTCGTCGCGATGCTGCGCGAGGCGGGCGCGGCCGAGGTGCACGTGCGCATCTCCTCGCCGCCCGTCCAGTGGCCGTGCTTCTACGGCATCGACTTCCCCACGCGCGAGGAGCTCGCGGCGGTGGGGCACTCGGTCGACGAGATCCGCGACGAGATCGGTGCGGACTCGCTCGGCTACATCTCCCTCGAGGGCATGCTCGCCGCGACCGAGCAGGCGCAGGAGCGCCTGTGCACCGCGTGCTTCACCGGGACCTACCCGGTCGAGCCGCCCGTGAACGCCCGGCACCTGCTGGTGTCCCAGCCCGTGGAGGCCTGAACCATGACCGAGCCGCAGGGCATCACCTACGCGTCCGCGGGCGTCGACACGCACGCGGGCGACCGCGCGGTCGAGCTCATGAAGGCGGCCGTGGCGAAGACGCACGGCCCCGAGGTGCTCGGGGGCGTGGGCGCGTTCGCGGGGCTCTTCGACGCCTCGGCGCTCAAGGCGTACGACCGCCCGCTGCTCGCGTCCTCGACGGACGGCGTGGGCACCAAGATCGTCATCGCGCGGGCCCTCGGGGTGCACGACACGATCGGGCAGGACCTGGTCGCGATGGTGGTCGACGACATCGTCGTGTGCGGCGCCAAGCCGCTCGTCATGACGGACTACATCGCGTGCGGGAAGGTGGTGCCCGAGCGCATCGCGGACATCGTGCGTGGCATCGCGGTCGGCTGCGAGATGGCGGGCGTCGCCCTGGTGGGCGGCGAGACCGCCGAGCACCCGGGCGTGATGGAGCCGGACGACTACGACGTCGCGGGCGCGGCGATCGGTGTGGTCGAGGCCTCGGCGCTGCTGGGCCCCGATCGGGTCCGGTCCGGCGACGTGGTGGTCGCGATGGCCTCGTCCGGGCTGCACAGCAACGGCTACTCGCTGGTGCGCTCCGTGGTCGCGCACGCGGGCTGGTCGCTCTCGACGTCGGTGCCCGAGCTCGGTCGCACCGTGGGCGAGGAGCTCCTCGAGCCCACGCGGATCTACTCGCAGCTGTGCGTCGACCTGGCGGCCTCGGTGCCCGGTCTCCGTGCGTTCTCCCACGTCACGGGAGGCGGCCTCGCGGCGAACCTCGCGCGCGTGCTCCCCAAGGGCCTCGCGGCGTCTGTCGCGCGCGATGCCTGGGACCTGCCCGCGGTGTTCTCGGTGGTCCAGGCGGCGGGATCCGTGCCGTGGAACGACCTGGAGTCGACGCTCAACATGGGCGTGGGCATGGTCGCGGTGGTGGCTCCGGAGGACGCCGACGCGCTGATCGCGGCTTCCGCGGCCGCGGGCGTGCCGGCGTGGGTGCTGGGGTCGGTGTCGGCGGACGCCGGGCTGCCCACGGGTCCCGACGTGGTCCGCGGCGCCAAGGGCGTCGACGGCGGCACCGTGGTGCTCTCGGGGGCGTACCGGGCCTGAATCGCCTGACGCGGCCACCCCACTGAAGTGGTCGATGGTGGTCGCTTCTGGCGGGTTTCCGCACCGCAGTGGTCGCTGGTTGTCGTTTCTGCCGATGCGCCACGACCCGCGCGCCCTGAGCGGCGCGGCGCGTCCTGCGCGCGACTAGGGCCGGCCAGGGGTCGCAGTGGGCGCGTCAGCGACACTGATCTACCACTGGCGCGCAACGACGGCTGGAAAGCGACCACCACCGACCACTGCGGGTGCGGTGGGGAGCGGGAGAGGACTCAGTCCTCGTCGTCCGCCCAGCGGTCGTAGTACTCGTCCGAGTCGTCGGCGGTGTGGGTGGGCGCGCTCGCCTCGCGGCTGGTCAGCTCACGCTCGAGCTCACGGAGGTCACCACCGTGGTTCGTGTACTTGAGCTGACGAGCGATCTTCGCGTCCTTAGCCTTCTGACGGCCTCGCCCCATGTCGCCGTCCCTCCCGGTCTCTCGCGCCTCGTGTGCGGGCGCCGCCTCGTCATTCCTGCCCTACTTTACAACGCGTGTCCAGCACGTTGCGACCGCCCTGGAAGCGGGATCGCGCGCCGCGGCCGGCGCGACGCGCGGACCGATGCGCATCGTCGCCCGCGACGCAAGCCGCCGTGAGGTCTGTCACATGCTGCGCACAGTCTGAGGGCGCGACACGCCGTACATGTCACAATATGGAAATTACGGAAACAGTGACCTTTCGCCGTCATAATCGCTTCCGTCGGACGTCTCATCGCACACAGGAGCCTCCCCCGAGGCGCTCGACACGGACTGAGGGAACGAAATTTCATGACTGAAACTGCGCAGGAGCCCGAGAAGCTGCTCACCCCTTCTGAGGTTGCCGCGATCTTCCGCGTCGACCCCAAGACCGTGACCCGCTGGGCCAAGGTCGGCAAGCTCAGCTCGATCCGTACGCTCGGCGGGCACCGCCGCTTCCGCGAGGCCGAGGTCCAGGCCCTCCTCGCGGCGGCACAGGAAGGCCGCTGAGCCTCGAGCAGGCTGTGGCGTCCTTCTGAGGGAGGGGCGCCGGTGCCGCGCGTCGACGCGCGGTGACACACGACGCTGGCGCGCGCCCATCGCGATGTCCGATGGGCGCGTGCCGGGTGTCAGACGGTGGTCGTAGCCTGCTGTCATGACATCGGCACCGCTCATCGGGGCGTCCTACGAGACGCCCTTCGGCACGCTCACCGTGCTCGCTACGCCCGAGGACGGCGTCGTCCGTTCGTCGGGCTTCCGGACGATGCGCGACACGGTCGCGGGGCTCCCTGCGCCGATGCAGGGACGGGGCTGGGAGCCGGGCGAGCTTCCGCACGTGGCCGCCGCGATCGCGGCCTGGCTCGACGGCGACGGCGACGCTCTCGCGTCGGTCCCGATCGTGCAGCAGGGCGGACCGTTCTTCCAGGAGGTCTGGGAGCAGCTGCGCACCGTGCCCTCCGGAAGCGCCGTGAGCTACCAGGAGCTCGCGACGATGGCGGGGCGTCCGCGTGCCATGCGCGCGGCCGGTACTGCGTGCGCGCGCAACAACATCGCCCCGTTCGTGCCGTGCCACCGGGTGGTGCAGTCGGGCGGAAGGCTCGGCAGCTACGGCTTCGGCGGCACCGAGGTCAAGGCGGCGATGCTCGCGCTCGAGGGTGCGTGGCCGCTGCCGGCACGGGCATGACCGCGGCTCCTGCCCGCGCCTGGGTTCCCGCGTTCATCGTCGCGGCGGTGTCGTGGGGCTCGAGCTTCCTCTTCATCTCGCTCGCGTTGCGGGGGCTGAGCGCCACCCAGGTGGGCTTCGGTCGCCTCGCGATCGGCGCGGCGGTGCTGTGGGCGATGCTGCTGGTGACCCGCCACCGCCCGCGCCTCTCCGCGCGCGACGTCGCGAGCATCGGCGTGGTCGCGATCGGGTTGTCCACGGTGCCGTTCGTGCTGATCCCGCTCGCGCAGCAGCACATCACGTCCATCCTGGCGAGCCTGCTCAACGCGACCACGCCGCTGTGGACCGCACTGTTCGTCGCGGTGCTCATCCCGCACGAGCGTGCGACCCGCGCGCAGGTGCTCGGGCTGGTGATCGGTGCGCTCGGGATCGCCGTGCTCCTGGGGGCGTGGGACATCGACGGGATCCCTCTGCTCGGCGCCGCGCTCATGCTCGCGGCCACGGCCTGCTACGGCATCGGCTCCACCTTGTCGCGCATGCTGCTCGCGCGCGTCGACGAAGGCCCCACCGCGCTGTCGGCGGTGCAGATCGGCATCTCCGCGATGCTGCTGTTGCCGTTCGCGCTCGTGGCGCCGGCGCCCGCCGCGGACACCCTCGCGCTCGGCTCGGAGGTGCTGTGGGGGCTGCTCGCGCTCGGCGTGCTCGGGACCAGCTTCACGTACGTGCTGTTCTGGCGCGTGGTGAAGCTCGCGGGAGCGACCACCGCCGCGTCGGTCACCTACGTGGTGCCCGTGGTGGCGACGGTGCTGGGGATCCTGGTGCTCCACGAGGAGTTGAGGTGGCACGAGCCTGTCGGTGCCGCCGTGGTCCTCGCAGGCGTGTGGCTCGCGCAGCGCAAGCCGCGCGTCGCGGCCACGGCCGAGGGAGCCGTGGCGCCGGCGGGCGCTACTTCGAGGAGGACATCCCGACCGTCGACTTGATGTTGTCGATCTGCTCGTGGGGCGTGAGGTCCTTGTTCTTCTTGATCAGCGCCGAGCCGATGCCCGCGAGCAGCAGCACGATCAGCAGCAGCGCGCCGCCCACCGTGAGGGCCGCGAGCCATGCGGGCCAGACCTCGGAAAGGCCCAGGATCGCGGCGGCGATGAAGACGCCGACCATGAAGAAGGCGAACACCCCGGCCCCGATGACCAGGCCGACGCCGATGCCGATCCGCTGGAGCTTCTTCGAGATCTCCTGCTTGGCCTTCTCGATCTCGTCCTTGATGACGGTGGCGATACGACCGATCAGGCCGGCGACGATCGCGTTGACGAAGTAGCGGCCGAAGTTGTCGGACATGCAGCACCTCCACTGGGATTGTCCCTAGTCAATCCTGTATCGGCAGGTGTCCGCAAATGAACAAGGCTGGCTGCCTCCGCGTTCGCTCGCTACGGTCGGCGGCATGACCTTGCCTTCCACCCCGCCGGTGCCGCTCGTGATCGACACCGACACCGCCTCGGACGACTGCTTCGCGCTCCTTCTCGCGCTCCTCGACCCACGCGCCGACCTGCGCGCGATCACGATCGCGCAAGGCAATGTCGACTTCGCGCAGCAGGTGCACAACGCCTTCCTGGTGCTCGAGGTCGCGGGTCGTCTGGGTGAGGTCCCCGTCCACCTGGGAGAGCGGGAGGCGCTCGCGGGCGGGTGGATCGGCGCGGAGGACGTCCACGGGGACGGCGTGGGTGGGCAGCGGCGGGAGAACGACGCGCAGGCCGAGCCTGAGCACGCCGTCGACGCGTTGCTGCGTCTCACCGCGGAGGCGCCGGGGGAGCTCGCGATCATCGCGATCGGGCCGCTCACCAATCTTGCCCGCGCCGTCGAGCGGGACGCGAGCTTCGCGGGGCGGGTGCGCGAGCTCGTGGTGATGGGCGGATCGCTGGACGGGGTCGGCAACATCACCCCGCACGCGGAGTACAACATCTACGCGGACGTCGAGGCGGCTGCGGCGGTGGTCGCGGCCGACTTCCCGCGGCTGCGCTTCGTCACGTGGTCACCGGTGACGTTGCGGGACGGGATCTTCGATGCCGGCCGCGTGGAGGAGATCCGGGCGCTCGGGACGCGTCGCGGCGAGTTCTTCGTGCGTGCGAACCAGGCGCCGTTCGACTTCGATACCGCTCACGGGGTGGGCGGCTCGACGCACCCGGACACGCTCTCGGTGCTCGCGGCGATCGACCCGGGCGTCGTGGTGGAGGAGCGCGCCTTCGATGTGAGCGTGGTGCTCGAGGGGGAGCGGCGGGGCGCCACGAGCTTCGCTCCGGTCGCCGATGCGGCGGTCGCCTCGTGCACGGCGATCACGGTCGCGGACGGGGAGAGGCTGTTCGCGGCTCTGCGCGACGTGCTCGCGAACGGCGGCTGACCCCGGCAGCGCGCCGAGGCGCGTCGGGTGGCGTCTGGGTGCCATAATCCCTCCTCGTGGGCCGCGACAAGTGGCGGCCGATACGCATGACCACCTCCCCGACACACCGAACGAAGGTCCCCAGTGAAGCGACTCGCCCACCACACCGTCTCCACGCTCGCGCCCCTCGCGCTCGCCATCGGAGCGACCCTTTCCCTCGCGGGCTGCTCGTCCGCTGAGGGCGCGCCCGAGGACACCCAGGCTGCGCTCGTCGTGGCGACTGTCGAGCCGGTCGCTGCGGAGCCCAGCTCCGACACGACGGATGTCGCTGAGGCCGTCGTCGAGACGACGCCCGAGCCGACAGAGTCTGCCGTGCCGGCGCCGACGAAGACCACGAAGGCGACGCCCAAGCCCGAGCCTGTGGCCGAGGCGCTCTCCCTCACGGAGACCTTCACCGCGATGCTCGCCGCCGCGAAGACGGACGGCGTCGAGGGCGTGGTTCCCTTCATGGAGAAGCAGGGGCACGGTGACCTGTGGGGAGTCGTCGGCACGGACTTCATCGCTGGCGAGTGCAGCGAGGCCGACCCCGCTGGCTGCGTGGCGTACTACGACTATGAGGGCACTCAGAGGGAGCGCATCTTCATGTTCGAGAAGATCGACGGCTCGTGGAAGCTCACCGAGGCCTATACCTGGTGACGACAGAAGCCCCCGGAGGCGATCCTCCGGGGGCTTCCTGTTCTGGTGGCTCCGACGGGCGTCGATCCCGTGACCTCACGAGTTTGAGTTCGGCACTGTCAGGGGTTTTCGCGGGGTGCCTGGCTCTTCGGTGTGCCGAGGTAGGCCATCGATTTGGCGGTCTTGCGGAGCCTGATCCGGTCTCGTGGACACGGGTGGTGTGTTGATCATGCCGCGATGGCGGCACGGGTGTGAAGGGCTTCGTACTCGACGGGGCTGAGGTCGCCGAGCGAGGTGTGCCGGCGGCGGGGGTTGTAGAGGCCCTCGATCCATTCGAACATCGCGGATGCGAGTTCGGTGCGGCTGATCCAGTCGTGGCGGTCGAGCAGCTCGCGTTGCATGGTCGACCAGAACGACTCGATGAGGGCGTTGTCCACGCTCGAGGCGACTCGCCCCATCGATCCCAGCAGTCCCGCCTGGCGTAGCCGGTGCCCGAAGACCCAGCTCGTGTACTGCGCTCCTCGGTCGGCGTGGACGATCGTGCCCGGCTGGGGTCGGCGCTGCCAACGCGCCATGTCGAGGGCGTCGACGACGATGTCCGCGGTGATGCGGTCCGAGATCGACCAGCCCACGATCCGACGCGAGTAGGCGTCGATCACGCCCGCGCAGTAGACCCAGCCGTCCTTCGCGCGATGCTGCGTGATGTCGCAGAACCACAGCCGGTTGGGGCGGTCGGCACGGAACTGGCGTTTGACGAGGTCGTCGTGCGGGGCCGGGGCCGGCTTCCAGCCCCGGCGCTTCCTGCGGTGGCATACGCCCTGCAAATCGGCGGCCCGCATGAGCCGGGCGACGCGCTTGCGACCCACACGCACGCCCAGGCCGAGCCGCAGCTCGGCGTGGACGCGGGGTGCGCCGTAGGTGCCGCGTGAGTCCAGATGGATGCGTTCGATCGTGGCCGTGAGCGCCTCATCGGCGACGGCGCGCGCGGATCGCGGACGAGTCCGCCAGGCGTAGTAGCCAGTACGGGAGACCTTCAAGGTCCGGCACGCCACCGCGACGTCGAAGCCGTCGGCGGCCAGCTCATGGACGAGCCGGAACCCTATTTTGGGAGGATGTTCTCGCGTGCGAAGTACGCCGAGGCACGCTTGAGGATCTCGATCTCGGTTTCCAACACCCGGTTCTTGCGCCG
>NZ_BBMB01000006.1:0-65585 GCF_000971235.1 Demequina subtropica
CCGACCTCCCCCAACACACACCCCACTGACCACCCCGCCCCCACGGCGCCCACCCCCACGGCGGGCGCCACACCGGCACGCCCGGGCAGCGCCATCGCGGCGCACGCACGGCGCGCGGGCACGGAGCGCGAGCAAGCGAGCGAGGAGGCGGGGAAACGAGCTCGACCCTGGGGTCAGCCCCCGGAGACGCTCAGCTCCGCCTCACGCAGCCGCAGCTCGAGATCCGGCGTGATGTCCTGCGTGTCCAGCCATCCCTCGGGGCACGCCGGCACGCGGGCCGAACCCTGACGCCCGCGTGGCCCCTCGGCCTCCTCGCCCGGATACGGCGCCTCGAGGTCGAGGGTGTCGAGGATGTCCCGCAGCTCGGCAAGAGTCGACACGAGCCCGAGCGACCGGCGCACCTCGCCACCCACCGGGTAGCCCTTGAGGTACCAGGACATATGCTTGCGGATCTCGCGCATCGCCTTGTCCTCGTCATCGCCGAAGTGGCCGACCATGAGCTCGCCGTGGCGGTAGATGGCGGCCGCAACCTCGCGCAGTCCGGGCTGGACCCGCTCAGGGCGCCCCTCGAAGGCGGCCTGCAGATCCGCGAACAGCCACGGCCGGCCCATGCATCCACGCCCGACGACCACCCCGTCGCACCCGGTCTCCTCGACCATGCGGATCGCGTCCTCGGCCTGCCAGATGTCACCGTTGCCCAGTACCGGGATCGACGTGACCGTCTCCTTGAGGCGAGCGATCGCGGACCAGTCCGCCGTCCCGCTGTAGTACTCGGCAGCCGTGCGCGCATGCAGCGCGACCGCGGCCACACCTTCCTTCTCAGCGGTGCGGCCCGCATCCAGATAGGTGAGGTGGTCATCGTCGACGCCCTTGCGCATCTTCACCGTGACCGGGATGTCGAACTTCGACGCCTCGCGCACCGCGGCCCGCACGATGTCGCGGAACAGGTCCCGCTTCCACGGCAGGACCGCTCCCCCGCCCTTGCGGGTGACCTTAGGCACCGGGCAGCCGAAGTTCATGTCGATGTGGTCCGCGCGGTCCTCCTCGCAGATCATCTTCACGGCCGCGCCGATGGTCGCCGGGTCGACGCCGTACACCTGGACCGAGCGCGGGGTCTCGTCCGGGTCGTGCGCGATGATGCGCAGCGACTCGGGCGTCCGCTCGACGAGCGCGCGCGACGTCACCATCTCGGCCACGTAGAGCCCTCCGCCGTGCTCGCGGCACAGGCGGCGGAACGCGGCGTTGGTGATGCCGGCCATCGGCGCGAGGATCACGGGCGTGTCCACCTCGAGCGGGCCGATGCGCAGCGGCGGGAGCAGGCGGGTGGTCGGGGTCATAGGGTCCATTCTCTCAGGCCCCGGATGGGACCCGGGCGGGCACGATGCGGCGCGCACGCGAAGCGCTCGGCACCACCCGGGCGAGGCCCAACCGACGGCAGGCGCACTCGCGCCCGGGCCGCTGAGGGAAAGCCCGGGCGCGAGGCGCCGTGGCGCAGCGACCAGGCGCGCAGCCACGACGTGCAATGAGGGACGGCGGCATTCGCCTGTGTCCCCCAGAGGATGCGATCCGCATCCCCGAATGCCCGCCACGACAAGGTTGGGGCCACGGCGTATGGCGCGTCAAGAGGAACGGGGCAAATCAGTGGAAAACATCACGTTTCGGTCACATTTGGCCGCGTCAAAGCCCCATCCGAGGGCTTCTGAGCCTCAGCCGAGCCCTCATGAGCACCCGAATCCACGGAAGGCTCATCGCCCGGCCCGGCAGCCGCATCGTCCTCCTCCTCGCCGCTGAAGCCCACGATCATGGCGCCGATCGCCGTGGTGAGCGGCACCGCGAGCACGAGGCCGATCGACCCGACCAGCGTCCGCACCACCTCGCCCGCGAGCTCGGAGGAGGTGATCGCCCCCGAGACCGGGTCGTCGTACGCCGCGATGAGCATGATGAGCGGCAGCGAGGCGCCCACGTACGCGAAGGCGATCGTGTAGACGGTGGACGCGATGTGGTCGCGGCCGATGCGCATGCCGCGTGAGAACAGCTGCCACGCCCCGAGGTCGGGACGCGCCTTGCCCAGCTCCCACACGGCCGAGGCCTGGGTGATGGTCACGTCGTTGAGGACGCCGAGCCCCGCGATCATGAGCCCGCACAGCGCGAGCCCGTGAAGCGAGATCGAGGCGTCCAGGAACGTGAGGTTGATCTCCGCCTCGGAGGGCACCCCGGGGATGTTCGCCGCATGGACGGCCCACGTGCCCAGGATGGCCGTCGCGAAGAGGCCCGCCACCGTCCCGAGGTAGGCGGTGGTGGTGCGCGCGTTGAAGCCGTGCGCGATGTAGAGGAGCACCGCGAGCGCGCCCACCGATGTCACCAGCCCGACCAGCGGCGCGCTCGCGCCGTCGAACAGCGCCGGCACCGTGTAGAACGCGATGATGCCGAACGCCGCCGCGAGGCCCAGCAGCGCCCCGATCCCCCGCCACCACGCCACCGCGACGACCAGCACGACGTAGACGATCAGCAGCGCGAGGATCGGCGAGGTGCGTTCGAAGTCGGAGAAGACCACGCTGCCGTCGTCGAGCTCGACCACCCGCAGCTCGTCGCCCGGGTTGAGCTCGAGGTTGGGGATGCCCGTGGGAGACAGCTCGCGCGACCCCTCGGCACCCTCGGTCGTGATCTCGACCGTGGTGACGCCCGACTCCAGGTCGGTGGCGACCACGGTGGCGTCGAGCCTGCGCGCGTCGGAGTACAGCAGAGTCTCCGACCCGAGCGAGTCCCACGACGAGGGCCATGTGAGCGCGGCACCCAGGACGACCGCCGCGAGCACGCCGCCCACAAGCGCCCACAGGAGGCGCGTCGTGGCGGCGGACGCCCGCGGCGGGACCTCGGAGTGCGAGTGCCCCGCCCCCAAGGTCAGGCCCCGATGAGGCGCTGCGCGAGGTAGCCGCTCACCTGCGAGAGCGCGACGCGCTCCTGCTGCATGGTGTCGCGGTCACGGATGGTGACGGCCTGATCGTCGAGCGTGTCGAAGTCGATCGTGATGCAGTACGGCGTCCCGACCTCGTCCTGACGGCGGTAGCGCTTGCCGATCGACTGCGTGACGTCCACGTCGATGTTCCACGCGCCGCGGAGCTCCTTCGCGAGGCTCTCGGCCGTGGGCACCAGGTCCGCGGACTTCGACAGCGGCAGCACCGCGGCCTTGACCGGCGCGAGGCGGTGGTCCAGGCGCAGCACGGTGCGGGTCTCGGTGCCGCCCTTCGCGGTGGGCACCTCCTCCTCGGTGTACGCCTCGACCAGGAAGGCCATGAGCGAGCGGGACAGGCCGGCGGCCGGCTCGATCACGTACGGCACGTAGCGCTCGTTCGTGGCCGGGTCCAGGTAGCTGAGGTCCTTGCCCGAGTGCTTGGCGTGCGTCGACAGGTCGAAGTCGGTGCGGTTCGCGATGCCCTCGAGCTCGCCCCACTCCGAGCCCTGGAAGCCGAAGCGGTACTCGATGTCCGTGGTGCCCTTCGAGTAGTGCGAGAGCTTCTCCTGCGGGTGCTCGTAGAGGCGCAGGTTGTCCTCGGAGATGCCCAGGTCCGTGTACCAGTCCTTGCGGGTCTGGATCCAGTGCTGGTGCCACTCCTCGTCGGTGCCGGGCACCACGAAGAACTCCATCTCCATCTGCTCGAACTCGCGGGTGCGGAAGATGAAGTTGCCGGGGGTGATCTCGTTGCGGAAGGACTTGCCCACCTGCGCGATGCCGAACGGGGGCTTCTGGCGCGCGGTGCGCATGACGTTCTCGAAGTTGATGAAGATGCCCTGCGCGGTCTCGGGGCGCAGGTAGTGCAGCCCGGAGTCGTCGGAGGCGGCGCCCAGGTAGGTGCGCAGCAGGCCGTTGAACATCTTCGGCTCGGTCCACTGCCCGCGGGTGCCGCACGCGGCACACGCGATCTCGGCGAGGCCGCCCTCGGGCGCGCGGCCCTTCTTCTCCTCGAACTCCTCGAGCAGGTGGTCCTCGCGATAGCGCTTGTGGCAGGACAGGCACTCGACAAGCGGGTCGACGAAGGCCGCGATGTGGCCGGAGGCCTCCCAGACCTGCGGCGGCAGGATGACGGACGAGTCGAGACCGACGATGTCGTCACGCGAGGTGACCATCGCGCGCCACCACTGACGCTTGATGTTCTCCTTGAGCTCGACGCCCAGCGGTCCGTAGTCCCACGCGGAGCGCGTGCCTCCGTAGATCTCGCCGCACGGGAACACGAAGCCGCGGCGCTTCGCGAGCGAGATGGCGTTGTCGAGACGGCTGGGTGCGGCCACGTGATGCTCCTTGTGCAAGGGGGTCGGAATCGCTCGCGACAGTCTAGCGGCGCGTCGCGCCCTGGACGATGCGCGCACAACCGGGCCACGCAGCGCGCGCCGTTCCGGCGGGTCGCCTGGGACCACAGTCCTGATTTCGACAATCATTCTCAACTGTGCCTAGAATGACGACCATGAAGAAGACCTCCGCCCTCATCGCCGCCGCCGCGGCCTCGACCCTCACGCTGACCGCCTGCTCCACCTCGGAGCCGAGCGTCGACGGGTCCGCCTCCGGCGATGGCGCCCTCACGGTCGCGACCGCGTTCTACCCGCTGCAGTTCGTGGCCGAGCAGGTGGGCGGCGACCGCATCGTGGTGGTGTCGATGACCCCGGCCGGCGTCGAGCCGCACGATGTCGAGCTCTCCCCCGCCACCGTGCGCCATCTCGGCACCGCGGACCTTGCGCTGTACCTCTCGGAGTTCCAGCCCGCTGTCGACGACGCGATCTCGACCACCGGCGTCGAGGCGCTCGACGCCGCCGAGGTGATCGAGCTCCACGCGGCGGCGGAGCACGCCGACGAGGACCACGCCGAGGAGGAGGACGAGCACGACCACGGCTCGTCGGACCCGCACTTCTGGCTCGACCCCGACCTGCTGGCGCACTACGCCGATGCGGTCGGCGACGCCTTCGCCGCGGCCGACCCGGAGAACGCCGACACGTACACCGCCAACGCCGAGACGCTCCACGCGGCGCTCGAGGACCTCGACGCGCAGTACGAGTCGGGTCTCGCGCAGTGTGAGCGCGACACCATCGTGACCGGCCACGAGGCCTTCGGCTACCTTGCGGACGCGTACGGCCTGCACCAGGAGGGCATCGCCGGCCTCGACCCCGAGAGCGAGCCCTCGCCCGCGCGCATCCTCGAGATCAAGGACATCATCGCCGAGACCGGCGCGACCACCATCTTCACCGAGGACGCCGTGAGCGCGTCCGTCGCCGAGGCCCTCGCGAGCGACGTCGGCGTCGAGACCGAGGTCCTCAGCCCCGTGGAGACCGTGGCCGACGGCGACGACTACATTGGCGTCATGACCAGGAACCTCTCCGTGCTGGAGGATGCGCTCGGCTGTGAGTGAATCGTCCACGCCCACGGACGTCCCGCCCTCGTTGGTCGAGGCGCGGGACGTCCGCGTCTCCCTTCAGGGCACCGAGATCCTCCACGGCGTCTCGCTGACGGCCCGCCCCGGCGAGGTGGTGTCGCTCATGGGCGGCAACGGGTCCGGCAAGTCGACCTTCGTCCGCGCGATCGTCGGCGCCGTCCCCACCACCGCGGGAAGCATCGACCTGTTCGGCTCCCCCGCCTCCCCTCTGGCCCGTGCCCGGCTGGGCTACGTCCCGCAGCGCATCACGGCCGCGGGAGGCGTCTCCGCCACCGCGCTCGAGGTGGTGACCTCCGGGCTGCTCGGCAGCCGTGAGCGGGACGGTCGCGTCGGCTCCCGCCTGCGGGGGCTCGTCCCGCCCCGCGATGCCAAGGCCCGGGCCCGTGCCGCGCTCGCCTCGATGGGGGTCGAGGACCTCGCCAAGCGCGACGTGTCCCGCCTCTCGGGCGGACAGCAGCAGCGCGTCCTCATCGCGCGCGCGCTGGTCCGCAGGCCGCACCTGCTCATCCTCGACGAGCCCATGGCGGGCGTCGACCTCGAGTCGCAGGTCCAGTTCTCCCACACGCTCGGCCACCTCAAGGAGGAGGGCGTCGGCATCGTCGTCGTGCTGCACGAGCTCGGCGCGCTCACGCGCCATATCGACCGCGCGGTGGTCCTCGAGCACGGCTGCGTGACCTACGACGGCGTGCCGCCCAAGGATCTCGGCGTCCACGCCCTCCCCGGTCACGACCACGACCACCCGCATGCCGACCCGCCCGTCCGCGACGGCTCCTCGCTCGGATTGGAGGCGCCGTGAGCCTGCTGCAGGAGCCGCTGATCCAGCGGATGCTCATCGTCGGCCTGCTCGTCGGGGCTGCGGCCCCGGTGATGGGCACCTACCTCGTCCAGCGCCGCATGGCGCTGCTCGGCGACGGCATCGGCCACGTCGCCCTCGCCGGTGTCGCCGCGGGCTGGCTCGCCGGCGCGGCGTTCGACCTCGCGAAGCAGGACGCGCTCGCCATCCCGGGAGCCGTGCTCTTCGCGATCATCGGCGCGGTGGTGATCGAGCGCATGCGCTCGCGCGGCACCGCCGCCGACATCGTCATGGCGATCCTCTTCTACGGAGGCATCGCGTCCGGCGTGCTCCTCATCGGGCTCGCGGGCGGCTCGAACGCGAACCTCCTGGGCTACCTGTTCGGATCGATCTCCACGGTCACCTGGGGCGACGTCTGGATGAGCGTGGGCCTCGCCGCCCTGATCCTGGTGATCGGGCTCGGGCTCAGGGCCGCGCTGTTCTCCGTCACCCATGATCAGGAGTTCGCGCGCTCCACCGGCCTCCCGGTGGATGCGCTCAACATGGTCGTCGCTGTGCTCGCCGCCGTCACCATCACGGTCGCCATGCGCGTGGTCGGCGTGCTGCTGGTGAGCGCCCTCATGATCGTGCCCGTCGCGATCGCGCAGCTGCTCACGCGCTCCTTCTCGCGCACCATGCACCTCGCCATGGGGATCGGCGCGGTGCTGACCCTGACGGGCATCTGGATCACCGTGTTCCAGGACATCCAGCCCGGCTCGCTGATCGTGGTGCTCGGTGTGGCGCTCTACGTCGTGGTGGCCGCCGTCACCAGCCTGCTCAAGGGAGTCCGTCGATGAACGCCACGACACCCGCGCCTCGCATGACCCGCCAGCGCCGCGAGATCCTCGAGGCGCTCGACACGCGCGACTTCCGCTCGGCCCAGGCCTGGCACGAGCGCCTGCGCTCCGAGGGCTCCACCATCGGCCTCGCGACGGTGTACCGAGGTCTCCAGTCGCTCGCCGACCAGGGCGAGGTCGATGCCGTGGTCGCCGAGTCCGGCGAGACCCTCTACCGTCGGTGCGAGGCCGGCGACGAGCACCACCACCACCTCCGCTGCCGCGCGTGCGGCAAGGCGGTCGAGATCGACGTGCCGGAGTTCGAGGCCTTCGCGCACCGCATCGCCGAGCAGCACAGCTACGGCGACATCCGCCACACGATCGAGCTCACGGGCGTCTGCCCCGAGTGCACGGCCGCGGGGAAGGGCTGATGCCCGGCATCCCCGACTTCGTCGAGAACGGCCCGTGGTGGTGGCTGTTCGCCGCGCTCGTCTGCATCGTGTTCTTCCGTACGCAGGCGACCTACTGGATCGCGCGCTGGGCGCGCGCGGGCGCCGATGCGGTCGCTGACCGCGCCGAGGCGCAGCACTCCAAGCGGGCGCGGATCGCACGCCGGTTCTCGGGCCCCACGATGGCGAAGGCCCAGGCCTTCACCGAGCGCTGGGGCTGGATCGCCATCCCGCTGTCGTTCCTCACGCTCGGAATCCAGTCGCTCGTCAACGGCGGTGCCGGCTACGCGCGCATGCACTGGGGCCGCTACACGCTCGCGATGATCCCCGGCTGCCTGCTGTGGGCGACCGCGTACGTGGTGGTCGGCTACTCCGCGTTCAAGGCCTTCACCATGTCCCCGTGGGCGCTCGGCGCGAGCGCGCTGCTGCTCGCCGCCGGCGTCGCGTACCTCGTGGCGCGCCGCCGCCGCGCGCCGCAGGACGCCGCCCTCGCATCGTCCCCGGCCGAAGGGTCCTGACCTCTCAGGCCGCGCCGAAGCGCCGGTTGCGCCGCGCGTACTCCTCGATCGCGGCCCACAGGTGCGTGCGGTCCACGTCCGGCCACAGCGTGTCGCTGAACACGTACTCCGCGTAGGCCGCCTGCCACGGCAGGAAGTTGCTCGACCGCTGCTCTCCGGAGGACCTCCAGAACAGGTCCACGTCGGGCATGTCGGGCTCGTCCAGGTGAGCCGCGAGGGTCTTCTCGTTCACCTTGGACGGGTCGAGCTCCCCCGCCGCGACGCGCATCGCGATCGCCTTGGCGGCATCGGCGATCTCCGCTCGCCCCCCGTAGTTCACGCACATGGTGAGCGTGAGGCCGGTGTTGTCCTGCGTGAGCTCCTCGGCCCTCTCGAGCTCCGTGATGACGGAGCGCCACAGCTTGGGGCGCCGTCCCGCCCAGCGCACGCGCACGCCCCACGAGTGCATCTCGTCGCGGCGGCGACGGATCACGTCGCGGTTGAAGCCCATGAGGAAACGCACCTCCTCGGGACTGCGCTTCCAGTTCTCGGTGGAGAACGCGTAGGCGCTGAGGTGGGTGACGCCGATCTCGACCGCGCCGGCGACCACGTCGAGCAGCGAGGCCTCGCCGCGCTCGTGACCGGCGGTGCGGGGAAGGCCGCGCTCCTTCGCCCAGCGCCCGTTGCCGTCCATCACCACCGCGACGTGCTTCGGCACGGCCTCGGGCGGGAGGGCGGGCGGCGTCGCGCCGGAGGCGTGCGGGAACGGGGCGGCGTAGGTCACGCCGGTCAGCCTATCGGCGGACGATGCGCGGCAGGGTCGGGCACGGCCCGCCCCCGGAGCGGCCGGGCCACCGGGACCCCGCTACTCCCCCAGGCTCTCGGAGACCACGGCGAGCGCCGCCGCGCGCGCCTCCCGCGCACGCGGGCCCCTGCGCACCACGAACGCCTCGACCAACGCCTCGATGACGAGCGCGAACGCGGCCCGCGACGTCTGCGTGAGCTCGTCCTGGAACGAGTCGGTCACGGGCGGCACCACCAGCGTGGTGGTGGCGCGCGCCACGAGCGGCGCGCGCGAGAAGGCCGTGAGCGCGAGCACGGTGGCGCCCGCCTCGCGCGCCGCGTCGGCGGCGTGAAGCGACCCCACCGTCGCCCCGGAGCCCGAGATGACGAACAGGACGTCACCCGGGCGGAGCTGCCGCGCCGCGATGTGCTGCGACAGAGGGTCGGGCTGGAACTCGACGGGACGGCCGGCGCTCGTGAGACGCATCGCCGCGTCGTGCCCGAGCGGCGCGGACAGGCCGCTCGCCGCGATCACCAGCCGGGGGGCCTCGTCGAGCGCCGTCACGAAGGCCTCGACCACGTCCGCCGTGAGAGCCGCGGCCGTGTGCGGCAGGGACCGGGCGAAGCGATCGACCGCCGCCTGGACCACACCCAGGCTCCCCTCCGCGACCGGTGCGGCGGGCGCCGCGAGGGCGCGTTCGCGTGCGAGCGCGACCCGCAGCTGCGGGTAGCCGTCGAAGCCGAGCGTCTGCGCGGTGCGGACCACCGAGGCGCGGCCCACGCCGACCGCGTCGGCGAGCTCCTGCGCCGTCATGTCGACGGCGCACTCGACGTCCGCGGCGATCGCCTCGGCCACCTTGCGCTCACCCCTGGCGAGCGAGGGCACGAGCGCCGCGATGCGCACCGTCGGGGGTGCGTCAGGAGCTCCTGTCCACGCCACGAACCTTGGCCCCTTCCATGATCCTGCGGCGGATCGCGCCGGAGACGGCGTCGATGGTCATCGTCACCACGACCACCACGATGATGAGCACGCCCACGGTGTCCCACTGCCGATGCTGAGTGTAGGTGGTGAGCATGTCGCCGATGCCGCCCACGCCGATGAGCCCCAGGATGGCCGACGTGCGGACGTTGATCTCGAAGCGGTACAGCGCGAGGGACGCGAGCTCGGGCGAGATCACGGGCCACAGCCCCCAGCGCACGGTCGCGAGCAGTCCCCCGCCGCTCGCGCGCACGGCCTCGACCGCGCCCCCCGGCGCCGACTCGACGGTCTCGTACGTCCACTTCGCGTGCGTGCCGATCCCGCCGATCGCGAGCGCGAGCGCGCCGGTGAACGGCGTGAGGCCCGTGACGGTGAGGATGATGATCGCGATGACCACCTCGGGCACGGCGCGGATCACGGCGAACAGCCCGCGCAGCGGCAGGCGGAGCCACAGCGGGCCCACGCCCTCGGCCGCGGGGATGCCGAGCATCGTCGACAGCACCACGCCCAGCAGCGCACCGAGCCACGCCATCGACACCGAGCGCCACGTCTGGCGCAGGGCCTCGGGCAGCATCGACCAGTCGGGGTCGGAGAACATCAGCGTGCCGTAGTGGACCAGGTCGCCGGGCAGGTCGGCGAGCTTGTCCCACTCGATGTCGAGGCCCACGAAGGCGGCGAGCACCACGGCGGCGACGGCCCAGGAGGCGATCCTCACCGCGAGGCGGCGGGGCTTGGGCGGCGCGATCGGCGCGCGCACGGCGAGCGCGGTCATCGCAGCCTCTTCCGTAGGACGTTGGACGCGAGCTCGATCAGCACCACCACGATGAGGATCTCCAGGACGATGGTCGAGAGCGCGTCGTAGCGGTAGAAGCCGCGCATCTCGTCGATGAGGCGGCCGATGCCGCCCGCGCCCACGAGGCCCAGGATCGCGGAGATGCGCACGTTGAGCTCGAGCGAGTACAGCACCTGCGACACGTAGGCCGGCCACGTCTGCGGCAGCGCCGTGAGGCGGTTGATCTGGGCCTGGGTGCCGCCCGCCGCACGGCCTGCCTCCATGTAGGCGGAGTCCGCCGAGTCGATCGCCTCGGAGACCAGCTTGACCACGATGCCCACGTCGAACAGCACCAGGGTGATGACGCCCGGGAGCGCACCCACACCGACCATCGCGACGAGGATCGTCGCGTAGACCAGGTCGGGCACGGCGCGGACCATGTTGAGCACGAACCGCACGGCCATGCGCGTGGGGGTGTGCGGGTTGGTCGGACGCGCCGCCCACATCGACAACGGGATCGCCAGCGCCGCGGAGATCGCGGCGCCCACGACGGCCATCTGCAGCGTCTCGAGCAGCGGCTGCCACGTGCGCGGCAGCACCGAGAGGTCGGGCGTCATCATCTGAGCGATACGGTCCGCGCCGTTGGTCCAGTTCTTCGCGATCGCACCCAGGTCGATCTCGACCCCGCCGAGCGCGGGCGTCGCGGTGAGCGCCGTGAGCACCGCGAGCGCGCCGACGATGCCGAGCGTGCGCGGCCACGTGCGCGGTCGCGCCGGGATCGCCGTGGTCGTCACGTCACTCCCCCAGCCGGTCGCGTGCCTGGACGGGACGCCCGTAGATCGCCTCGAAGTCCGCGTCGGTCGCGGTCGCGGCGGGGCCGTCGAAGACCACCTCGCCCGCGCGCAGGCCGATCATGCGGGTCGTGTACTGACGCGCGAGGTCCATGAGATGCAGGTTCACCAGCACCGTGAGGCCGCGCGAGGCGTTGATGTCCTCGAGGTCCGCCATCACGGCATGAGCGGTCGGCGGGTCGAGGCTCGCGACGGGCTCGTCGGCGAGCATCACCGCCGGCTCCTGGCTGAGCGCACGGGCGATCGCGACGCGCTGCTTCTGCCCGCCGGAGAGGGCGCCGGCGCGGTGCCAGACCTTCTCGAGCATGCCGACCGAGTCGAGCGACCGCATCACCATCTCGCGGTCCTCGGCGGAGGCCAGCCCGAGCATCGTCCGCCACGTGGGCATGTGCGCGAAGCGGCCCACCAGCGCGTTGTGGAACACGCTCGCGCGGTCCGCGAGGTTGAAGGCCTGGAAGATCATGCCGATGTCCCCGCGCGCCTCGCGCAGCGCGCGCCCGCGCAGCTCGCTCACGGCGTGGGGTCCGACCGTGACGCGTCCGCCCGTGGGCTGCACGAGCCCGTTGATGGTGCGGATCATCGTCGACTTGCCCGAGCCGGACAGCCCCACGACGGCCACCATCTCGCCTGCCGCGATCGACAGGGAGACGTTCTTGAGCGCGACGACCCCGTTCGGGTACCGCACGGTGACGTCGTCGAGCTCGATGGGCCACGGCCCGGAGGCCGGGGGCGTGCCGCCCCCGGCCTCGGACCTGGTGAGGGTGTCGCTCATCACTCTCCGCTGAAGCGGGCGTTGACCTCGCGGGCGAGGTCGATCGCCGCGGCGTCCGCCGGGACCCAGTCGGTCTGGCTGAAGATGTTCATCAGCGTGTCCGGGTCCACGTCGGCGAAGCCGTCGAGCAGCGCCGTGATCTCGTCGCGCAGGTCCGCGGGGAGCTCGTCCGAGAGGACCACGCCGCCGTTGGGGTACATCTCCGACAGGCCGAAGACGACGACCTTCTCGCCCAGGTCGGGGACCTCCTCCGCGGAGACCGAGGACCGCGCGTCCCAGTACGCGAAGCCCACCTCGGCGTCGCCGTTGTAGACCGCCATGAGCAGCGTGTCGTTGCCGGTCACCGGGACCTGGTCGAGCGAGTCGATGTCGACGCCGTTGGCCTCGAGCGCGAGCACGGGGAGCTGGTAGCCGGCGGGCGAGGTGGTGTTGCCGAACGCGACAGCGGTGCCCTCCTCGATCAGCGCGAGCTTGTCCTGCGCGACGGGACCGACGCCGGTGTTGTCCTCGCCGGACGCGACGCCGTTGCAGTAGAGGAACGTCTGGCCGGTCGCGGCGTAGGTCGCCTCGACGGGCTCGTCGTCGCAGTACTTGTCGGGGTTGTTGGTGAAGTACATCGAGGCGTACTGCGACGCGCCGTAGCGGACGTCCTGAAGCACCGCGTGGGCGCCGTAGAGGTCCTCGGCCGCGGCGAGCGAGCCCGCGTCCGCGATCGCGATCTGCGCCTGGCCGGAGCCGATCGCCTCGACGGCGGCCTGGTAGTCCTTGGTGACGACGCCCTCGACCGTGATCCCGAGCTCCTCGCTCAGGTAGTCGGTGAGCGGCTCGACCGACGTGATGAGGTCGGTGACGTTCTCGTTGGGGATCAGCGCGAGCGTGATCTCGGTGGGCCACTCCGAGCCGGCCTCGGCGGCGGTCCCGCCGGAGGTCGCGGTCGATGCGGGGTCGGCGTCGGCGCTGCAGCCGGCGAGCGCGACGAGGGCCGAGGCCGCGAGGCCAACGGTGATGAGCGGGGTGCGCATGTCAGACGTGCCTTTCATGAGGATGGGTGCTGCTCAGGAACGGGTGGTGCCGGTGGTGCGGGGCGTGCCGGACGGCACGTTCTCGAGGGGCGCCGAGTCGGCGGCCCACGCTTCGATCGCCGGGTACAGGAGCTCGAGGCGCTCCGCGGCGAAGGTGACCTCGGCTGGGGGTGCCGCGGCAGCGGCGCCCACGAGCGCCGTCGCGGCACCGCGCTCTCGCGCAGGCGCCAGGTCGAACTCGTCGATGTCTCCGACGGACAGCACGGGGCCGTGGTTCAGGGCCTCGTCGATCACCGCGGCGAGGCCGAGCGGCTTGCGCGCCGAGCACACGATCCGCCCGAAGGCGCCCGCAGCGCCGAGCGCGTCGAGCGCCTCTGCGATCCGCGTCTCGGGCGCGTTGGTGACCAGCACCAGCTCCGCGTGCGCGGCGAGGCGCCCCAGGAAGTCCCCGAGCCCGGGCGCGGGCTCGACGGGCGCATCGTCCGTCGCGAGCAGGTCGCGGCTGCGCAGGTAGCCCTGCTGGAGCGCGTCCTCGTCGATCCCGAGCCCCGCCGCCGCGACGGCGACTGCGTGATAGGCGTCGCGGTACAGGCCCGGCTCGGTCAGGAGCCGCGCCCGCTCGGTCGCCGCTGCGGCCGCGAAGCCCTCGACGCCGGCGACCTCGTCCACGCACCGGACGTAGGCGTCGAGGGGTCCCTCGCCCAACGCCAACGTCCCGTCGAAGTCGAAGATCACGGTACGCGGCACAGGGGCTCCTCCGGTCGGCTGAGGTGGATTCATCGCCCTTCTGGACGATGCGTCCAACCTAGCGGCCGGAAATGGACGGATAGGCCACGATCTGGTGAACATCCTGTTAAATAACGCGGTGATACCGCCGGTCCTGCCTACGAACGGTCGACGTGACCCAGGCTGCGCACCTTGCGCTCGAGATGGAACTGGGCATAGGCCGCGATCAGCCCCGCCGCGTCCCGCCGATGACGCGGGTCCGCCGCATCGGCGACGAGCCAGTCCCCCACCAGGAGCGCCTCGAGCAGCGAGAAGGTCTCCGGCGCCGGCGCCGCCGCCCCCGGCGGACGGCACGCCTCGCACACCGCGCCTCCCCCGCCGACGACGAACGCGCGGTGAGGCCCGGGGCGCCCGCAGCTCGCGCAGTCGCTGAAGCTCGGCTCGTAGCCCGCGAGCGCGAGCGCGCGCAGCAGGAAGCTGTCGAGCACCAGCCCGGCCTCGTGCTCGCCCCGGCTCAAGGTGCCGAGCGCGCCGTGCAGCAGGCGGTAGTGGTCCCACGCGGGCTCGCGCTCGTGGTCGACCAGCTTGTCCGCGGTCTCGACCATCGCGGTCGCCGCCGTGAACTTCGCGTAGTCCTCCGCGATCCGCCGGGCGTACGGCTCCTTGGTCTCCACCTGGCTCACGATGTCGAGGTTGCGCCCCTCGTAGAGCTGGACGTCGACGAGCATGAACGGCTCCATGCGCGAGCCGATCCGGCTCGACGTCCGGCGCACGCCCTTGGCGACGGCGCGCACCTTGCCGTGGCGCCGCGTGAGCATGGTGACGATGCGGTCCGCCTCACCCAGCTTGTGGGTGCGGAGGACGATGGCGTCGTCACGGTAGAGGGGCACGGTCCATTGTCGCGCGCGTCAGGCGCGCTCCCGCTCCACGGCACGCGCGAGGCCGTCGAGCAGCAGGTCGAGCCCGTAGTCGAACGAGTCCCCGAAGTTGAAGTCGGGCCGCATCGCGTGCTCCATCGCGAAGCGCGTCATCATCGGGTAGGCGCTCGGATCGAAGGCCGCGGCGATCTCCCCCGCCAGCTCCGCGTCCTGGTCCCCGCGCTGCACCGCGAGGTTGGCCTCCTGCATCGCGAAGCCGTAGACGAAGCTGTCGAGGACCGCGTAGGCGTGCGCCACGAGCGGCAGCGGCATGCCGGCGCGGTCGAGCGTCACCAGCACCGACTCGTGGTGCGCGAGGAGCTCGGGGCCCGGGTGGTGGCGCGACTCGAGCAGGGGCACCGCCCAAGGGTGACGCCCGAGAACCTCGCGCGCGGAACGGCAGCGCACGCGCAGCGCCTCGCGCCACTCGAGCTCCGCCGGCGGCTTCTCGATCTCCGAGAAGACGATGTCGACCATGCCGTCGAGCAGCACCTCCTTGCCGGCGACGTGGTGATAGATCGACATCGGCTTGGTCCCGAGGTGGTCCGCGAGCGCGCGGATGGTGAGCGCCTCGATCCCGTCGCGGTCGGCCAGCTCCATCGCCGCGGCGAGCACGCGCTCGCGCGACAGCCGCGGCTTGCGAACATCCTGCCTGGTATCTGACATTCTCTGCTCCTACCCTTGCGCGTCGTACTAAGTACGTCTACCGTCGAGCATAGCAAGTCGTACTAAGTACGAGTCACAACGACACGAGAAGGAGAACCGACATGACCGCCACCGTCCCCACCTCCACCACCACGATGCGAGCCGCCGTCCAGCGTCGCTACGCCGGCCCCGAGGAGATCCACGTCGAGACCGTCGAGGCGCCCACGCCCGGCACCGGCGAGGTGCTCATCGAGGTCCGCGCCGCCGGCGTCGACCGCGGCGTCTGGCACCTCGCCACCGGCCGGCCGCTCGTCATGCGCGTCATCGGCTTCGGCTTCCGCCGTCCCCGTCAGCCCATCTCGGGCGAGGACGTCGCGGGCGTCGTCGTCGGCATCGGCCCCGGGGTGACGCGCTTCTCGCTCGGCGACGAGGTGCTCGGCGCGGCCTCGGGCTCCTACGCGGAGCACGCCATCGCGAAGGAGGACCGCCTGGTCCGCAAGCCCGCGTCGCTGAGCTTCGAGGAGGCGGCCGTGACGCCCGTGTCCGGCGTCGCCGCCCTTCGGGCCGTCGAGCGGGCGACCATCACCCCCGGGCAGCGCGTGCTCGTCCTCGGCGCCTCGGGCGGGGTCGGCTCGTTCGCCGCGCAGCTCGCGGTCGCCGCGGGCGCCGCCGTCACCGGCGTCGCGAGCGCCGCCAAGGCCGATCTGGTCCGCTCGCTCGGCGCCGTCGAGGTGATCGACTACCGCACCACCGACATCACCGCCCTCAACCACGAGTTCGACGTGATCATCGACACCGGCGGCCTGACCCCGCTGCGCCGCCTGCGCCGCATCCTCTCCCCCACGGGCACGCTCGTGATCGTCGGCGGCGAGGGCGGCGACTCGCTCATGGGCGGCTCGACGCGGGCGCTCCTGTCCCCCCTGGTCTCGCTGTTCACGCGCCAGCGCCTCATGGGGCTGATGTCCGTCACCGCGGCGGCGCCGCTCGAGGACCTGGTGTCCCGCATCGAGGCCGGGGACCTCCGCCCCGCCCTCACCCGCACCTTCCCGCTCGCGGAGGCCGGCAAGGCCGTCTCCGAGCTCGCGGCCGGCCGCATCGCCGGCAAGGCGGCCGTCGTCGTCTCGCAGCCCTGACGCCACCAGCTCGACCCACCTCACCCGACAGGAGTCCCCGCATGACCGCCATGACAGCCGCAAACGCGCCGGGCGCCACCCGCGCGCCGGCCCCCGCGCCCGCATCGTCCGCCGTCGCCCGCTGGGCGGGCGCCGGATACCTCGCGATCTTCGCGCTCGCGATCTACGCCAACTTCGCCGTCCGCAACCGCCTGGTGGTGGCCGACGACCCGATGGCGACCATGACCGCCATCGCCGGCGACGCCTCGACGTTCCGCCTCGGGATCGCCGCGTTCACCACGATCACGGTGATCGACATCGGCATCGCCTGGGCGTTGCACCAGGTGCTTCGACCCAGCGGCGAGCAGCGCTCGCTCCTCGCGGCGTGGCTGCGCCTCGGCTACAGCGTGATCTTCGGCGCCGCCGTCACGTTCATGGCGGTGGCGCTGCACCTGGCCACGGGCGGCGATGCGGTCGCCGGTCTCGGGGACGAGGCACGGGCCGCGATGACGGGCACGGCGATGGAGGCCTTCGACGTCGCGTGGCTCATCGGCCTCGTGGTGTTCGGCCTCCATCTCATCGCCGTGGGCCGCATCCTCGTCGACGCCCGCCTCGCACCCCGTGCGCTCGGGTGGGCCCTCGCCGTCGCGGGAACCGCGTACATCGCGGACACGTTGACCCACGTGCTGCTCGCGGACTACGCGTCGGTCGCGGACCTGATGCTCGTGATCGTCATGATCCCCTCGATGGTCGCCGAGATGTGGCTGACCGTCTGGCTCCTCGCCGGGGCGCGCCGCGCCACGGTGGAGGCGAGCCGCGCGGAGCCGGAGGCGGTCCCGGCGTGACGCGCGGCGGAGGGGCGATGCCCCGGCCTCACGGGCCGGGGCATCGTCGCGTCACCCGCCGGTCAGGTCGCCGACCTCCGCCGACACGGGCTCGCTGAACACCAGCACCTCGAGCGCGGCGCCTGCGAGCGCGGCCTCGACCTCGGCGTCGGCGGGGTCGTCGGAGATGGCGCCGATCACGTCGGCAGGGTCGACCAGCGACACCACCGCGGACACGAGCGTGCCCGACTCGGTGTCGCCGACGAGCACCGCACGGCACGCGCTCGCCTCGGCATCCGTCACCGTGTCGGACCAGCACAGCGCGCCGCTGACGTCCTCGGCGGAGCCGTTCGCGTCGAGCAGCAGGTCGAGGATCGAGTCGGCGGTGTCGAGGAACGTCGCCTCGGGGCTCCCGACCCAGCACTCCAGCACCGCGTCCTCCTCGCCCGTGGCGATGCCCGACATCTGGACCGTGTCCTCGCACGATGTCGACGTGAGCCCGAGCCCGGAGAGATCCGGCAGGTCGGTGTCGGTCGGCGACGAGCACCCGGCGAGCCCCGCCGCGAGCGCGAGCGCGGCGAGGGCTCCCGCGGCGACCCTCATCGACCCTCGCGGTTGACCGCGGAGATGATGGCCTTGAGCGTCGCCGTGGTGATCGACGGGTCGATGCCCACGCCCCACAGGATCTGGTCCCCGATCGCGCACTCGACGTAGGCGGCCGCGGTGGCGTCGCCACCCGTGCTCATCGCGTGCTCGTGGTAGTCGAGCACCTCGACATTCACCCCGCGCGTCGCGAGCGCCGCCACGAACGCGGCGACGGGGCCGTTGGCCGACCCCTCGATGGTGACCGCCGCTCCCCCGTCGGTGATGTCCGCGGAGAGCGTGTCGGGACCGGTCTCGCTCGACGTGCCGCGCGTGCCCACGAGCGAGAGGCGTCCCCACTTGCGCTCAGGGTCCGCCGCGGGGAGGTACTCGTCCTCGAAGATCTGCCACAGCGTGTCCGCGGTCATCTCGGCGCCCGTCGCATCGGCCTCCCGCTGTACGACGCGCGAGAACTCGATCTGCAGGCGGCGCGGCAGGTCCAGGCTGCGCTCGTTCTTCAGCAGGTACGCGACGCCGCCCTTGCCCGACTGCGAGTTGACGCGGATGACGGCCTCGTAGGAGCGGCCCACGTCCTTGGGGTCGATGGGCAGGTACGGCACGGCCCACAGGAGGTCGTCGACGCCGACGCCCTGCTTCTGGGCCTTCGCGTCCATCGCCTCGAGGCCCTTCTTGATCGCGTCCTGGTGGGAGCCCGAGAACGCGGTGAACACCAGGTCGCCGCCCCACGGGTGGCGCGGGTGCACGTCGAGCTGGTTGCAGTACTCGACCGTGCGGCGCACCTCGTCGATGTCCGAGAAGTCGATCTCCGGGTCGATGCCCTGGCTGAAGAGGTTCATGCCCAGGGTCACCAGGTCGACGTTGCCCGTGCGCTCGCCGTTGCCGAACAGGCAGCCCTCGATGCGGTCCGCGCCGGCCATGTAGCCCAGCTCCGCGGCGGCGATGGCGGTGCCGCGGTCGTTGTGCGGGTGCAGGCTCAGCACCACGGAGTCGCGGTAGTCGAGGTTCCGGTTCATCCACTCGATCGAGTCGGCGTACACATTCGGCGTCGCCATCTCGACCGTCGCCGGCAGGTTGATGATGACCTTGCGGTCGGGCGTGGGCTTCCAGACATCGAGCACCGCGTTGCAGACGCGCACCGCGTACTCGAGCTCCGTGCCGGTGTAGGACTCGGGGCTGTACTCGTAGAACACCCGGGTGTCGGGGATGGTCTCCTCGAACTTCTGGCAGAGCATCGCCCCATGCGTCGCGATGTCGAGGATCTGGTCCTCGTCGGCGCGGAAGACGACCTCGCGCTGAAGGATGCTCGTGGAGTTGTAGAGGTGGACGATCGCCTGCTTGGCGCCCTTGAGCGACTCGTAGGTGCGCTCGATCAGGTGCTCGCGCGCTTGCGTCAGCACCTGGATGGTCACGTCATCGGGGATGCGGTCCTCCTCGATGAGCTGGCGCACGAAGTCGAAGTCGGTCTGGCTCGCGCTCGGGAAGCCGACCTCGATCTCCTTGTAGCCCATGCGCACCAGGAGCTCGAACATGCGCAGCTTGCGCTCGCCGTTCATGGGCTCGATGAGGGCCTGGTTGCCGTCGCGCAGGTCCACCGCGCACCAGCGCGGAGCCTTCTCGATGCGCTTGCTCGGCCATTGCCGGTCCGGCAGATCCACCCGGATCTGCTCATGGAACGGCGCGTACTTCCGGATGGGCATAGGGGACGCCGTCTGGGCGCCGCCGGTGTAGTGGCTCATGATTCCTCGCTGCTTCGCTGTGTCCTGGGGTCCTCGGTCGGCAGGCGAAGGGCCGCGACGAGGGACCGACCTGGGCTAGGCCTCGTCGCGGCACGTAAGCAGCGAGCGTGCACGCATAGAGCCACCATAGCCCACGCGCCTCCCCACCAGTGGCGCGCATCGGCCGCGCCCCACCTCGCCGCCGGGACGCCGACCACGCCTCTTCGGGCGCGAGACGACCCGACGGGACGCCGACCTCTTGACCTTCGTACTAAGTACGAATAGCCTGGGAGTCACCACACGTACTTAGTACGAAACCTACAAGGAGAACCCTCATGTCCACGACCGCCCCGACCACCGAGACCCCCCAGCACGCCTCCCCCAGGAAGGACCACCCGTGGTGGGCCGTGCCCGCGATCCTGTCGATCATCATGCTGTCCAGCGGCGGGCTGTTCGTGCTGATCGCGTATGGGATTCGGATCATGTCCTCGGCGGGCTGAGCGCCCTCACCCGAGGGCGACGACCACCGCCGCCGCGGCCAGCACCACCGAGACCGGGGCCATGACGAGGCGCTCGGGCCTGCTCCGGGACATCGCGTTCGAGCCGATGGACAGGACGAAGAACGCGACGCAGACCCACATGGCGACCTCGCTGAAGGTCTCGCCGAACAGGTCGATGGCATCCGCGCGGTCCCAGGCGATGAGCCCGATCACCCCGTAGACCGCGATCGACACAGCGCTGCCGACGCGGAGGCGGGCCGGGAGCACCCGGTGCTGGCCGCCCCACGCGAAGCGGCCGAGCGGCGCGCCGAGCACCAACGCGGCCTGGAGCACGGCAAGACCCGCAAGGACGACGGTGAGGACGATCACGGCGGCCATGCAGGTCCCCCCTCTCGTCGGGCATCCTTGCACGGGCCGGTGCGTCGGCGCACGACCGATGTCGGTGAACCGCGAGAAGCCGCGCCTCTAGAAACCGAGGCGCCCCAGCTGCTTGGGATCGCGCTGCCAGTCCTTGGCCACCTTGACGTGCAGGTCGAGGTAGACCTTCCGGCCCAGCAGGTGCTCGATCCCCGCCCGCGCGGTCGCGCCGACCTCCTTGAGCCGCGAGCCGGCCTTGCCGATGATGATGCCCTTCTGCGAGTCACGCTCCACGAACACGTGCGCGCGGATCTCGAGCACCGGCCGGTGCGCGTCCTCGGAGTCGGGCTCGACCATCTCCTCGATCACCACGGCGATCGAGTGCGGGAGCTCGTCGCGCACGCCCTCGAGCGCGGCCTCGCGGATCAGCTCCGCGATGCGCACGTCCTCCGGCTCGTCGGTGAGGTGGCCCTCGGGGTACAGCGGGGGGCCCTCCGGCAGGCGGTTCGCGAGCACGTCGACGAGGGTGTCGATCTGGATGTCCTTGACCGAGCTCACGGGCACGATGTCCGCCCACTCCCCCAGCTGCGACACGTCGAGCAGGTGCTCGGCGACCCGCTCGCGCGACACCTTGTCGACCTTGGTGACGATCGCCACCACGGGCGCGCGCGTCTCCGCGAGCTCACGCGCGATCCACTTGTCGCCCGGGCCCACCTTCTCGTCGGCCGGCAGGCAGAACCCGATGACGTCGACCTCGAAGAGCGTCTCGCGCACCAGGTCGTTGAGGCGCTCGCCCAGCAGCGTGCGGGGACGATGCAGGCCGGGCGTGTCGACGATGACCAGCTGCGCATCGTCCCGGGTGACGATGCCGCGGATCGCGCGGCGCGTGGTCTGCGGGCGGGACGACATGATCGCGACCTTCTCGCCCACGAGCGCGTTCATCAGCGTGGACTTGCCCGCGTTGGGGCGTCCCACGAAGGCCACGAAGCCCGACCGGTGCTCACTCATCGTCGCCATCCTTCCGGCCGCGCCTGCGCGGCACCGTCTCGTTCTCGCCCGTGTCCTCGGGCGCCTCGGCGCGCTCCGCGATCACGGATACCAGCGTGCGCCTGCGGCCCTCGGCCCGCTCGGCGAGCAGCAGGAGCCCGTGCGCCGTGGCCTGCGAGCCCGGGATGGGCACCTTGCCGAGCGCCTTCGCGAGCAGCCCCGCGACGGTCTCCACGTCCTCGTCGTCGATCTCGACGTCGAAGAGCTCCGCGAGCTCGTCGAGGCCGCAACGCGCGGGGATCCGGTAGCGGCCCTCGCCCAGGTCCTCGACCTCGGGGGCGGACCGGTCGTGCTCGTCGACCATCTCTCCCACGATCTCCTCGAGCGCGTCCTCGATGGTGACCAGGCCCGCGACGCCGCCGAACTCGTCGACCACGACGCCCATGTGGAACACCTCGTCCTGCATGCGTCGCAGGAGGTCGTCCACCGGCACGGACTCCGGGATGAACTCGGGGTCGCGCACCAGCGCGTCGACCGGCTCCTCGAGCCGCTCGGGGTGGTCCCACGTCGCCCTCACCACGTCCTTGAGGTACAGGACGCCGCGGATGTCGTCGACACCGTCGCCTATCACGGGCACGCGCGAGAACCCGGAGCGCATGAACAGCAGCATGGCCTTGCGCGCAGGGGTGCCCGCCTCGATCGTGATCATGTCGGTGCGCGGCACCATGACCTCGCGCGTGAGGGTGTCGCCCAGGCCCACCACGGAGCGCAGCAGCTCGGCGTCCTCCTCCTCGAGCGCGTCGGTGGCCTGCTCGACCAGGTCCTCCGGCTCGGACAGCTCGCGGATGCGCAGCGGCGGGACCACCGCCCGGATAGGCGAGGTGAGCCGCACGAGCACCCACGCGAGCGGCGCGAGGGCGCGCACCGCGGCCTCGGGCGCGCGCCGCGCGGCGGCGCGCGGCCACGCACGCACCACCACGAGCGAGAAGAAGCCCGCGATGGCGACCGCGAACACGAGCGAGGCCTCGGTCTCCCACCCGGCCGCGCGGCCGATCTCGAGGGCGAGCGCGGTCCATGCGACGAGCGCGACGGCCTCGAGGACCGCGTACGCGACCGACGCCGCGTTGTCCGCGTGGTCGGGCAGCGCCGCGAGCCGGGCCGCGCGCGTCGGCCGGCCGTCGGGCCGCAGCTGCGCCGCGATGCGACGCTCGTCGGCGTACGGGATCTGCTCGAAGGCGGCGACGAGCGCGTGCAGCACCGCCGCCCCCGCGAGCCCCGCCGCGAGGACGACGACCAGCAGGGTGATCGCGGTCGACGTCATCGGTTCGCGAGGAACGTCAGCAGGAGGTTGCGCTGGAGCGCGAACATCTCCTTCTCCTCCTCAGGCTCGACGTGGTCGTAGCCCAGCAGGTGGAGCAGGCCGTGCGTGGTGAGCAGGAGCATCTCCTCCTCCGCCGAATGGCCGGCCGTCGCGGCCTGGCGCGCGGCGACCGACGGGCACACCACGATGTCGCCCAGCAGCCCGGCGGGGGTGGGCTGGTCGGGGGTGCCGGGGCGCAGCTCGTCCATGGGGAAGCTCAGCACGTCCGTGGGACCGGGCTCGTCCATCCACTGGAGATGGAGCTGCTCCATCGCCTCCTCGTCGACGAACATGATCGCGAGCTCCGCGCCCTCCGCGACATGCATCTGCCCCAGGACGTAGCGCGCGAGCTCCGCGAACTCGACCTCGTCGACGGTCGCATCGGTCTCGTTGTTGACCTCGATCACTGCCGCTCCTCCCGCTCGAACCGGCGCTTCTGGCCGGTGGGCCGCGCACGCCCCTGCGTGCGCTCGTCGTTCTCGGCGTACGCCGTGATGATGTCGCTCACCAGGCGGTGGCGCACCACGTCATCCGCGTTGAGGTGGCAGAACGCGATGTCCTCGACGCCGGTGAGGATCTCCGACGCCGCGCGCAGGCCCGACTTGGTGCCCCCGGGCAGGTCCACCTGCGTGACGTCGCCGGTCACCACCATCGTGGTGCCGAACCCCAGCCGCGTGAGGAACATCTTCATCTGCTCGCGCGTGGTGTTCTGAGCCTCGTCCAGGATCACGAACGCATCGTTGAGGGTCCTGCCGCGCATGTACGCGAGCGGCGCCACTTCGATTGTCCCGGCCTCCATGAGGCGCGGGATGGACTCGGGGTCCACCATGTCGTGCAGCGCGTCGTAGAGCGGCCGCAGGTACGGGTCGATCTTCTCCGAGAGCGAGCCGGGCAGGAAGCCCAGCCGCTCGCCGGCCTCGACGGCCGGGCGCGTGAGGACGATGCGGTTGACCCGCTTCGACTGCAGCGCCGCCACGGCCTGCGCCATCGCGAGGTACGTCTTGCCGGTGCCGGCGGGACCGATGCCGAACGTGATGGTGTGCGAGTCCATCGCGTGGACGTACGCCGCCTGGCCTTGCGTCTTGGGGCGGATGGTCCTGCCCCGCGTCGACAGGATCGAGCGGCTGAGCACGCCCGCGGGACGCTCGGCGACCTCGGTCGCGGTCCCGACGGACGATGCGGCGCGTCCCGAGGCGCCTGTCGAGCGCAGCATGCGCACGGACTCGCGCGCGACGTCCGGCGTGAGCGGCACGCCCGCGCCCAGCACGTCGCGCAGCTCCTCGACCGCACCGGCCGCTGCCGCGACATCGTCCTCGTCGCCGGACAGCGTGATGCGGTTGCCGCGCACCATGATGTCGACCGCCGGGAACGCCTTCTCCACCTCGCGGAGCACGCCGTCGCCGGAGCCGAGAAGGTCCGGCATCCGTGCGGCGTCCTCGACCACGACCACCCGGGTGACGCTCACGCGGGGTCCCAGCCGAGGGTCGCGCCGCCGAGCACGTGGGCGTGCACGTGGAAGACGGTCTGGCCGGCGGCGGCGCCGGTGTTGAAGATGAGGCGGTGCTGCCCGCCGGACTCGGCGTCGGAGACCTGCTGGGCGACGATCGCCATCTCCGCGAGCACGTCGGGGATCTCGCGCGCGGCCGCCGCGACGTCGGGGACGTGGACCTTGGGAGCGACCAGGACATGCACGGGCGCCTTGGGCGCGATGTCCCGGAAGGCGACGACGTTCTCGGTCTCGACGACCTTCGTCGCGGGGATCTCCCCCGCGACGATCTTGCAGAAGATGCAGTCCGTGGTGCTCATCCCCCTAGCGTAGTGACCGCTCACCGGGACGGGTGGCCCTGCGGTGCGGCCCAGTGCCCGCGCAGCGCGCCGAGCGCCGCGAGCGCCGCGGGACCCGCGGACGAGGCGCGGAGCACGTGGGGGCCAAGCACCACCGCGTCGGCTCCCGCGGCCCGCAGCGCATCGACCTCGGCATCGGAGATCCCGCCCTCGGGGCCCACGATGAGCCACACGGGCTGGTCGGGGTCCGCCCACGCGAGACCCGCGAGGGGCTCCGCCGAGGCCTCGTGGAGCACGAGCACGCGGTCCCCGGCTTCGACGGCCGCGCGCACGAGCGCCGCGAGCTGCTTGGAGGTCACGGCATCGTCCACCGCGGGCACGAACGCCCGCCGGCTCTGCTTGGCCGCCGCGAGCGCGAGCGACGCCCACTTCTCCCGACCCTTGGCCGCCTTGGGCCCTCGCCACTGCACGATCGCGCGCTCGGACGCCCACGGCACGATGCGGGTGGCGCCGAGCTCGACCGCGGCCTCCACCGCCTGCTCGTCGCGTCCGCCCTTCGCGAGCGCCTGCACGAGCGTCACCAACGGGTCGAGATCGCGGCCCACTGCGTCGACGGCAACCTCCATCCACCGGTCCCCCGTCGCGGCGATCATGCCGCTCGCGCGCGCGCCCGCGCCGTCGACCACGTCGACGCGCTCGCCCGCGTGCCGGCGCTGGACGGTCACGGCATGGCGCGCCTCGTCACCCTCGACGCGGATCCGGTCCCCCGCGGCCGCCGTCGCGGCCGCGGGATCGACGAAGACGGGTGCGGTCACCGCTCCCGGCCCAGGAACGCATCCTTGAGCCGGGAGAAGACGCCGCCGCCGATGGGCGCGAGCCGCGCCTCAGGCGCCTCCTCGCCGCGCAGCGCGGCGAGCTGGCGCAGCAGCTCCTCCTGCTCGGCGGTCAGGTCCGTGGGCGTCACCACGTCGAGGTGCACGAACAGGTCGCCGCGGCCGGCGCGCTGAAGCCGCCCGACGCCGAGACCCTTGAGCTTGACCGTGGATCCCGCGTGGGTGCCGGGTCGCACGTCGACGTCCTGCGGACCGTCGAAGGTGTCGACGGACAGCACCGTGCCGAGCGCCGCGGCGGTCATGGGCACCTCGAGCGTGCAGTGGAGGTCGGAGCCCCGACGCTCGAATACGCCGTGAGCACGCTCGCGGATCTCGATGTAGAGGTCGCCCTTCTGGCCGCCCGCCACGCCCGCGTCGCCGACGCCGGTCATGCGGATCCGCGTGCCGGTCTCGACTCCGGCCGGGATGTCCACCGAGACGGTGTGACGCGAGTGCGTCCGGCCCTGGCCCGAGCAGTCCGTGCACGGGGTCTCGATGGTGGTGCCGTAGCCGCCACAGGCGGGGCAGGGCGCGGTGGTCATGACGTTGCCCAGGAGCGAGCGCGCGACGCGCTGCACCGACCCCTGGCCGTTGCACTGACGGCAGGTCTGCGGCTGGGTGCCCGGCGCGCAGCACGAGCCGTGGCACGTCGAGCACACGTCGGCGAGGTCCGCCTGGATCTCGCGGGTGACGCCGAACACGGCCTCCTCGAGCGTGATCTCCGTGTGGACCAGGGTGTCGCCGCCGCGCTGCGTGCGCGAGGCCGGCCCTCGCTGGGCGGAGCCGAACGGGCCCGCGCCGCCGCCGAAGAAGGTCTCGAAGATGTCCTCGAACCCGAAGCCCTGCGGGCCTCCCGCGCCGCCCGACGCCGAGCGCGGGTCCACGCCGCGGTCGTACTGCGCGCGCTTGTCGGCGTTGCCGAGCACGTCGTAGGCGGCCGAGACCTCCTTGAACCGCTCCTCGCCGTCCGCACCCGCGACATCGGGATGCAGCTCGCGCGCGAGCTTGCGGTACGCCTTCTTGATCTCCGCCTCGGTCGCGTCCCGGGAGACGCCCAGCGCGGCGTAGTAGTCCTTCACCTAGAGCTCCACCACTTTCGACAGATAGCGGGCGACGGCGCGCACGGCGCCCATCGTCCCTGGATAATCCATGCGCGTCGGACCGAGCGCACCCACGAGCGAGGAGGCGTCGCGACCGTACGCGGCGGCGACGATCGACGTGCGCGACAGCGCCTCGTAATGCGTCTCGGCGCCGATGCGGACCGAGACATCGTCCCCCTCGGCCGCCATCTCGTGCAACAGCCGCAGGAGCACCACCTGCTCCTCGAGCGCGTCGAGGACCGGCGCGATCGTGTCGGCCTCGAGCCCCGAACCGGCGCGCGCGAGGTTCGACGCGCCCGCGAAGACCACCCGCTCGACCGTGCCGCCGCGCGTCGCGGCGACCACCGCATCGGCCACCGTTCCCGCCCACGGCACCTGGTCGGGCGCCTGCACCCACAGCGTGAGGGCGGCCTCGAGGCGCGCCCCGCCCAGCCCGTGCGCGGTCGCGTTGACCTCCCGCACGGCGCGCTCGAAGTCCTCGTCCGACGTCGCCTCGCCGAGCGCGATGCTCTGCTGCTCGACGCGGGCATCGGACGACACCACGACCACGAGCGCATGCTCGGCGCCCATGCGCACCAGCTCGACGCGGCGCACCGCGGACTCGCGCAGCGACGGGTACTGGACCACCGCGACCTGGCGGGTGAGCTGGCTCAGCAGGCGCACCGAGCGCTCGACCACGTCGTTGAGGTCGACCGCATCGGACAGGAACGTGCCGATCGCGCGGCGATGCGCCTCCGGCAGCGCCGCCGCGGCGAGCTGGTCGACGAAGGACCGGTAGCCCTTATCGGTGGGGATGCGGCCTGCCGAGGTGTAGGGCTGCGCGATGAGCCCCTCCTCCTCGAGGATCGCCATGTCGTTGCGGATGGTCGCCGAGGAGACCCCGAGCGCACGCGTCTCGGCAAGGGCCTTCGAGCCCACCGGCTCATGCGTGGCGACGTATCCCTCCACGATCGCGTGGAGCACGGCGCGCCGACGTTCCTCGGTCACGGTCCCTCCTGGCACTCTGGCTTGCTGAGTGCTAATCCTATCGTGGCGCCCCGACCGTCCCGCCGGGCGCGCGAGGGTGCGCGGAATCTCCTCCGAGACCCGCGCGTTACGAGGCACGTCTCACTACGATCGAGAGAGGGGCCGCTCCCCCGGCGGCCCGCCAGCACACCGACGAAAGGCTCTGCCATGACCGAGAACCCGACTCCCCCGGCCTCCCCGAGCGGCGCCGCAGGCGACACGGGGCTCGCCACCGTCGCCCACGCGACGGTCTTCACCGGCTTCCTCATCCCGCTGATCCTGTGGCTCGTGGGCCGCGAGCGCAACGCGTTCACCGACACCGAGGGCAAGGAGGCGCTGAACTTCGGCATCCTCGTCACCATCGGGTACCTCGCGGCGAGCGTGCTCGGTCAGATCGGTCTCGGCTTCTTCGGCTGGCTGCTCAACCTCGCGGTCTTCGTGTTCGCCCTCGTGTTCGGGATCCAGGGCGCGGTCGCCGCGAGCAAGGGACAGGGCTACCGCTACCCGTACACGCTGCGCCTCGTCTCGTAGGGGTCGCACCCCGACGCGGATCAGGGCCCCGCTCCCCCTCCGGGTGGATGCGGGGCCCTGCCTCGTCCTGCGAGGCTGGAGCCATGAACGAGCAGACCACACCCCACGCCCCCGACGGCGGCGCCGAGCAGCCGTCGCAGCAGGCCTTCGGCGGCCAGGCCTACGACCAGACGCCGCCTTATGCGCAGACGCCGCCGCCCTATGCCCCGGCGCCCATGCTGGAATCCGACGCCCGGACCATCGCGATGCTGATCCACATCCTCGCGGCGATCGCGATGCTGCTGTCCGCCGGCACGCTCGCGTTCGTGGTCCCGCTGGTGATGTGGCTCCTCTACCGCGAGCGCAGCGCGCTCATCGACCACCACGGCAAGACGAACCTCAACCTCCAGCTGACGTCCCTCGCCGTCATCATCGGCGGCACCGTGATCGGGTTCGCCACGCTGTTCATCGGGTTCATCGTGACCGGCCCCCTGATGATCGCCTACGCGATCTACGCGCTCGTGATCTCGATCATCGCGGGCATCCGCGCGAACCGCGGCGAGTACTACCGGATCCCGCTGATCATCCCGTTCGTGCGCTGACGGCGTCGAGCAGCCCCTGCTCGACCACCTGCGCGAACCGCTCCATGCCCGCCTGGTCGGGGTGGATCCCGTCCGGGCCCAGCACGGTCGGATCCGCCTCGACCGCGTGCTGCCAGTCCGCGAGCACCACGGCATCATGGCCGCGGGCGGCCTGACGCACCGCCTTCTGCGAGCCCTTCATCCACGAACGATCGCCGTACGGGGTCACCAGCACGAGCGACCGGTCCCCGACCACCTCGAGCAGCCGATCCATCTGTGCCCCCGGGACCGCGCCGTTGGTCCCGAGCGCGACCACCACGTACGGGCGCAGCCGCCCCTTGCGCGCGAGCGCTTCGAGCCGGTCGACCCCCGCCGAGAACTGGCGGCCCACCTCCGCGTCGATCGCGATACCCGGGAGCGCGGCGGTCAGCGCCGGCGCCGCCCCGAGCGCGACCGAGTCGCCGACGACCGTGACGTCGGCGCCGGCCGGCAGCTCGGGCTCCGCCGCTACGGGGGGCGTGCCCGGAGCATCGGACGATGCGGGCGGATCGAGGCGCACCACGCCCGGGACCTCGCGCCGCGCCTCCGTGAGCGGCACCGTCGATCCGACGGGCACGGGAGGCCCCAGCGTGGCGCCCCCGGGCGCCGGTGCGGGGACGCCGACGACGCTCGCGCTCGCCCCGATCGAGGCGGCGCCGGCATCGAGCGCGACCTCGAGCGAGGTGCGCTCGGGCGCGATCGCGACGCCCCACCCGGCGAGCCCGATCACGGTCGCACCCGCGCACGCGAGCCCGACGGCACGCGCCCGCCGGAGGCTCTCCCCGTCGCCGAGCGCGTCGCGCAGGCGCCGCCATCCCGCCCGCACCGACCGAAGGAGCCCGGCGCGCCGCACCGGCATCTCGAGCCAGCGGTACGAGGCCGCCGCCGCGCCCACCGTCACCGCCACCGTCAGCACCACCGTGAGAAGTGAAGGCGCCTGCACGCGACCGCCGTCCAGCAGGGTCGCCAGCACCACGAGCACGGGCCAATGCCACAGGTAGATCCCGTACGAGCGATCGCCGATCCACCGCAGCGGCGCGGCGTCCAGTCGCGCGCCCACCTCGGGCACCACGAGCACCATCCTGATGACCGCGACCGCGGCGACCGACGCGGCGAGCAGGCCGCCGCGGTACGTCCACGGCGAGTCCCACGGCAGCGCGAGGGCGAGCGCCGCGAGCGCCGCGGCTCCGAGGGCTCCCACTGCGAGCGCGCCGGGGGCGCGTCCGCGCGACCCGGCCCGCGCATCGTCACCCGACCAGGCGAAGGCGAGCGCCGAGCCCGCCATGAGCCCGAAGGCGTGCGTGTCGGTGCCCATGTAGGCGCGCGTGGGGTCGATGCCGGGCGCCGCCATGAGCGCCATCGCGACCGCCGATGCCGCGGCCAGCGCGCCGGCCGCGACCGCGGCGCGCCGCGCCGCGAGCCCGAGCGCGGCGAAAGCGACCACCACGAGCGGCCACACCACGTAGAACTGCTCCTCGACGCCGAGCGACCACAGGTTCTCGAACAGGCGCGGCGACGATGCGCCGGCATAGCTCTGCCCGGACGCGACGGTCGCCCAGTTGCTGGTGAAGGTCGCGGCGGCCGCGCCCTGCGCGCCCGCGCCGACGAGCAGATCGCCCCACGGCGAGCCCTCGACCTCCCCGCCGTTCGCGCGGAGCACGGCCGCGCCGAGCGAGACGGCGGCCGCCGGGACCGCGACCGCGGCCGCGAGCGCCGGCACCAGCCGTCGGATCCGATGGCTCCAGAACCGTCGCAGCGAGACGCGGCCGGCTGCCGCGCGCTCGCGCACGAGGATCGTCGTGATGAGGAACCCCGAGAGCACGAAGAACACGTCAACGCCCACGTAGCCGCCGGGCACCAGGGCGGGCGCCAGGTGGTAGGCGACCACGAGCAGGACCGCGACCGCGCGGAGCCCGTCGAGCCCCGCGATGCGCGCGCGACCCGGCGCCGGCGTCGAGGACGTGCGCGGGGCGGGACGCGTGAGGCTGTCGATGCTGATGGTCGTGCCGGCGGCCGCTGGCCGCCGCTCCTTCCGAGGACGGGTGGCTCGAGGGGCGAGCGACAAGCGTACGCGCGCGTGAGGCCCATCCCGGACCGCCGCGTCGGCGCGTCACGTGAGGGCGCGCACCACCATGTCGGCCAGCAGCCGGCCGCGCCGCGTGAGGCGCAGGGTGCCGCGCAGCGCCGCGCCGCCATCGAGCAGCTCGTCGGCGATCAGGCGCGCGATCGCCTCCGCCCGCCCGTCCACGCTCTCGGTCGGCACGCCCTCGCGCAGGCGCAGGCGCAGCATCACCTCCTCGAGACGGAGGTCCTCGAGGCTCAGCTCCTCGCCCTCGGCCTCGGGGCTCTCGCCCGCCGCGAGCCGCGCGGCGTACGCGCGCGGGTGCTTGACGTTCCACCACCGCCGCGCGGGGGTCTCCGTCCCGTCCACGATGCGGGGTCCCAGGTAGGAATGCGCGCCCGGACCGATCCCCCACCAGTCCTGGCTGCGCCAGTACGCCATGTTGTGGCGGCAGCGGTCCGCGCTCTCGCGGGCCCAGTTCGAGACCTCGTACCAGGAGTAGCCGGCCTCGCTCAGAAGCGTGTCCGCGAGCTCGTACATGTCCGCCTGGACGTCCGGGTCGGTCGGAGCCACCTCGCCGCGGCGCAGCTGGGCGCCCATGCGGGTGCCGGGCTCGATCACCAGCGCGTAGGCGCTCACGTGGTCGGGCTCGAGCGCGAGCACCGTCTCGAGGCTCGCGCGCCAGTCCGACAGGGACTCCCCCGGCGTGCCGTAGATGAGGTCGAGGCTGACCTTGAGGCCGGCGTCACGCGCCCAGGCGACCGCGCGCTCGACGTTGGCGGGGTTGTGCGTGCGGTCGAGCGTCGCGAGCACGTGCGGGACCGCGGACTGCATGCCCAGGCTCACGCGCGTGAAGCCCGCCCGCGCGAGCGCATGCAGGGACTCGCGCGTCACCGAGTCGGGGTTGGCCTCCGTGGTGACCTCGGCGTCGGCGCTCAGCCCCCACGTGCCGCGGACGCCGTCGAGCAGCGCGATGAGCGCGGACGAGTCGAGCATCGTCGGCGTCCCGCCGCCGAAGAAGACCGTCCGGACGGCGCGCGCGTCCCCGCGCATCGTGGTCCGCGCGAGCTCGAGCTCCTGGAGCGCGGCCTCGACGTAGCCCTCGCGCGTCGCCCCCTCGACCTCACCCGGGGCGTAGGTGTTGAAGTCGCAGTACCCGCACCGCACCGAGCAGAACGGGACGTGGATGTAGACACCCAGGTCCCTCGCCGCTACACCGTTGGCCATAACGTCATCATGCCTGGTGACAGGCGACTCCGTCGCGTCGGACGGGGGCACTCTACTTCTTCTTGCCCTTGTCCGAGCCGTCGTCCGACGTGGACAGCGCGGCGATGAAGGCCTCCGGCGGCACCTCGACCGAGCCGATGTTCTTCATGCGCTTCTTTCCGGCCTTCTGCTTCTCGAGCAGCTTGCGCTTGCGCGAGATGTCGCCGCCGTAGCACTTGGCGAGCACGTCCTTGCGGATCGCGCGGATGGTCTCGCGCGCGATGACCCGCGAGCCGATGGCGGCCTGGACCGGGATCTCGAACTGCTGGCGGTCGATCAGGTTCTTGAGCTTGCCGACCATCATGACGCCGTAGCTGTACGCCTTGTCCTTGTGGACCACGGCGGAGAACGCATCGACCTGCTCGCCCTGAAGCAGGATGTCGACCTTCACGAGGTCCGCGGCCTGATCGCCGGCGGGCTCGTAGTCGAGCGATCCGTAGCCGCGCGTGCGCGACTTGAGCTGGTCGAAGAAGTCGAAGACGACCTCAGCGAGCGGCAGCGTGTAGTGCATCTCGACGCGCGTGTCGCTGAGGTAGTTCATGGTGCCCATGAGGCCGCGGCGCTCCTGGCACAGCTCCATGACCGTGCCGATGAACTCGCTCGGCACCAGGATCGAGGCCTTGACCACGGGCTCGCGGACCTCGGAGATCTTGCCTCCGGGGAACTCGGACGGGTTGGTGACGGTGACGACCTTGCCGTCCTCCATGTGGACCTCGTACACCACGTTCGGCGCGGTCGAGATGAGGTCGAGGCCGAACTCGCGCTCGAGGCGGTCGCGCACGATCTCGAGGTGGAGCAGGCCCAGGTAGCCGCAACGGAAGCCGAAGCCGAGCGCGACCGAGCTCTCCGGCTCGTAGACCAGCGACGCGTCGTTGAGCTGCAGCTTGTCGAGCGCGTCGCGCAGGATCGGGAAGTCCGAGCCGTCGACGGGGAACAGGCCCGAGTAGACCATCGGCTTGGGGTCGCGGTAGCCGCCGAGCGAGGTCTCCGCGCGGCGGTTCGCGAGCGTGACGGTGTCGCCGACCTTGGACTGGCGCACGTCCTTCACGCCCGTGATGAGGTAGCCGACCTCTCCCACGCCGAGGCCCTTGGTGGGCACCGGCTCGGGGCTGATGACGCCGATCTCCAGGAGGTCGTGCGTCGCGAGCGTCGACATCATCGCGATCTTCTCGCGCGACTTGAGCGAGCCGTCCACCACGCGGACGTAGGTGACCACGCCGCGGTAGGTGTCGTAGACCGAGTCGAAGATCATGGCGCGCGTGGGCGCGTCCGCGTCGCCGACCGGCGGCGGGATGTCGCGCACCACGCGGTCGAGCAGCTCGGGCACGCCGGCGCCCGTCTTGCCCGAGACCCGCAGGACGTCCTCGACCTCGCAGCCGATGAGCTGCGCGAGCTCCGCCGCATAGCGGTCGGGGTCCGCCGAGGGCAGGTCGATCTTGTTGAGCACCGGGATGATCGTGAGGTCGTTCTCCATCGCGAGGTACAGGTTCGCGAGAGTCTGCGCCTCGATGCCCTGCGCGGCATCGACCAGCAGGATCGCGCCCTCGCAGGCCGCGAGCGAGCGGGACACCTCGTAGGTGAAGTCCACGTGCCCCGGGGTGTCGATCATGTTGAGCGCGTGCGGCTCCCCGTCGACGGCCCACGGCATGCGCACGGCCTGCGACTTGATGGTGATGCCGCGCTCCCGCTCGATGTCCATGCGGTCGAGGTACTGCGCCTTCATCTGACGCGGCTCCACCACACCGGTGAGCTGGAGCATGCGGTCCGCGAGCGTCGACTTGCCGTGGTCGATGTGCGCGATGATGCAGAAGTTGCGGATGAGCGCCGGCTGGGTCGAGGCGGGCTCGATGCGGGGATCTGCGGACACGGTGATGACGGTTCCTCGGGTTCTGGCGACAGGGGTGCAGGCCATTGTCCCACGAGCAGGGGCGGGACCGGGGCGACCACATGAAGACTTCAGCAATCGCTGACAGCGCCGATACTAAGGGCAGACCGGTATGTCCGGATGCGGCGAGCACGTGTGGGAAGGGGGGCCATGTCGGACTCTGCGCTGTTCCGCCCCGCCTTCGACGGCTCCCCCATCGGCATGGTCGTGCTCGGCGCCGACGGCTCGCTGCTCGACGTCAACGGCGCGTTCGCGCGCATCGTGGGGCGCACCGTCGCCGGCCTCCGCACGTACCGGCTGCGCGACCTCACCCACCCGGACGACATCCCTCGCGACGAGGAGCTGCGATGGCAGCTGGACAACGGCGAGCTCCCGTACTTCCAGGCGCAGACGCGGCTCGTGCATCGCAACGGCGACTCCGTATGGACGCGCATGACGGTGTCGCCCGTCACGGGTGAGGACGGGGTGCAGCGCTACCTCGCGCACGTCGAGGACATCACGGAGATCCGCCGCGCCAAGGACCTGCTCGAGCGCCGCGCGCTCTACGACCACCTCACGGGCCTCGCGAACCGCACTTTGCTGCTCGACCGCCTCGAGGCCGCTCTCGAGGCGCGCCGCACCGACGCCCACACCGTCGCGTGCGTGTTCCTCGACGTCGACCACTTCAAGGTGGTCAACGACTCGCTGGGCCACGAGGCCGGGGACCTGCTGCTCCAGGAGATCGCGCGCCGGATCAAGGGCGCCGTGCGGCCCGGCGACACCGTGGCCCGTCTGGGCGGCGACGAGTTCGTGGTGATCCTCGAGTCCATCCCCACGCAGGCGGCGGCCGAGGCCTTCCTCACGGTGCTCGCGGCGGACATCCAGGTGCCGTTCACGCTCAGCGGGCACGAGGTGGTGCCGACCGTCTCGGTGGGCCTCGCCCTCGCGGAGCCCGACATCACGGCCGAGAGCCTGGTCCGCAACGCCGACACCGCGATGTACGCGGCCAAGCAGCGCGGCCGCGCGCGCGTCGAGGTGTTCACGAGCGAGCTGCGGTCGCACGCCCTCAACAAGCTGTCCATCGAGGCGGAGCTGCGCACCGCGATCCGCGAGGGCGAGCTGGTGGTCCACTACCAGCCGATCGTGCGGCTCGACACCGCCGAGGTGGTCGCCTACGAGGCGCTCGTGCGCTGGAACCATCCGAACCGCGGGCTCCTGCTGCCGGACGAGTTCATCAGCATCTGCGAGGAGGCGAACCTGGTGGTCCCGCTCGGGGCCTTCGTCATCACGGAGGCGTGCGAGTTCATCGCGTCGCATCCCGAGTTCACCGGCCGCGTGTTCGTCAACGTCTCGACCCGGCAGATCGGCGGCGCCGACCTCACCCGCGTGGTGACGGCCGCGCTCGACGCGACCGGCATCGACCCCGGACGGCTGGGCCTCGAGATCACCGAGTCCGGCATGCTCATCGCGACCCAGGCCGCACGCTCGGACCTCGACGGCCTGACCGCGCTGGGGATCGACCTCATCATCGACGACTTCGGCACCGGCTACTCGGCGCTCAGCTCCGTGCTCCTCAACCCCGTGTCGGGCATCAAGCTCGCGCGCGAGTTCACGCTGCGCCTGGGCGACCGCGGCACCGGCGACCGCATCTCGACCACGGTGGCCACGCTCACGCGCAGCCTCGGCATGTCGGGCGTGATCGAGGGCGTCGAGTCCGAGGCTCAGCGCGCGATCGCGCGCGCGCACGGCTGGCAGCTGGGCCAGGGCTTCCTGTTCGGCCACGCGCGCCCGGCGCACGAGCTCGACCTGGGCGACGCCACCGCCATGGCGGGCGGCCTCTAACGCCCGGTACCGTCGGCACGGTGAGCTCCTTCGTCGACCTGCTGCGGCGCATCGTCCGCGCGATCCGCTCCACGCCGCACCCCGCCGCGTCGCGCGGCACCGCAACCGCCTACCCGGGCGACTTCACGGGCCGCCCGCGGATCAGCTACTCCCCCGCGCGCGGCGGCGCGCCCGAGCCCGGCGAGGTCGTCTGGACGTGGGTGCCGTTCGAGGAGGACCACTCGCAGGGCAAGGACCGCCCCGTGCTGCTCGTCGGGCGCGAGGGGCGATGGCTGCTCGGCCTCATGCTGACGAGCAAGGACCACGACCTCGACGCGGCCCAGGAGGCCCGGTGGGGACGCTACTGGATGGACATCGGCGCCGGTCCGTGGGATTCTCGTGGACGCCCGAGCGAGGTGCGCCTCGATCGGATCGTGCGCGTGGATCCTGCAGGGGTTCGGCGCGAGGGTGCGATCCTCGACCGCGCGACCTTCGACAAGGTCGCCGGTTCGCTCAAGGACCACCACGCCTGATATGCTGTCCGTTCGTGTGTGAGCGCGCCTGCTCGCGCCCCACCCATAAGTTTTCACCTGAAATGTAGAAGGATCGCTGTGGCTAACATCAAGTCGAAGATCAAGCGCATCGGCACCAACGAGAAGTCGCGCCTGCGCAACGTCGCCGTCAAGTCCGAGCTCAAGACCAACGTCCGCAAGGTGCGCGAGGCCATCGCCGCCGGCGACAAGGCAACCGCCGAGACCGCCCTCAAGACCGCCTCCGTCAAGCTCGACAAGGCCGTGTCGAAGGGTGTCATCCACAAGAACCAGGCCGCGAACCGCAAGTCGGCGCTGGCCAAGCAGGTCGCCGCTCTCTGACGACCGCCCGCTCGCACGCCCCGCATCGCTCACGCGATCGGGGCGTTCGTGCTTTCTAGGGCAAACATGGATAGTCTGCACACCGTGAACTTTCACACCCAGCCGCGCCTGTGGCATCCGCCGCACCATCACGAGGGGGCGTCGCGCGCCCTCGTGGCGCGCCAGGGCATCTTCACGCGCGTCGGCGAGGCCCGCGGTCACGAGCTGCTCTACCGGGCCCCGGGCGGCACGCCGCTGCCGGTCGACCGCTGGTGTGCCGACGACCAGGACCGCGCGACCGAGCACGTCCTCGCCGCGGCCTTCTGGCGTCATCCCGACATCACCTCCCCGCTGCCGGCCTTCGTCAACTTCACGGGCAGCTACCTGGTCACGCGAGACGTCGCGCGGCACTGCGACCCGTCGCGCGTGGTGATCGAGGTGGTCGAGTCGACCGACGCCACCGCGTCCGTGGTCGAGCGCATCGCCGAGCTCAAGGCACAGGGCTTCCGCGTCGCTCTCGACGACTTCGTCGGGACCTCGTCGCAGCGGCGGATGCTCCCGCTCGCCGACTACGTCAAGATCGACTGGCGCGACCTGCTCCACCTGGGGGCCGACCTCGTCACGTCCGCCCGCCGCTACGGCGCCACGCTGATCGCCGAGCGCGTCGAGGACGGAGCCATCCTCGACTCCTGCACACGCGCAGGCTTCGACCTGTTCCAGGGGTGGCACTTCGAGGCCGCGGTCACGTTGGACCGCGGCGAGCACGATCCCGAGCCCGCGCTGGTCTGAGCCGGCCGCGCTGCGCTACGAGGCGAGCTCCGCGACGGTCCGCACCGCGCGCTCGAGCGCGAAGCCGGGCGCGCGCGACGCACCCTTGATCTCCGCGTCGGCCTGCGCGACCGCCTGCACCGCGAGCGCGAGCGAGTCGGCGTCCCAGCGACGCAGGTCGCGACGCGCGCGATCCTCCTGCCACGGCTGGATGCCGAGCTCCTTGAGGCTCACGCCCCGGCCGCGCGCGGCGCCGACCTTGATGAGCGTGCGGAGCTTCGAGGCGAGCGCCGCGATGAGAGGGACCGGATCGGTGCCCGTCGACAGCGCGTGCCGGACCAGGGCGATCGCGTCCGAGGTGCGGCCCGCGATCGCCGCGTCCGCGACGGAGAACCCCGTCGCGTTGACGCGCGTGCCGTAGTAGCGCGTCACCACCTCCTCGTCGATGGGGCCGTCCACGTCGCTCATCAGCTGCGCGCACGCGGCGGCGAGCTCGGCGACGTCCTCGCCGATCGCGTCCACCAGCGCCCGGACGGCCCGCGCCTGCGTCGGGCGGCCGCCGCGCTCGAACTCGCCCGTCGCGAAGTCGACGAGCTCCGCGTCCTTCTTGATCGCCGGGCACGTGTACTCCGGCGTGCCACCCTTGCGCAGGGTGTCGAGCAGTCTCTTGCCGCGCACGCCGCCGCCGTGCTGGAGGACCACCACGCAGTCGGGGTCCGGGCGCTCCACGTACGCGAGCGCGTCCTGGAGGAAGTCGTCGTTCATCGACTCGAGCGACTCGACCACCACGAGCCCGGGCTCCGCGAACAGCGAGGGGCTGGTCGCGCCCGCGAGACCGCCCTTGGAGTACGCGGCGGCGTCGAGGCGCGTCACCTCGATCTCCCCCGCCGCCCGCATGCGTGCGGCGATGCGCTCGATCGCGCGGGAGGCGAGGAGCTTCTCGGGCCCCGAGACGAGCACGATCGGCGCGGGCGCCGCACGATGCCACGTCGCCTGAGGTGCCTGCCGTGCGGACTGTCGCGCTGCCATGCGCACTAGCGTGCCACGGGGTCCCGACAGCTCCTGACCAGCACGGGCGCGCCGTCGCGCTCGCCGAGCACCACGTCGCCGCACAGATCCGTCCGCAGGACCACGGCGCCGTTCTCACCGTAGAGCGCGAGCGCCTCCGGCGAGGGATGGCCGTAGTCGTTGCCCTCCCCCACCGACACGAGCACGACCGGCGCCGCGATCGCCCGGACGAGCGCCGGATCCTGCGTGGCTGAGCCGTGGTGCGCGGCCTTCACCACGTCGACGCCCGCGAACGTCGCGGTGCGCACGAGCCTGTGCTGCGCGTCCCGCTCGACGTCCCCGAGCGCCACCGTCACGAGCCCGTCCGCCGCGATCCGCACCACGGTCGACGAGTCGTTGACCTCGGTGCCGTCCCTCCCTCGCGGCGGCGGCCCCGACTGCAGCGCCTCGACCGTCACCGAACCTTGCGCCCAGGCGAGCCCGGCGGCAGGCTCGTCTCCAGGCACGTCGGCGAGCGCGGCCCGCGTGGCGACCGAGGGGCTCGGCGGGGGCCACGCGCGCGTCACCTCGACGGCGTCGAGTACCGCCCCGAGCCCGCCCGTGTGGTCCGCGTGCTCATGCGTGAGGATCAGCAGGTCGACGCGCGACACCCCGATCCGGTCGAGGCACGTCGCGGCCGCGTCGCCGACGGACCCCACGTCGACCATCACCACGGCGCCGCCACCGTGCACCACGAGCGCGTCGCCCTGCCCCACATCGCAGGCCACCACCGTCCACCCTCCGATCGCGCCGCCGAGCCGCTCGGGGAGCCACCGCGCGGGCGCATGCGCCGCCGCGGTCGCGACGAGAGCGAGGACCGCCGCCGCCCGCCTGCCGCGGGTCGAGCGCGCGGTCCACACCAGGGCCGCGCACGCCAGCGCGCCGAGCACGATGCCGCGCACCCCCGTCGCGGACGGCCAGCCTCCGCCCGGGACGAGCGAGAAGGCGCGCGCCGCGACCACCACGGGCCACGCGCACCAGGCGGCGGCTGACGCCAGCGCCGCGGCGACCGCCGGCACGGGGACGGCGAGCACCAGCGCGAGCGCGCCGAGCAGCGTCACGGGGACCGCGAACGGCGCCGCTGCCGCGTTGGCCGCGACGGCCCACGGCCCCACGGAGGCGTCGACCGCGGCCAGCACGGGCAGGCAGGCCGCCTGCGCGGCCAGCGTGACGGCAGCGGCGTCGGCCAGGGGCGCCGCGACCCGACGTCGCAGGCGTGCCGCGAGCGCGGGCGCGAGCTGGGTGATCGCGGCCACGGCGGCCACGGACAGGGCGAGGCCCGCGTCGCGCGCCAGCTCGGGTCGCAGCAGGATGAGGGCGATGACGGCCGCGGAGAGCGCGGGCATGGGCTGTCCCCGCCGACCGGCGACGAGCGCGCCCGCCCCGATGCCCGCCATCGCGAGCGCGCGCAGCACCGAGCCGCCGCCAGTGACCGCGAGGGCGAACGCGCCGCATGCGGACACCGTGACCGCCGCGACCACGAGCGGCGCCGCACGCATCCGCCGCAGCGAGGCCCCGATCGCGGCCGCGAGGATCGCGAAGTGGGCGCCGGAGACCGCCGTCAGGTGCGCGAGCCCGGCCGTGCGCATCTGCCCGACCACCTCCTGCGGGATGCGCGAGGTGTCGCCCAGCACCATCCCGGCGACCACCGCGCCGGCCGTTCCCCTGCCGTCGAGGATCCCGAGGAACCGGGTGCGCGCCGTCTCGAGCGCCGCACGCCAGCCTGTCGGCGGCGTGGAGCCGACCATCTCCCCCGCGAGCAGGGCGTCGACGCTGCCGGGGCCCGCCGGCGCCACGACCCCCGTCGCACGCGCGTGCGCACCTCGTACCGGTGCGCCGTCCGCGTCGGTCACCACCACCACGAGGCCGCCCGCGGACCGCCACGGCTCGCCCGCCGGGCGCCACGCCTCGACCGTGATGCGCACGGCCACGCGCGGCTCTGACGACGCCGATGCGACGGCCCTGACCTCGGTGACGCCGCCCGCGATCGCTTGAGCACGGCCCTCGTGCGCAGGGATCCACGCGCGCGCCTCGACCGCCGCCGAGGTGCTGAGCGCCGCGGCCGTCGCACCGACCGCGGCGAGCGCGAGGAGGGGCGCCACGCCCTCCCTCGCGGTCCCGCACCGGACCCGGCGGGCCATCGCGACGCCCGCGACCACGCAGCACCCCAACGCCACCGACGCGGCGGCCCTCCCGCCTGCGTGCCACGCCGTCAGCGAGACCGCCCACACCGCGCACGCGGTGGGCACGAGACGCAGGTCGCCCCACCCGTCGCTCACGGGATGGCCAGCTCGGCGATGCCGGCCACGAGCGCGGGTCCCACGCCCGAGACGCGCGCGAGGTCGTCAAGCGTGAGGAACGGACCGTTGGCCTCCCTGTCGGCGACGATGCGCGCCGCGAGCACCGGGCCGATTCCGGGCAACGTCTCGAGGGCGGCCGCGTCGGCGGAGCTGAGGCTCACGGGTGCGCCCTCCGCGCCGCCGCCCGCCGCCGGCGCCCCGTCCTCGCCGAGCGCCGCGACGATGATGTGCTCGCCGTCGATCACGGGCCGCGCAAGGTTGACCGAGGACTCGTCCGCCTCGGGCGCGAGCCCGCCCGCGCCCGCGACCGCGTCGACCACGCGGCCGCCCGCGGCCACCGAGACGAGGCCGGGCTCCGCCACGGCACCGCTGACGTGCACCACGGCGAGCGGCTCCGCCGGAGCCGTCGCAGCGACCTCAGGCGTGGCTCCCGGGGACGCCGCCGCGCCCGGCGACGCCGTGGGCACGAGCGCGGTCACCTCGGCGCCCCGCAGCCCCCACCACGCCAGCACCCCGAGCAGCGCGAGGACGGCCGCGGCCGTGGCTGCGGTGCGCGCGTCGAGGCGCCAGCGCGTCGGACGGGGCTCGGGCGGCTCGGTCCCGTGGCTCGCGGCGTAGGCGGTCGCGGCCGCCCGTCGCACCCCCTCGGACCATCGTGCGCGCACGTCCTCAGGCGACGATGCGCGCACGTCTTCAGGCGACGAAGCGCGCACGTCCTCAGGCGACGAAGCGCGCACGTCCTCGGGCGACGATGCGCGCGTGCCGGGCGAGGGATCCATGCAGGCACGCTAGGCCTCGGGCCGCGCAGGGACGCGACGCAGCCGACGCCCTGGGGAACCCCTCACACCGCGGACGGCACGGGCACATCGGTTCCCGGCGCCCGGGCCCCGGCCGATCAGCCGGGCAGGTCGGAGACGACCGCGGAGAGCGTCCCGGGTCCCGCGTGCGCGGCGAGCACCGCGCTCACCTGGCCGATCACCACCGGCGCGACCTGCGGGTGCCGCGACTCGATCTCGCGAGCCATCGCGACCGCCGCATCGTCCACCCCGACTCCCATGACCGCGACCGCGGGACGGGAGCAGCGCGCCACCGCCTCATCGACCGTGGCGTGCAGCGCGGCGCGCGCGCGGGCGAGGCTGCGCACGCGCGACGCGACGATCACCTCGCCGTCGACCACCTCGAGCACGGGCCGGATCCCGAGCACCTTCCCCACCGCGGCGACCGCAGGGCCGATCCTGCCGCCCCGACGCAGGTGGTCGAGCGACTCGACCGAGAAGACGCAGCGGGCCGTGGCGGCCGCGGTGCGCGCCGCGTCGGCGACGCGTTCCACGGTGCCGCCCGCGAGCGCGGCCTGGGCCGCGGCGATCGCCGCGAACCCCATCGCCATCGCGACGGTGCGGGTGTCGACCACCTCGACGCGGACGAGCGAGCGCGCCGCGGCGGCGCGCGCCGCCTCCGCCGTCCCCGACAGCGTGCCCGCGAGGGTCAGCAGGACGATGCCCTCGGCGCCGTCCGCGACGGCCGCGGAGATCGCCGTGTCGAACGCCACCGGCGTGGGCTGCGACGTGGTGAGGGCCTCCCCCGCGCGCAGCCGCGCCACCACGTCATCGTGCCCGATGCCGATGCCCTCGGCCCACGACTCGTCGCCGACCATCACCTGGAGCGGGACCACGGCGATCCCCCACCGCGCGGCAAGCGCGGGTGGCAGGGATGCCGCGGAGTCGGCGATGACGGCGACGGTCATGGCGTCACCTTAGCGAGGCCTCGCCCCGCGGTGGTCACGCCGTGACGATGTTGACCAGGCGCGGCGCCTTCACGATGACGGTGCGGATGCCCTTGTCGCCGATGGCGCGCTTGGCGCCGTCGGTGGCGAGCGCGAGCTCGCGGAGCTCGTCCTGGCCGATGCCGGGGGTCACCTCGAGACGGTCGCGCACCTTGCCCATGACCTGGACGATGCACGTGACCGTGTCCTCGACCAGCAGCGACTCGTCGACGGCCGGGTAGGTGGCGAGAGCGACGTCCTCGTGCCCGAGCATCGCCCACATGTCCTCGGCCGCGTACGGCGCGAACAGGCTCAGCAGGATGGAGACCACCTCGGCCGCCTCGCGCACGGCGGGGTCGGCCGGGCCGGCGCCGCTGTCGATGACCTTGCGCGTCGCGTTGACCAGCTCCATGGTGCGGGCGACCACCACGTTGAACTTGAAGCCCTCGACCAGCTCCTGGGAGTCGTGCAGCGTGCGGTGCGTGATCGCGCGCAGCGCCGCGTCGCCCGTGGACGGGTCGACCCCCGGCTCGGACGTGACGTCGCGGGCCAGGCGCCACGCGCGGGCGAGAAACTTGGCCGAGCCGGCGGGCGAGACGTCCGCCCAGTCGATGTCGTCCTCCGGCGGGCCCGCGAAGGCCATGGTGAGGCGCACCGCGTCGACGCCGAACTCGTCGAGCTGCTCCGACAGGCGCACCAGGTTGCCGCGCGACTTCGACATCGCGGAGCCGTCCATCTGCACCATGCCCTGGTTGAGCAGCGCGGAGAACGGCTCGTCGAAGTCGAGCATCCCCATGTCGCGCAGCGCCTTGGTGAAGAAGCGCGAGTACAGCAGGTGCAGGATCGCGTGGGTGACGCCACCGACGTACTGGTCGACGGGCGCCCAGCGCTTCGCGTCGAGCACATCGAACGGGCCGTCGGTCTTGGCCGGGTCGAGGTAGCGCAGGAAGTACCACGACGAGTCCACGAAGGTGTCCATGGTGTCGGTGTCGCGCAGGGCCGCGCCGCCGCACGACGGGCACGTCGTGTTGACCCAGTCCGTCGCCGCCGCGAGGGGCGACTGGCCCTTGGGCTTCAGATCGAGGCCCTCGGCGTCGGGCAGCGTGACGGGCAGCTGGTCGTCGGGGACGGGGACCTCGCCGCAGGCCTCGCAGTGGACGATCGGGATGGGCGTGCCCCAGTACCGCTGGCGGGAGATCAGCCAGTCGCGCAGGCGGTAGTTCGTCGCCGCGTCGCCGGTGCCTGCCGCGGAGAGCTCCGCGGTGATGGCCGCGATCGCCTCGTTCTTCGCCATGCCGTTCAGCGAGCCCGAGTTGACGAGCGTGCCGTCGCCCGCGGCGGCGATGCCGGTCTCGGCCGGGTCGCCGTAGGCCTGCCCGTTCTCGTCGGTGCAGTCGAGGACCACGCGGACGGGCAGGTCCATCGCGCGGGCGAAGTCGAGGTCGCGCTGGTCGTGCGCGGGCACGGCCATGATCGCGCCGTGGCCGTAGTCCGCGAGCACGTAGTCGGAGGCCCAGATGGGCAGGCGCTCGCCGTTGACGGGGTTGATGCCGTAGCGCTGCAGGAACACGCCCGTCTTGGGACGGTCGGTCGCGAGGCGGTCGATCTCGTTCTCGCCCTTGACCTTCTCGACGTAGGTCGCGAACTCGGCCTGGGTCGCCTCATCGGCGCCAGTCGCGAGCTCGGCGGCCAGGTCGGAGTCCGCCGCCACGACCATGAAGGTCGCGCCGTGCAGGGTGTCCGGGCGGGTCGTGTAGATGGTGATGGGCTCGTCGCGGCCCTCGATCTCGAAGGTCACGTCGGCGCCCTTCGAGCGGCCGATCCAGTTGCGCTGCATCGCGATGACCTTGTCGGGCCAGCTGCCGCGCAGGGTCTCGAGGCCGTCGAGCAGCTCATCGGCGTACTCGGTGACCTTGAAGTACCACTGGTTGAGCTTCTTCTTGGTGACCGGGGTGTCGCAGCGCTCGCACAGGCCGCCCACGACCTGCTCGTTCGCCAGCACCGTCTGGTCCTTGGGGCACCAGTTGACGTTCGAGTGCTTGCGGTACGCGAGGCCGCGCTCGAACATGCGCGTGAAGATCCACTGGTTCCAGCGGTAGTAGTCCGGGCGGTGCGTCATGAGCACGCGGTCCCAGTCGAACGAGCACGCGTAGCGCTTCATCGACGTGAGCTGCTGCGCGATGTTGTCCTCGGTCCAGCCGGCCGGGTCCACGCCGCGCTTGATCGCGGCGTTCTCGGCGGGCAGGCCGAACGAGTCCCAGCCGATCGGGTGGAGGACGTTGAAGCCCTTCTGCACCCAATGGCGCGAGATGACGTCGCCGAGCGCGTACGCCTCGGCGTGGCCCATGTGCAGGTCGCCGGAGGGGTACGGGAACATGTCGAGCACGTACTTGGTGGGGCGCGCATCGTCCTCGCGGCCCGAGCGGAAGGGCTGGCGCTCCTCCCACACGGGGAGCCACCGGTCCTCGATGGATCGGAAGTCGTAGCGGGCAGCCTCGGTCTCAAACGTCTCGGTCACCCGAGGATTCTACCGAGGGACGATGCGGGGCACGTCCGCGCGCGCGTGGCGCCTCCCGAGCGCATGGTTCCCGATGTGACGTGGGTCACGTTCTCTCCACTCGGGGCTTGATCCGTGGGAGAAATGTGCCGATATCTCCCCTACGCGGGGAATCCGTGCCCGCCGCACCGCAGGAGGACCCCCGATGCGACCCGTCACCCCCGTCCCCGCCCGCCGACTCATCCCCCTCGCGAGCCTCGTCGCGCTCGTCACGGTCATCGCGACCACCGCCGTGCCGTCCCCACCCGCAGACGCCGCGACCAGCGCCGTCACGTCGGTGCTCGACCGCACCAACTCGTATCGGGCGTCCAAGGGACTCGCGAAGCTCCGCCTGCATCCGGTCATCGAAGACGTCGCGGTCGACTGGAGCAGCGTGATGCGCTCGAAGCGCTCGCTCGCGCACAACCCCCGCGTGGGCGTCGAGATGCCCGACGGGGCGCGCGCGAGCGGGGAGAACGTGGGCTACGCGTGCGGCTATGGTGGCGTCCAGCACAACGCGAACGCCGTGATGAGCGCATGGCTTCAGTCGTCGGGCCACCGCGCGAATATCCTCGGCAAGTACACCGACATCGGCATCGGCATCACCTACGACTCCGTGCGCGACTGCGTGTGGGCCACTCAGGACTTCGGCCGCTACACGACTCGCGCGACCGCCGTTCCGCTGTACAAGTTCACCGAGGCGCCGCGCGGGCGCATCTTCGGCACCCCGGCGGTGGGCCGCACGCTCACCGCGGCGCACGGCGACTGGAGCCCCAACCCCGACCGGTACCTCTACCGCTGGTACCGCGACGGTGTGCGCATCGTCGGAGCCACGGACCGGCGCTACACCGTGACCAAGGCCGACAAGGGCCACACGATCACGCTGCGGATCTACGGCCAGCGCGACGGCTATCAAACCACCATCCGTGGCGCGCGGGTGAGCGTCTCCTGACGCGCCCGAGCCTTCCGCAGCCTCCCGTGGCACCATGGACAGGGAGTCGCCAACCGCGGAGGGAGGCCGCCGATGGAGTCCGCTCGACCCGAGGGTCTCGCTCGCCGCGTCACCCTCGGCCTGGGAACCGCGGCGCTCGGCCTCGCCCTCGCGACGACGACGGGCACGGGAGCGTCGGCCGCCGAGGCCTCCCCGGCCCCCTCGCCTACCCAGGAGTCCGCCGGCGCGGAGACGGACGCTCAGGACGCGGCGATCGCCGAGGCCGCTGCGCCGGAGCCCGCAGCCGAGCCCGAGCCGACCGCGGAGCCCGAACCCGCCGCGACCACCGAGCCTGAGCCCACGATCGCCCCGGAGCCCGAGCCCGCACCGACGACGACCGCGACTCCGGACCCCTCCCCCGCCTCCGAGCCTTCGCCGCAGGCCTCGCCGAAGCCGAGAGCATCCGCGGAGCCGGACCCCGCGACGACACCCGCGCCCGCACCCGCCGAGGCGCCCGCCGCATCGTCCGGTACGGGACCGGCCGCGGCTCCCCCGGCGCCCGCGCTCGCGCCGTACGACCCGACCGAAGCCGCGCTCATGGCCACGGGCCCCGCGCCGCTCGATCCGACGCGCTTCTCCGACGTCTCGGGCACCCTGGGCGCCGCGGACTACACGGCCTTCGCGGCGGACATCGTGTGGCTCGGGCGCGAGGGCATCGCGGCCGGCACGCCGGACGACGACGGCGACGTCGCCTTCGCCCCCGACGCGACCCTCACGCGAGGCGAGTTCGCGGCGTACCTCTACCGGCTCGCCGGCTCCCCCGCAGACGAGGTGCCCGCGGTGAGCGTCTTCGCCGACGCCCAGCCCGAGGACACGGAGTACGCGGCGCAGATCGCGTGGGTCGGGGCCCGGGGAATCGCCGCGGGCTTCACCGAGGGCGGCACCCGCGAGTTCCATCCGGACGCGCTGCTCACGCGCGGCACCGCGGCGCTCATGCTCCACCGCTATGCCGGCCTGCCTGCCGCGCGCCACTCCGACCCGTACGTCGACCTCGAGGCGGGCACCACCCTGGACGATGCTGCGGCCTGGCTCGCGAGCCGCGTCGCGGCGATCGGCTGGGAGGGCGACGAGGGCCGCGAGTTCCGGGCCGACGAGCCCCTCACCAAGGGCGCGGTGGCGGCGATGCTCCACCTCGCGGTCGAGGCGGGCGTGACGTCCACCGCACCGGGCGACCGCATGCGGCTCGTCACCCCGGTGACGGTGGTGGTCGACGGCGCGGCCACCCTCAACCTGCGTGCGGGCCCGTCGCTCGAGGCCGAGGTGGTCGCGTGGGCGTCGCAGGACGACGAGCTCGAGACCACGGGCGCGGTGACGGGCGACGGCTGGGTGCAGGTCCTCGACGACGACGGCCCGCTGTGGGCCTCGCTCGACTACCTCGCGCGGGACACGTCCGTCGCGCCGGATCTCTCGACCGCGGGCACCACGGTCGCGGCGCTCTCCGGCGTCTACGCGAACGGCGCGATCCCGGCCTCGGCGCTGTGCGCGCTGCCCTGGAACGGCGCGGCGCTGCTCGAGTGCGGCGCGGCCGCCGACCTCGAGCGTCTCGACGCGGCCTTCCACGAGCGGTTCGGCATCCACGTCCCGGTGGGCTCGGGGTACCGCGATCTCGCAGGTCAGTACGCGGCCCGCGCGAGCAAGGGATGGTTGGCGGCGACCCCTGGGACGTCGAACCACGGCTGGGGCGAGGCGATCGACCTCGACGAGTCCGGGCTGCCGGGCGGCTACGGCGGGGCCGCCTACACGTGGCTCGTCTCGCAGGCGCCCGCCTACGGATGGCACCTCCCTGCGTGGGCGGGCCCCGGCGGCGCGAAGCCCGAGCCCTGGCACCTCGAGCACGTGGCCGGGGACGCCGAGCAAGCCGCCGAGGACCCGGCCGGCGCGTAGCGCTACTCGACCTGCGTGACCTTGACCGTCACGTCCAGCGCCGTCGTCGATCCCGCGACCACGCCGGTGAGCGGCGGCACATCCGTGTACTCCCTCGCACGCGCGACGATCACGTGGTGGTCGCCCACCTCACGGTCGTTCGTGGGATCGAAGCCGAACCAGTCGCCCGTCCACCACTCGACCCACGCATGCGACTCGCCGGAGACGGTCTCGCCGATCTCGGCATCGCGCTTGGGGTGGAGGTAGCCCGAGACGTACCGAGCGGGGATCCCGACGGTGCGCAGCGCGCCGATCGCGAGGTGCGCGAAGTCCTGGCACACGCCGGACCTGGCCTCCCACGCGTCGCGCGCCGGGGTATGGACCGTGGTGGCTCCGGGCACGTACTTCATCTGGTCGTGGAGGTGATCGCAGATCGCGCGGGCGGCGGCGTCCGGCTGCTCCCGCCCGGCGGCCTCGCGCGCGAATGCGGCGAGCTCCTCGGTGGGCTCGGTGACCTCGCTCAGGCCCAGGTACTCGCTCAGGAGGTCCTGGAAGCGCGGGCCCGTGAGGGTGTCCCACGTCGCGCGCTCCTCGCGCGCAGCCACGCTCGCGACCTCGACGAGGCTCGAGCCCACCACGGTGAGCTCCTCGTGCGGCTGGAGCACCTCGAAGACGTTGACGGTCGCCTCCCAGTAGTCGCGGTACGTCGACCGCCACGTCACCGGCGAGACCTCGACGCGGGACTCGAGCACGCGCTGGCGCGGCAGCCACGCGGGCGTGAGGCGCGCCTCGTTGTAGGAGGACACGATCGGGCTCGCGTAGCTGAACGTGGTCCGATGCTCGACGCGCAGGGTGCTCACAGCGCCTCCTGGTTCCACAGCACGGTCGAGGCCGGCAGGAAGTAGCGGTCACGGATGAGGTCCGAGGCGGTCGCGCAGGCGCCCTGCACCTCGCGCATCTGGCCCGGGAGGTCGTCGAGGACGTCCCTCACATCGCGGTACTCGAGGTTGGTGCGGGCGCGGCCCAGCGCGAGCCGCGCGCGGTCCGAGAGCGCGCGCGAGTTCGAGGCGCCCTCGATGCGGCCGAGAGTGTCCTCGGCCTTCTGGAGGTTGTACGCGATCGAGCGCGGGAACAGGCGGTCCACCAGGAGGAACTCCGCCGCCCTCTCCTCGGTCACGAGCGCGCGGACGGTGCGCAGGTACGCCTCGTGGGCGCTGCACGAGCGCAGCAGCGTGGTCCAGTTCGGGCCCGTGGTCCCCTCGAAGTGACGCGTCATGAGCAGGCGCGCGATCATGTCGGCGCGCTCGAGCGAGCGCCCCAGCTCCATGAAGTGCCACGCATCGTCGCGCGAGGTTGTGGCCGAGTGCAGGCCCCACACCACGGCCGCCCGCTCGCGCACCCACACGAAGAACTCGTGCGGCCGCGCCGCGGAGGTCCAGCGCGGGAGCTGGTTGCGCGTCATGTTGAGCGACTCCCACACCTCGGTGGAGATCACCTCGCGGGCGCGGCGCGCGTTCTCGCGCGCCGCTCCGAGCGTCCACGCGATCGACGACGACAGCTCGGGGTCGAACGCGAGGGTCTGGAGCACGTCACGCCGCGAGACCGGAGCCTCGAACCCGCAGTTCATCACGGACAGCAGCGAGCCGTTCGCGCTCGGCTCGTCGACCCACGGGTCCTCGAGCAGCACGTTGAGGTGCACGTCGAGCAGGCGCGCGGTGTTGTCCGCGCGCTCGACGTAGCGGCCGATCCAGAAGAGGGACTCCGCGATGCGGCTCAGCATGACCCGTCCCCCTGCCTCGGCTCGCCCTGCTGCTGCTGTTGCTGCTGCTGCTGGCCGTGCTCGATGTCGTCGGGGTGGGCGGCCTGCGGCACCGCGGCGATGCCGCCGAGTTCGACGCGTGACTCGGGTGGCGGGGCGGCGCGTCCGCGCTGACGTTCTCCGCCGAGCACCCACGTGTCCTTGGACCCGCCGCCCTGGGAGGAGTTGACGATGAGCTGGCCGCGCGCGAGCGCGACGCGTGTGAGGCCGCCCGGCAGCACCCAGACGTCGTCGCCGTCGTTGATGGCGAACGGACGGAGGTCGACGTGGCGCGGCTCGAGGCCGTCGTCGGTGAGCGTCGGCACCGTGCTCAGCTGGATGACGGGCTGCGCGATCCACCCGCGGGGGTCCTCGAGGATGCGGGCGCGGGCCTCGTCGAGCTCGGAGCGCGAGGCCTTGGGGCCGATGATGACGCCCTTGCCGCCCGCGCCGTCGACAGGCTTCACCACGAGCTCGTCGAGGCGGTCCATGACCTCCTCGCGGGCCTCCTCCTCCTCGAGCCGCCAGGTGTCCACGTTGGGAAGGATCGGGTCCTCGCCCAGGTAGTACCGCGTGAGCTCGGGCATGTACGTGTAGATGAGCTTGTCGTCCGCCACGCCGTTGCCGATCGCGTTCGCGATGGTCACGTTGCCCAGGCGGGCCGCGTGGACCAGCCCGGGCGCGCCCAGCGCGGAGTCGGGGCGGAAGGTCACCGGGTCCAGGAAGTCGTCATCGACGCGGCGGTAGATGACGTCCACGCGGCGGCGCCCCGCGGTGGTGCGCATGTAGACGCGACCGTTGTGCGTCTCGAGGTCGCGGCCCTCGACCAGCTCGACGCCCATGGTGCGCGCGAGCAGCGAGTGCTCGTAGTACGCGCTGTTGAACACGCCCGGGGTGAGCACCACGATGGTGGGGTCGTCGATGTCACCAGGCGCGCATCGTGCCAAGGCGGCGCGGAGGCGCTGCGAGTACTCGAGCACCGGGCGGACACCCATCGCGCCGAACATGTCGGGGAACATCTGCGACATCGCGCGACGGTTCGACAGCACGTAGCTCACGCCGGAGGGCACGCGCACGTTGTCCTCGAGCACGCGCCAGATGCCGTGCTGATCGCGCACCAGGTCGATGCCCGACACATGCGCACGGACGCCGTTGGCCGGGTCGATGCCGGCGGCCGAGCGGTAGAAGTACTGCGAGGTCGCGATGAGGCGGCGCGGCACCAGGCCGTCGTTGACGCAGTGCTGCGAGCCGTACACGTCCGCGAGGAAGGCCTCGAGCGTGCGCACGCGCTGCGCCACGCCCGGGGAGATGATGTCCCATTCCTCGCCGCCCACCACGCGCGGGACGATGTCGAGCGGGAACGGCCGCTCCTCGCCCGCGTGGTCGAACGTGACGCCCTGTGCGAGGTAGGTCGACGCGAGCGCCTCCGCCCTCGAGTAGAGGTCGTCGCCCGACATGCGGTCGATCTCCGAGTACACGCGCCGGTAGGGGTCGCGCACCTTGCCGTCGAGATCGACGGCCTCGTCCCACGCCTGAACAGGCTGGTAGCCGGTCCACGGTGTGTGCTGATCGGCGGTCATAACGTCACCATAGCGACGGCATGTTTCTCAAGGGTCACGGACACGTGTCGGGTCGCGATCACGCCCCTGTCGCGCACGCCCCTCGCCTGCTACGTTCGCGCCATGGCCTACCCGCGCAACCTGCTCGCTCCCGACGAGGAGATCGTCGTCGACGCCCGCCCCCACTGGAAGGCGCTCATCGGCGCCGTGCTGTCCGCGGTCCTCGCGATCGCGGTGATCGGCCTCGCGTGGTGGTGGGTCGCGTCGGTCGAGTACGCGGACCTCGCGGAGACGAGCATCGGCGTCGCCGCCGGCGTGGTCGCGGCCGTGCTCATCGGCTGGCTCTCGCTCGCGCCGTTCATCCGCTGGTCCACCACGCACTTCGTCATCACGGACCGGCGCGTGATCTTCCGCACGGGGGTGCTCACCAAGTCCGGGATCGACATCCCGCTCGCGCGCGTCAACACGGTGCAGTTCCGGCACGGCCTGATCGACCGCATGTTCCGCACGGGCACGCTCATCATCGAGTCGGCGTCGGACGACCCCCTCGAGTTCGACGACATCCCGAACGTCGAGAAGGTCCACGCGCTGCTGTACCACGAGCTCCTCGACGAGCTCGACGGCGACGACGAGCCCCGCAACTCCAGCACCGCCTGATCCCTTGTCGCGCCGCATCTGCGGCGTTAGCCTCGGCCTCATGCCGCATCTGCGTATCTCCGAGGCCGCCGCGCTCGTCGGCGTGAGCGACGACACCATCCGCCGCTGGATCGAGGCCGAACAGGTCCCCACCCTCCGGGACGATGCGGGACGCACCGTGGTCGACGGCGTGGACGTCGCCGCCTACGCGTCGCGCGCGTCCGCGCCCGACGACCCGACGGACGTCGCGCGCTCGGCGCGGAACCGCTTCACCGGGATCGTCACGCGCGTGCTCGTCGACGGGGTGATGGCGCAGGTGGACCTCCAGTGCGGCAGGCACCGCGTGGTGTCGCTCATGAGCGCCGAGGCCGCACGCGAGCTCGGCCTCGAGCCCGGCTCGGTGGCCACCGCGGTGGTCAAGGCGACCACCGTCATCGTCGAGACGCCGGGCGCCCGGGCATGAGGCTCCGCGCCCTCGCCGCGCTCGGCGTCGCGTGCGCCGCGGCCCTCTCCGCGTGCGCCGCCGACGCGGCCGAGGGCGACACGCTCACCGTGCTCGCGGCGGCCTCGCTCGCGGAGGTGCTCGAGCCCATCGCGGCGAGCTTCGAGGACGAGCATCCCGGGGTCGACGTGATCGCCTCCTACGCCGGGTCGTCGGACCTGGCCGCGCAGATCCTCGAGGGCGCACCCGCGGACGTGTTCGCGTCCGCCGACGAGGCGACCATGGACAAGGTGGCCGACCTGGTCACGGGGACGCCCGTGGTCTTCGCGACGAACACGCTCACGATCGCCGTGCCCTCGGGCAACCCCGCGGTCGTGGCGACGCTGGCCGACCTCGCCGACCCCGGCATCGTCTCCGTGATCTGCGCCCCGCAGGTGCCGTGCGGCACAGCGACGGCGAGCCTCGCGGCGCTCGCCGGGGTGACGCTCACGCCCGCCTCGGAGGAGGCGAACGTCACCGACGTCCTGGGCAAGGTCGCGTCCGGCCAGGCCGATGCGGGCATCGTCTACGTCACCGACGTCGCCCGGTCCGAGGGCGTCGAGGCCGTGCCGATCGAGGGAGCCGAGGCGGTGGTCAACCGCTACCCCGCCGCCGCATTGGCCTCCTCCGACACGCCCGAGCTCGCGACGGCGTTCGTCGACCACCTGTCCGGCGAGGCGGCGCGCGAGGCGCTCGCCGCCGCAGGGTTCGGGATACCGTGAGCGGGCCGCGCTGGCTGGTGCCGCTCGCGCTGCTCGGGGCCCTCCTGGTCGCCGCGCCGCTGGTCGGGCTCATGGCGCGCGCGAGCTGGGGCGAGCTGTGGACGCTCATCACGGCGCCCGAGTCCCTCGAGGCGCTCGCGCTGAGCCTGCGCACCGCGGTCGCCTCGACCGCGCTCGTCATCGTGCTCGGGGTGCCGCTCGGCTTCGCGCTGCGAGCCGTGCACGGCCGCGTCCGCGCCGCATTGCGCGCCGTCCTGCTCGCCCCGCTCGTGCTGCCGCCCGTGGTCGGCGGCCTCGCGCTGCTCTACGCGTTCGGCCGCCGCGGACTCATCGGCGCGCCGCTCGAGGACGCCGGGATCTCGGTCGCGTACACGACCGCGGCGGTGGTGCTCGCCCAGACGTTCGTGGCCATGCCCTTCATGGTCGTGTCGATCGAGTCGGCGCTCGCCGCGCGCGGCGAGAGGCGCGAGGCGATCGCCGCGACGCTCGGCGCGTCGCGCACGCGGATCCTGGCGAGGATCACGCTGCCCGCGCTGGGCCCGGCCCTCGCGACGGGCGCGGTGCTCGCGTTCGCGCGCGCCCTCGGGGAGTTCGGGGCGACCCTCACGTTCGCCGGCTCGCTCGCCGGGGTGACGCGGACCGCGCCGCTCGAGATCTACCTCGCACGCGAGACCGACCCGGACGCCGCGGTGGCCCTGTCGCTCGTGCTGCTCGTGGTCGCGGTCGCGGTGGTCGCGATCGCGTACCGGCCCGCGGCCATGCGAGGCGTCCGATGAGGCTCGAGGCGCGCGTCGCGGTCCTCGCGCGCGGCGTCGACGCGACGGTGTCCGTGGGCGCCGGGCGGACGCTCGCGGTGCTCGGCCCCAACGGAGCCGGGAAGTCGACCGTGCTGGAGGCGCTCGCGGACGTCACCCGACCCGACCGCGCGAGCGTCACGCTCGACGGGCGTGAGCTCGCCGGGCCGCGGCGGCGCACCGCGGTGCCGGCCCGCCGGCGCGGGATCGTGCTGCTGTCGCAGGACGATGCGCTGTTCCCCATGAGCGTGCTCGACAACGTGGCGTTCGGGCCTCGGTCGGCGAGGCGCGGCGACGCCCTCGCGATCGCGCGCGAGCAGCTCGCGCGCGTGGGCTGCGAGGACCTCGCGGAGCGCCGTCCGGGGGAGCTCTCGGGCGGTCAGGCGCGGCGGGTCGCGATCGCACGAGCGCTCGCCGCCGAGCCGCGCGTGCTCCTGCTCGACGAGCCCTTCGCCGGGCTCGACGTCGAGGCCGCATCGTCCATCCGGGCGCTTCTGCGGACCCTCCTCGCGGACGTCACCACCGTGCTCACCACCCACGACGCGCTCGACGCCCACACGCTCGCGGACGACGTCGCGGTGATGGAGTCGGGCCGGGTGGTCGAGCATGGGACGGCTGCGGACGTGCTGGCGCGGCCGCGCACGCGCTTCGCGGCGAGGATGGCCGGCCGGGTGCTGATCGAGGGCACGATGCGCGGCGGGAGGCTCGCGCTCGACGGCGGATCGAGCGTGCCGGTCGAGGGCGGGCCCGGGGCGGGCTCGCGCGCGGCGATCGCGGTCCACCCGGCGGCGATCCCGGTCGCGCTCGACTCGCCCGCGCGCGCCGGCGCCCACGCGTGGGTGATCGACGAGGTCCTCGCCCTCGAGCCCCGGGGCGATCATGTGCGGGCCCACGGCGCGGTGGTCTCGGCGGACGTCGACCCGGCCCTCGCCGCCACGCTCGCCGTGGGGACGCGCCTCTGGTGCGGCGTGCCGCGCGGCATGCCCGCCTACGCGCTGTGACAGGGCGCGCTCACGACGCGCCCCGCCGACGTGCCAGCGCGACGCAACCGCGACGAAACAGCGGGTTCGTACACTGACCGCATGTCCCCCGTCCTCGCCGGCGTGAGCATCGCCGTCATCACCGTCTCCGACCGCTCCGCCGCGGGCGCGCGGGACGATGCGACCGGCCCCGTGCTCGCGGACCGCCTCGCGGCTGCCGGGGCCGACGTCATGAGGTCCCTGGTACCCGACGAGGTCGAGGAGATCCGCCACGCCGTGGCCGGTGCCGTGGCCGCGGGCGCACGGGCGGTGGTGACCACGGGCGGGACCGGGATCGGGCCGCGCGACGTCACGCCCGAGGCGACGGCGCCGCTGCTCGCGCGGGAGCTGCCCGGGATCCCCGAGCTGCTGCGTCAGCGCGACGCCCACCTCACGCCGGCGGTCGCGCTGTCTCGCGGGCGCGCGGGCGTCACGGCGGGCCCCGCTCCGGCGCTGGTGATCAACCTCCCGGGCTCCGTCCGCGCGGTGGAGTCCGCGCTGGCGGTGCTGCCCGCGCTGATCGCACATGCCGTCGCGCAGCTCGACGGGGGCGACCACTGATGCCGGCGATCGCCACGGTCTCGGACGCCCCGCTCTCGCTCGACGCCCACGTGGCGGCGGTGACCGGCCCCGCGCACGGCGCCGTCGCGACCTTCGTAGGGCTGGTGCGCGACCATGATCCATCGGTCGAGGGCGAGGTCGTGGCGCTCGAGTACTCGGCCCACCCCGACGCGGCCGCCGTGGTCGCGCGCATCGTCGCCGAGGTCGAGGCAGCCCACGGCGCGGCGCTCGCGCTCACGCACCGCGTGGGGCTGCTGGGCGTGGGAGAGCCCGCGATCGTCGCGGCAGCCGCCTCCGCGCATCGTGCCGAGGCCTTCGCGGCGTGCCGCGAGGCCGTTGAGCGCGTCAAGGCGGAGGTCCCGGTGTGGAAGCGCGAGGTGCTCGCGGACGGGTCGCACACGTGGGTGGGGATCGCGTGACCGGGGCCGCGAACCCGGGGCTGGTCGACCGCTACGGGCGCGTGCATCGTGACCTGCGGATCTCGCTCACCGACCGCTGCTCGCTGCGCTGCACGTACTGCATGCCCGCGGACGGCGTGCCGTGGCTCGCCTCCTCGACGCTGCTGTCGACCGACGAGCTGGTGAGGCTCGCGAGCGTCGCGGTGTCGCTCGGCGTGCGCGAGGTCCGGCTCACCGGTGGCGAGCCGCTGCTCCGGCCCGATGTGGTCGAGGTGGTCGCCGCGCTCGCGTCGATCACGACGCCGGAGGGGCCGCTGGACCTCTCGCTCACCACGAACGCGCTGAGGCTCCCTGCGCTCGCCGCGCCGCTGCGGGATGCGGGCCTCGCGCGGGTGAACATCTCGCTCGACACCCTCCAGCGCGGACGGTTCCTCGAGCTCACGCGCCGCGACCGGCTCGCCGACACGCTCGCGGGGATCGAGGCCGCGCGTGCCGTGGGCTTCTCCCCCGTGAAGCTCAACGCGTTGATCATGCGCGGGGTCAACGACGACGAGATCGCGGACCTCGTGTCCTTCGCCGTCGAGCGCGGACTGGAGATGCGCTTCATCGAGCACATGCCGCTCGACGGCGGGCACACCTGGCGACGCGAGGAGATGGTGACGGGCGAGGAGATCCTCGGCGCCGTCGCCGCGCGGTACGCGCTCGAGCCGCTCGGGCATGACGGAGCGGCGCCCGCCTCGCTGTTCCGCATCGCGGGGACCTCCGCGACGGTCGGGGTCATCGCATCCGTGACGCGCGCGTTCTGCGACCGCTGCGACCGCGTGCGGCTCACCGCAGACGGTCAGTTCCGCAACTGCCTGTTCGCGCATGACGAGTCCGACCTGCGCTCGCTCCTGCGCGACGGTGCGGACGATGCACGGCTGGCCGCGGCGATGCAGGCGTGCGTCGCGGTCAAGCGGCCGGGGCACGGGATCGACGACCCCTCCTTCGTTCAGCCCTCTCGGCCCATGAGCGCGATCGGGGGCTGACCTCCCTGCTACGTCGGCCCGACAGGCTGGCGCAGGATGGTGCGGAGCTTCTCCGGCGCGACCTTGCGGAAGTCGCTGAGGTAGATCTCGTGGTGACGTCCGGTCATGCGCAGGCCCTGGTCCGCGATCTGCGCATGCATGCGCTCGAGGAGCGGGCCCTCGTCGTCGAAGGAGCCCAGGTGGAGGGTCTGGAGGCAGCGGCCCTCCTCGAGGGCCGCCAGGCGCACGTCGGCCAGGCGCGCCGGGGCACCCTTCGCCCCGGCCGCGGCGATCGCCCGCTCGACCAGCGCATCGTCCACCCAGTCCGGCTGGCGGATCATGAGGGTCCAGTCCCACGCGGACTTGTCGCGGCGCGTCGTGAAGGACTCGTGGTCCGCCGCGGACCACAGGCCCTCGAGCGGCATCACGACGTAGTCGCGGCCCAGCTCCTGCTTGGACGCGAACTTGGCCTTGTAGGCGACGGGGAACAGCGCCTCGATGGCCAGCGCGAACGCGCCCGACGTGTTGGGGTCGCCGTGGCCGTCGACCATGAGGTACCGCGCGCGCTCCACGGTGAGCGCGCGGATCTCGCCACGTCTCGCCTGGTAGGAGTCGAGCTTCTTCTTGAGATCGACCTTGTCGGGCATGGCGGCACCTCCTGGGACCGAGTCTGGCACGGGCCCAGGAGGTGCCGGGTCTGGGTGCGGGCGCGACCTACGCGTCGACCGAGTGGCGAGCGCCCACCTGGTACTCGTCGGCGTTCGCGAACATCTCCGCGACCGTGATGGGGCTCCGGCCCGTCACCGCGGTGAAGTCCAGCGAGCACACGGCCATCTTGCCCAGGCGGATCGCCTCGCCGAAGGTCACCATGCCCTCGGACGAGAACGGCGCCTCCGAGTCCTCGAGGAAGTCCCCGTCGGTGGTGCGAGGCACGCCCATGGCGTCGAAGACCTCGTACTGCTCGTCGTCCGTGAGGGCGCGCCAGCCCAGCGAGTTGCCCGTGGCCTCGTTGCCGTGCCGGCAGAACTGCTCCATCGTCATCGCCTCGGCGCCGTTGATGTTCAGCGCGAGGTGGTGGAGGTACGGGTTGGCGAGGACGTGCGCGGCGGCGCGCGCGCAGTCCTTGCGGGAGATGAAGGCCATGCGGCCGTCGCCGGCGTTGTTCGCCATCGCACCCATGGGGATCGAGCCGAAGTACGCCGTGATCATGGCCTCGGCGTACTGGGAGTTGCGCAGGAAGACGTAGTCGAGCTCCGTGGCCTGGATGTAGGCCTCGGTCCAGGCGTGGTCGATCTTCTCGATGCTGGGGTTCTCGGGGTCGGTCGCGTTGACCAGCGACGTGTAGACCACCTGACGGACGTTCGTGGCGACGCACGCGTCGACGGCGTTCCGGTGCGCGGCACGCCGCTTGGGGCCGACGAACGGCATCGAGATGATGAGGACCTTGTCCGCGCCCTGGAAGGCGTCCACGAGCCCGGCGGGATCGTTGAAGTTGGTGACGGCGGTCTCGATGCCGGCAGCCGCGTAGGGGGCGAGGGCCTCGGGCGTGGGTGCGGTGACCTTGATGCGGTCGGCGGGGACCAGCTCCCGGAGGACCTCGGCGGCGAACCCGCCGAAGTTGCCGTCGACGCCGCAGATGACGAGCTTGCCCATGGGATGACCTCCGTTGATCGTGTGGCCACGATGTTGACATCTGTCCAATTGCGGGGCGTGGTCCGATGGTCCCGGGGGCGCGGGGGCCCGCTCTGCGCCTGGTCGGGGGCCCGCTCGGGGGGCCGCTCGGGGGTGGGCGCACCGCCCGCCGAGCGGTGCACGAGCGTAGGATTGACGGTGCGAAACGGCCCACCGAGAGGGGGTGATTCAGGGAAAGCAGCTCCTGTCCATCACTTCCAGAGGAGGACCGATCATGAAGAAGCTGCTAGCACTGCCGCTGGTGGCCTGCGCCCTGGTCATGGGCGCTCCGCCGGCCCTGGCGGGACCGCCTGAGGCGGCCGAGGGCGAGTGGAACTACGTCGTGGACCCGGCTTCGGTCACGGCCAGGACCGCGGGGAACAACACGTTCATCACCGCGGCCGAGGACGCCGTCTTCACGGGCACTTTCGAGGGGACGTCGTACGACACCTTCTCCCTCATCTGCCACCAGAAGGCTCCGGATGTCGTCGACATCAACGTCAAGGGCGACATCTACTTCACCGGTGACGTCATGGACCAGAGCGGCACCTTGACCATGAGGTTCGTGGGCAAGATGACCTCGACCAACTGCGGCCCCGCCGAGGGCGCCACATGGACTGGTACCTGGACGATCATCGATGGCGGAGGCGGCCTCGCCGACCTCCACGGCCACGGCACCTGGACCGGCCCCGCGTACTTCCTCGACTACGCAGGCAAGGTCCACTTCGACTGACCCCCGCATCCGCGGGATCCGGCTCGCTCGGGCGCAGGTCCTCGGAGCGCCGCTCACGGCGCTCGCGCCCAGCGGGCCCTCGCCATGCCCGGCGAAAGGCGTGGGGATGCCTGGCGCTTGCGACGACCGGCAGGGCGCCGCGCGCGAGTCCTCCCTAGACTGGAGGGACAGCAAGGAAGCGTGGATCTGTGTCCAGTGCACCGGCACCCGCACACGGCGAGTCCTTTCATGGCCGCCGCGAGGGCCTCGCGCAGCCTCGGCTGCTCCGAGGCGAGGACTACGTCGCCGACGCGACCCGCCGCATCCACGACGCCAAGCGGCGCGTGCTGCTCACGACCCTGACGATCGCGCACGACCACCGCACCGACGACCTCATCGACTCGCTCGTGTGGGCGGCGCGGCGTGGGGTCGCGGTGTCGGTCGCGGCCGACGTCTTCACCTATGCGGATGCCGCCGGCACGTTCCTGCCCACCGGGTATCGCACCAAGGCGTGGCGCACCTCGGACAGCCTGGCCTCGAAGCTCATCCGCGAGGGCGTGCGGTTCTCCTGGCTGGGCCGCGAGAAGGGGCTGCCGTGGCGGGGCCGGACGCACACCAAGTTCTGCGTGGTCGACGACACCGCCTACGCGTTCGGCGGGGTGAACCTGGACCGCAAGGGAGTCGAGAACACCGACTTCATGCTCCGCATCGCCGACGCGCGGCTCGCCGACGACCTGGAGACGGTGTACCACCAGATCCAGCACATGAACGCGCACGAGCGCGGGCACGAGTCCGTCGAGTACCGGTACGGCACCGACCACGTGCTGGTGGACGGTGGCATCCCCGGCGACTCGCTCATCTACCGCCGGGCGCTGTCGCTCGCGCGGCAGGCGGACCGGGTGCTGCTCGTGTCCCAGTACTGCCCCACCGGGGAGCTCGGAAAGGTCATCGGCGAACGCGAGAACGAGCTGTGGTTCAACCCTCCGCGCAACGCCAGCCCTGCGAACCGGGTGCTCATCGCCTCCTCGATGCTCTGGACCGGCCATCGCTCGATGTACACGAGGAAGCACTACCTGCATGCCAAGGCGATCGTCTTCTTCCGCGACGACGCCTCGCGCGTGGCGATCACGGGGTCGCACAACTTCGTGGAGGGCGGTGTGCGCCTCGGGACGCGCGAGATCGCGATCGAGACTCGGAACCCGGAGACGATCGCGCAGATCCTGGAGTTCCACGCACTCGACGTCCGGGGCGACGGCTGAAGGATTCGCCGGGGACGGCGCTCTCGGCTCCCGGGCACCCGACTCTCGGCGTCGCGGCTCCCGACCGCCCGCGCGAGCGATGTCCCCAGGCCGGGAAGCGGCGGCGTTTTCCACATCTACCAGGGTGGATATCTGGGGTGAGTGTCAGACCCGGGTGGTTGAGTGGTGTCATGACCTTCCCGGTAGAGGCGATCGACACGGCGCGTGAGGAGCTCGCGCCGTTCGAGGACCGTGACCTGGGGGCGCTGTCGGAGGCCGAGCTGGCGGCCGTGCTGGAGATGACGGCGCGGTTCGCACGCCTGGCCGCCCTGCCGCATGCGGCGGTGGCTGCCGAGGTCGCCCGCCGGTCCGACAGCGCGAAGGGCGGGGGCATGGCGCGCAAGCACGGGCATAGGAACGCGCATCAGATGGTCGCGAAGGGGCAGGGCGGCACGGGCGGGCAGGCGCTCGATGCGATCGTGACCGGCGGCCTGCTTGGCGGGACCGCGGGTAGTGGTGGGGACGAGGCGGGACCTGGCTTGGGCACGGACGGCGCGGGCGCGGACGGTGGGGACGCGGGCGGTGGGGACGCGGTGCGCGCGCCGGTCGCGGCGGCGGTGCTGGCCGGCGACATCTCCGCCGCGCAGGCCCGGCTGCTGTGCGACACGCTGGCCGCGCTCGACGGCGCGGACGCGCGCCTCGCCGCGAGGCTCGTCGCGAAGGCGGTCAAGCTGCCGCTGGTGGACCTGTCCAAGGTCTGCGCGGACGTGAAGGCCCGCTGGGACGCCGGCGAGGTCGAGGCCCGCGAGAAGCGCCAGCGCGGTGAGAGGTTCCTGTCGTTCACCGAGGGCGCGGATGGGATGGTGACCCTGTACGGCAAGCTCGACCCCGCCTCGGCGGCACCGATCAAGACGCTGCTGGACGCGCAGGTGTCGGCCGCGTTCGCCAAGCGTCGCAACGACCGCGAAGGTCCCGCCCCCGCCGGCGAGGCCGGACGGATCCGCCTCGACGCCCTGGTGGACCTCGCACGCCATGGGATGCGCTGCACTCAGGCGGGCACCAAGGCCTCCACCACGGTCGTGGTCCGCATCGACGAGCAGGCACTCAGGACCGGGGTCGGGTTGGGCTGGTGCGACGCGCTGTCGACCCCGCTGTCGGCCGGACAGGTCCGCCGCCTGGCCGTGGACGCACAACTGCTGCCCGTCATGCTCGGCACCGGCTCCCAAGCCCTCGACGTGGGCTACGCCCTACGGTTCTTCACCCCCGCCCAACGGATCGCGTTGGCCGAACGTGACGGCGGGTGCGCGTTCTGCCACGTCCCGGTCTCGTTCTGCGACGCCCACCACATCGTCGAGGTCTCCCGCGGCGGCCGCACCGACCTGTCCAACGGGGTCCTGCTCTGCACGAAGTGTCACCACCGCATCCACGACGAGCACTGGCAGGTCCGCGCCACCGCCACCGAGGTGTGGTTCATCCCACCCGCCAACGTCGATCCCACCCGCGCCCCAAGGCTCGGTGGCAAAGCCGCCCTCCACGTCGACCTGCCCCAACGCGCACCCGCCACCGCCAGCCCGCCCGGCTGACCACCACGCCCCGACGGCGCCACCACACCCGGTGAGCGCCCCCGAGGCACGCCCGAGCGCAGGAGGCACCCCGCCCCAACGGCGCCCACCCCCACGGCGGGCGCCACGCCAGCATGCCCCGGTGAGGATGCCCGAAAGGGGCCGGGGCAACAGGCGAGCACCTACGCCACGGTTGACCGGCGCTCACGACAGCCGGAAGCCGGCAGCGCCGCTCAGCCGCCGGCGAACGGCGGCAGCACGTCGACGAGGTCTCCGGCCTCGAGCACCGCATCGTCCTCGAGCCTCTCCCCCGCCCGCAACAGGGCGCACTGGGCGATCACCCGGGGCGCGTCGGCGCCACGCTCGGACAGGTCCCGCCGAAGCGACCCGACGGACCCCACCGCGACCGCATCGATCGCCAGCTCCTCGGCACCGCACGCCTCGGCGGCCGCCGCGAACAGGCGGACCGCGATCACTCGGCCACCCAGGTCGCCGCGAGCGCCGAGACCTTGTCGCACTCGGGCCCGAGGTCGTCTCCTGCGGCCGCACGCCTGCCCGCCGCGTACCCGACGAGGAACGTCGACAAGGGCGCGGCCGGCCGCACCACGGAGTGCGCCGCGTCGCGCGCCACATCGAGCAGCGCCTGGACGTCCACATCCGCGATATCGAGCTCGAGCTCGTCGACAAGCGCGGCCACCCAGCGCTCGAGGTTGCTCTCCGTCATCCCAGCCGCTCCTTCCAGAACTGCGCGTCGTCCCAGGTATCGAGATCCTTGGCCAGCCCGTCGGCGTCGTCGACCTCGCGCATCGGCAGGCCCGCGACCAGCCTACGCAGCGATAGGCCCGTCGTGTCGCCGCCGCAACGGCCCGCGAGCGCGTCGGTCGGATAGGCGGCGAGCAGATACTGCGGCACGCCCTCGGCGTCGACGATCCACGCGCCGACGCCGCTCGACGCATCGGCGGCCCCCACCACCAGCGGCACCGCCTCCGTCGCACGCGGGGTGTCCACCCCGAGCACCACCGTGAGGCCCGCCGGCTCCCGGTCGATGGCGAGCGAGGCGAGACCTGCCGCGAGCGCCGCCGCCGGACCCGACCCCGGCGGATCCTCCACCGTCCAGCGCAGACCGTCCCGGCGCGGCCCGCCCACGACCACCACCGCCTCGGCACCCGCGACGGCCTCCACGGCGCGGTCGAGCAGCGACCGCCCGCCGACCACCAGATCCGGCTTCGACTCGCCGCCCAGCCGCGAGCCGCGCCCGCCGGCGACGATCACCGCATCCCAACGCGCGGCAGGCGACAGGGGCGTCATCGGCGCCTCAATCCTCGCCGCGCCGCCACGACCCCGACTTGCCGCCCTCCTTGGCGAGGAGCCGGATGTCGCGGATGGTCGTGCCCTTGTCCAGCGCCTTCACCATGTCGACGATGTTGAGCGCCGAGACTGACACCGCCGTGAAGGCCTCCATCTCGACCCCCGTGCGGTCGGCGGTGGAGACGGTGGCGACGATCCGCACCCCCTCGTCCTCGACCGTCACCTCGACCACGGCCCCGTGGACGCCGATCACGTGAGCGAGCGGCAGGAGCTCGGGCGTGCGCTTCGCCGCGGCGATGCCCGCGATCCGGGCCAGCGCGAGCGCATCGCCCTTGGGCACCGTGCCATCCCGGAGCGCCTCCACCACGTGCGGCGCGCACGCCACGAAGCCGGACGCGGCGGCGCTGCGCACCGTCGGCTGCTTGCGCGTGACGTCGACCATGCGGACCTCGCCGCGCGCGTCGAGATGGGTGAACGATGCCGGGGCGGCGGGGCCGGACCCGGCGTCGGCGGGCGTGGGGACAGTCATACGGTGAACCTCCTGACGGCGACGATATCGCCCGCGGCGACCGCGTCGGCATCGGCGCGGACCCGCGCGAGCCCGTCGGCGACCGCCAGCCGGGCCACCAGGTGCGAGCCCGAACCGCCGGACGTGGCCGGCCGTACCCCGCCCTCCACGAACACCACCGGCATCACCTGCTCCCGTCCGGGCGGGCAGCGCCACCCCTCGACCGCACGCGTGGGCTCCCACGCCGGCTCCGGCAGACCGAGCATCGCCCTCACGGCGGGCGCCACGAACACCTCGACACAGGCCGCGACGGCCACGGGGTTCCCCGGCAGGCACACCACCGGCACTCCCCCGACCCGCCCGAGGCCCTGCGGCTTCCCTGGCTGGATCGCGACCGTGAGGAACGAGACGCCGGCGGGCGCGAGGCCCTCCTTGACAGGGTCGTGGTCGCCCACGCTCGCGCCTCCCGTGGTCACCACGAGGTCCGCGGAGGCGCCGGACACCGCTGCCAGCACGTCCTCACCGCGGTCGCCGACGGTGCCCAGGTCGACCGGCTCGGCGCCGAGCGACGCGAGCGCCGCCGCGAGATACATGGCGTTGGACTCGAAGATCTGGCCCGGGCCGAGCGTCCCGCCGGGGGCCACCAGCTCGTCCCCGGTGACCAGGAAGGCGACCCGCGGCCGCCGCGTCACGAGCACCTGCGCGACGCCGCACGACGCCGCCGCCGCCAGGTGCCGCGGACGCAGCTCGACCCCGGCGGGCACCACGACCGACCCCGGCGCCGCGTCCTCGCCCCGGCGGCGGATGTGCGCACCGGGCGCCGCGGGCGCGTCGACCAGCACCGAGGTCGCGGTGGCCGCAACGAGTTCTTGCGGGATCACCGCATCGGCCCCCGCGGGCACCGGCGCCCCCGTCATGATCCGCACCGCCGTGCCGGGCCCGAGCGTGTCGGCGTACGGATGCCCCGCCGCCGACTCCCCCACCACCTCGAGCCCGATCGGCGCGGCCTCCGAGGCCACCGAGACGTCCGCCACCCTGACCGCGTAGCCGTCCATCGCCGAGTTGTCGAACGGCGGGATCGCGCCGGCCGCACGGACATCGTCGCCGAGCACCCGGCCGAGCGCCACGCCCAGCGGCACCGCCTCGAACTCCGGCTCGCGCACCAGCGCCAGCACCTGCGCGAGGTGCTCCGCCGCGCTACGCACGCGCCCCGCCCCGGGCCGGCGCGCCCACCGGCAGCGACCGCCACGCGCCGTCCCGCGCGTCGACCACCTGCAGCACCCCGCTCAGCCCGCGACCCGCCCCCGTGAGGGCCACGACCGCCTGCGAGGCCATCGCCGCACCCACCTGTCCGCACAAGGGCCCGAGGACGCCGCCCGCATCGCACACGCCGAAGTCCGGCGCGGGCTCCGTGGGGAAGATGTCGCGCAGCGTCGCTCCGCCGGCGAACACCGTGACCTGGCCGAACCAGCCCTGCACCGCGCCCCACACGAGCGGGATCCCGAGCTCCGCGCAGGCGTCCGCGACCGCGAGCCTCGACGGCCACGTGTCGGTGCAGTCCAGCACCAGGTCGTGCCCGGCGAGCAGCGACGATGCGGGCGTGGTTGTCCCGGGAGGCGCGGCAGGACCCGACTCACGAGGACTGAGCGTCCCGACGGTGGGGGCGGCGGGGGCGGTGGTGGCGGCGGG
>NZ_BBMB01000006.1:65875-115385 GCF_000971235.1 Demequina subtropica
GTCGGGGCCCACGCGCGCGTCGACGGCCGCCACCGCGACCCCGGGGGCCACGCGCCCCAAGGCGTCCGCGGCGGCCTCGACCTTCGCGCGCCCCACGTCGCCGGGCCCGAACAGCACCTGCCGATGCAGGTTGGTCACGGACACGCGGTCCGAGTCGATCAGCGTGAGGGATCCGACCCCCGCGGCCGCGAGGTACAGCGCAGCGGGGCACCCGAGGCCCCCCACGCCGACCACCGCGACCCGCGCCGACCCGAGCGCGTCCTGCCCTGCGGCCCCGAAGCCCGGCAGGGCGCGTTGCCGCACGTACGCGTCAGCTTCCACCCGCGTCACGGTACCGGTCGAGCACGATCTCCACGAGGCGAGGATGCGGCGCCAGCGGGGCGGTGACGTAGTCCGCGCCCGCCTCGGTGAGCCGCTTCTGGAAGAACCCCGGTGCGAGGAGGAACGATGCGACGGCGACCACGCCGTCCTCTCCGTACGCGCGGGCCTCGGTCACCGCATCCGCCACCGTCGGGTGGATGCCCGCCGCGTAGCCGATGCGCACCGGCCCGCCCCACCGCGCACGCAGCATCTCCGCCGCCGTCGCGGTGTCGGCCTCGCTGCGCGGGTCGGAGGAGCCGGCCGCCGCGAGCACGAGCGTCGCCGTCTCCGGCACGCCCGCCTCGTGGATCCGATCGAGCACGATGTCGATGAGCCGGGCATCGGGCCCGAGCGCGGTCGCCGAGACGACGTCCGTGCGGTCCGCGACCGCCTCCGCGATGTCGTGGTAGACGTGATAGCCGCCGGCAAGCAGCAGCGGCACCACCACGGCGGAGGTGTCCTCCTCCGTGGAGACCTCGGCCACCACGTCCTTGCAGTAGGGGCCGTGGACGTCGACGTAGGCGTCGCGCACATCGTGGTCGGGCAGCGCCGCACGCACGTCCTCGACCACGCGCAGGATGGTCGCCTGGCCGTCCGGGTCCTTGGTGCCGTGCGCGCACGCGATGAGCACGCTCATGCCGCGCTCACCGCCAGCGCATAGCCCCGCTTCACCACAGTTCTCACCAGCATGGGTGCCCCCGAGTTCTCCCTCAGCCTGTTGATCGCCGCCTCGACCGCGTGCGGACCCGCCTGCGCGCCCGGAAGCACCGCGGCGAGCTGCTCACGCGTGAGCACGTTCCCCTTGGCGTGCGCAAGCGCACGCAGGATCTCCAACCCCGTCGGCGTGAGCGGCAGCACCCGCCCGCCGAGCACGGCGGAGGTCGCGCGCATCACCAGCGGGCCGTCGGGGGTCGGCACGCCCACCGCCGACTCCGTGAAGTCCTGGACCAGCAGGCGCACGAGCGCGCCGAGCCGCCAGCGATCGGGATGGCGCACCGCGATGCCCGCCGCCTCGAGCGGGCCGGCCGTCACCGGACCGACCGCCGCGACGACCAGGTCGCCCGCCTCCGCCCGCGCCGCGAGACGCTCGAGCATCCCCCGGGACCGCGCGGTCGCGAGCCACGACTCGGCGCCCGGGGCGGACGTGAACAGCACCGCGTCGACTCCGCCCGCCGCGGCCTGGTCGATCCATTCGTCGTGCAGCGCGGGGTTGAGCGGCGCGCCCCAGCCGTAGACCAGCAGGCTCTGCACCTCGGCACCGGCCGCCGTGAAGGCCTCGTCGAGGCCGTCCGAGCCGTTGCCGTGATGCTGGACCGCGACGCGGAGCCCGTCGACGCCCTCGGCGAGCAGGTAGTCGCGCAGCTCGACGGCGGTCTCGGACTCGGCCACCCAGTCGGCCTCGAAGCCCGCCTGCTGGATCGCTCCGCGCGCCTTGGGCCCCCGGGCGATGAAGCGGGCGTCCTTGATCGCGTCGAAGAGGTCGTCCACCAGCCCCGCCGCATCCGCGGCCTCGACCCATCCGCGGAACCCGATCCCCGTGGTCGCGACCACGATGTCCGGCGGCGACGCGATGAGCGCACGGGTGTCCGCGATCAGACGCGCGTCGTCAAGATGCGGGATGGTGCTGAGCGCAGGCGCATGCCGCACGATCGCACCGCGACGCTCGAGCGCCGAGGCGAGCTCGCGCTTGCGACGATCCGCGGTGATGACCATCACACATCCCGACAGCGGCTCTCCCACCATCGACATGCGGTCCTCCCCGTCACTCGCGTCGCTGCGGCGTCGCGGCGACCTGCGAGGCCAGAAGACCCGGCCTCGCCACGTTTCCGACGACCATAACGGCGGGAGGTTTCACCCCTGTTTCACCCGCGATAAGAACGATGTCAGCCAATGTCCCGTGGGTGACGCGCTCGTCGGCGGTGGTGCCCGACTCGACGATCGCGACCGGCGTCGCGGGGTCCGCACCCCCGGCCAGACCAGCGGCGACGATGTCCGGCAGCGCCGCGACGCCCATGAGCACCACCACGGTGGTGCCGTGCGTCATCGCCGCCACCGAGGTCGCGTCCGCGCCCGCATGCCCCGACGTCACGAGCACCGCGGTCGACAGCCCGCGCTGCGTCACGGGGATGCCCGCGCGACCGGGCACGGAGAGCGCCGACGTCACCCCCGGCACCACCTCGACGGCCACGCCGGCCTCGAGGCACGCGTGCACCTCCTCGCCGCCGCGGCCCAGGACGAACGGGTCGCCGCCCTTGAGCCTCACCACGGTGCGGCCCGCCTGGGCATGCTCGACAAGGATCCGGTTGATCTCGTCCTGCGGGACGGGGTGGCGGTCGGGCGACTTGCCCACGTTGACCACCTCGACGTCGTACGGCACCGTCACCAGCAGCTCGGTGGTGCCCAGGCGGTCGGTGACCACCACGTCGGCCTCGGCGAGCGCCTGGCGGCCGCGCACCGTGATGAGGCCCGGGTCGCCCGGACCGGCGCCCACGAGGATGACCCTGCCCGCGCCGGACCGGCGGCGGCGGAGGTCCACCTCCCCCGCGTCGATCTGAGCCGCGATCGCGTCGCGCACCGCGCGGATGCGGCGCGGATCCGGCGTGTCGGTGGAGATCACGCCCACCGACAGCTCGCCGTGCGACGAGACCGCGGCCTGGCGCGCCGTGCCTCGCGCCGCGTCCGAGGCGTCGATGCAGAACACGCGCCGCGCCTCCGCCCACGCCGCGACCGCGTCGTTGACCTCGGGGCTGTCCGTCGCGGCGAGCACGAACCATGCGCCGTCGACGTCGCCCTCCTCGACCGGACGCGCCGCCCAGTCCAGGTCGCCGTGCTGCGCGAGGCGCCGTACGTCGTCGCTCGCGTCCGGCGACACGACGCGCACGTCCGCGCCCTCCGCGAGGAAGCGCTTGATCCGCCGCGAGGCGACATGCCCCGCGCCGACGACGAGGACGCGCCTGCCCTTGAGATCGAGTCCGAAGAGAGCCGTCACGCACTACCTGCCAGGTCGATGAACACGTCGCCATTGTCGAGGCTCACCCGGTGAACGACCAAGTCCGCCGCGCGCCCCTCCTTCGGCTGCTTGTCCATCGTGACCAGGCAGGTCCCGTCGAGGAGGGAGAACACCTGCTTGTAGATCGGCGACGCGATCGTGGGGACGTCGCCCTTGGAGCCCGTGATCCCCCGCGACAGCACCGAGGCGCCGGAGAACGGATCGAGGTTCTGCACGCAGTGGAGCGAGCCGTCCGCGAGCAGGAAGATCGCGACCTGCTCGCCGTCCACGAGCGCCGCCACGCCGAGCTCGGGCGTGAGGTCCGCGAGCGCGCACACGCGGGTGGGAGCGGACGTGCCCGCGGTGGACGATGCGGTGGGCAGGGTCGCGGTCATGAGCGGACCTCCAGGGTGGTCGGGGCGATGAGCACGGGCGCGCTCGCCCGCTCCTCGGGTGTGGCGGGGCGGCGCTGGCCGCGTTGCGGGACGTACGCGAGCGTCGGGTCGGGCTCCTCGGGAGCGTTGACGAACGAGGCGAACTGCCGCAGCCGCACCGGGTCGTTGAGCACCGCCTTCCACTCGTCCTCGTAGCTGTCGATGTGGCGGGCCATGTGCGCGTCGAGCTCCTCGCCCAGGCCCAGGGAGTCGTCGACCACGATCCGGCGGATCTCGTCGAGCCCGCCCTCGTGCTCCTGCTGCCACGGCGCGGTCCGCTGCAGCCTGTCCGCGGTCCGGATGTAGTACATGAGGTAGCGGTCGATCACGCGGAAGACGTCCTCGTCCGGCACGTCCTCGACGAGCAGCTGCGCATGCACCGGGGTGAAGCCGCCGTTGCCGCCCACGTACACGTTCCAGCCCTTGTCGGTCGCGATGACGCCCACGTCCTTGCCGCGGGCCTCCGCGCACTCGCGTGCGCAGCCCGAGACGCCCAGCTTGAGCTTGTGCGGGCTGCGCAGGCCGCGGTAGCGCAGCTCGAGCGCGATCGCGAGCCCCACGGAGTCCTGGACCCCGTACCGGCACCACGTCGAGCCGACGCACGACTTCACGGTGCGCAGGGACTTGCCGTACGCGTGGCCCGACTCCATGCCGGCGTCGACCAGCCGCTTCCAGATCTGCGGGAGCTGCTCGAGGCGGGCGCCGAACATGTCGATGCGCTGGCCGCCGGTGATCTTCGTGTACAGCCCGAAGTCCTGCGCGATCTGCCCGATGAGGATGAGGTGCTCGGGCAGGATCTCGCCCCCGGGCACGCGCGGCACCACCGAGTACGTGCCGTCCTTCTGCATGTTCGCCATGACGCGGTCGTTGGTGTCCTGCAGGGCCGCCCGGTCGCCCGCGAGCACGTGCTCGTTGTAGAGGCTCGCGAGGATCGACCCGACCGTGGGCTTGCAGATGTCGCAGCCGCGGCCGGCGCCGAAGCGCTCGATCACCTCGGTGAACGTGGTGACCTCCGCGACCTTGATCGCGTTGAAGAGCTGCGCGCGCGACAGCGCGAAGTGCTCGCACAGCGCGTTCGAGACCTCGATGCCGGACTTCTCGAGCTCGGTCGCCATGATCTTCTTCACGAGCGGCAGGCACGAGCCGCACGAGGTGCCGGCCTTGGTGCAGGCCTTCACCGCGCCCAGGTCGTGGCACTCGTGGTCGTTGACGGCGCCGCGGATGGAGCCCGCCGAGACGTTGTTGCACGAGCACACGCCCGCCTCGTCCGGCAGCTCGATCTCGCCCTTCTCGACCGAGCCCTCGGGGAGGATCCACGCGGCCGGGTCGCCCGGCAGCTGGGCCCCCACCATCGGTCGCAGCGAGGCGTAGGCGCTCGCGTCCCCGACCAGGACGCCGCCCAGCAGCGTCGTCGCGTCGTCGGTGAGCACCAGCTTCTTGTAGACGCCGTTGACCGGGTCGGCATAGACCATCTCGAGCGCCCCGGGCGTGGTCGCGAACGCATCGCCGAAGGACGCGACGTCGACCCCGAGCAGCTTGAGCTTGGTGGCGGTGTCGGCTCCCGGGAAGGTGCTCTCGCCGCCCAGCAGGCGGTCCACGGCGATCTCGGCCATGGTGTTGCCGGGCGCGATGAGGCCGATGCAGGCGCCCTGGATGCACGCCACCTCGCCGATCGCGCTCACCGCGGGGTCGCCGGTGAGGCACGTGTCGTCGACCACGACACCCCCGCGAGGCCCCATCTCGAGACCGGCCGCCGCGCCGAGCTCGTCCCGCGGGCGCACGCCCGTGGCGAAGACCACCACATCGACCAGCTGCTCGGCGCCGTCCGCGAACGCCATCGAGCCCACGTGACCGTCCTTGCCCGCGCGGATCTCCTTGGTGGCGGTGTTGCAGCGCACCGCGACGCCCATGCCCTCGATGAGGCGCTTGAGCGCCTCGCCGCCGCCCGCATCGACCTGGAGGTTCATGAGGCGGTCGTTGAACTGGATGACCGTGCTGTGCGCGCCGAGGCCCTGGAGCGCGCCCGCGGCCTCGAGGCCGAGCAGCCCTCCGCCGATCACCGCGCCCCGCACCGGGCGTCCGAGCGTCGCGCGGCGCTCCTCGACGTAGCCGCGCAGCGCGGCGACGTCGTCGAGCGTGCGGTAGACGAAGACCCCGGGGAGGTCGGCGCCGGGCGTGGGCGGCGTCCACGCGTAGGACCCGGTCGCGAGGACCAGGTGGTCGTAGGCGACCTCGCGGCCGCCCTCGACGGTGACGATGCGGCGGTCGCGGTCGACGCCCGTGGCGCGGGAGTCGCGGTGCAGCGTCACCAGCGGGTCGTGCCACAGCGCGGGGTCGCCCAGCTGAAGGTCCTCGGGGGCGCGGCCGGTGAAGTAGCTGGTGAGCGCGACGCGGTCGTACGGCGCGCGCGGCTCCTCGGCGATCACCTCGACGGAGTAGCGCCCTTCCGCGTCGCGCGCGCGCAGCGCCTCCGTGAACCGGTGGGCGACCATGCCGCCGCCCACGACGACGATGTGCTCGGTGGTCATCGGGCCTCCCCCGCCCCCGCGAGCGCGGGGGTCTTGTCCTCGCTCGCGGCGTGCGCCTCGAGCAGCTCCTTCACCTGCGGCTTGCAGTCGCCGCATCCGGTCGACGCGCGGGTCGCGCGCGACACGTCCTGCAGGGACCCGCATCCATCGGCGATCGCGTCGCAGATGCGTCCCTTGCTGACCCCGTTGCACTGGCAGACGGTGTCGTCGTCGTCCATCTCGGTCACGCTCTTGCGGGCCGGCCCCGCGCCGGGGACGGGCCGGACGATGAGGTGGGCCGGGTCCGCCGGCACCGGCAGCATTCGCGTGTAGAGCGCCTGCAGCTCGGTCGCGCAGGCCTTGTCGCCGACGACCGTCGCCCCGACGAGCAGGCCGTGCGAGATCACGACCTCGACGAAGCGGCCGATGGTCGGGTCCGAGAGCCGGACCGCGCGCAGCTCGCGCTCGCCGTGCTCGAACTTGCCCGACAGCCCCATCGTCACCACGTCGAGACCGCTCGCCTTGACCCGCACCACGTTGGTGGTGTCGGCGTCCTCGCCGCGCGGGCGCGCGAGGTGGACGCCGGGCACATGCGCGTCGACCCACGCGTCGACGAGCCTCGCGGCCTGGTCCCACCCCTGCGCGACCAGCCCGGTGCCGCCCTCGGGCGGCTGCGCGCAGTCACCGATCGCGAACACGTGGGCGTCCTCGGGCGACGCCAGGTCCTCCCCCACCACGATGCCGCGCTCGCACGGCAGCCCGGCGCGCCGCGCGAGGGCGGTCTCGGGGATGGTCCCCGCGCACATGACGAGCATGTCGGTGAGCACCTCGGCGCCGGTGCCGAGCACGACGCCGCTGATGCGGCCGCGGCGCTCGAGCACCCGGGTCACCGAGGTGGTGGTCACCACCGTGATGCCGAGGCGTCCGAGCGCCCCCTCCGCCACGGCGGAGGCGGCGCTGCCGAGCTGGCGCTCCATGAGCCGGTCGGCGTGGTGCACGAGCGTGACTGCGATGCCTCGCGCGGCCAGCCCCGTCGCGACCTCCAGCCCCAGCACGCCCGCGCCGAGCACCACGGCGCGGCGCGCCTTCGGCAGCGCCGCGAGGATGCCCTTCGCGTCGTCGAGGTCCTTGAGGACGCTGACGCCGGAGACCAGGCCGTCGGGGGTCGCCACGTGCTGAATCTGAGGGATCCGGGCGGCGGACCCGGTCGCGAGCACGAGCCGGTCGTAGCGGTGCAGCGAGCCGTCGGACGCGGTGACGATGCGCCGCTCGCGGTCGATCTCCGACGCCGACACGCCCTGACGCACGTCGATGCGCTCGTGCTCCGGCGCGTCGAGCGCGATCCCGTCGGCGGCGGCCTTGCCGGCTACCACGCTCGACAGGAGGACCCTGTTGTACGGGGCGTGCGGCTCGCGGCCCAGCACCGTGACGTGTGCGTCGGGCAGGCGGGTGACGGCGTCCTGCGCGAAGCGCGAGCCCACCATCCCGTGACCGATGACGACGATCCTCATCGTGCCGCTCCTTCCAGCTCCGTCGCGGGGCGCAGCTGGTGCGCCGCGCGGATCGAGACGGCCGTGACCTTGAACTCGGGCATCGACGAGGTCGGGTCGGTCGCGTCGTTGGTGAGCCGGTTCGCGCTGCCCGCGCCCGCCCAGTGGAAGGGCATGAAGACCGTGTCGACGCGGATGTCCATCGTGAGGCGCACCCGCGCCATCGCCTCGCCGCGGGACGTCGCGAGGAACGCGACCGCGCCCTCCGTCAGCCCGTGCCGCTCGGCGAGCAGCGGGTGCATCTCGACGAAGGCCTCCGGCTGGGCCTGCACCAGCTCCCTGACGCGGCGCGTCTGCGCGCCCGACTGGTAGTGCTGGAGCACGCGGCCCGTTACCAGGTAGGTGGTCGCGCCGGGACGGACCTCGTCGTCGGGACCCCGGTGCGCCACCGGGATCATCCGCGCCCGGCCGGAGGGCGTGGGGAACCTGTCGAGGAACGGGCGCGGCGTGCCCGGGTGGGGCTCGTGCCCGAGGTCCGCGGCCGGGCATGGCCAGAACAGCTCCTCGCCCGCGTCGAGCCGGGCGTAGGTGATGCCGCTGTAGTCGGCCTTGCCGCCGGCCGAGGCACGGGCCATCTCGTCGAACATCGTCTCCGCGTCGTCGCTGAAGAGGGCGTCGCACCCGAGGCGCCGGGCCAGCTCCCCCAGGATCCACAGCTCGCTGCGGGCCTCGCCCGGGGCCGCGACGGCCGCACGACGGCGGATGATGCGGCCCTCGAGGTTGGTCATGGTGCCGTCCTCCTCCGCCCACTGGGTGACGGGAAGGATCACGTCGGCGAGCATCGCCGTCTCGGACGGCACGAGGTCGCACACGACCAGCAGGTCGAGCGCCCGGAGGCGCTCCTCGACCGCGGTCGCGTTCGGCGCGCTCACCACGACGTTGCTGCCGTGCACCAGGAGCGCGCGCGGGCCGCCCGGGGTGCCGAGCGAGCTCAGCAGCTGCACGGCGGGAACGCCGGGGCCGGGGATCACCTCGGGATCGACGCCCCAGACCGACGCGACATGAGCGCGCGCGGCGGGGTCGGTGATCATCCGGTATCCGGGGAGCTGATCGGACTTCTGGCCGTGCTCGCGTCCGCCCTGCCCGTTGCCCTGGCCGGTGACGGGCCCGTAGCCGGAGCCGACGCGGCCCACCAGGCCCAGCGCGAGCGCGAGGTTGATCGCGGCGTTCACGCAGTCGGTGCCCTGCGCCATCTGCTCGACCCCGCGCCCCGTGAGGATGTAGGCGCCCCGGCCGCCGCGCGAGGGGGATGCGGCGGCCAGGAGTCGCGCGACGTCGCGAAGCGTGTCGGCGGGGATCCCGGTGACGGCCTCGGCGCGCTCGGGCCACCACTGGGCCACCGAACGGCGGGCGTCGTCGAGGCCGTCGACCCGCGCCGCGAGGTACGCGGCATCGTGAAGGCCCTCGGCGAGGACGATGTGCAGCAGCGCGAGCAGCACCACCATGTCGGAGCCGGGCACGGGCGCGAGGTGGACGCCCGCGCCGCCGGCGGCGAGCTTGGCGGTCACGGTCGCGCGGGGGTCGACCACGACCAGCCCCCCACGCGACCGCACCCCCGCGAGATGCTGGACGAACGGGGGCATCGTGGTGCCCATGTTCGATCCGAGGACGAGCACCGCATCGGCCCCGCCGAGGTCCGCGAGCGGGAAGGCGAGGCCGCGGTCCATGCCGAGCGCGCGGTTCGAGGCCGCGGCGGCCGACGACATGCAGAAGCGGCCGTTGTAGTCGATGAGCCGCGTCCCGAGCGCGAGCCGCGCGAACTTGCCGAGCGCGTACGCCTTCTCGTTGGTGAGGCCTCCCCCGCCGAACACGGCCACCGCATCGTCCCCGGACTCCGCCTGGAGCGCCGAGATCCGCGACGCGACCAGGTCGAGGGCCTCGTCCCACGAGGCCTCGCGGAAGCCGCGATCCGCGGTCCGGATCATCGGTGCGGTGATGCGGTCGGAGGCACGGAGCACCTCGGCCGAGGTCCAGCCCTTCTGGCACAGGCCTCCGCGGTTGGTGGGGAACTCCCGCCCCGCCACCGTGACGGGGAGGCGCTCCCCCGCCGTCACGGTGAGCGTCTGCGCGCACTGGAGCGCGCAGTAGGGGCAGTGGGTGGCCACGGCGGCGGCGGCGTGGGGAGCCGCCGCCACCGTGGCCGGCTGGGGGGCCGTCATGTCAGACGTTCCTCATCGTGGCGCCCTTGCGCAGGTAGAACACCCACGTGAGGGCCGCCATCACCAGGAACACCACCACGTAGATCTGGAGCGCGGGGACGATGGTGCCGCTCTGCTCCTTGGCGATCTTGTAGATGAACGGGATCGCGAAGCCGCCGAAGGCGCCCACCGCGGAGATGATGCCCACGGCACCCGCGGCCTGACGCTTGAAGTCGAGCCGGCTCTCGTCGGTGTCGGCGCCCTTGGACTTCTGGAGCCGGCCGAAGATCGACGGGATCATGCGGTAGGTCGAGCCGTTGCCGATCCCGGTGGCCGCGAAGAGGACCATGAAGCTCACGAAGAACAGCGCGAGCGAGTGGTGCTGCACGCCGATCACCGCGGTCACGCCGGCGATCGCCATCACCACGAACGCACCGACAGTGATGATCGCGCCGCCCACCCGGTCGGCGAGCTTGCCGCCGTACGGGCGGGACAGCGAGCCGATGAGCGCGCCGAGGAAGCCCCAGCTGAGCGCGATGTCGGCACGCTCGAAGACCACGGTGAGCAGCGTGGGGAACGCCGCCGAGTAGCCGATGAACGAGCCGAAGGTGCCGATGTAGAGGAACGCCATGAGCCACGTGTGGCCGTGCTGGAGCGAGGCCGCGGTGGGCTTCGGGTCGGCCTTCGCCTCGCGCAGGTTGTCCATGAAGAGGAACGCGAGGATCGCGGACGCCACAGCCAGCGGGACGTAGACGAGGCCCGCGGCCGAGAGGCCGAGCGCGCCGATGCCGATGACGAGCGGCACGAGCTTCTGCGCGACCGCGACACCGATGTTGCCGCCGGCCGCGTTGAGGCCGAGCGCCCAGCCCTTCTCCTTGTCGGGGTAGAAGAACGAGATGTTCGACATCGACGAGGCGAAGTTGCCGCCGCCGAAGCCGGCTGTCGCAGCGATGAGCACCAGCACGCCGAAGGAGGTCTCGGGGTACTGGACCACCCAGGCGAGGCCGAGCGTGGGGATCAGCAGGAGGAGCGCCGAGATGACGGTCCAGTTGCGGCCGCCGAAGATCGGCACCGCGAAGGTGTAGGGGACGCGCAGGAATGCGCCGACGCCGGAGGCGACCGCGAGGAGCGTGAAGCCCTGGCTCGCGGTGAGCGCCCAGCCGTTGGCGCCGGCCGTGACAAGCGCTCCGGACTCGTCGAAGGTGCCGTACATCCGCACGACGACGATCGACCACAGCAGCCATACGGAGAATCCGATGTGCTCGGCGACGATGGAGAACACGAGGTTGCGGAACGCGATGGACTTGCCGCGGGCCTCCCAGAACAGCGCGTTCTCGGGCTCCCACCGCTCGATCCATCGGCCCTTGCCGATGACGCCGGGCTCGATGGCCTCGACGGCGGTCTTGTCGGAGATGGTCATGGTCCCTCCCGGGGGACTGAGGTCCGACCGGGACGGTTGCCCCGCGGGGAATCGGACTCCTCAGACGCTACGGAGGGGAGGTTTCGCCTGAACGCGCGCGCGATGAAACCTGCGAGAACTCTTCCTCACGCACGCGTGGGGCACTCGGTGAGAACTCTCACCGCGACCTGCCGACCACGAGAGGAACGCGACCTACCAGGAACGACGCCCTTTGGACGGGCCTCACAGCGCCCGCCGCGGCGCGGTGAGGAACGCGTAACCGCGAAACATGGGCGTCCCGCCCACGCCTCGCGGCTCCCGTCAGGCGTGCGCCGCGACCTCGCCGTCGGCCCAGTGGGCGACCGTCGAGACGATGTGGCGGACGTCGTGCGCGGTGTGCGCGGCGGAGACGAACCACGCCTCGTACGCGCTCGGCGGGAGAGCCACGCCCTCGCGGCGAAGCGCGTGGAAGAGGCGCGCGAACGCCTCGGTGTCCTGGCGCGACACCTCCTCGAAGGTGGTCGGCGCCTCGTCGAGGCCCAGGAAGATCGAGAACAGCGTCCCGGCGCGCCCCACCGCGTGGGCGATGCCGCGCGCGGTCAGCGCCTCCGAGACGCCCTCGACCAGCGCGTCGGCCACCGAGGCGACCCGCGCGTGGACCTCGTCGGTGAGCAGCCGCATCGTCGCGAGGCCCGCCGCGACCGCGACCGGGTTCCCCGACAGCGTGCCCGCCTGGTATACCGGGCCGAGCGGCGCGAGCTGCTCCATGAGGTCGCGGCGCCCGCCCAGGGCGGCCACGGGCAGGCCGCCGCCGATGACCTTGCCGAAGGTCACCAGGTCCGGGGTCCAGGGGTCGAGGCCCTGCGCGGCGTCTTGGTCGCGCTCGACGCCCCAGTACCCGGCCGGCCCGGCGCGGAAGCCCGTGAGCACCTCGTCGAGGATCATCACGGCGCCCTCGTTGCGGCACAGGGTCGAGATGAGGCGGTTGAAGCCCGCGGGCGGCGCGATCACGCCCATGTTGGCGGGCGCGGCCTCGGTGATGACGGCGGCGATCTCGGCGCCGTGCTCGGCGAACGCCTCGGTGAGCGCCGCCTCGTCGCCGTACGGCAGCACGATGGTGTCCTGCGCGGCCCCGGGCGTGACGCCCGCGGAGTCCGGGACGCCCGCCGTCGCGAGGCCCGAGCCCGCCGCGACCAGGAGCGCGTCCGAGTGGCCGTGGTAGCAGCCCGCGAACTTGATGAACTTCTGGCGTCCGGTGGCCGCGCGCGCGAGTCGGATCGCGGTCATCGTCGCCTCGGTGCCGGTCGACACCAGGCGCACCCGCTCGGCGGGCGCGTACCGGTCGCGGATGATCTCCGCGAGCTCGACCTCCGCCTCGGTGGTCGCACCGAAGGACAGCCCCTTCGCGGCGGCGGCCTGCACGGCCGCGACCACCTCGGGCCTCGCGTGGCCCAGGATCGCGGGGCCCCACGACGCGACCAGGTCGATCATCTCGCGGCCGTCCGCGTCGACGATGCGGCTGCCGTGAGCCTCCGCGATCGGCACGGGCTCTCCCCCGACGCCGTTCCAGGCACGCACGGGCGAGTTGACGCCCCCGGGCAGGATCGCGCGGGCGCGCTCCGAGTACTGCGACACTTAGTTCTCCTTGAGCCAGGCGGCGAGCTCGAGCGCCGCGTAGGTGACGATGATGTCGGCGCCGGCGCGGCGCATCGAGGTGAGGGCCTCGAGGTGCGCGGCGCGGCGGTCCAGCCAGCCATGCGCGGCGGCCGCCTCGATCTGGGCGTACTCGCCCGACACGTGATAGGCCGCGACGGGGACGCGCGACTGCGCGGCCACCTCGGCGACCACGTCGAGGTACGGCAGGGCGGGCTTCACCATGACGATGTCGGCGCCCTCGAGCTCGTCGAGCTCGGCCTCGTGGAGGCCCTCGCGGCCGTTCGCCGGGTCGAGCTGATAGGTCCGGCGGTCGCCCTGGAGCTGGCTGTCGACGGCCTCGCGGAACGGCCCGTAGAAGGCCGAGGCGTACTTCGCCGCGTAGGCGAGCAGCGAGACGTCGGCGAAGCCCTCCGCCTCGAGCGCGTCGCGCACCACGGCGACCTGGTGGTCCATCATGCCGCTGAGGCCCAGCACGTGGGCGCCGGCGCGGGCCTGCGCGAGGCCCATCTCCACGTAGATCGCGAGCGTCGCGTCGTTGTCCACGCGACCGGCGCCATCGAGGACGCCGCAGTGACCGTGGTCGGTGAACTCGTCCAGGCACAGGTCCGCCATGATGACCAGGCGGTCGCCCGCCGCGTCCGCGGCCGCGCGGATGGCCCGGTTGAGGATGCCCTCCGGGTCGACCGCACCGCTGCCCTCCGCGTCGCGCACGGACGGGATCGCGAACAGCATGAGCCCGCCGATCCCGGCCTCGATCGCGGCGTCGACGAGCGCCGGCACGGCGGACAGGGGGTGCTGGGACACCCCGGGCAGCGAGCCGATGGGACGCGCCTCGGTGAGGTCCTCGTGCACGAAGACGGGCCAGACCAGCTCCGAGGCGTGCGGCCGCACCTCGCGGACCAGGCGGCGCATCGCCGGCGTGGTGCGCAGGCGTCGGGGGCGGTACGAGGTCATGCGGCGTCTCCCTCAGGCGTCGGACGGGTCGGCGGTGGCGAGCGCCGCGTCGAGCGCGGCCCTGATGCCAGCGTAGGTGGGCGTCTCGGCCACGGCATCCACCGTGAGCCCGGCCGCGCGCGCACCCGCCTGCGTGGTGCGGCCGATCGCGATGATCCGCGTCCCGGGCGCGACGCGCGGGCAGGCCGCCGCGAAGCGCTCCGCGACGGAGCCTGAGGTGAGCAGCACGGCGTCGATCCCGCCCGCGGCCACGGCGGCGACCGTCGCCTGGTCCGGGCCCGGGCCGTCGACGGTCCGGTAGGCCTCGACCGTCGTCACGGTCCATCCCTTGCGCTCGAGACCGCGCTGGAGCACGGGAGACGCAAGGTTGCCCAGGGGCGCCAGCACCCTGCCGGGTCCCTCCGGCATCTCGGCCACGATGCCGCGCGCATCGTGGCGCTCCGACGGCACCAGGTCGATGGCGAGACCGACAGACGCGCACACGCCCCGCGTCGCCTCACCCACGGTCGCGATGCGCGCGCCGGGCTGAGGCTCGCCGAGCGAGCGGCCGCGCGAGCGCGCGATGCGGTCCATCGCGAGCACAGCGTTGCGGCTCGTCACCGCCATCCAGTCGTAGTCGCCCGCGAGCCACGCGAGCGTGGCCTCCTCGAGCGCCTCCGCGTCCTTGGGCCCGTCGATCGCGATGAACGCGACCGCGGTCACGATCGCGCCCTCGGCGGCGAGATCGTCGGCGAAGGCCGTGCGCTCGGCGGTCACGGGGACCAGGAGCCGCCGTCCCGCGAGGCTCATGCGCGGCCCATGAGGCGCTCGGCGCCGCGGCCCAGGAGCGAGAAGCCGCTCGACCGGCCGATCGACGCGGCCTCGGCCACCACACCCGTGTTGCGCTCGTTGAGCGCGAGCGCGCCGTCCGTGGAGATGACGCGTGTGTGGAGCGTCAACCGACCGCGCACGACGGTCGCGTGCGCCGCGACGGGCGCGGCGCAGCCAGCGTCCAGCACGCGCAGCGCCTCGCGCTCCGCGGTCACGCACGCGCGGGTCTCGGCATGGTCGAGCGTCGCGAGCAGCGTGCGCAGCTCGTCGGGGGCGTCCTCGCGGATCTCGATCGCGAGGGCGCCCTGACCCGGTGCCGGGACCATGTCCCCGACCGCGAGCGGCGCCGTCGCATCGTCCGCGCGGCCCAGGCGGTTGAGGCCCGCGGCCGCGAGGAGGACCCCGTCGAGGTCCTCGCCGATGTGGCCGAGCCGCGTGTCGACGTTCCCCCGCAGCGGGCGGATGTCGAGGTCGGGTCGCATCGCGAGCAGCTGCGAGCCCCGGCGGGGCGAGCCCGTCCCGATCGCCGCGCCCGCGGGCAGCTCGTCGAGCGTGCGCCCGTCGGTGCACAGCACGTCCCTGGGGTCCTCGCGCTCGGGGATCGCGACCACCTCGAGGCCCGGGTACGGCTGCGTCGGGACATCCTTGAGCGAGTGCACGATGAAGTCGCACTCCCCCGCGAGCAGCGCCTCGCGCAGCGCGGTGACGAACACGCCGGTCTGGGACAGCCCGACGAGCGAGCCGCGGTCGACGTCCCCCTTGGTGGTCACCTTCACCAGCTCGACGGTCGCCTCGGAGCCGCGCGCCGCCGCGGCGGCGACGACCGCATCGGCGAACTGCCCCGACTGTGCCGTCGCGAGCGCGGATCCACGGGTGCCCAGACGGAGATTCATGCGTACCAGGGTAACGAGTCGGTGACGGGACCCTGGACCGCGACGGGACCCGTCAGCGGCGGTAGCCCGGGCCGACGAACACGAGCACGACGGCGACGAGCGCGAGCGCCAGCGCGACCCAGGCCGGAGCCACGTAGCCCCAGCCGAGCCCGATCACCACCGCACCCAGGCCCGTGCCGACCACGGTCGCCGCGTTGAGCGCCGAGTGCGACAGCGCCGCGCCGAGCGAGGGCGAGGTGTGCACCACGTCCATGAGGTGCGCCTGAGCCGACTGGGAGAAGATCTGGATGCACGCGCCGAGCAGCACGAGCGCGATCACCACAGGCCAGCCGAGCGTGCCCACCAGGCCGAGCGCGAGCAGCATCACCCCGACCCCGATGATCCCGACCCGCGCGGTGAGCAGGGTGGACCGATCCGTGAGGCTGCCGCCGATGAACGCGCCGGCCGTCATGCCGAGGCCGAAGATGCTGAGGATGACGGTGACGGCGCCCGTCGAGAACCCGTTGGTGTCCTCGAGCAGCGGCACCATGTACGACTGCACCGCGCCGAGCCCGGCGAACCCCACCGTGACCGTGAGGATCGCTGTCCACAGCACGCGCCCGCGCAGCGCGGCGATCTCGCCGCGGAAGCCCGATCCGCGGGTCCCCGGGACCGACGGCACGAAGGCCCACATGAGCGCGAGCCCCACCAGCCCCACCGCGGTGACCACCGCGTAGGAGGCGCGCCATCCCGCCTGCACGGAGAGCCACTGCAGGCCGGGGACGCCCACGACCGCCGCCGCCGTGAGCCCGTACATGAGCGTCGCGATCGCCTTGCCACGGCGCTCCGGCCCGAGCGCGAGCGCGCCCACGTACGTCGCGCTCCCCAGCAGCGCGCCGTGCGGGAGCCCGTTGAGGAAGCGGATCACCAGGAGGGACTCGACCGTCGGGGCCACCGCGGTGAGCGCCGCGGTCGTGACGAACGCCACGGACATCGTGAGCAGCAGCGTGCGGCGGTCCCACGCGGCGAGCCCGACCATGATGAGCGGCGCGCCCACCACGACGCCGAGCGCGTACGCGACGATGGTCCAGCCGATCATGTCGACCGTGGTGTCGAGCGCGCTCACCTGATCCTGGATCACGCCCGCCGCACCCTGCTGCGACAGGCCGATCCCGAAGGCGGCGATCACGAATCCTGCAAGCACCAGGCCTGGGTGGGCCGCGTGGGCGGTGGGCGGCATGAGCCAGCGTGGGATGCCCGACCGCGACGTCGGGGGAAGGTTGGTCATCAGGAGCCTTGCGTGACGAGCCACACCGCGGACGCGGTGGCGGGCGGGACGACGATGCCGGTCGCCTCATCGGTCTCCACCTGGATCCCGCCGGACGGATCGGGGCCATGCACCCGGATCGAGGCGTCCACGGTCAATCCTAGGGACGCCAGGTCCCGGAGCACGGCAGGATCTGCGTCGGACAGCCGCGCCACGCTCCACGCGCCCGGCGCCGCGAGGGCGAGGTTGGTCCCGTCGACCGCGACGATGCGCCCGCTCGCGGTCGGGATCGGGTCGCCGTGCGGGTCGCGCGTCGGATGGCCCAGCAGAGAGTCGATCGCGTCGATCATGCGCGACGAGCACGCGTGCTCGAGCACCTCGGCCTCGTCGTGGACCTCGTCCCACCCGTACCCGAGGTGCGTCACCAGGAACGTCTCGATGAGCCGATGCCGGCGCACCATGTCGAGCGCGCGGCGCTCCCCCTCGACTGTCAGCGTGATCGCGCCGTACGGCTCGTGGTCGAGCAGACCCGCCGCGACGAGCTTGCGGACGTTCTCGGACACCGTGGGAGCGGACACCCCGAGACGCTCCGCGAGCGCCTTGGTGGTGACGGGCGCGTCGGACCACTCGGTGGCGCTCCACACGATCTTGACGTAGTCCTGGGCGGTCGCGGTGAGCGGTGCGTCGGCCATCGCGTCAGTCCTCCCGGCGCTGGCGGAGCGCGATCGTGAGCGCGAGCGCCGCGGCGGCGACCACGCCGATGATGACGTACACCGCGGGGTTGGGCCCGACCTCCTCGTACACGGTCACGTGCGGGCTCGGGCTCGCGGTCACCACCGGGCCCGCGGCCGCCGACGGCTCCACGGTCGCCGACGGGCTCGGCTCCGCCGGGCCGGACGCCTCGACGGGCGCGTAGGTGAACGTCACCTCGCCCTCGATGGGGTGGCCGTCGGCCGACACGACGCGGAAGGCGAGGATGTTCTCCCCCGCCGCGAGCGCATCGTCCGGGACGGCGGCGGTCACCACCTCGGTCACCGGCGCGTCGATCTCGAGCGCGGTGCGCGTCCCGTCGGGGGCGACGATCGCGAGCTCGTTGCCGATGTCGAGCAGCTGCTCGGTGAACTCGAGCGAGACCTCGGACAGCTCCGTCACGGTCTCGCCCTCCGCGGGCGAGGACGAGACAAGCGCGGTGTGGGCCGAGGCGGGCGCCGCGACCACGACGGCCGCCAGGAGCGACACCGCGAGGGCGGCCAGGAGCGCGGGGATCGTGCGAGGCATGCCCCGATCCTCCCACGAAGCCCTGGGAGCCTTCATGCAACCGTCATCGGACCGTCATGCGACATCAAGCCCGACGCAACCGTCGGTTCGCCTGGGCACCGAACACTGACGCGTGTGAAGGTCGCGCTGGTCGCAGAGTCGTTCCTGCCGCACACGAACGGCGTCACGCACTCGCTGCTGCGGGTGCTCGATCACCTCGCCGCCCGCGGCGACGAGGCGGTCGTCATCGCCCCCGAGGCCCCCGGGGCTCCGGACACGGTCGCGGGGGCGCGCATCGTCCATGTCCCCGCGGTCGGCTGGCCGGGCTACCGCGACGTGCGCGTCGCGCTGTCGAGCGTGCGCCGGCTCACCCGCCTCCTCGCGGAGCTCGGGCCCGACGTGGTGCATCTCGCATCGCCGTTCATGCTCGGCTGGGCCGCGGTGCGTGCCGCGGCGGACCTCGGGCTGCCGACCGTCGCGATCTACCAGACCGACGTGCCCTCCTACGCGGCCGCCTACGGGATGCCGTGGGGCGAGCCGCTGCTGTGGACCCGGGTGCGCCACATCCACAGCGCCGCCGACATCACGCTCGCCCCCTCGACCGCGGCGATGGGCCAGCTCGAGGCGCTGGGAGTCGAGCGCCTCGGGCTGTGGCCGCGAGGCGTCGACACGGCACGGTTCGATCCCGCGCACCGGGACGATGCGCTGCGCGCGCGGTGGGCGCCGCACGGCGAGGTCGTCGTCGGGTACGTGGGCCGGCTCGCGCCGGAGAAGCGCGTGGGCGACCTCGCGAGGATCGCGCGCATGCCGGGAGCGAGGCTCGTGGTGATCGGCGAGGGCCCCGAGGGCGCGCGGCTGCGGCGCGCGATGCCGCGCGCCGAGTTCGCGGGCTTCCTGGGCGGCGGAGAGCTCGCACGCGCCGTCGCGAGCCTCGACGTCATGGTCCACCCGGGCGAGCTCGAGACCTTCGGGCAGTCGGTGCAGGAGGCGCTCGCCTCCGGCGTACCCGTGGTCGCGCCCCGCCGCGGCGGCCCCATCGACCTCATCGACCACGGCGCGAACGGCTTCCTCTACGAGCCCGGCCGCCTCGACCACCTCGAGGACGCCGTCGCCGAGCTGGTCGCGTACGAGGACCTCCGCGCGCTCCAGGGCGCCCATGCGCGGATCTCGGTCGAAGGCCGGACCTGGCCGCGCGTGTGCGAGGCTCTCACGCGCCACTACGAGGCGGCCATGGCGGCGCGGGCGGTGCGGCGATGAGGATCGCGCAGGTCGCCAACTTCTACGGGCCGCGCTCGGGCGGCCTGCGGACCGCGCTTCACGCCCTCGGCCGCGGCTACGTCGAGGCCGGGGACGACGTCCTGCTGGTGGTGCCGGGCGACGCCGACAGCATCGCGGACACCCCCCATGGCTGCGTCGTGACGCTCCACAGCCCCCTGCTGCCGCACAGCGGCGGCTACCGCGTCATCACCCGGCTCGGCGCCGTGATCGACACGCTCGCGGCCTTCGCCCCCGACGTGCTCGAGGTCTCCGACCGCACCACGCTCGCGCATCTCTCTCCGTGGGCGCGCGAGCGCGGGACCGCCACCGCCTTCCTCGCTCACGAACGCGTGAGCGGGGTCCTCGACACCGCGCTGCGAGGCCGCGCGCCGGGCGCCGCCGCGCGGCTCACCGAGGCGCACTCGCGCTGGATCGCGCGCAGGTTCGACACGCTCGTCGCCACCACCGCCTACGCGGGCGCGGAGCTCGCCGCGGTCGGCGCGCACGTCGAGACGGTGCCGCTCGGGGTCGACCTCGACCGCTTCCATCCGGGCCGCGCGAGCGCCACGACCCGCCGTCGCCACGCTCCCGACGACGTCCCGCTGCTGGTCATGGCCTCGCGGCTGTCCCGCGAGAAGCGCCCCGACCTCGCGATCGAGGCGGTGCGCGAGCTGGGGCGCCGCGGCCGACCGGTGCGCCTGGTGGTCGCGGGGAGCGGGCCGCTCGAGGGGCGCGTGCGACGCGCGGCCGCGAGCCTCCCGGTCGAGCCCCTGGGGTTCGTGGACGACCGTGACCGCTTCGCGTCGCTGCTCGCCTCCGCCGATGCCGTGCTCGCGCCGGGCCCGATCGAGACCTTCGGGCTCGCGGCGCTCGAGGCGCTCGCCTCGGGGACCCCGACCGTCGTGAACGCCGCCTCCGCGCTCCCCGAGGTGGTGGGTGACGCGGGGCTCGCCGCGCTGGGCACGCCGGCGGCGTTCGCGGACGCGGTCGAGACGATGCTCGCGCGCGACGGGCGGCAGCGGCGGCTCGACGCCCGCGCGCGGGCCGTGCGGTTCCCGTGGTCCGCCACGGTCGCCCGCATGCGCGAGGTCCACTCGCGGGCCCTGGCGGGGGCGCGATGACCGGCCCGCGCATCGTCGCGCTCGGGGACTCGATCACCCTCGGGGTCGGCGACGGCGTGCAGCGCGCGTGGGGCGAGGTCGGCTGGGCGGCGCACACCGCCGCAGCCCTCGGCGCCTCGTCCTTCCTCAACCTCGCGGCGAACGGCGTGCGCGCCCAGGAGATGCTCGAGCGTCAGGTGCCGCGCGCGCTCGCCGCACGCCCCGACGTCGTGCTGCTCACGGTCGGCGGCAACGACGTGCTGCGTGGGGACTTCTCGCCGGTCGAGGTCGAGCGGGCGCTCCGCGGCGCGATCGATCGGCTCGCGAGACCCGGGCGACGCATCGTCACGGTGTCGCTCGATCGCATCGGACTCTTCGACCTGGCGCCGCGTCGCGTCGCCGAGGCCATGGCACGGCGCGTCGGCGAGGCGAACGCCGCGATCGCGCGGGCCGTCGCGCTCACGGACGTCGAGGTGATCGACGGCGCGACCCTGCTCGCCTCGCTCGGCCGGCGCGCATGGCACATCGACCGGATCCACCCGTCTCCGCTCGGCCACCGCGCCCTCGCCGGAGAGGCCGCCGCGCTTCTCGCCGGCGACTGGCGCCCCTGCGGCGCGGTCCCGGCCCCGCCTGAGCCGCCGAGCCGCGCCGCGGTGGCCGCGTGGCTCGCGGTCAACGGGGTGCCGTGGGCGGTCAAGCGCAGCCGGGACCTCATCCCCCAGGTGACGATGGTGGTCGCGCGCGAGCTGCGCGACGAGCGGCGCGCGGCGCGGCGTCCCGCGGACGCGTGACGCGTGCACGCACGACGAAGGGGCGGGACCCCGCGGCCCCGCCCCTCCTGCGTCCGGTCGGCTAGACCAGCCAGCTCTTCTCTCCCACGAGCCCGCGCCACCAGCGCCCGAGGCCGATGGTCTGGTGCTCGAGCTCGACCCACACGATCGCGAAGATCGCCAGGATGTAGATGATGTGCTCGTCGAAGATCGGGTTGGTCGACACGGGCATCTGCGTCATGTACATGAACAGCAGCATGAGCCCGCCCGCGAAGGCGGCGACCTTGGTGCCCATGCCGAGCATGAGCGCGAGGCCCACGCCCAGCAGGCCGAGCATGAACGGCCAGTCGGTCCAGCGCTGCCCGCCGAGGTCCACGAAGAAGTCGTGGAACGGGCTGTTGACGTTGCCCGCGTAGACCAGGTAGCCCTCCGTGATGGGCGCGCCGTTGAGCCACGACTTGTCGCAGAACGCGTCGATGGTGAAAGTCCCATCCTCCGCCGTCGTCCGGCACGTCGAGAAGCCGAGGCCCAGGAACTTGTCCAGGAACGCCCAGAGGAAGTAGAAGCCGAGCGAGATGCGGGTCACGCTCAGCATGGCCCAGCCGAAGCCGCTCCTGGTGGTCGAGCTGCTCGTCGTGGTTGTGGGTTCGGTGCTGTCCATCACTGCCTCCCGGATGAGATGCGAATGCGGTTCGTATCGACGGACTCCCTTGTCCGCTCCGACCACGCTACTCCGGATTGCACCATTCCTGCTGGAATGCAACGAAAACGGGGTCCCGCGCGCCGGCGCGGGACCCCGTGAGAACGGCCGTGGCGGTCAGACCAGCCACGCGTTCTGCTTGACGAGGGGAAGGCTCCTCCACCACTTCCCGAGCCCGATGGGCTGGTGCTCGAGCTCGACCCACACGATGGCGAGGATGGCCAGGATGTAGATGATGTGCTCGTCGAGGATCGGGTTGGTCGACGGCAGCATCTGGGTCATGTACATGAACAGCAGCATGAGGCTGCCGGAGATCGCGCCGATCTTGGTGCCGATGCCGAGCATGAGCGCGAGGCCCACGCCCAGGAGGCCGATCATGAACGGCCAGTCGGTCCAGCGCTGACCGCCGAGGTCCACGAAGAAGTCGTGGAACGGGCTGTTGACGTTGCCCGCGTAGACCAGGTAGCCCTCGGTGATCGCGTGGCCGTTGATCCACGCGCTGTCGCAGAACGCGTCGATGGTGTAGGTCCCATCCTCCGCGACGGTGCGGCAGGTCTGGAAGCCGAGGCCCAGGAGCTTGTCCAGGAAGGCCCAGAGGAAGTAGAAGCCGAGCGCGATGCGGGTCACGCTCAGCATGCGCCAACCGAAGGCGCTGCGGGTGGTCGTGGAGGTCTCAGCGACCTGCGAGTTGACTGCCATTGTCATTCTCCTTCGACGCGAGCCCTGTGGGCTCTCGGCGCCGGGGTAGCGCCTGGTACGAACCTAGAAGCGTTGCTGACAGCCCGGTAGGGACCTGAGTCCCGATCGATGATGGGTCAACCACCTGCACCCGCGTGTCACGTCAGCTGGGCGCGCAGGTGCGCCTCGAGCACCGCGGCCATGTCGACCTCGGGATCGAGCAGCCACTGGACCTGGAGCCCGTCCATGAGCGCCACGAGCTGGCGCGGCGCGGCCTCCGGCTCCACGCCGGCGGCGAGCGCCCCGGCCTCCGCCAGGGCGCGGTAGGCCCGCTCGAGGTTGGCCACGAGCGCGGCGTAGCGTGCCTGGAAGTAGGCGCGCGCGGGATGGTCGGGGCTCGACGCCTCCGCCGACAAGGTGGCGTAGAGCTCGACCACGCCGCGCTGCGTCGCGTTGAGCCGCGCGGTGGCGACGAGGTGCTCGAGCATCGCACGCGGCCCGAGCGCCTCGAAGCCCTCGCCACCGTCCGCCTCGTCGCGGCGCGTGAGCACCGCCATGAGCAGGTCCGGCTTGCGCGGGAAGTGGTAGAGCAGCGCCGGATGGGTGAGCCCGCAGCGCGACGCGATCTCGCGCACCGAGGTGCCGCGGTACCCGCCCTCCGCGAAGGCCGCGAGCGCGGTGTCGAGGATCAGTGCGCGCGTCTCCGCTCCTCGGTCGGACAGCTCCCTGGTCGCCATGCGTCCCCTCCGCTTGCATCGTTTCGACAGTCCTTTTTACCATGTGGTAGAACTCTCGGGACAGCCCCGCCCGCAGCCGTGCGAAAGGAACCGCCGTGACCGCTCCCTACCTTGACCCGACGCTCGCCACCGCCGAGCGCGTCGCCGACCTGCTGGGCCGCATGACCCTGCCCGAGAAGGTCGGGCAGATGATCCAGATGCACACCTACGACGGCGTCCCGCATCTGATCGAGGAGATGCACGTCGGGTCGATCCTCCACGCCTCGCCCGAGCGCCTCGCGCTCGCGCACTCCCTCGTCGAGCAGACGCGCCTGCGCATCCCGCTGCTCATCGGCGAGGACTGCATCCACGGCCACTCGTTCTTCAAGGGCGCGGAGATCTACCCGACGCAGCTGGGCATGGCCGCGACCTTCGATCCCGACCTCCTGGAGCGCGTCGCACGCGCCACCGCGGTGGAGGTCGCGGCGACGGGCATCCACTGGACCTTCTCCCCCGTGCTGTGCATCGCGCGCGACCTCCGCTGGGGCCGCGTGTCCGAGACGTTCGGCGAGGACCCGTACCTGCTGGGCGAGCTGGGCGCCGCGATGGTCCGCGGCTACCAGGGCGACGGGCTGGGCGACCCCACCGCGATCCTCGCGACCGCCAAGCACTTCGCGGGCTACTCCGAGACCCAGGGCGGGCGCGACGCGTCCGAGGCCGACATCTCGCAGCGGAAGCTCCGCTCCTGGTACCTGCCGCCGTTCGAGCGCATGGCGCGGGCCGGCTGCGGCACCTTCATGCTCGGCTACCAGTCCACCGACGGCGTGCCGATCACCATCAACGAGTGGCTGCTGAAGGACGTCATGCGCGGCGAGTGGGGATACTCGGGCACGCTCATCACCGACTGGGACAACGTGGGCAACCTCGTGCGCGAGCAGCGGCTCTTCCCCGACTACGCGCAGGCCGCGGCGGCCGCGGTCAACGCGGGCAACGACATGATCATGACCACGCCGGCCTTCTTCCAGGGCGCTCAGGACGCCGTCGCGCAGGGGCTGCTCGAGGAGTCGCGCATCGACGAGGCGGTGTCGCGCATCCTCACCCTCAAGTTCGACCTGGGCCTGTTCGAGGACCCGCGCCTGCCCGACCCGGCGCTCCAGGCCGCCGTGGTCGCCCAGCCCGCGCATCGTGCCCTCAACCTCGAGGTCGCGCGCCGGTCGCTGGTGCTGCTCGAGAACGACGGCACGCTGCCGCTGCCGGCCGACCGACCGCTGCGCCTCGCGGTCGTGGGCCCCAACGCCGACGACGCGGACTGGATGCTCGGCGACTGGGCCGGCGCCTCCGGCCAGGCCGACTGGCTCATGGAGGGCCACCCGCGCGACATGATCACCACCGTGCTCGACGGGCTGCGCGCGCTCGCGCCGTCCGGCTCCGAGGTGACGCACGCCCGGGGCGCCGAGATCATCACCACCGGTCCGGACCCCAAGGGCGCGTTCTTCCCCGACGGCCAGCCGCGCCCCCTCATCGCCTTCCCGGTCGAGCCCGACCCGGAGATGATCGCGGAGGCCGTGGCCGCCGCCGAGGGCGCCGATGCGGTGGTCGCGGTGCTGGGCGACCGCATCGAGCTCGTCGGCGAGGGCAAGTCGACCGCGACGCTCGAGCTCCTCGGCGGACAGGTCGCGCTGCTCGACGCGCTCGTGGAGACCGGCACGCCGGTGATCCTCGTGGTGCTCGCGTCGAAGCCGCACGTGCTGCCGCGCTCGGCCGAGCGCGCCGCCGCCGTGATCTGGGCCGCGAACCCGGGCATGGCCGGCGGGACCGCGCTCGCCGAGCTCCTGCTCGGGCGCATCGAGCCCAGCGGCCGCCTGCCGATCTCGTGGCCGCGCCACGTGGGCCAGCAGCCCACGTTCTACAACCAGATCGACGCGCAGCACGGCTACCGCTACGCGGACCTCACGCAGGAGCCGCGCTGGGTCTTCGGCGACGGGCTCTCGTACTCGAGCGTCGAGTACTCCGGCCTGCGCCTCGCGGCGTCCTCGCTGGGCCTCGGCGACACCGTCGAGGCGACGGTCACGGTCACCAACACCGGCGACCGCCCGGTGCTCGAGACCGTCCAGGCGTACGTCCGCGACGTCACCACCTCCGCGACCTGGGCCGACCGCGAGCTCAAGGGCCTCACGCAGGTGACCCTCGAGCCCGGCGCATCGGTCGAGGCGACCGTGCGCATCCCCGTCGCGGACTGCAGCATCGTGAACGCGCGCGGCGAGCGCGTGGTCGAGCCGGGCGCGTTCCAGGTGCTCGTGGGTCCCACCTCGCGCCTGGCGGACCTGCTGGTCGCGGACCTCTCGGTAGCGTGAGGCCATGACCGTCCCCACGGGAGCGCCCCCCGTCGCACGGCACCTGCGCCGCGCACGCCTCGGCGTCTCGCTGATCTTCTTCACCAACGGCATCGTGCTGGGCGGGTTCGCGCCGCGCGTGCCGGAGATCAGGGCGGGGCTGGGCATCTCGTACGGGACGCTCGGGGTCGCGATGGCGATGTGGTCCGTGGGCGCGCTCGCGCTCGGGCTGCTCGCCGCCGCGATGATCCGCCGGTTCGGGTCGGGACGGGTCGCGACGGTCACGATGATGGTGAGCGCCGCCGCGATGCTCGCCGCGGGGCTCGCGCCAGGGGTGTGGATGTTCGCCATCGCCCTGTTCGTCGTCGGCGTGACCGATGCGTGGGTCGACGTCGCGCAGAACGCGCACGGCCTCGAGGTCCAGCGGCTCTACAAGCGCTCGATCCTCAACTCCTTCCACGCGCTGTGGTCCATCGGCGCGGTGACGGGCGGCCTCATCGGCGGCGCGTGCGCCGCGCTCGGCATCGGCGTCCCGTGGCAGTTCGCGGCGACGCTCGCCATCGTGATCGCGGCGAACCTCGCGGCGTCCCCGCTGCTGCTGCGGAAGGACGCACCCACCGAGTCCGAGGTCGACCACGCCGCCGGCGAGGCCGCGGTGCCGCAGCACACGCCGCTCCGCAGGATCCCGCTGCGCACCTGGGGCACCCTGCTCGCCCTCACCGTGATCGCGATCGGCGGCGGCTGGGCCGAGGACGCCGCGTCCACGTGGTCCGCGTCCTACATGTCGGACGAGCTGCTCGCAGGCGCCGGGCTCGCCGCCTTCGCGTTCGTCGCGATGCAGGGATGCCAGTTCATCGGGCGCCTCCTGGGCGACGGCATGGTCGACCGCTGGGGTCAGCGCGCCGTGGCCCGGTGGGGCGGCGCGCTCGTCGCGGTCGGCATGGGGCTCGCGCTCGCGTTCCCGTCGCCGTGGGGCACCATCCTGGGCTTCGGCGCGGCCGGCTTCGGCGTCGCGACGCTCATCCCGGGCGCGATGCACGCCGCCGACGAGCTCCCGGGCCTCCGTCCCGGCACCGGCCTCACCATCCTGTCGTGGCTCCTGCGCCTCGCCTTCCTCCTGTCCCCGCCCGTGGTCGGCTGGATCGCGGACCAGACCTCGCTGCGCGCCGGCCTCACGCTGGTGCCGGTGTTCGGCGCGCTCATCGTCCTGCTCGCGGGATCGATGGCCACCCGCAAGGAGCCCGCCCCCGCGAACTGATCCGACCCCCGAACCCGGGTCGGGACGCTCAGCCCTCCTCATGGCGCTCCCACCGGGCCTCGCGGGACACTGAGTCCTCATGGACCACGTCAAGGCGAGCCCCGCCGCCCCGCCAGGCTTCTTCGAGGCCGAGGCGGCCGGGCTGCGCTGGCTCGCGGAGGCCGGCGGCGCCCGGATCGCCGCGGTGCGTGACGTGAGGCCGGGCCGCATCGTCCTCGAGCGGGTCGAGCGCGCGACCCCGACCCCGGCCGCCGCACGTGCCTTCGGTCGCGGCCTGGCCCGCACCCACGCGGCGGGGGCGCCGGCCTTCGGCGCGGGGCCCGAAGGCTGGGACGGTCCGCTGTTCATCGGCAGCCGCGAGATGCCGGCCACCACCCACCCACGTTGGGGCGCCTTCTACGCCGAGGCGCGCGTGCGCCCCTTCCTGGACCCCGCGCTCGCCGCCGGCTTCCTGCGCGAGGAGGAGGCCCGCATCGTGCACCAGGCCTGCGACCTCATCGCGAGCGGCCCCTTCGACGACGGCGCCCGGCCTGCCCGGATCCACGGCGACCTGTGGGCCGGCAACGTCCTCTTCTCCCCCGCCGGCGTGGTGCTGATCGACCCCGCCGCGCACGGCGGCCACGCCGAGACCGACCTCGCGATGCTCGCGCTCTTCGGGCTGCCGTTCCTGGACGATGCGCTGGCGGGCTACCAGGACGCGGCGCCTCTCGCGCCGGGCTGGCGGGCGCGGCTCCCGCTGCACCAGCTCCACCCGCTCGCCGTCCATGCCGCGGGGCACGGGCGCGGCTACGGGGTCGCGCTAGCCGAGGCCGCAGCGGCTGTGATGCGGCTCGCCTAGAGCTCCACCGTCTCCCCTGGCGCCACGTGCTCCACATCGACCGGCACCAGCGGGCCGGCGCTGAGGAACCTCGTCGCGGAGGCGATCCCGATCTCCGAGAGCATCGCGTCGTGGATCTGGACCGCCCGCGCGGGCGCGACCGCGCGCACGAAGTCGGCGGCCTCGCCGAGCTTGGCCCACGGCCCGCTGACGGGAACCAGCAGGACCTCGACCTCCACCCCCGGCGCCTCGTACGAGTCGCCCGGATGGAAGACCCGCCCGCCCACCAGGTACCCGACGTTGACGAAGCGCGGCAGGTCCGGATGGATGACGGCGTGCAGGCCGCCGTTGACCGCCACCGACAGCCCTCCGGCCTCGAACGCGTCGCCCGGCGCGACCACCGTCACCTGCCCCGGGAAGCGCTCGACCCACTCGCCGACCACCGCCGCAGGCCCCCACACGCGCAGCGCCGGCCGCGCCTCGAGGTCGGCGAGGATCGCCTCGGCGTGGACGTGGTCGGGGTGCTCGTGCGTGAGGAGCACCGCGGACGTGGCAGCCAGGAGCGCCGCGGCGTCGGGAGCGTAGACGCCCGGATCGATCAGCAGGTGACCCTCGTCGGTGGAGATCGCGACGCAGGCATGGGCGTGCTTGGTGACGAGCATGGCCCCATCACAGCACAGCGCGAGCGGAGGTGAGCGTCCCGCGTGAAGGGGTTTCGGAGGATCGCGGAGTGCTGAGCGTCCCGACTCCAGGGGCGGCGGGAATGAAACACCGGCGCGCGCGTTAGTTACATGCGTACGCATATAATCGGCGGCAGCGACCGGGAGCACCGCACCCGGCACGAGCAGCCCTCGAGTCCCCCGCAGGAGGCACACCATGCAGTTCGGCATCATGTCCGTCTCGGACATCACCCGCGACCCGGTCTCGGGCCACACACCCTCCGAGGCGGAGCGCATCGAGAACATCGTCAAGATCGCCGTCCACGCGGAGGAGGTGGGCCTCGACGTCTTCGCGATCGGCGAGCACCACAACCCGCCGTTCTTCAGCTCGTCCCCGACCACGCTCCTGGCACATATCGCGGCGCTCACGAAGACGCTCACCGTGACCACGAGCACCACGCTCATCACCACCAACGACCCGGTGCGCCTGGCCGAGGAGTACGCGATGCTCCAGCACCTCGCCAAGGGCCGCATGGACCTCATGCTGGGCCGCGGCAACACCGCGCCGGTGTACCCGTGGTTCGGTCAGGACATCCGCCAGGGGCTGCCCTTGGCGCTCGAGAACTACAACCTGCTCCACCGCCTGTGGCGCGAGGACGTGGTCGACTGGGAGGGCCAGTTCCGCACCCCGCTGCAGGGCTTCACCTCGACCCCGCGCCCGCTCGACGACGTCCCGCCGTTCGTGTGGCACGGCTCGATCCGCACCCCCGAGATCGCCGAGCAGGCCGCGTTCTACGGCAACGGCTACTTCGCGAACAACATCTTCTGGCCCAAGGAGCACTACAAGCGCCTCATCACGTTCTACCGCCAGCGCTTCGAGCACTACGGCCACGGCACGCGCAAGCAGGCCGTCGTCGGGCTCGGCGGCCAGGCCTTCATCGCGAAGAACAGCCAGGAGGCGCACGACCAGTTCCGCCCGTACTTCGACGAGGCACCCGTGTACGGCAACGGCCCGCGCATGGAGGACTTCGAGGAGATGACGCCGCTCAGCGTCGGCTCCCCGCAGGAGGTCATCGACAAGACCCTCACCTTCCGCGACGCCTTCGGCGACTACCAGCGCCAGCTGTTCCTCATCGACCACGCCGGCCTTCCCGTCGACATGGTGCTGAAGCAGCTCGACCTGCTCGGCGAGCACGTGGTGCCGGTCCTGCGCGAGGAGCTGGAGTCGCGCCGCGACCCCGAGGCGCCGGCGAACCCGCCGTCGCACGCCGACCTGGTCAAGGCCAAGTACGGCGACGCCGCCCCGCGCCAGCCGCGCCCCAACGCCAACCGCGGCGACAACGTCACGGGCGGCTCCCCGTACCAGGACTCGGAGTCGGCGGTCGACTCCTACCCGACCCTCTAGGAGGGACGATGGACACCCGCACACGCGGCCGCACGCGCCTCGCGAACGATGCGTGGGAGGCCGCCCTGGGCGCGCACGGCGCCCTCATGCGCGGCTTCTCGGCGGAGGACGTCTGGCACGGCCTCACGATGCGCGAGTACGACGTCCTCTACACGCTGTCCAAGTGCGACTCGCCGCAGCGGCTCGGCGACCTCGGCGGCCACGTGCTGCTGAGCCAGCCGGGCCTGTCGCGGCTGGTCGACCGCCTGGTCGAGCGCGGGCTCGTGGCACGATGCGCGGATCCCCGCGATGCGCGCGCGGCGAACCTCACGCTCACCGACGAGGGCCGCTCGCTCCAGCGGCGCGTCGGCCGGGCGCACGGCGCCTCCGTGGCGGCCGCGATGACGGCCCGCCTCACCGACGAGGAGCTCGCGCTCCTCGAATCCCTCTCCCTCAAGCTCGCGACCGACCCCGAAGGGGATCCGACATGACCGACTTCCGCCTCGTGGTGGTGAGCGCCGGCGTCTCCGACCCGTCCTCGACCCGCCTCCTCGCCGACCGCGCCACGCAGCGCGTCACCGCGCTCGCCAAGGAGCGCGGCCACACCGTCACCGTCACCACGGTGGACCTGCGCGAGCTCCTCCCCGAGCTCCCCGCCGCGCTCTCGAGCCAGCTCCTGGGCCCCCGGTTCACGCGCGCCGTCGACGCGCTCGGCGCCGCCGACGCGATCGTGGCCGCCGCGCCGGTGTACAAGGCCAGCGCGTCGGGGCTGTTCACCAGCTTCTTCCAGGTGCTCGACAACGACCTGCTGATCGGCAAGCCGGTCATCCTGGCGGCGACCGCCGGCACCGCTCGCCACGCGCTCGTGGTCGACGAGGAGATGCGCGCGCTGTTCGCCTACCTCCGCGCCCTGCCCGTCCCGACCAGCCTGTTCGCCTCGACCGAGGACTGGACGGACACCGGCTTCGGGACCCGCATCGACCGCGCCGCGCGCGAGCTGGTGCTCCTCATGGAGTCCGGTTTCGCCCGGGCCGTGCGGGACGATGCGTGGGGCGCGTACCAGCACAGCTACGGCTCGGCGGGCGGCACCGAGCTCGACATCGACCTGAACTCGGACCTCATGCGGCTCGCGACGGGCGGCACGCTGCGCCCGAGCACCGACGAGGACCCGTTCGACCCGCGCAAGGGCTAGACCCTCTCCCCTGGCAGACCGGCGCCTCACGAAGCAGGATGGAGACATGCCTCTTCACGAGCTGCCGGGGATGCCCGAGCACATGGTCGGGTTCCGCGCGACGGGACTGGTGAGCGCCGAGGACTACCGCGCCGTCTTCGACCCCGCGCTCGAGCGAGCCATCGCGACGGGCACCCCCGTCAACGTGGTCTACGTCCTCGGCCACGACTTCGACAGGTACTCCGCGGGCGCGCTCTGGGAGGACCTCCGGCTCGAGGCGCAGCCCCATGACTCGTGGGGCCGTCTCGCGCTGGTCACCGACCACGGGGTGCTCGCCGAGGTGGTCCACCTGCTGTCCTTCCTGCTGCCCGGCCATGTGCGGATCTTCCCCACCTCGGAGGAGCGCGAGGCGGTCGCCTGGGCGAGCGGCGCCACCGCGTGAACGACGTCGACGTGGTCCGGGTCGAGGACCGCGCCCGCTACGAGCTCCTGATCGACGGCGCCCTCGCGGGGGTCGCCGAGTTCAGGCTGCGCTCGGGCCGCATCGTCTTCACGCACACTGAGATCGCCGGCGCGTACGAGGGCCAGGGCCTCGGCACGACGCTCGCTCGCGAGGCCCTGGCCGATGCCGCCGCCCGCGGCGAGGTCATCGTGCCGGTGTGCCCGTTCATCGGGGCGTACCTGCGCCGGCACACCGTCCCGGGAGCCAGCGTGGACTGGCCGGAGAGCGCGTGACGCGCCTCGACGCGGGGCCGGTCGCGGAGGTGCTGCGCCCCGGGGCCGGACAGCGGCCCGGGCCCGTCGCGCGCGTGCTCGAGCCGCGCGACGTCCCTCTCGGCGGGGTCCGCGCGATGAGCGTGCGCCGCTCCCTCCCGCAGCGCGGGCTCACCACCATCGGCGCCTGGTGCTTCCTGGATCGGTTCGGGCCGCAGGAGGCGCTGATGCGGGTCGAGCCGCACCCGCACATGGGCCTCCAGACGGTGACATGGCCGCTCGCCGGCGAGATCCGCCACCGTGACTCGCTCGGCTCCGACGTGGTGCTGCGGCCCGGCGCGCTCAACCTCATGACCGCGGGGCACGGCGTCTCGCACTCGGAGTACTCGCTCGGGGAGGACGCGATCGAGCTCGACGCGCTCCAGCTGTGGGTGGCGCTGCCCGAGGACGCACGCCACGGGCCTGCCGGCTTCGAGTCGCATGCGACGTTGCCGACGCTCGTGCTCGGGGACGGCGCCACCGCCACCGTGGTGCTGGGCACGCTTGACGGGGTCACCTCGCCGGCGACGGCCTTCACCCCGATCGTGGGCGCACAGGTCGCTCTCGACGCCGAGACCGAGGCGGAGCTGCCGCTCGATCCACGGTGGGAGCACGGCGTCGTCCCGCTGTCGGGAGACGTCGAGGTGCACGATGCGACGGGCACCCTGGCCTTGCCCGAGCCTGGCGGGATCCTCTACCTGGGCACGGACCGCACCTCGGTGCGGCTGGGGTCGCGGCACGGCGGCACCGTGATGCTTCTGGGAGGCGAGCCCTTCCCTGACGACCTGGTGATGTGGTGGAACTTCGTGGGGCGCGACCACGACGAGATCGTCGAGGCATGGCATTCCTGGAACGGGGACGACGGCCGCTTCGGCACCGTCCCCGGTCACGGCGACATGCGCATCCCCGCGCCGCCGATGCCCGAGGTGAGGCTCAAGCCCCGGACGCGCGGGAGCTGATCTCCGGCGCTGCCCGGGTGCGGTCCGCGAGCGGAGCTCTCCCGTGGTCATGCGATGGGCCGTGGGTCGAGGCGTGCGGTGCCGCCGCGGATGGGGGTGCGGGTGTGGTCGACGGCGGCGGGTGGGATCAGCCACGGGTGCCCGTCGCGCAGCTCGAGCTCCCACTCGCTTGTGTGGAGCCGGACATGGCATCCCGTGCAAAGAAGCACGCCGTTGCCGATGTCCGTGCGTCCGCCGTCCGACCAGAATTCCACGTGGTGGACGACGCACCGGGTCGGCGGGGCGAGACACCACGCGCAGCCTCCGTCGCGTTCGACGATCGCTTTGCGCTGCGCTGGCGTGAAGAGCCGCTTCCTGCGCCCCCAGTCGAGCGGGAGGCTCTCTCCGCCGAGCACGACGGGAAGCATGCCTGCGTCGACAGCCATGATGCGCGCCGTGCCACCGCTGATGGGCCCCGTGAGCGAGTCGCACGAACCCACTCCGATCCCAGAACGGAGGGTGTCGTAGTCCAACCTCACCACCACCTCGGTGCGCACCCCGCTGCCGGGCTCGTCACAGCCCAGGCAGTGCTGCGCGAGCATCACCAGCGCGTCGGCGCGGATCTGCCCCGCGGTACGGGTGTCCGCGTCGGCGACCACCGCGTCGTCGCGTCGGCGCTGGAACGCGTCACGCACCTGCGCATCCAGCAATGCCACCACGGGCGCGGCGGACGCGGCATCCAGTCGTGCGCGGAGCGTGACCATGCCGTCCCCGTCTCGACCGACGACCAGCTCACGCTGGTCACGGTGACGGCGTTCCTTCTGCTCCAGGAGCTCCCGGCGATGCAGCGCGATCGCCTGCTCGCACGCGCGGCGGAGCTCACGAAGCGTCAGGCGCTCGGCCTTTGCGACAAGGCGCGCCTCAAGACCGGCAGGCGCCTCGCCCAGCATGTTCAGGCAGTGCTCGAGGATCTCGACCGCGGGTGCACCGATGCGCCCCTGACGGAATGCCTCCCGCGCCAGCGGGTGCCTCGCACGGTCGGGTTCCCCGCCGGCGGCGATCAGCTGTTGCGCGCTGCGCTCATCAACACCCAGCATCTGCGCCGTGTCACGGCGCTGCCCCGCGAGCTCGCGCGGCGTCGGCTCCCCACGCGTTCCCCGCACCCGATCGAGCTGCGCGGCGGCGCCCGCCGCGACGATCACACCCGCCTGACGGTAGACCGCAGCCGACGCGGCCGTGAACCGCGTGAGCTCGTCCACCGTCAACGCCGACAAGTCCCGACCCTCGAACTCGCGCAGCGCTTCGAGCGCCGTGGCGAGCCGGACCGAGGAGAACGTCATGGGTACATTCGATCACCAGGGTCTGACATCGCCCCCGGCCTTTTTCACAGATCTACCAGGGTGGATAACTCTCGCGCGCACGGGACTGTGGACATCGCCTCGCGAGACGGCGGCAACGCGGCGGCGGACATCCACGGGCGCTCAGGCGAGGCGAGGGCACACGAGGACTCCCTTGGAAACCCTCGTCACCCCACGCGGAGGACCCGCACCAAGCGAGACCGCACCAAGCGAGATCGCACCGACCCACGTCAGCGCGACGCTCAGCCGATCTCGATCTGCGCGCCCACCTGCAGAGCGGTGCGGCTGAACGGCACCTTGTCCTGCGCGTCCCACGCCGTCGAGCCGTCCTTGCCGGTCCACGCGTTGAGGTTCGCCCCAAGCGTTCCCGCGAGCGTGCCGCGCACGCCGTGGTCCCCTGGCTCCGAGGTGTCGAGGTCGGTGAGGTCCCACACCACGGGGAACGATGCGGTCCCGCCGCCGTGCAGCCGCGCCTCGGCGAACGCCGGGAGGGCGACGTCGAGCGCCTCGACGGACGTGCCCGCCGAAGCCGCGACCACCCCGAGGTCCGTCCGGACGGGACCCGCCGCATCGGCCCGCCGCAGGGCGTCGTGCCGGTCTCGCGTGAGCCCCAGGATCCCGCCGTGCTTGGTGGCGGCGCGCAGCGAGAACCGCGGGCTGTCGAGCGGAGCCCACGGGACGTCCGCGTCGAGGTCCGTCGAGACCATCGGCCTGTAGCCCACCGAGGGGATGACGTCCACGTAAAGGTACCAGCGGTCCTCACCGTGAGCCTTGAACATCGTGGGGCCCTCGACACCGTGCCCGGCGGCGTAGCCCTCGCCGATGCGGGTCTGGACCTCGCGCCACGCGGCGCCCGGCTCCCACCAGCGCTCGGCCTCGGTGACCTCCATGAACAGGCCGCGACGCGTCGCGCCGTTGGACTTGGTCACGCGGTAGGTCCGGCCGCCACGCTGGATCATCGTGGTGTCGATGGTGTCCTCGCCCTGGTCGAGGAGCACGCCCCCGTAGGCCCACGTGGACTGCGTGAAGTCCGTGGTGGAGCCCCACAGGATCACCTGGTGGTCGCCGACGGTCGACGTCCAGTACACGACGAAGGCTCCCTGACCCGCGCCGTGGAAGTCGGGCACGAACGTCGTCTCGGCGGCCCACATCATGCCCATCTCGGGCGCACCGGCGGCAGGCTCGCCGGCAGGACCGCGCGCCACGTCGATCTGGCGCAGCGGCGACCACGTGATGAGGTCGCGCGACTCCCACACGTTCATGCGGGTCGAGTAGCCGTGCGACCAGCCCGCCCAGCCCGCATCGTCCCCGCCGAAGACCCGCAGGTCGGTGCCGAGGATGTAGTAGACCCCGGTCTGCGGGTTCACCGTGAGGTGCGGGTCGCGCACGCCGGTGGTGCCCAGGTGGGACGCGAGCACGGGCGCCCCGCCGTTGAGCGGGACCCATCGCTCGGGGTCGTCCCCGTCGGAGAGGTCGAGGTAGATCTTCTCGGCATAGCCCTCGGGGTCCTCGAGGAAGTGGACCATGAGGTACCCGTAGGGCTGGTCCGTCATGCCACGACCACGGTGACCGCGACCTCGCGCAGCTCGGGCAGCAGCTCCTCGTCGGTCTCCATGTCGAGCACCGGCATGCCGTCCGCCGCGAAGTGGACCCGGCGCACGAACATGTCGCGACCGGTGAGGCCCTTGTGGTCGGTGCGCGCGTGGAACACGTACAGCAGGTTCCCGTCCTGGTCCTCGGACCACATGCCGTGGCCGGTGCCCAGCTGCATCTCGCCGTTGAACGGGCCGGACTTCTGGATCGGGTAGTTGAGGCGCGTCCAGGCGGCCGGGTCGGTGAGGTCGACGCCCTCGCCGGCGGTCGCGGTCACCAGGCCGGTGGTGTAGCTGTCGCCCACGGTCGAGCCCGAGTAGAGCATCCACAGGCGGCCGTCGCGCACCAGCACGTTGGGGCCCTCGGCGATGAAGTTGTCCCACGCATACTCCGGCGCGACGATGCGCACCGGCTCGGAGGTGAGTCGCGTCGGGTCGGCGGGGTCCATGGTCGCGACGAAGACGCTGCCGAGCATCTGCCAGGCGTAATAGTGCAGCCCGGAGTCCTGGAAGTACGTCATGTCGAGCGAGATGCCCTGGATCGTGTTGAGCGGCGAGCCGTCGGCGCAGACCACGTGGCGCGCCGCGGTCCAATGCTCGGGCACGGTCGGGTCGAGGTGGTTCCCGGACTCGTCCTTGCGCAGCTGGACGATGCTCGCACGGCCGGACCACATGTCCGTGGGCTCTCCGTAGGAGGGCATGAAGAGGATCGACAGGGTGCCGTCGATCAGGTGGATCTCGGGCGCCCAGAAGCAGCCGGTCATGGGGTTGCCGTCGGCGTCGAGCGAGCCGTGGACCAGCAGGTCGACCTCGGCGACGCGCCCGGCCTCGAGCGCCTCGTCGGAGAGGTCCTCGATGCGGTCCGCCATGCGGATCGGCATGCCCACGGGCTCGCCAGCGTTGTTCACCGGGTCCATGTGGAGGTCCTTGGTGGCGATCATGAGGAACTTCTGCACACCGTTGAAGTCGAAGCGGTAGACGCTCGGATCGGCGCGCTCGTCGGCGAACGGGGTCGGGTAGACCTCCTGGCGGACGCGGCCGTTCACCACATGCTCGCCCGGAGCCGTGGTGTCGATCGCGGCGATCGCCTCGGCGTCCCACCCGATCGCGAGCGAGCCGGTCGAGCCGTCGCTGTAGTCGAGCTCGAGGCGCGCGGGCAGGGCGTCCGCCGAGAGCGAGCCCCCGACGGCGACCTCGACGGCAGGCAGCGGGCGCGCACCCGTGTTGACGATCGGCCCGAAGCGGACCTCGAGGCCTCGCGCGACCTCGGCGGGGATGGCAAGGGGCGCGCCGGGCTCGAGGCCGGGGACGCCGCCGGGCTCGGCGGGGCTGACGGTGCCGCCGTCCGCGGGATCGGTGACGGCGGCGTGCCGAGCCTCGCCCGCATCGTCCGTCCAGGACACGAGGTACGTGTCGCTCTCCGCGTCGTAGACGGCGGCGGGACGATGCACGCCGTCGGTCACGCCGAGGTCGAGCAGGCCGAGCTCGGTGTAGGTGAGCAGGTCCGGCGAGACCGCGACGAGGACGCTCGAGCGCTCGGTGCCGTCGGGCCCGCCCCCGCGCGCCACCCGCGTGGCGACCACGCCGAAGCCGCCGTCACGCATGCGGAACAGGTGCGGGTCGACCAGCGACCGCATGATCTCCTCGGTGGTGCCGGCCGGTCCGGGGACCTCCGAGACGAGCGGGAAGAAGATGCCGTAGTCGTCGAACAGCGGTGCGAAGCCGTCGGGGCCCTCGAGCGCGAGGTGCAGGCTCAGCGCGACGTCCTCGTTGTTCGCCTCCGCGGCGGTCGTGGGCGTGCGGTGGTAGGCGCGGACGCGGCGCTCCGTCGAGTCGGTCACTGGCGCTCTCCTTCGAGTCGGGCTGCGGGGGGCAGACAAGAAATTTACATCGATTACCTACGCGGCACAAAAGGGCCGGGACCACGCCTGTCCCAGTCCTCCGCGACAGTCCGCCCGGCGACCTCGAGCCAGCGCTCGGGCGCGGCCATGGCGGCCTCGCGCGCGCCGGCGAGCGCCGCGAGCGAGACCGACGGCACGCCGGGGTCGACCGCCACCTCGCCCGCGACCACCGCGACGCGCGGGAAGGCCGCAAGCGCGTGTCCCGTCACCTTCCCCAGGACGGACTGCGCATCGAACCGCCCCTCCCCCGTGATCACCAGGTCCGCCGAGCGCGCGACGGCGTCGAGGCCCGTGAGCCGAGCCATCTGGCGCGCGCCCTCGACCAGCGCCGCTCCCCACGCGTGCAGCGCATAACCCACGCCGCCCGCGGCGCCCGCGCCCGGCGTGCGGGGATCCGCGCCGAGGCGCACCGCCACCGCCTCCAGCCTCGCCTCGAGCGCGCCGACGTCGGCCGCCGAGGCCCCCTTCTGTGGCCCGAACACCGCCGCCGCCCCTCCCGGGCCGAGCAGCGGCGCGCGCACGTCGCACAGCACCGTCACGCCTCCGGGCGGAGGCCTCCGGTCGCCCAGGGCCTCGAGCACGGGGACCCCGCCGTCGGTCGACGCGGAGCCGCCCAGCGCGATCACCAGGCGCGACGCCCCCGCATCGAGCGCGCGCGCCATGACCTCGCCGAGGCCCCGCGACGTCGCGCCGAGCGCGTCGAGACCCGGCATGAGGTGCATGCCCGCGACCAGCGCGAGCTCGCACACGGCGGTCCCGTCGCCGAGGTCGAGCCACGCGCCGGGGACCGGCGCGCCAGCGGGTCCGGTGACGTCACCGCACGGGTGCGTGGTCGAGCCTGGCAGGGCACCGCGGATCGCGGCGATGGTGCCCTCGCCGCCGTCGGCCTGCGGGATCTCCACCACCTCGTCGTCGGGCCGCACCGCGCGCCAACCGCGAGCGATCGCCGCGGCCGCACGCCCGGCGGCCAACGTGCCCTTGAACGAGTCCGGCGCGACCACCACCCGCATCGTCAGCCCGCCTCGCCGCGGGCGCGCGCGACCACCCGTCCGCGCTGCGAGCGGGGGAAGCGCGCGAGCATGTCACGCAGCTCGTCCGCGGTCGCGTCCGAGCCGAAGACGTCGGTGGGCGGCTCGAGCATCACCCCCGCGGACAGCGGTCCCGCATCGACGGGGTCGAAGCCCATCGCGTCCACCAGGGCCGCGACCACGGCCCTGTCCCTGGCATCGTCGCCCGCGATCGCGAGCCCGCGGCGGTCGGGATGGCCGGCCGGGTGCGCGAGGTTCTCGAGCTCCCACACGCTCGCATGGTTGAAGGCCTTCACCACGCGCGCGCCATCGAGGAACGCGGCGACCGTCTCGGACGTGGAGGTGCGCGGGTCGTCGAGGTCGGGCCGCGCGCCGTCGAGCTCCCACCAGTAGTTCATCGCATCGACCACCAGGCGGCCCCGCAGCAGGTCCTTCGGCAGCGTGCGGTACCGCCCGAGGGGCACTGCCAGGATCACCACCTCCGCGGCGCACGCCGCCGCGGGATCGTCGCGGGACGATGCAGCGTGCACCTCGAGCCCGGCGTCGCGTGCGAGCCGTGCCAGCACCGTCCCGACCCGGCCCGTGCCGAGGATCCCCACCGTGCGCGGCAGCGCCGCCTGGCCGCCGTCCCGCGCATCGTCCACGCCTGCGAGGCTACCCGGGGCGGTCGACGGGTGCCCGCCGTGCCGCCCTTACAGGCGCTCGATCTCGACGACCGCGTAGACGCCGTCGTCGGCGATGTACGCCATCGCATCCGCCACGAGGGCCCCTGACCTCGCGATCAGTGCGGCGAGCTCCGCGAACGTCCACCGCGGAGGGCTCGGCCACGCGGCGTTGAGGTCCGGCTCCGGGCGGTCGGCGAGCATCGCGGAGAACGCGAGCGCCCCACCGGGTCGCACCAGGGAGAACGCGCGTCGCAGCGCGAGCGCGGCCTCGGCCGGGGTGCGGTCGGCCAGCAGGTCGAGCGCCTCGACGAAGTCCTGCGACGCCTCGGGGACGGGCGGCTCGGAAGCCCCGAGCGCATCGGTACGCGAGAGGAAGCGGTGGCGCGCGGGATCGAGGCCCTGCGTCCGCACGAACCGCCGGGTGACGTCGAGCGAATCGTGGCACGTGTCGATGAAGGTGGCCTCGACATCCGCGCCCACGTCACGCGCCTCGGCGAGCGCGCCGATCACGGGAAGTGCGGGACCGCACGCGAGGCTGGTCCAACGCACCGTCCGCGCGACGTCGATCGAGGTGCGCACCGCGAGCCACTGCGTGACGCGGGCACGCGCCCTCAAGGCCCGGGCGTCGCGCACGAGCGTGAGGTAGCGACGCGTGAGCGCGTCCACGGGCGAGCCGCTGAAGATCGCCTCGCCCTTGCTGCGGCTCGAGAGCCGTGGCGCGGCAGGCATGTAGATGTTCGGCATCGCCGCGGCGGTCCCCAGGCGCGCCGACCACTCCCGGAACGCCGGGGTGTGGACCGGCGAGGGATGCGCATCGGCGTCCTGCGGACCGGCGTCGGACTCATCCCCGACTGCCAATCGCAGGACCCTCAGCCCTGACGGATCGAGCGCGGCCCCATTCACCCGCACGTCACGCTTCACGAAGCGCTGCGCGGCCCCCTCAGCCGTGTGCACCATCAGAACCTCCGCATCCCCCGCCGGCCGGCGGTCCCCCAGGAAGAGCGTGTCGACGGGGTGCACCGTCGACATCGGCATCACGATGTTATGGCGCTCGTGCGGGATTCGGCAAGGCGAGGGGCGGAGCCGCCCCCTGAAGCGGGGGCTGACGCGATGTCGGACCCTCGTCGCACAATGGCGTGATGACCGACGAGCTGGTGACCCGCGAGGACCGTGCGGTGGACGCGCCCGACCCCGAGATCGCACGCCGGAACACCGCGGTGATCTGGGTGCTGATCGTCGCCGCGTTCGTGGTGATCCTCAACGAGACCGTGATGGGCGTCGCGATCCCCCACCTCATGGAGGACCTGGGCATCACCGCGATCGCTGCGCAGTGGCTCACCACCGCGTTCCTGCTCACCATGTCGGTGGTGATCCCCGTCACGGGCTTCCTGCTGCGCAGGTTCCACACCCGGCCCATCTTCCTCAGCGCGATGTCGCTGTTCGTCGGCGGCACGCTCATCGCGGCGCTCGCGCCGGGCTTCGAGGTGCTGCTCGTCGCGCGCGTGGTCCAGGCCTCGGGCACGGCGATCATGCTGCCGCTGCTCATCACCACCGTGATGCAGCTCGAGCCGCCCGAGACGCGCGGGCGCCGCATGGGCTCGATCTCCGTGGTCATCGCGGTCGCGCCGGCGATCGGGCCCACGATGTCTGGCCTCATCCTCAGCGTGCTGCCGTGGCGCTTCATGTTCGTGTTCGTCCTGCCGATCGCCGCGACGGTGCTTGCGCTCGGCTGGCGGCTCATGCGCAACGTCACCGAGCCCTCGGACGCCCCTCTCGACGTCCTGTCGGTGGTGCTCGCCGCGCTCGGCTTCGGCGGCGTGGTCCTCGGCCTCAGCCGGATCGGGGAGGCGGGCGGCGACGGCGTGCCCACCTCCGCGTTCGCGTCGCTCGGCGTCGGCGTCGGCGTGCTCGCGCTGTTCGTGTGGCGGCAGATCGTGCTCCAGCGGATCGACGACGCCCTGCTCGACCTGCGCACCTTCAGGGTGCCCACGTTCGCGGTCTCGATCGTGATGTTCGTCATCCTCATGATGTCGCTGTTCGGGATGATCATCCTGCTGCCGCTCTTCATGCAGGGCGTGCTCGGGCTGTCGGTGCTGCAGAGCGGGCTGCTTCTGCTCCCGGGCGGGCTGCTCATGGGCCTGTGCGCCCCGGCGGTGGGACGCGCGGTCGACCGCATCGGGCCGCGACCGCTGCTGATCCCGGGCGCCGCGCTGGTCGCGGGCGTGCTGTGGACGCTGTCCTTCCTGCTGTCCGAGACGACGCCCTGGTGGGCGCTGCTCGCATGCCACGTGGTGCTGAGCGCGGGGCTCGCGCTCATGTTCACGCCGCTGTTCGCAGCGAGCCTGGGCTCGCTCCCGCCGCGCCTCTACGCGTACGGCTCCGCGACCGTCTCGACCATCCAGCAGGTCGCCGGGGCCGCGGGCACCGCCCTGTTCGTCTCGACGATGGCGGCGGTCGCGGCATCGCAGGAGGCCGCCGGAGCCGCGGAGGCCGCCGCTCAGGCCAGCGGGATCCGAGCGGCCTACCTGATCGCCGCGATCCTCGCCTCGGGGGCGGTCGTCGCCGCGTGCTTCATCCAGCGCCCCCTCGACGCGCCGGGCCCCGAGCACGCGGGTCACTGAACACCACCGCCGCCACCTCGGCCACGCGTGCCGCCACCACCCCAGCCTCCCGCGCCGCCACCACCTCAGCCACCCGCGCCGCCACCAAAGTGGTAGCTAGTTGACGCATTCCACGGTTTGCCGCGTCGCACTGGTCGACCATTGTCGGCACACCCCTGGGCCCCGACGCTGAGCCACCACTGCCGCGCGGCGATCCTCCGAAACCGACACTGATCTACCACTTCCGCCGGGCGCGGGCCGGAGCGCGGGCGCGGGCGCGGGCGCGGGCCGGGGCACAGGCAGGCTCAGCGCTCGAAGCGCGTGACGTCCCTTCCCGCGAGGACCGTGCCGACGCGGCCCTGCATCTCGCGCGACAGGGGTGGAAGGGCGTCCTCGTCGAACCAGGCGACCTCGGAGTTCTCGCCGTCGGCGGGATGCGGGTCCCCGCTGACGTACCGGAACCGGAACGTGAGGTCCAGGAACTGGACCCGGTCGCCGTTCGGGTACGTCGCGGGCGCCTGCGCGTGGACCCACGCGAGGGCCTCGGGCTCCGCCACCACACCCGTCTCCTCGAGGCACTCGCGTGCGGCCGCGACCGCGGGCTCCTCGCCGGGGTCGATGATCCCTCCCACGGCGGCCCAGACGTCGAAGTCGGGACGATGCGCGAGCAGCACCTGCCGCACGCCGGGGCGGCCGGGGGACGGGCGCAGCACCACCGCGGACGCGCTCATCAGCCACAGCGGATGCGACCCGACCCGCTCCCGCAGCGCGAGGATGAAGCCCGGGGTCGCCATGCGGCCACGCTACCGCGGCGAACGGGGGCCGACCAGGGCCGATGCCCGAACGCCCCGCGGAAGGGTCAGAACGCCCAGCGCGCCACGTCGCCCGGCGCGATCCCCGCGGCCACGCGCGCCGCCATCTCGGGAGACATCGCGGGAAGCTCGTCGAGCTCGAACCAGGCCGCCTCGAGGTTCTCGCCGTCGGCGGGGTGCGGCTCGCCGCTCACGTACCGGAAGCGGAAGGTCAGGTCGAGGTACTGCGAGCGGTCGCCGTTCTCGTAGGCCATCTCCGGAAGCGCATGCACCCAGACGAGCGCCTCGGGCTCGGCCACCACATCGGCCTCCTCGAGGCACTCGCGCGCGCCGGCGGCGGCAGGCTCCTCGCCGGGATCGATGATCCCCGTCACCGGGGTCCACTGACCGTTGTCCGCGCGGCGGACCAGGAGCACCTGGCGCTCGCCCGGACGCGCGGGCGAGGGCCGCAGCACGACGGCGGTGACGCCGGGGAGCCACAGCAGGTCGGTGCCGATCTTCTCGCGCAGCTCGAGGATGAACTCAGGTGTCGCCATGGCGCCACGCTACCGGGCGCGCGTCACGCGCCCGGCGCCTCGATCGTGGTCCATGCGGGATGCTTGGGCGTCCGGCCGTCGCCCGACGAGCGGCCCATGAGGCGGCGCCCGATCCACGGCAGCACGTAGCGCCCCAGGTATCGCGACTGCTCGAGCACCCCCGGTCGCCCGGGGTCGCCCGCCGGCGCGAGCGGCAGGTCCGTCTCGACGTCCAGCGCCGCGAGGACTCGCGCCGCGACGCGCGAGTGGCCCAGCGGGTTGAGATGCAGGCGGTCGTCGTCCCAGTACGCGGCGCGGCGCATCTCGGGATCCCGGTAGTTGTCGACGAACGTGACGTGGTCGTGCGCCGTCGCGAGGTCGTCGATCAGCGTCATGAGCGGATCGGCGCGCTCGGAGAAGGTGCGCCCACGCGGCAGCCGCTCCGTCGGGTCCGGTCCGGACAGGATCACCAGGCGCACCCCCGCCTCGCCCGTGCGGTCCACGACGCGGCGCGTGAGGGTGTCGATGCGGGCGAGGTCCCATCCGGGCCTCATCATGTCGTTGCCGCTGCCGTTGAAGGTCATGAGGTCGGGACGCGGGTCGAGCGCCAGCGCCGCGTCGCACTGGTCGGTCGCGATCGGCTCGAGCAGGCGCCCGCGGATGGCGAGGTTCGCGTACTCGACGCTCCCGTGCGCCGCCGCGAGCCCGAGGGCCACAAGGTCCGCCCAGCCGCGCATCGTCCCATCCGGCTGCGGGTCCCCCACACCCTCGGTGAAGCTGTCCCCGATCGCCACGTATCTCACGGGAATCGACCCTAGCGCGCCCGCCCCGCACCGATGCGCGGGGCGGGCGATGCCAGCGGCTAGGCCACCGCGGCGGCGTCGGGCGCCGGCGCGGGGGCGGGAGCATCGTCCCCCCGGTTCGCCGCGTGCGTGCCGGCGAGGTAGCCGAACACGAGCGCCGGGCCGAGCGTCGAGCCCGCACCCGGGTACGTGCGACCGCAGACGGCCGCCGAGGTGTTGCCCGCCGCGTAGAGCCCGTCGATGACCGTCCCCTCGGTGGACAGCACCCGCGCATGCTCGTCGGTGAGGAGCCCGCCCTTGGTCCCCAGGTCGCCGAGCACGATCTTGAGCGCGACGAACGGGCCGTGCGCGATCTCGCCGAGGTTGGGGTTGGGACCGTGGGTCGGGTCGCCGTAGTAGGTGTCGTACGCGTCGTGACCGCGACCGAAGTCGTGGTCGACGCCGTCGCGGGCGAACGCGTTGAAGCGCTGGATGGTCGCCTTGAACGTCGCCTTGTCGACCCCCATCTTCTCCGCGAGCTCCTCGAGGGTGTCGGCCTTGACCGCGACACCCTCCTCGAAGAAGGTCTTCGACCCCATGAGGAAGGCGTTGTTGAGGTAGCGCCGACGGTGGCGCACGTCGAGGACCATCCAGCTGTGGTTGGTGCGCTCGAGCCCGCGCTCGATCATCGCGTGCCCGAAGTCGACGTAGCTGGTCGACTCGTTCACGTAGCGGCTCCCCTCCTGGTCCACCACGATCGAGTACGGCATGGACCGCTCCGAGACGATGAAGGTGGGCCCGCCCTTGCTGGTCGGCGCGACCGAGGGCCCCCACCACGCATCGTCCATGAGCGCGACGTCCGCACCGTGGCGCATGCCGATCTCGATGGCGCCGCCGGTGTTCGCGGGGTTGCCCGACGACTGCTCGTCGGACAGCCCCTGGTACTCCTCGCGCCAGGCGGCGTTGTGGTCGAAGCCGCCCGCTCCGAGGTGCACGCCGCGCCGAGCGCGGATACGGCGCTCGCCCTCGGGGCCGGCGACGACGGCGCCGACGCACGCGCCGCCCTCCATCACGAGGTCGACCAACGGCGTCGAGAGCCTCACCTCGGTGCCCTGCTGCATCTTCGCGATGTACATGAGCCGTGCCGCGAGCGACATGCCCAGCCCCGAGAGCTTGCGCGCGGTGACCGCGCCGCCGAGGGCACGGAACACCAGGCGCGCGCCGCCGACCATGCCGGAGAACGTCGACCAGGAGCGCGCGAGCAGGTACGTGTCCCCCGCGAACAGGGGCAGGCCGGGCGGCAGGGTCTCGCGCGCGTGGCCGTACCAGTCCCCCAGCTTCTTCACATCGAACGGCGCCGGCTCGACGGTGCGTCCGCCGGCGATGCCGCCGGGCAGGTCCGGGTAGTAGTCGGGGTACGCCTTCGCCGTCTTCCAGACGAGCCCGTGGTCCTCGAGCCAGGTGTGCACCAACGGCGCCGTGCGCACGAAGGCCTCTCGTCGCGCGAGGGACGATGCGGGCCCCACCTCCTCGGGAGTTCCCACGCACGCGTCGAGGTAGGTGAGGACCTTCTCCTCGGAGTCCTCGACGCCGATCTCCTTCATGCCGGGGTGCGTCTGGAGCCAGCAGCCTCCGCCGCTCATCGCGGTCGAGCCTCCCCACTTGTCGGAGCCCTCGACCACGAGCACGTCGAGCCCCGCATCCGCCGCGGCGATGGCGGCGGACATCGCCGCCGCACCCGTGCCGACCACCAGGAGGTCGACCTCCTCGTCCCATCCGGTCATGCGTCTCCCCTTCGGGTCCAGACCGGACAGCGTTGTCCGGTTCTGGCGCCCGAGCCTACCGGACATCCTTGTCCGGTCACAGGGTGGATCCGCGAACCTTCCGACGGGGCCGGCCCCGAGGCGCCGGCTCAGCCCATCTGGACCACGAGCGAGCCCCCGGCACGGCCGGAGCGGAGGTCCGCGAGCGCGTCCCCGACCCCGTCGAACCCGTAGGTGGTGACCGCCGGCGCGAGCCGCAGGTTCCGCGCCAGTGCCAGGAACTCCGCGCCGTCGGCTCGCGTGTTGGCCGTGACCGAGCGCAGGTCGCGCTCGTAGAACAGCGAGCGGTCGTAGTCGATCTCGGGGATCGGCGACATGTGGATCCCCGCGCTCACCACCGTGCCGCCCCGCGCTGTCGCATCGAGCGCCTGCGTGAGGATCGCGCCGACGGGCGCGAAGACGATCGCCGAGTCGAGCACCTCGGGCGGGACGGCGTCCTCACCCCCGACGTAGTCCACCTCGAGCTCGCGCGCGAGCGCCTGGTTGCGCGCGCCCCGCGTGATCGCGAACACCGTCGCGCCGGCCGCCTTGGCGAGCTGCGCCGTGATCGACGCGCTCGAGCCGAAGCCGTAGATCCCCAGGACGCCTCCTGGCGGGAGCTGCGCACGCCGCAGGGCTCGGTAGCCGATGATGCCCGCGCACAGGAGCGGCGCGAGCGCGAGAGCCTCGTCGTCGTGCGGCAGGGGGTAGGCGTAGGACTCGGGCACCGTGACCAGCTCGGCGTAGCCGCCATCGTGATCCCACCCGGTGAAGCTCGCGTCGGGGCACAGGTTCTCGCGGCCCGACCGGCACCAGCGGCACGTCCCGCACGTGCGATGGAGCCACGCGACGCCGACCCGATCGCCGAACCCGGTCGAGCGCACCGCGTCGCCGGCGCCCATCACCGTGCCGACCACCTGATGCCCCGGGACCACGCCGGGACGATGCACGGGCAGGTCACCGTCGATCACATGAAGGTCGGTGCGGCACACGCCGCACGCCTCGACGCGGACCAGAAGCTCGTCGGGCGCGGGCACCGGGTCGGGCGCCCCCTCGCGCCGGAGCGCACCGTCGCGCACCTTCCAGGCGTCCATCGCGCACCTCCGAGACCAGTGAAACACCGGGCGGGACGATGCGCCCGGGCATCGTCGCCCCCGCCGCCACGCGGGGCCGCCGCGAGCCCCGAGGATGCTCGCAAACCTCCTATTGCGGGCGCCGTTACATCGTTGTAAGGTCACGAGCGGCGGGATCGATGCAGATCCCCGCAACATTCTCTGTCCAACGATGAACAGGAGATGACGTGACCATCAGCCGCAGCGCGCGCCTCGCGATCGGGACGGTCGCCGCGACCGCGAGCCTCGCGATCGCCACGCCCGCATGGACCGCATGCGCCCCCGCGACGGGCTCACCCAAGCCGCACCCGCACGAGGCACCCGCGCCGACCTTCACCGAGGCGACGGTCCACGACCCGTCGGTGGTGACCGCAGGCGACCAGGTCTGGGTCTTCGGCTCCCACGGGGCGTCGGCCTACACGACGGACCTCATGAACTGGACCCAGAACTCGGTCGATCTGAGCCAGGACCCGGACAACCCGCTGTTCGAGGACATCTACACCGAGCTCGCGGAGACCTTCGCCTGGGCCCAGACCAGCACGTTGTGGGCGGCGGACGTGATCCAGCTCGCCGACGGCCGCTACTACATGTACTACAACGCCTGCAAGGGCGACTCCCCCCGCTCGGCTCTCGGCGTCGCGGTGTCCGACGACGTCGACGGCCCATACGAGGACCTGGGCATCATCCTCAAGTCCGGGATGTGGGACGAGGAGTCGGAGAACCCCGGCGAGATCTACGACGCCACCATCCACCCCAACACCGTCGACCCCGACACGTTCTACGACGCCGACGGCAACCTCTGGATGGTCTACGGCTCGTACTCGGGCGGCATCTTCATCCTGCAGATGGACCCGGCCACCGGCCTGCCGCTCCCCGATCAGGGCTACGGCACGCACCTGGTCGGCGGCAACCACGCGCGCATCGAGGCGCCGACGATCCGCTACGACGAGGAGACCGGCTACTACTACCTCTTCCTGTCGTACGGCGGCCTCGGCGCGGACGGCGGCTACGAGGTCCGGGTCGCGCGCTCGGAGAGCCCCGACGGCCCGTACGTCGACGCCAACGGCCACGACATGTCGACCGTGAAGGGCGCGGAGGGCACGCTGTTCGACGACGCCTCGATCCAGGACTACGGCGTCAAGATCATGGACGGCTACCTCTTCACGCGCGAGGTGGGCGACCCCGGCACGGGCGCGGGCACCGGCTACGTCTCCCCCGGCCACACCTCCTGGTACGACGACCCCGACACGGGCGACTCCTACATCGTCCTCCACTCGCGCTTCCCAGGCACCGGCGAGGTCCACAACGTGCGGGTCAACCAGATGTTCATGGACGCCGACGGCTGGCCCGTGGTGGCCCCGTTCCGGTACGCGGGCGAGTCCGACGGCCGCCTCAAGGCCAAGGACGTGGCGGGCACGTGGCAGATCGTGGACTTCGACACGGCGATCAGCGCCGCACCCGCCCTCCCCGTCGAGGTCACGCTCGCGCCGAACGGCCGCGTCACGGGCGACCTCACGGGCACCTGGAGGATCGGCCGCGACAACGCCGCGACGCTGCAGACCTCCGACGGCACCTACACGGGCGTGTTCACCCCCGTGTGGGACGACCAGCGCGAGACCTGGAGCGTCGGCCTCACGGTGCAGGACTCCACGGGCGACTCCCTGTGGGGCCGCCAGGTGGTGGTCCTGAAGCCCAAGGACGCGGTCGCCGCGGTCGCGGCGGACCTCGACCTCGGCGACACCTCCGCGGTGGTCGCCGATCTCGACCTGCCCACCACGGGAACGAGCGGCACCACCATCACGTGGGAGAGCTCGGACCCGGCGCACGTCTCCACCACGGGCGACGTGACCCGGCCCGGCGTGGGCGAGGACGATGCGACGGTCACCCTCACGGCGACCATCCGGAACGGCAAGGTCACCACGACCGTCGCCTTCACCGTGGTGGTGAAGGCGCGCCCGGCCCCGGTGCAGGTGGGAGCGTGGTCGTTCGAGGGCACGCTCGCGGACGATGCCGGCGCACTCGCCATGCCGACCGTCACCGGCGACCGCATCGACAACACCGGCGGCACGGTGTCGTACGTGGCCGACGGCGTCAGCGGATCCGCGCTGCACCTCGACGGCGCGACCGGAGTCCGGCTCCCGGACGGCCTCATCCAGGGCGACACCTACACCGTGTCGCTGTGGCTGCGACCCTCTGCGCTCACGCCGTACACCACCGCGTTCTTCGCGGCGAGCTCGGGCACGCAGTTCCTCAGCGTGGTGCCGCAGGGCTGGAACGGCGAGACGATGCTGTGGTCCAACAACAACGGCACCTGGTACGACGGCTTCACCGGGCAGCTGCTCCCGCTCGACGAGTGGACGCACGTCGCCTTCGCGGTCGACGCCGGCGAGGTGACGCTGTACATCGACGGCGTCGACGTGGGTGCGAGCAGCGCCTTCAACGACGTGCTCACCAGCCCGACCGCGCTGTTCGCGCTCGGCGTCAACTGGTGGGACACCCCGTTCCAGGGCGACATCGACCAGCTCGCGATGTGGACGTCCGCCTTGACCCCTGAGGAGATCGCAGACCTCGCCACGGCCTGATCTCCTCACCCGAGGAGATCGCAGACCCGCCACG
>NZ_BBMB01000006.1:115689-226736 GCF_000971235.1 Demequina subtropica
CCCCCGACAGCGGGGGCGCCGATCCCCCCGGCGCCCCCGCTGCTCCTTGCGCGGGCTCGGGCGCGGTTTGACGCGCCAATTTACATCGTTGTAGAGTCGCGGGACCTTGGCGACATCCCTCGCCTAGCGAACTGTCCGACGACGCACAGGAGCCTTCCGTGACCCGCACCCGCGCCGCCGCTGCGGCCGCCACCCTCGCCGCCGCCACCCTCTCGCTCAGCGCCTGCGGCGCATCGTCCGAGGGCGGCCTCCCCGACCTCGCGGCGCCCACCTTCACCGACGTGACCGTCCATGACCCGTCCGTGGTGACCTCGGACGACCAGATCTGGGTGTTCGGCTCCCACGCCGCTTCGGCCTACACGACCGACCTCATGAGCTGGACGCAGAACTCCATGAGCGTCGGCGACGCCGATGCCGCGGGCCTGTTCGACGACATCCGCACCGAGCTGGCCGAGACCTTCGAGTGGGCGCAGTCCGAGACGCTGTGGGCCGCGGACGTCGTCGAGCTGCCGGACGGCCGCTACGCGATGTACTACAACGCCTGCGAGGGCAGCTCGGCACGCTCCGCGCTGGGCGTCGCCATCGCCGACGAGGTCGACGGCCCGTACGTCAACCAGGAGATCCTCCTCAAGTCCGGGATGTGGGACGAGGAGTCCGAGAACCCCGGCGAGATCTACGACGCCACCCTCCACCCCAACACCGTCGACCCGGACGCGTTCTACGACGAGGACGGGAACCTCTGGATGGTCTACGGCTCGTACTCGGGCGGCATCTTCATCCTCGAGATGGACGAGGAGACCGGCCTGCCCCTCGAGGGCCAGGGCTACGGCACGCACCTGGTCGGCGGCAACCACTCGCGCATCGAGGCGCCGAACATCCGCTTCGACGAGGAGACGGGCTACTACTACCTGTTCCTCTCGTTCGGCGGCCTGGACGCCTCGGGCGGCTACGAGCTGCGCGTCGCGCGCTCCGAGAGCCCCGACGGCCCGTACGTCGATGCCGAGGGCAACGACATGTCGACCGTCGCGGGCGCTCCCGGGACCGTGTTCGACGACGCGTCGATCGAGCCGTACGGCGTCAAGGTGATCGGCGGCTACGAGTGGGCGGACGGCCCTGGCATGGGCGGCGATGCCGGCTACGTCTCCCCCGGCCACAACACCTGGTACGACGACCCGGACACCGGCGAGACGTTCCTCATCTTCCACTCGCGCTTCATCGGCACCGAGGAGATGCACAACGTCCGCGTGCACCAGCTGTACATGAACGCCGACGGCTGGCCCGTGCTGTCGCCCGAGCGCTACGCGGGCGAGAGCCTCGTCGCGGCCAGCGAGGACGATGCGGCGGGCACCTACCAGGTGGTGACCTTCGACAAGGTGATCTCGCCGCTGGTCCCCACCTCCGTCGAGGTGACGCTCGCCGAGGACGGGACCGTCGCGGGCGCGCTCGAGGGCACGTGGGAGCTGTCCGGCGACCAGGACCTCACGCTCACCGCCGGCGACGCGACCTACACGGGCGTGCTCGCGCCCGTGTGGAACCCGACCGCCGAGGCGTGGACGTGGGGCCTCACCGTGACCTCCGGGCAGGGCGTGCCCCTGTGGGGCCGCCAGGACGTCGACGCGGCCTGACGGACGCGGCACAGGGGCCGGGCACGCACCGTGCCCGGCCCCTGGCATGTCCGGGGTGCTATCCCCTGTCGGTGAGGCGCGACACCGTGATCCGATCGATGATCGGCGAGGTGTCGGCCCGGAGAGGGATGCCCGGCCAGTTGTCCTCGGCGTAGGTCGTTCCGTCGAAGTTGGGCTGCTCCTCCGAGCCGAAGGCGATGGTGTTCTCCCCCGCGACGAGGTCGAGCACCAGCGTCCGCTCCCAGAAGCTGTTCTCGTGGAACGTCGGCACGAACAGCACCGACTCCGGCTCGCCCCCGTTCACCGAGATGAGCGCGCGGCGCGCCATCGGGTTGGGGTTGTAGTGCGTCGCCGGCACCTGCTCCGGGTTGGAGAAGCGCACCACCACCGCGTGCGGTCCCGCCTCGGCGGCGTCGACGGAGAAGGTCAACGTGCTGACGTTCCCCGGCGCCCCGCCGATGCCATCGACGGCCTGACCGCCCTCGGCCAGCGAGAGATCCACCACATGGGCTTCGCCCTCGAGGGTCGCGTCCTCGGCCTGGTACGCGACCGCGCCGAGACGCCCCTTCGAGGCGCCCACGAGCAGGCGGTCGACCGTCGCCGGCCCCGTGACGACGACCTTGTTGACACCGCCCATGAGGTGGACGGCAGCCGAGGTCGAGGCCCGCAGATCCATGACCTGCTCGCCGTTGACCGCCACGGAGCCCTTCGCGACGCCGCTCGTGTCGAGCGACAGCGAGTGCTCGCCGTCGACGTCGCCGTAGACCCAGAAGGTCGCGGTCTCGCCGAGCTTCAGCTGCACGGCGCCGGACCCGGAGACCCCGCCCCGGTACTTCGGCGTCACGGACGTGTCCGCGAGCTCGGCCTCGTAGGCGTCCACCGCATCGTCGCCCGCCGCGCGGGTGAGCGTGATGCGGTCGACGATGGCGTCGCCCTGGGTCGCACCCGTGCCGTCGAGGCTCCGCGCGGACAGCGTGAGCGTGTGCTCGCCCGCGGTGAGATCGACCGTGGTGTCGGCGTGGTCCCACACCACCCACTTGTAGCCGAGCGTGAGGAACAGCTCCTGCTCGTCGGCGCCGTCGACCGTGAGGAACACGTTGGTGGGTCCCTGCTCCGCGACCAGCCCGTAGGTGTTGAGGCTGTTGGCGAAGACCGAGAGGTCGTACGCCCCGTCGTCGGGCACGTCGACGGTGAAGTCGAGCGCGACGTCGGAGCCGGTCCGCAGGCCGCCGACGTTGTACGCCCCCGACGTGTAGAACAGGTCGACGCGCGCAGGCGTGCCCTCGGGGCCGTTGACGCTGTAGCCGGAGCCCGTGTGCGCGGCGTCCTCGGCCTCGTACGAGGCCGACCATGCCGGCGACGCGGAGCCCGCGGCCGCGGAACCCTGAGGCGTCACGACGATCTCGTATGCCGAGGACTCCTTCAGCGCGGGCAGCGCACCCTCGCCGAACTCGAACGAGGCCTTGCCGTCGACCACGGGCAGCACCATCTCGGCGAGCGTCTCGGGCTGCGCCGAGTCGCCGATCTGACCGGTCCACGCGATCTCACGGACCCAGACGCGCACCTTGCCCGTGAAGCTCGCGGGCAGGCCGACCAGGTCCACCGGAGCGGCGCCGGCGGCCCCGCCGATGATCGCCCGCACCTGCTTCCTGCCGGTGTCGAGCGCGGCGACGCCCTGGAGCGTGTAGTTGTCGCCCGGCCATGGCGGGGTGACCTCGAGGGTCTGCCCCGTCATCTGTGCGTACTCGTGGTACAGCCACCACTGCCCGTTGCCGCGGTTGGACTGCACCGCGGAGTCGGAGAGGTTGCCGTCGATGTTCCAGAACGCGATCTGCGCGTCGACCTTGGAGTCCTCGATCGCGGAGATCCACTGGATCATCTGGCCGGGAACCGACGTGTGGTAGTTGAACGCGTACTCGTTGATGTTGATCGGCAGCTCGGTGCCCTCGTACGAGGTGCCCGCGAATGCGGCCGCCTCCCAGCCCCGGAACCTCTCCACCGAGTCGCGGATCGCCTGCGGGTGCGACAGCTCGTGCCACGTGATGATGTCCGGGACGGTGTCCTCCTCGACCACGTGGGCGAGGTATCCCTGCATCTGCCCGAACAGCACCGAGGTTCCCGGTCCCGCGACCCGGAGGTCGGGGAACGCGGCCTTGATGGTGCGGTAGGACTCGTCCCAGGCGGCGAAGTAGTCCGTCGGGTCGCTGAGCCACGACGTGCCGTCGAGGCTCCACTGCCCGGTGCCGAACATGTTCCCCTCGGGCTCGTTGAACGGCTCGATCACCAGGTGGGCGCGCTGGTCCGCGGGGATCTGCGCGATCATCTCGAGCTGGTCCGCCAGGACCCCGCGGTAGGACTCGAGCTTCTCCTCGGGAGTGTCGCCCGGCCACTCGTAGGGGAACCCGCGATACCAGTCGGTGATGCGCAGGTAGACGTCGCCGCCGGTGGTCTCCGCCAAGGTCGGGAGGACCTCGAGCGCATCTGCTCCGGGTTGCTGCGCGCCGTCCTGCGCCTTGGTCGAGACGGTGCGGATGCCCATGCCCTCGATGAGGTTCTCCGTGGGCATGCCGTCCCCGTAGAGGCCGTAGAGCACGCCCGCGGCGCCGCCCATGAAGTCGCCCGTGGTCGTTCCCGCGTCGATGGCGATCTGGCCGCGGTGCACGGTGACCTCCGCGGTGACGGGGTAGCCGCCCGCGTCTCCCGACACGGTGAAGGTGCCCTCGGCCGTGTACGCGGCCTCGGGGACCTCGTCCCACGTGATCGGGACGTCGCGGTCGTAGCCGTCGGAGAAGGACGCCGATGCGGCGGCCGGGAGCGCGGGGGCCCCGCCCACGAGCGTGCGGACGGAGAACGCGTCCTCCGCGAGCGCCTCCAGCGTCGGGATGCCGCGGGTGACCAGCGACGCGACCTCCTCGGGCGTGAGCGCCGCGCGGTAGACGCGGAACTCGTCGATCGCGCCGTCGAAGGCAGGATCGGGGTAGAACGATCCTCCGATGCGACCCGCGTTCGCCGCGGTCGCGCTCAACAGCTCTCCCGCGGTGATGTCGGTGGCCACGGACGCGAGCGCGACACCGTCGAGGTACGTGGTCATGACGCCCGCCGTGGTGTCGAGCGTGGTCGTGACCGTCGCCCACTCCCCGGTGCGCAGCGCGCCGACGCCCGTGATCTGGTCCTCGGCGGAGCCCCCACCACCGGTAGTGATGGCGGTGCGCATGTTGCCGTCCGAGTTCGACGGCGTCCAGAACACGTATCGGGTCGTGCTGGTGCCCAGCCCGTAGAGCCACTGCCAGGCCGCACCGCCGTCCCACCGCAGGCGCGACGAGACGGTGAGGTCGGTCGCGCCGTCGAGGATGTCGCGGGGCACGGTCACCGCGCCGCCGGTGAGGTCGAGCGCGTCGCCCTCGACCCCCGCCACGATCCCCGTGGAGCCGACGATGGCGCCGTCGAGGTTGTTGCCCGAGGAGTCGGGCACGATGCCGTCGGTGACGTCGTCCATCGTGTAGAGCAGGTCGGGCGCAGCGAGCGCGCCCGGCTCGAGCGACTCCACCTGGGCCGCGGTGAGCGCGCCGCGGTAGATGCGGAAGTCGTCGACCTCGCCGTCGAAGGTGGGGTCCCACCAGAACACCGAGCCGCCCAGGTAGCCGCCCGTGTCGTTGCCAGGGTCGACCAGGGCGTCGGCCGTGATGGTGGTGCTCGCGCTGCCGACCGCGACGCCGTCGACATACGTGGTCAGGAGGTCCGCAGCGGAGTCGAGCGTGACCGTGACGGTGCTCCACTCGTCCGTCGCGAGGGGCTCTGTCGCGAGCACCTGCGCCTCGGCGGCGTCGCCGCCGACCGTGATCCCCGTGCGCAGCGCCCCGCCGAACGCCTCACCCGTGCGCGGGATCGCATAGAGGTACCTCGAGAACGTGGTCCCGACCCCGAAGAGCCAGCCCCAGTCGTGGGTGCCGTCCCAGCGCACACGCGCCGCGACGGTGAGATCCGCGCTGCCGTCGATCACGCCGCGCGGGAACGTGACGTAGCCGCCGCTGAGGTCGAGCGCCGCGCCGTCGAGGCCCTCCGAGGCCTCGGCCGCGCCGGACAGCGTGCCGTCCCAGCCGTTGCCGGACACGTCGGCGACCACGCCGTCGGCGACGTCGTCCATCGTCCAGTGGAGGTCGGGAGCCGTCTCGTCGACCGCGGGGGCCGGCTCCGGCTCGGGCTCCGGCGGGACGTACTCGACGCCCACGAGCGCGGCCACCTGCTCGCCGTCGAGCGCGGTGCGGAACAGCTGGAAGTCGTCGACCGCGCCCTTGAAGGTCGGGTCGTTGTAGAACGAGCCGCCGATCGAGCCGGACGATGCGGCGGCCGCGTCGACGAGCACACCCGCGGTGATCTCGGTCGACGCGGAGGCGACGGTCACGCCGTCGAGGTACGTGGTGAGGCGGTCCGCCTCGGCGTCGAGGACCACGGTGACGGTGCTCCACTCCCCCGTGGCCATCGCCGCAGGGAAGTCGACGATCGCCTCGACCCCGGGCCCGCCGACGGTGACGGCGCTGCGCATCACCTGCGTGGTGCCGGCACGGGGCGTGGTGAACAGATAGCGCGTGGTGTCCGTGCCGAGGCCGAACAGCCACTGCCAGTCTCCGGGCTCGTCCCAGCGCGCGCGGACCGACACCGTGAGGTCCGTCGCGCCCGCGAGGGGGCCTCCGGGGATCGTCACGGTGCCGCCGGTGAGCGCGAGCGCCGCACCGTCGTCGGCTCCATCGGTGACGCCGGTCGAGCCGACGATCACGCCGTCCCAGCCGTTCACCGACGAGTCCGGGACCGTCCCTCCCGCGACATCGTCCATCGTGTAGTGCAGGTCGGGGGCCGGTACGTCGACCGCCGCCGCCGGCGTGGCCGTCGCGACGCCGGCCGCTCCCAGCGCCAGCGCCGACGCCACCGCCGTCCATCGTGCCCATGACGGGCCTTGCCTGGTGAGCTCTCGCATCATCGAGCACCTCTCTGTGACTCTTCGGGGATGCCGACGGCTGAGGGACGCCGGCCTCACGCGCCCGCCAGCGAGAAGCGGACGCGAGGTCTATCGGGGCGGGGCGACCTCCCAGACGGCAGGCAGCATCACGCGCATCTGCGACGGCGCGCGTTCACCCCAGCGGTGGTAGGGCACCAACGGGAGATCGAAGCCGACCTCGGACGCCGGGTCCGTCGGCCGTCGCGACGCGAACGGGGGCGTCGCAGGGGCCGCCGCGGGCTCGCGACGGCGCGTGGCGGCGATGACGGCCCCGTCGCCCGCCGCGCGGGGCGCGCCGGTCGCGTCGACGCGCACGTCCTCGATCCCGACGCCCTCGGGAAGGTCGGTCGACTCGAGGCACAGCACGAGCGGGCCCCTCTCGACCGCGACGGTGCCGCGCATCGCATCGATGCGGGGGTCGGGCCAGACGATGCGCGGGTCCAGGTCGAGGTCGAGCACCACGACGTCCCCGGCCGTCCAGGTGCGCCGCGCCTCCCACCAGCCCGGCGCCACCTCGGTACGGGTGCCCGTCGCGTCGGTCACGGTCGCGTGCCGCGCCCAGGCCGGGACGCGCAGCCGCAACGCCACGGGCTCCTGCGGCGCCTCGACCACCGCGACGTCGACGCGACCGTCGTCCGGGTAGCGCGTCGCCACCTCGAGCCGCATCCGTCCCGACGACAGCGCGACGTCCACGGAGCCGGGCGAGTACAGCAGCAGGGTCAGGGCGTCGTCCTCGACCATCGCGGCGTAGGTGTGCAGCGCCGCGAAGGTGCGTGCCACGTTCGTCGGGCAGCACGACACGTCGAACCACGGCGCACGGACACCGCCCTCGGCACGGTGGTTCACCCCGTCGCCGGCGTACTCGGCACCTGCGACCCTGACGTGCAGCGGGTTCGCATAGAAGAAGCGCGTGCCGCCCTGATCCGCAGCCGCGGCCACGACGTTGTAGAGCGTCCTCTCGATGAGGTCGGCGTACCGGACCTCCCCCGACGCGAGCAGGAGCCGCCACGACAGCATCACGGACCCGACGCCCGCGCAGGTCTCGCAGTAGGCGCGGTCGGGCGGCAGCTCCCAGTCCTCGCCGAAACCCTCGTCCTGATGCCGCGACCCCATGCCGCCTGTGATGTATGTGCGCCGCTCGACGGTGGTGGCCCACTGGCCCTCGAGCGCCGCGAGGAGCTCGCGGTCGCCGGTTTCGACCGCGACGTCGACGGCGCCCGCCGCGAGGTAGAGCGCACGCACCGCGTGGCCGCGGAGCACCGTGCCCTCGCGCACGGGCACGTCGTCCTGGAAGTACTCGTCCGAGAGCAGAGGACGGACCGGCAGGGTTCCCCGTCCGCGGCGCTCGACGAACACGCGCGCCTGGTCGAGGTAGCGCCGCTCCCCCATCGCACGGCCCAGCTCCGCGAGGCCGAGCTCGATCTCGGGATGGCCGCACAGGCCCTCGCGCGCGCCGGGCGCGAACTCGCGGCACACATGCTCGGCGGCTCGGCGCGCGGCCGCCACGAGGGCATCCTCGCCGGAGGTCCGCAGGCGGGCGACCGCGGCCTGCATGAGGTGGCCCATGTTGTAGAGCTCGTGGCCCATCGACAGGTCGGAGTACCGCGGCGGCAGGCCCGGATGCCCGAATGCCGTCCCCAGGTAGCCGTCCTCGTCCTGCGCGGCGACGACGCGCGCGACCAGGGCGCCGTACGCGGCGGCGAGCCGCGCATCGTCCCTGCGTCCCAGCTCCCAGGCGATGCCCTCGAGCAGCTTGTAGACCTCCGAGTCCGCGAACTCCCAGCCCGCGCGCTCATCGGTGACGTCGCCGCGCGCGACCCTGTCGAAGTTCTCGAGCCAGCCCAGGCGCTCCATCCAGTCGGCACAGTGCGCGAACGTCGCGGCGGCGTTCACCGCCTGACGCCTGCCCCAGAAGCCGTCCGGGCCCCAGACGACCTCCCGAAGCCCGGCTCCCCTGCGCGAGACGGCGCTCGGCCGGACGGGTGCGGCTGCGCCGCCGTCGCTCCTCTGGTCCACGTGTCAGTCCTTCACCGCTCCGGCGGTGACCCCCGCGGCGACGTACCGTTGGGCGAACACCAGGAGGAACGCGGCCGGGACGGACGCGACCACCGCGGTCGCCATGATCGCGTTCCAGTCCTGGGTGTTGTTGCCCAGGTAGCGGAAGATGCCGATCGTCACCGGTTGGAGGTCGCCTCCACGGTTGAGCGACGAGGCGAACAGGAAGTCGGACCAGGACCAGAGGAAGGCGAAGAGCGCCACCGTGACCACCGAGTTGCGCGAGACAGGGATCACCACGGACCTGAACGTCCGCCACGCGTTCGCGCCGTCGATCCGCGCGGCCTGGATCAGCTCGTTCGGGATCCCCATCATGAACGCCGTGAAGATCAGCACACCGAACGGCACGGCCAGGGTCGAGTCGGCGATGATGAGGCCCGGGATCGTGTCCAGCAGACCCCATTCGTTGAAGACCAGGTAGAACCCCATCGCCATGATGATCCCGGGGATCATCTGCGCGACCAGGAGGACGAAGTTCAGGGTGCTCCCGCCCCTCGGGAACAGCTTCGCGAGAGCGAACCCTGCCGGCGCGGCCACCACGAGCGTGAGGGCCACGGTGCCCAGACCGATGATGAGGCTCGTCCCCAGGTAGGGCAGCTGCTCGTGGATGACCTTGTCGTAGCCGGCGAAGGTCGCGTCGATCGGGACCAGGTTGGGCGGGTCCTTGCGCAGCAGATGAGGCGGCGTGAGGGAGACGTTGATCATCCAGTAGAGCGGGAACAGCATGATGGCCGTGAGGATCAGCGCGATCACGGTGGTGACGGCGCGGCGTGACCGGGTCATGAGCGGAGCGCCTTCCTCTGGGCACGGATGTAGAACAGCCCGAACACGAACGCGATGAGGATGAGCACGTTCGCCACGGCTGCCGCGAGGCTGAGCTCGGGCGATCCCCCTCCGAAGCCGAGGCGGTACGACCAGATCGCGAGCGTGGTCGACGAGTCGCCCGGCCCGCCGCGCGTCATGACCCAGATGATGTCGAACACCTTGAGCGTGTAGACCAGGCCCAGCAGCAGCGTGATGGCGCTGACCGGGCGAAGCAGCGGGAACGTGATGTGCCAGAAGATCGACCAGCGGCCGGCACCGTCGAGCGCGGCCGCCTCGTAGACCTCTCCCGGGATCGCCTGCAGGCCCGCGTACAGCAGCACCAGGTTGAACGGGATCCCGATCCAGATGTTGGTGATGATGACCGACACGAGCGACCAGTCCGGCGAGGTGAGCCAGAAGACAGGGTCGAGGCCGAGCGTCTGCAGGAAGGAGTTGACGACGCCCGAGTCGGAGTTGAGCATCCAGGCCCAGACCGACGAGGACACGAGCAGCGGCAGGAGCCAGGGCACCAGGAAGAGCGCGCGCAGCGTCGCCGCAAGCGGGAACCGCCGGAAGAAGAAGACCGCGAGCGCGAGCCCGATGGAGTACTGGAACACCAGCGAGAGCCCGGTGAACAGGACGGTGTTCCACAGCGCGGTCGGGAAGGTGGGATCGGTGAAGATCTCGCGGTAGTTATCGAGCCCCACGAACTCGGCGCCGCCCGTGATGAACGAGCGCAGCGTGTAGTCGCGCAGGCTGAGGTCGACGTTGCGCCACAGCGGCAGCGCGTAGAACAGGACGAGGTACAGCGTGACGGGGGTGAGGAACAGCCACGCCACGAGCTGCTGCCGCCGCGCGGCGCGGCGCCGCTCGCCCGGCGAGGGGACGGCCGGAGCCGCCCCCTCGCCGTCGCGAGGACGGTCAGCTGACGCGGGGGTTCGTGTCGCCGACATGGTCATCGAGGACCTCCACTAGGGGGATGTGCGAGACGAGGCCGTGGCTCACGGCTCAGCCCAGCTTGGACGCGGCCTCCAACTGCGCGGTCGCGAGCGCGTCCTCAGGCGACGAGCCGCCGCTCAGCGCGACCTGGATCGCGGTGTAGAGCTGCTCCGAGATGATCGGGTACTTGATGCCCAGGTTGTCGGCGGTGCGGGGCTTCGCGTCCGCCACCGCCTGGACCCAGAACTCGTTGGCGCCGGCGGTGTCCGCCGCGGCCTGCGCCGAGGCGCCCTCGGCGGTCGGCGCGACGTAGCCGAGCGCGGTCGCGCCCGAGTCGCCGTTCGCGAGGCACTCGACGATCTGCGCGGACGTGGCGTAGCGCGACTCGTCCTCCTGGATCGGCAGCGTCATGAACTCGCCTCCCGTGGGCGCCGGTGCGGCGCCGCCGTCCATCGCCGGGATCTGGATCACCTCGTAGCCGTTCTCGTCGGCCGCGCCCTGGAACCACGAGCCGTTCTCGGCGAATCCGAAGTCGCCCGTGAGGAACTCGTCCCACGAGGTCCCCTGCGTGTTGGTGAGCACGGACTGCGGCGCGAGGCCGTCCGCGACCCAGTCGGTCCACAGCGTGAGCGCCGCGACCGACTGCTCGGAGTCGAGCGCGGTGAGGTCGGCATCGGCGCCCCAGAACCAGGGCAGGAACTGGAAGGAGCCCTCCTCCGTGCCGACCGCGGAGAACGTGATGCCCTTGTGTCCGGCGTCGACCACCTGCTGGATCGCCGCGGTGAGAGACTCCCAGTCCGTCACGGACGCGATGTCGACACCCGCCTCCTCGAGGACCGTCGGGTTGTAGTACAGGCCCAGCGTGTTCGCGCCGACGGGCACGCCGTACACCTCGCCGTCGATCTCGCCTGCGGTCAGGATGTTCTCCTGGATGCTCGACGTGTCGAGACCGTTCTCCGCGGCCGTGGTGAGCAGGCCGGCATCGGCGAGGGTCGACACCTTCGGGTTGTCGACCATCGCGATGTCGGGCAGGTTCGAGGCCGCGGTGGTGAGGTCCTTCACGGTGTCGCCCGTGTTGCCGGAGTTGCGCTCGATGGTGATGCCGAGCTCGTCGGCGCACGCGTCGATCGCCTGCGCCCAGGTGCTCTGGTCGTCGCGGTCCGGGTACGGGTCCCACAGCGTGAAGGTGCCGCCTGCTGCCGGGGCGTCCGTGCCCGCGCCCGTCGGGGCGTCCGACGAGCCGGGGGCGGTGTCGGACGAGCAGCCGGCGAGCGCGCCCGCTGCGATCGCCGCGGTCGCGAACGCGACGGCGGCCTTGGTGCTGGTGTTGCTCATCGTTCCTCCTTGAACGTGAACCCGGGGACGGGTCGGTGGGGTCAGCCCCGCGAGGCTGGGGGTGGTGCGATGGATCCGCGGTCGTGGATGGTGGGCGGGATCAGCTCGACAAGATGAGGAGCCGCTCCCGCGGGATCGCCCTCGATTCGAGCGACGAGCTGCTCCACAGCCCGCCGCCCCAGCTCGTCCGCGGCGCTGTCGACCGCCGAGAACGGAAGCGAGAAGGTCCGTGCGAAGTCGTCCGAGTAGCGGCCGAGCACGGAGATGTCGGCGGGGCTCGACAGGCCCCTGGCGGCGAGCACCGACGGCAGCGCAGCCGCCGCGGCCTCGTTGTTCAGCAGCAGCCCCGTCGCGCCGGGATGGGTGTCGAGGTACCGGTTCAGGTCCTCGCCGATCGCGGGCTGGCTCGAGGCGCCGAAGTACCGATGCAGCTCGATGCCGCGTTCGTCTGCGCGCGCCTGCGCGCCGTCCGCCAGACGCCACACGTAGGCGCCTCCACGCGCGACCACATGCTCCGGCTGGGACACGAGGATGAGCTCGCGATGGCCGGCGTCCGCCATCGCGTCGACCATGATCCGCCCGCTCGCGACGAAGTCGAGGTCGAAGACGTCGATGCCGTCGCACTGCTCGGGCAGCCCGACGGTCGCGCCCGGCTGAAGCGCCTCGCGCAGGAAGCCGAGCCTGTCGTCGTGCTCCGCGACGTTGAGCAGCACGAAGCCGTCGACCATCCGGGACGTCGAGAGGCGCTTGAGCGCGTTGACCCCGTCCTCCTCCGAGACCAGGAGCGTGTCGTAGCCGAGCTCGCCGGCACGATTGGTGACGCCGAGGATGTACTGCAGCATCGCGGGTGCGAACTCGTCCGACAGGAACCGCCCGAGCAGTCCGATCACCTTCGTCTGCGAGGTCGCGAGCGCGCGCGCCCCGGCGTTCGGCGTGTACCCGAGCTCGTCGACCGCGTCGAGGACGCGCTGGACCACCGCGGGCGAGATGGTCCGCTTGCCGCTGAGCGCGTAGGACGCGGTCGAGCGGGACACCCCCGCCACCCTCGCGACGTCACCGATGGTCACCATCGACGCTGACTCCTTCGTCGTTGAACGAGTGCTGCACACCTGTATCGAACCGGTTCGACTCGACGCGACCGACGATATAGCGAACCGGTTCGACAGCGCAATGGCGGATTCTCCCCGTGACCGAATCGTGATGTTCGTCCCGGTCGCGCCGATGCGACCGTCGACGCCGCCTAGGGTGAGGGGCGTGACCTCCCCCGCCCCCGCATCGTCCCGCCGCGCGATCTTCCTCGACGTCGACGGCACCTACGCCCACCACGGCGTCGTCCCCGAGGCCCACGCGGACGCGGTGCGCGCGGCGCGCGCCGCGGGCCACCTGGTGCTGCTGTGCACGGGACGCCCGGTGTCGCTCCTTCCCGAGCGCATCACGGCGGCCGGCTTCGACGGCTACGTGGCCGGCGCCGGCGCGTACGCGATCGTGGGCGAGCGGGTGCTGCTCGACACGCGCTTCCCCGCCGCGCTCGCCGCACGGTCCCTCGATGAGCTCGCCGCCGCCGGCGCGCTGTTCCTGCTCGAGGGCCCGCATGCGACCCACGCGCACCCCGCGACCGTCGACGCCATGGCGGCACACCTGCCCCAGCGCGGGGAGCAGGGCGCCGGCCGACGCGACCTCACCGCGGCGATCACGCGCACCGAGGACCTCACCGGCGTCCCGTTCGGCAAGATCACCACGTTCCACGCGGACGTCCCCGTCCACGCGATCGCCGAGGCCATCGGCCCCGAGGTGGCGGTGATCCCGAGCTCGATCCCCGACCTCGGCCCCGGCGCGGGCGAGATCTTCCTCGCCCACGTGCACAAGGCCGTGGGCGTCGCGGCCGTGGTCGAGCACCTGGGCCTCGCCCGCGAGCAGGTGATCGCGTTCGGGGACGGCCTCAACGACGTCGAGATGCTCCAGTACGCCGGCACCGGCGTGGCCATCGAGGGCGGGGACGACGCCGCGCTCGCCGTCGCCGACCGCACCGCCGCCGGGCCCCGCGAGGCCGGGCTCGCGAGGGCGTTCGCGGAGCTCGGGCTCCTCGGCTAGGCCTCAGGCCTCCTCGGCCGCCGTCCTCACGAGCGCGGCAAGTGCCTCGGGCCCCACCCCGAGCGCGTGCGCGCGTGCGGCGAGCGCCGACGCCTCGGCCCGCAGCTCGGTGAGGGCGTCGGCCCGCGCGGAGACCACGGCGCCGCGGCCGCGCCGCATCTCCACCAGGCCCTCGTCACGCAGGAGCTGGTACGCCTTGAGCACCGTGTGGAGGTTGACGTCGAGCGCCTCCGCGACGTCGCGCGCGGACGGCAGCCGCTCCCCCGCGGCGAGCCTGCCGGCGGCCGCCTCGCGACGCACCGAGCCCGCGATCTGGTCGTAGAGCGGGGCGCTCGACTCGGGGTCAATCCTGAGCAGCACGAGCGTCCTCCGCGACGGCGGCGAGCACGGCCGCGGCGGTGCCGGCATCGTCGAGCGTGACCACGAAGCGCCGGCCCGAACGGCGCGTCACCTCGAGCGCCTGCCCCGAGCGCAGCACCACGGCGGTCGCCCCGGGGATGTGGCGGATGCCGTAGCCGCCGTACTGGGAGAGTCCCGACACCTCGATCGCCGCGGCCGAGGCCACGTCCTCGACCGGCACCCGCATCCGGACCAGGCGCGCAGCGGAGCGCACGGTGAGCCCGGAGGAGTCCACGCGCACGTGGAAGACGGTGAACGATGCGGCCGCGAACGCGAGCACCAGGGCGAGGATCGAGACGACGATCGCCACCGCGGCGTCGCCGACCACCCAGTTCGCGACGGCCGCCAGCGTCGCGACCACCACTCCGGCGACGATCGCGGCGAGCGCGGCGGCACGCATCTCGGAGCGCCCCACCCACACGGCGCGCTCCCCCGGCGCGAGCGCGAGGGGCCGTGCAGGCGCGGCGGGCGCCGCGGTCGCCTCGTGCCGAGGCTGCGCGAACCACCCGACGAGCCCGAGCGCCAGCGCGGCGCCGAGGCCCCAGCCCAGGACCGGCAGGATCGACGGCGCATCGACCGCGTCCGACAGCCCGCGCTGGATCGCAAGCGATCCCACCATGAGGACGCCCATGAGCGTCGCGAGGCCGAGCGCCACGGCCGGCAGGAGACGGAGCACGAAGCCCCGCTCCCCGCGACGGATCGAGCGCAGCACGGAGGATCCGAGCGCGATCGGCAGGACGCCGCCGACCAGGCCCGTCATGACCGGCACGAGCGTGGGCGAGGAGAAGCCGTCGGGACCGCTCGCGCCCCAGTGGGTGGCCGCCGGGTCGGGCACGTCGCCGAGCATCCCGAGCTCCGCGAGCACCGCCGCCACGCAGAGGACCGCGGGCGCGACCACGCCCACCGTCGCCGCCCTGCCGTACGCACCGTCGTTCGCCGCCATCACCGCTCCTCGGTAGTTGTTATAGATTAACTATAACACTTCAGCGGGGCATGCCGCGGAGCCTGCCGCCGCTCAGGAGAGGCGCACCGCCTCCGCCGCCATCTCCGTGATCACCCCGAGGTCCACACCCTCGAGGCTGCGGAACGTGACGGCGGCCGCCCCGACCTTGACCCGCCCCAGGCGATCGGCGTAGCGGTGCGCGAGGTACGCCCCCTCCGCGACCGCGTTGACGTAGAGGCTCACATGGTTCTTCTGCTCGGCGAGCCCGATGAGGAACCACTCCACCGCCTCGCCCCGCGGGCGCGGCTGCACGATGTCGCCGTAGCCGACGATCGCCTGCTCGGTCCCGCCCCAGAACACGCCGCGCCAGAGCGCCCTCGGGATGCCGGGCATCCCGGCCCGGAGCGCGGCATCGACGGCGGTCAGCAGCTCGGCCCGCGGACCGGCCGCCAGGAACGCGTCGACGTCCTCGTCGGTGCGCCGCACGGGGGTGGGATTGGTCATCGCGGGCCTCCTCGGACATCGTGCCACGGCCGCGCATCGTCCCGGGAGACACGAAAGGCCGCCCCGAAGGGCGGCCTTTCGATCAAGTGCTGTCTCAACACTTCGTGGAGCTGAGGGGACTCGAACCCCTGACCCCCTGCATGCCATGCAGGTGCGCTACCAGCTGCGCCACAGCCCCGTCATCCTTGCGGATTCCGTGCTCCTGAGAGCAAGAAAGATATTAGCCCAGATTCTTCGCCAAGTGTTAATCGGCCTCGGGCAGGCTCTCTGCCAGGGACGATGCGGCGGAGTGGCCGTAGCGCGCGAGGGACCAGCGACCGGGCCCGCCCTCGAGGACGTTCCAGTGCGCGTGCGGGAGCTTGCCGAGCACCTGCGAGTGGACGTCGAGACCCAGCAGCGCGAGCGAGCCGAGCATGATCGCGGAGCCGTGGCTCACCACCACGACCAGGCGCGCGCCCTCGCACGCCGCGATCAGGCCCTCCGCCACCCGCTCCGCGACATCGCGGGCCCTGCCCCAGCCCTCGATCTCCGGGTCGAGGCCCCGCATGCGCCGCTCGTAGCCCTCAGGCCAGCGCGCCCGCACCTCGTCCCAGGTGAGCCCCTCCCACGCGCCGTAGGAGCGCTGCGTGAGGCGCGCGTCGGGCATCGCGGGCACCCCCGTGACGGCGGACAGCTCCGCCGCGGTGTCGGCCGCGCGCAGCAGGGGCGAGGACACGATGCGGTCAGGGATCCCGTACTCACGCGCGAGCGCCTGGGCCGCGACCCTGGCATCGGCCCGCCCCTCGTCCCCGAGCGGCACGTCGAGCGAGCCCTGGAGGCGACCCTCGGCGTTGAAGCCGGTCCGGCCGTGACGCATCAGCACGAGGACGGTCATAGCGTCCTCCCCGGCGCGGGCGCTCCCACGTTGTGAGCCTCGAGCGACCACCCGCCGCCGGCGGCCGGGACCAGCCGCGACCACGCGGCGTTGTGGAGGCTGCCGAGCGTCCGTCCCTCGAAGGGCAGGCCGAGCAGCGCGAGGAGCAGCATGCGTCCCGAGGAGCCGTGCGCGACGAACACGAGGTCACCCGCCACGCTCGCGGTCCAGTCCTCGACCGCCGCGACCATGCGCACCGCCACCTCCGCGTGGCTCTCGTATCCGTCGAAATCCGGCTCGAAGCCGGCACGCCAGGCCGCGTCCTCATCGGGGTAGCGCTCGGCCCGCTCGTGGCCCAGGAGGCCCTCCCACGGCCCGTAGCGCCGCTCGGCGAGGCGCGCATCCCGATGCAGCGCGACCGGCCGGTCGCCCACGATGATCCGCGCGGTCTCGGCCGCGCGGTCCAGATGGGAGGACACGACCACGGCGTCGTCCGCGAGCTCCGGCCACAGGGACGATGCGGCGGCGTGCGCCTGCGCGCGACCCGTCGAGTTGAGCGGGATGTCGGTGGACCCCTGGAGCCGACCTTCGCGGTTCCAGTCGGTCTGGCCGTGACGGACCAGGAAGAGCCGCGTCACTCCCCCAGCCCGAGGTCGATGACCGGGCAGTCCTTCCAGAGCCGCTCGAGCTCGTAGTACCCGCGCTCTTCGTCGTGCATCACGTGGACGATCACGTCGTTGAAGTCGAGCAGCGCCCAGCGTCCCTCGCGGATGCCCTCGCGCCGCGCCGCCTTCGCCCCGAGCCCGTGCAGCGCCTCCTCGACGGCCTCGGCCACCGCGACCACCTGGCGCTCGTTCGACGCCGATGCGATGACGAACGCGTCCGCGAGCGGCAGGTGCGCCGACACGTCCAGCGCGACGATGTCCTCGGCCTTCTTCGCATCGGCGGCACGCGCGGCGGCACGCACCAGCTCGAGCGCCCTCTCCGTGGCCGTCATCCGGCGTTCCCCGTGAGGTGCCAGACCAGCACGCCGAGCAGGAAGGCCACCGCGCCGATCACCGCGAGGTGCGCCCACGCGAAGTGGTGCGCGCCCTCCTCGGAGTCCTCGGGCATCGGGCGGCGCAGGTACTCGACCGCCGTGGTGTCCGTCTCGCGCGGGGCGTCGCCCACCTGACCGGACGGCGCGGTGCCGGCGGAGGTCGCCGACCCCGCGTAGCCATGCATGATCTTGGTGAAGTCGGGGACCGGGATGTCCTCGGACGGCGCGTAGTCCGCGACCTCGCGCGGCTGAGCCTGCGCGAGCGGGTGCGAGTCCCACACCGTGGGAGCGGATGCGGCGGCCGGGGCCACGGGGCGCAGGCCGGCCGGCACGATCGCCGCTCCCCCGGTCGGGGTCGACAGCGCGGGCTCCGCCTGCGTCGCGACGGGTGCGACCGTCGGCTCGGGCGCCACCGGGGCCGCCACGGTCTCGCCATAGCCGGGCGTGATGTCCTCGTGCGCCGCGTGGGCGTACACCTCGGCCGGGTCGAGCACCTCGGTGGCCTGAGCGTCGGGGCCCTGCGCCGACGGGGCCCAGAACGGGTCGAAGGCGGTGGGCTCCTCGGGCTCCGCGTCCGGCTCGGCCTCGTGATCGGCCTCGGACTCGGCGGGCTCGGGCTCCTCGAGGTGCTCGTGGACCTCCTCGACCGTGCGCGCCTCGTCGGCGGCGTGCACCCGGTGGATCTGCTGCGTCGCGTTGATCCCGGCCATCGCCTGGGCGGTGAGCCTGCGGATCTCCGCGGCGGGGTCCTCCGGGGCCTCCGCGTAGGAGACCTCGTCCTCGGCGTGCTCCTGCTCGAGCGGACCGGCAGGGGCCTCCTCGGCGAAGGACTCGCCCTCGCCCTGCTGGCGCTCCTCGAGGCGCCGCGCCTGGAGCGAGCCGGGCGGGAACAGGTGGCGGTACTCCTCGGGGATCGCGTCGATCGCGCCGCTCGGCAGCGGCTCCTCCGACGGCGCCGGCTGCGCGTGCTCCTCCTCGGCCGGGGCGGGCTGCTGGGCCGCGGCGACCTCCGCCGCGAAGCCCTCCCACGGGGCCGCGAGCTGCACGGGCTCCGCCGGGGCCTCCGGCTCCGGCTCCTCGGCGGGCTCGGGCTCGATGATCGCTTCCGGCTCGGGCTCCGGCTCCTCCGCAACCGCGGGCTCGGGCTCCGGCTCCTCCGCAACCGCGGGCTCGGGCTCGGGCTCGGGCTCGATGATCGCTTCCGGCTCGGCCTCGACGACGGTCTCCGGCTCGATCTCCGGCTCCGGCTCGACCTCGGGCTCGGGCTCCGCGACGCGGCGGCGAGCGATGAGCTCCTGCGCGTCGAGCATCTCGGGCGTCATCGCGGGCAGCTGGCCCGTGGCGATGAGCTCCTCCTCGCGCGTCCAGGTCTCGAGGGGACGCGCGGCGCGCTCGAGCTCACGGCGCTCCTTGCGCGTGAGAGGCGTGCCGTCGGGGTGCGTGTCGGGACCCGCGACCTGGGCGGGGATGGGCGTGGTGGGCTGGTCCGGGGCGGCCTGCCTGGCCTCGGCCTCGCGGCGCTCTCTGCGCGACAAAGGCCTGCCCTGGTCAGTCATCAAGTCCTCCGTAGTAGAGCCCGTTCTCGGCGATGTAGTCGGCCACGGATCGGGGTACAAGGTAGCGGATCGGCAACCCGGCCCTCACCCGGCGACGCACATCGGTAGACGATATCGCCAGGGCGGGAGCCTCCACCAGGATATGCGGCGTGTCGCCCTCAGCCAATGAGTGACCTGGCCGTGTCACGCCCACGAATGTCGCGAGCTCGAGAAGCCTCTCCGGCTCCCTCCACTCCGCCAGCCGGGCGATCGCATCGGCCCCGGTGATGAAGAACAGCTCCGCGTCGGGCCGCTGCTCGCGCAGGTCCGTGAGCGTGTCCACCGTGTAGGTCACGCCGCCGCGCTCGATGTCGACGGGCGACACGGCGAAGCGCTCGTCCTCGCGCGCCGCGAGCTCGCACATCGCGAGCCGATGCGCGGGCGTCTCGGTGTCGTACCCCTGCTTGAAGGGCTGCGAGTGCGCCGGCGTCAGCAGGATCTGATCAAGGCCCAACCGCGCGCACACCTCCGAGGCCGCGGCGAGATGTCCGTGATGGATCGGGTCGAACGTGCCGCCCAGCACGCCCACGCGAGCGAGGGGCGTGCTCACCTCAGTGGCGCGTGCCGACGCTCCGGAACGCGTACGTCACGAACAGCAACCCCATGAGCGCGGTGAACGCGAGCAGACCGATCGCCTCGGCCGGGATGGGCAGCTCGTTGACGACGTGCGACGTGGTCTCGACGGCCTCGGTGATCATGGGGACTCCTCCTGTTGTCTTCCGCGATTATGGCACCGATGCTTGGTGCCGGTCGCGCATCGTGCCGTCAGGGGCGGATGTGGCCCTCGCCGTATGCGACCCAGGTGGTCGTGGTGAGCTCGCCGAGGCCCATCGGGCCGCGCGCGTGGAGCTTCTGGGTCGAGATGCCGATCTCGGCGCCGAGCCCGAACTCGCCGCCGTCGGTGAAGCGTGTCGAGGCGTTGACCATGACCGCCGCGGAGTCGATGTGCGCGACGAAGTGCTGCGCCGCGTCGATGTCGTTGGTGACGATCGCCTCCGTGTGCCCCGTCGAGTAGCGCGCGATGTGCTGGAGCGCCTCGTCCATCGAGTCGACGACCTTGACCGCGATGTCGAGCGACAGGTACTCGGTCGCCCAGTCCTCCTCGGTCGCGGGGACGGTGGGGACGTTCGCGGGCGCGAGGTCAGCCGCCGCATCGTCGGCATGAAGCGTGACGCCGGCGTGGTGGAGCTCCTCGAGGATCACCGGAAGGTTGTCGGCGCAGTCCTTGTGGACCAGCAGCGTCTCCGCGGCGTTGCACACGCCCACGCGATGGGTCTTGGAGTTGAGCACGATCGCGACCGAGCGCTCGAGCGGCGCCGAGGCGTCGAGGTAGACGTGGCAGTTGCCCTCCCCCGTCTCGATCGCCGGCACCGTCGACTCGCGGACCACGGTCTGGATAAGGTCGCGGCCGCCGCGCGGGACGAGCACGTCGACCAGCCCTCGAGCGTTCATCAGCACCTTCGCGCCGGCGCGCCCGTACGCGTCGATCGACTGCACGGCGTCACGCGGAAGGCCCACGGACTCGAGCGCGTCCTGGAGCACCGCGACGATGACCTCGTTGGAGCTCGCCGCCGCCGAGCCGCCGCGCAGCACCGCCGCGTTGCCGGACTTGAGAGAGAGACCCGCGGCGTCGACGGTGACGTTGGGCCGCGCCTCGTAGATCATGCCGACCACGCCCATGGGCACGGCCTTCTGGATCAGGCGGATGCCGTTGGGCAACGTGGATCCGCGCTTGATCTCGCCCACCGGGTCGGGCAGCGTCGCCACGTACCGCAGCGCCTCCGCGATCTTGCCGATGCGGCCCTCGTCGAGCGCGAGGCGGTCGAGCAGGCCCGGGCTCATGTCGTTCGCGCGGCCTCGCTCGAGGTCCTGGGCGTTCGCCTCGACGATGCGCGCCGCCTGGGCGACCAGCGCATCGGCCATCGCGTGAAGGGCGTCGTTCTTGACGGTGGTGGTCGCAGTCGCGAGCGCGCGCGACGCGAGCTTCGCGCGGCGGCAGGCCTCGAGGACGGCGGACTCGATGTCGGTGGGGATCGCGGTCTCGGTCATGTCTGTCGAGTGTAGGAGCCCGGAAGGCGCCTGCCCAGGGCGAGCTGGCACCACGTGCGGACCCACTCCCGGCTCCGCCACACATGACAGGCTCCCGACGCCACCGAGACACTCGAAGCGGCACGACACGCCCACGACACGCGGACCGCTGTGTGGCGGAGCCGCAGATCGGTGTGGCGGAGCCGCAGGAGCTAGCGACCCCGCGCGGGCGCGACCGCCTCGGCGACCGTGGGCGCGACGCGCTCCACGCGCGTCCGGCGGTACGCCTTGTCGATCTCGACCACCACCATGAGCGCGGCCGTCAGCCCGAGGCACGCGAGCCACTCCCACCCCGTGAGCGACGAGGTCTGGAGCCAGCTCTGCATGAACCCGAGCTCGGTGGCGAGGACGATGAACGCGACCGGCCACAGCAGCAGCCGCGTGCCGTGCTCCCACGGCCCGGTGAGCCCCGACTCGGGGTCGCGGCGCAGCTGGAGCCCCGTGGTGAGGGTGCCGAACGCGACGATGACGAAGGCCATGGTCATCGGCTGCGACGCCTCGTCAGGCGAGAGCTCGTCCTGCCCCGCGAGAAGCGGCACCAGGGCCGCGACGAAGAGCGCGCCGCCGTAGATCAGCCACCTCACGACGTTGCGCGGCGACGCGATGCCGGCCGAGGGATCGCGCGGCGGGCGCTGCATGAGGCCCGGCTGCTCGGGCTCCAGGAGGATCACGAGCACCGCGAAGATCGCGACCGCGAAGTTGAGCACCAGCACCATGACGGGCGTGAGGGCGACGCCCTCGTTGAGGTTCATGAGGCTCGCGACCACGAAGAGGAGCAGCAGAGCGATGAGCTGCGACATCTGGAACGTGAGGTAGGACGTGATCTTCGCGTAGACCACGCGGCCGAGCCGCACCGCCTTCACCAGGGTCGCGAAGTTGTCGTCGGTGAGCACCAGCTTGGCGGCCTGCTTGGTGACCTCGGAGCCCGACCCCATCGCGACGCCGATGTCCGCCTGCTTGATGGCCGCCGCATCGTTCACCGCGTCGCCGGTCATGGCGACCACCTCGCCGCGCGCCTGGAGCCGCTGGACCAGACGGAGCTTGTCCTGCGGGGTGACGCGCCCGAACACCGAGAGGTCGTCGAGCCGCGCGTCGAGCTCGTCGTCCGTGAGGGCCGCGAGCGCGGCGCCGGAGAGCCCGTCCCCCGGGAGGTCGAGCTCGCGCCCGATCGCGGCCGCGGTGACGACGTGGTCCCCGGTGATCATCCGGACGTCGATGCCGGCCGCGTGCGCCTCGTCGACCGCGACCTTCGCCTCGGGACGGAGGGGATCCACGATGCCGACCACGCCGACGAAGCCCAGCTCGCTCACCGCCGCCATGGGGTCCGCGAGCACGGCCTCCTCCTCGGTGGGCTCGTAGACCCGCAGCGCGAGCGCGAGCGTGCGCAGGCCCTGGGACGAGCGGTACTCGATCTCCCCGGTGACGTCGTCCGCGAGCTCCTCGACGGGAACGGTCTCGCGGGTGGGCAGGATCGCGCGGGTGGAGCGCGCGAGCAGAACGTCCGGTGCCCCCTTGACCACGCCGATGAGCCGCCGCTCGCCGCCCCACGCGACGTGATGGAACGTCGCCATGAACTTGTAGTCGGAGTCGAACGGCACCTCGGCCTCGCGCGGGAAGCGCCGCTTGACCTCGGGCACGTCGACGCCGAGCTTCTCGGCCAGCACCACGAAGGCCGCCTCGGTGGGATCGCCGACCACGACGCCGTCGGCGCTCACGGTCGCGTCGTTGGGCAGCGCGAGCGCGTAGGCGATCGGGGCGCCGAGCGGGACCTCGTCGCCCTGAGAGCGGCGCACGCGACCGTCGAACGAGTAGCCGGAGCCGTCGACGGTGAACGTCTCGCCGCCCACCCACACGCTGCGGGCCATCATCTGGTTCATCGTGAGGGTGCCGGTCTTGTCGGAGCAGATCGCGCTGGTCGCGCCGAGCGTCTCGACGTCGTTGAGCGAGGCGACCACGGCCTTGGCCTCGGTGAGCCGCGAGGCGCCCCACGAGAGCATCCCCTGGACGAAGGTCGGCAGACCCGTCGGGATCGCGGAGATCGCCACCGCGGTGCCGAGGAACATGAGCTCCGAGAACGACTGGCCGCGCGCGATGCCGAGCCCGACGATCACCACCACGGCGCCCCACGCGACGGCGCCGATGATGCGGGTGAGCGCGGACAGCTCGCGCTGCAGCGGCGACTGGACACGCTCGACCGTGGCGAGCATCGTCGCGATCGCGCCCATCTCGGTGTCCATGCCGGTCGCGACCACGAGCGCCGTCGCGGTGCCGCGCGTGACGGACGTGTTCTGGAAGAGCATCGACCGCCGGTCGCCCAACGCGGTGTCGGGATCGGGCAGCGCGTCGGCGGACTTCTCGATGGGCGCGCTCTCCCCCGTGAGCGCCGCCTCCTGCGTCTCGAGCGTGGTCGCGCGGACGATGCGGGCATCGGCGGGCACGATGTCCCCCGCCTCGAGCTCGATGACGTCGCCGGGGACCAGGTCGGGGGCGGGCACCTGGACCACCGCGCCGTCGCGGCGCACACGCACCTGCGGCACCTGCATCGTCGCGAGCGCGTCGACGCTCGCCTGCGCCTTGCGCTCCTGACTCGCGCCGGACCACACGTTGAACACCACGAGCAGGCCCACCATGATCGCGGTCGACACCTCGCCGATGGCCGCGGAGATCGCGGTGACGGCGACGAGCATGAGGTTCATCGGGTCCACGAGCTGGCGCAAGGCGAGCTGCCAGAGCGTGGCCGCCTTCGCCGCGGTGAGCGCGTTGGGCCCGTAGCGCGCGAGCCGCTCCGCCGCCTCGCCGCCGGTCAGCCCGTCGAGCCCCGTCCCCAGCTCGGCGGCCACCGTCGCTGCCTCCATCGACCACCACGCGGTGCCGGTCTTCTCTGCCGAATCCGTGCTCATACCAGGCCCCCTGCCTCGCTCACCTGAGTCTAGGGGCGGCTTGCCCGCCGCCGCGAGGCGAGCAGAGGGCCCAGAGACGCCGCGTTCTCGCGACCGCCTGTGCGTGCCGGATCACAGTCCGGGCGTCGACGGGACCCGCCCCGAGGCGATACCCGCCTCGTGCCGCGCGAAGTCTGCGTCGTTGAGCTTCGCGTAGCCGCTCGCGAAGTGCTCGAACACGTGATCGGCGGTGTCGTCGGCGCCCAGGTAGGCGGAGATCTCGGCGGCCGCGCCGCTCCGGGCGTGCCCGAGCGCGAGCGCCGCGCCGCAGTGCCACGCGTAGCGCGCGAGGTGGGCCACGTCCATCTCGTCGATCTCCAAGGACGCCTTGCCGTCCCAGAGCTGGCGCACGTAGAAGTCCACCCCGCTCCCATCGCCGCGCTCGTAGCGCGACCAGCCGAGGAGGATATCGCCGGCGGTCTGCATGAGCTGCTGCCCACGCACCACCCGCTCGCCCGCGTTGCTCCCACCCGTGCCGCCCTGCTCGTGCTCCAGCACCGACGCGGTCGCCTCCTTGAACTGGAGGAAGAGCGGCTCTCCCTGCGGTGACTCCAGCAGCACCAGCAGGCAGCGCGTTCCCACGCTCCCCACCCCGACGACCTTCATCGCGAGGTCCGTGAAGCGGTAGTCGCGGAGCACGGCGGCGTAGTGAGGCGGCAGCGAGGCGCGGTACCGCTCGAAGAACTCTGCGGTGCGCTCTCGGTTCATGCCGTCGAGCGCCTCGTCGATCCTGCTCACCACCGGCGGATGCGGAACGATGCGCCGGCGCCCGTCCTCCACGGCGGTGAGGCGCTTGAGCGCGCGCAGGCTGTCACGCCGCGTCGCCTTCGACAAGAACGCCTCCGACCGTCTCCGGGAGGCCGCACCGCCCCCGGAGGCGAGCGCCTCCGCGTCGAGGCGCCGGTACCGCAGCGCGAGCGGGCTCAGCGCGGCGACCTCGCGCATCGTCTCCCTGTAGCCCCGGGTCGCCTCCCGCGTCGCGTGACGCGTCCCCTGGTGCGGGAGACCGCTGACGCGGCCGGCCACCGTCACGCTCGCGGCAAGCCTCTTGAGATCCCACTCGAACGGGCCTGGGGCGGTCTCGTCGAAGTCGTTGAGATCGAACACCAGCCGTCGGTCGGGCGCCTTGAAGAACCCGAAGTTGGACAGGTGCGCGTCCCCCGCGAGCTGCACCGTGAGCCCCGAGCGCGGGAGCCTCGCCAGGTCCGCCGCCATGATCGCCGCGGCGCCGCGGTAGAACGCGAACGGCGATACGCCCATGCGCCCATGGCGGATCGGCACGAGCGACGCGACGCGGTGCGCATCCTGTTCCGCGAGGATCGCGATCGGATCGGCGCGATCGCCCTCGCCCGGCACCGCCCTGTGCGCCTCGAGCGGCACCTCGGTCGCGGCCATCGCACCCCCCCCCTGCCTCGAGCTCCCCCGCCGTCGAGTGTAGGAAGCGCGCGCGACGCCCGCGCGGGCTACAGCACCACGAGGTGGTCGATGTGGATGAGCTCGCGCGCGTACGCCTCGCCCAGCACCTCGCCCAGGGCCTCTGTGGAGAGCCCCTTCATGCGGTCCGCCTCGTCCGAGGAGAAGCCGGCGAAGCCGCGCGCGACGAGCGCGCCGTCGAGCGCGAGCAGGTCCACGGGCTCCCCCGCCTCGAAGTCGCCCCGGATCTCCACCACGCCTGCCGCGAGCAGCGATGCCTGACGGCCGCGCAGCGCGCGCACCGCGCCGTCGTCGAGGACGATGCCTCCGCGCGTCTTCGCGGCGTCGGCGAGCCACTGCAGGCGCGTGGTCTCGGCCTTGCCCGTGGGGTGGAACAGCGTGCCCACGTCCTCACCCGCGACGGCGCGCGCCGCATCGTGCGCCCCGGCGAGGACCACCCGGACGCCCGACGCGGTCGCAAGCGACGCCGCCTCGATCTTGGTGATCATGCCGCCCGTGCCCACGGCTGAGCCTCGCCGCGAGATGTCGATGCCGTGAAGGTCGTCCGCGCCACGGACCTCGGAGATCCGCCTCGCTCCGGGGCTGTCAGGAGCCGCCGTGTACAGCGCGTCGACGTCGGTGAGCAGCACCAGCGCGTCCGCGCGCACGGCGGTCGCGACGAGCGCGGCGAGCCGATCGTTGTCGCCGAACCGGATCTCGTCCGTCGCGACCGTGTCGTTCTCGTTGATGATGGGCACCACGCCGAGCGCGAGCAGCGACTCGAGCGCGCGCCGCGCGTTGCCGTAGTGGGCGCGGCGGACCATGTCGTCCGCCGTGAGCAGCACCTGGCCGACCGTGAGGCCGTAGCGCGCGAACGCGACCGTGTACGCGTGGACCAGCTTGCCCTGTCCCACGGACGCGGCGGCCTGCTGCAGCTCGAGGTTCGTCGGCCGCGCGCCCAGACCCAGCGGGCCGATGCCCGCCGCGATGGAGCCCGACGTCACCAGCAGCACCTCGCGGCCGCCGACCCGGGCCTCGCCCAGCACGTCCACGAGCGCGCCCAGGCGGGCCTCGTCGAGCTGTCCCCCCGGCCCCGTGAGCGACGACGAACCGACCTTGACGACGATGCGCCGTGCCTGCGCCACAGCGGTGCGCGCCTCGCTCACGTGACCTCCCGGGGGACGGATACCTGCGAGAAGGCTACTCGTCGTCCTGGGACGGATCGGTCCAGTGACCCGCGTCGCGCTCGGTCCACAGCTCCTTGCGGGCCTCCGCGCGGGCGTCCATCTTCTCCTTGAACTCCTGGCGCTTCTCCGCGCGCGTGGCGCGGTGGTGGCGCTCGTGCTGCTCGATGCGCAGGTCGGAGCCGCGCTGGCCCAGCAGCTCCGCGCCGGCCATCATCGTGGGCTCCCAGTCGAACATGATGCCGCCGACGCGCGGGCCGATGACGACCTCGCAGCCCGGGGTCGCGCCGGCCTTGAACAGCCGCTCCTCGACGCCGGCCTTCGCGAGCCGGTCGGCCAGGTAGCCCACCGCCTCGTCGTTGGCGAAGTTGGTCTGCTTGACCCAGCGCTCGACCTTGGCGCCGCGCACCTGGTAGTAGTCCTCGGCGCCGTCGCGCACGTGCGTCACGGTGAAGCCGGACTCGTCGACCGCCTTGGGGCGGATGACGATGGGCGCCTTCTCGAGGACGGGCACCTTCGCGCGCTCCTCCGCCACCATGGCGGCGAGCGCGAAGCCCAGCTCGCGGAGGCCCTCGTGGCTCACGGCGCTCACCTCGAAGATGGGCATCCCGCGCTCCTCGAGGTCGGGTCGCACGATCTCGGCGAGGTCCTTGCCGTCGGGGATGTCGACCTTGTTGAGGATCACGATCTGCGGGCGCTCGGCGAGCGGCACGCCGCTGATCGCCTCGTCGCCCGAGTACGCGCGCAGCTCCTTCGAGATGATGTCGAGGTCGCGCAGCGGGTCGCGCTCGGTCTCGAGGGTCGCCGTGTCGAGCACGTGCGCGATCACGGAGCAGCGCTCGATGTGGCGCAGGAAGTCGTGTCCCAGGCCCTTGCCCTCGGAGGCGCCCTCGATCAGGCCGGGAACGTCGGCGATCGTGTACTTGGTGCCGCCGGACTCGACCACGCCCAGGTTCGGCACGAGCGTGGTGAACGGGTAGTCCGCGATCTTGGGGCGCACGCGGCTCATCGCGGCGATGATCGAGGACTTGCCCGCGCTCGGGAAGCCCACGAGCGCCACGTCGGCGATCGACTTGAGCTCGAGGACGGCCGTCGCCTCCTCGCCGGGCTCGCCCAGCAGCGCGAAGCCGGGGGCCTTGCGCTTCTGCGTGGCCAGGGCCGCGTTGCCGAGGCCACCGCGGCCGCCCTGGGCGAGGACGTACTCGGCTCCCTCGCCCACGAGGTCAGCGAGGACCTCGCCGTCCTTCGTCTTGACGATGGTGCCGCTGGGGACGCCCAGGCGCAGGTCGGCGGCGTTCGCGCCATGGCGCATGTCGCCCGCGCCCTGCTTGCCGTTCTCCGCCGTGCGGTGCGGCGCGTGGTGGTAGTCGAGCAGCGTGGTGACCTGCGGGTCCACCACGAGCACGACCGAGCCGCCGCGGCCGCCGTTGCCGCCGTCGGGGCCGCCGAGCGGCTTGAACTTCTCGCGGTGCACGGAGGCGACGCCGTGGCCACCGTTGCCCGCCGTGACGTGAAGCGTCACGCGGTCGACGAACGATGCCATGGGTGCCTCCTGAGACGTGGCCGGACGATGCGCGCTCGAGCGAGCGCCGCATCGTCCTCAGCCTAGATATGAGTCAGGGGCGTCGCCTCGCGGCGCCGCCCCTGACTGGAAAAGCTCTGTGGTCGAGTGCTTACGCCTCGACGATGTCGATGACCTTGCGGCCACGACGCTGACCGAACTGCACCGCACCGGCGGTCAGCGCGAACAGGGTGTCATCCTTGCCGCGACCGACGTTGAGGCCGGGGTGGAAGTGGGTGCCACGCTGGCGGACGATGATCTCGCCGGCGTTGACGACCTGACCACCGAAGCGCTTCACGCCCAGGTACTGGGCGTTCGAGTCACGACCGTTGCGCGAGGAGCTCGCGCCCTTCTTGTGTGCCATGAGTGTCTCCTCGCTTACTTGATGCCGGTGACCTTGAGGCGCGTGAGGTCCTGGCGGTGACCAATGCGCTTGCGGTAACCAGTCTTGTTCTTGTACTTGAGGATGGTGATCTTCGGGCCGCGCTCGTCGCGCACCACCTCAGCGGTCACCTTCACCTTGGAGAGCGCCTTCGCGTCGGCGGTGACCTTGTCACCGTCGACGAGCAGCACCGGAGCGAGCTCGACGGTCGAACCGGCGTCTGCCTTCAGACGGTCGACCACGACGATGTCGCCCACGGAGACCTTCTCCTGGCGGCCACCGGCCTTCACAATCGCGTACACCATGATTTTTCCTCGTGAAACTCGTTGATGAACCCCAGACGGGGTCAGATTTCCTGCCGCAGCCGCTCCCCAGAGGGCGCAGGCAGGGCCTCAGCGCTCGGCGCGCCGACGTACAAATGTACCCGCTTCACCACGGCCCGGTCAAACCGAGAGCCATGATCGGCGAGTCGCTCCCCCGACCGTGTTGACGGCCTCCAAGGAGCTCGCTGCGACCTGCCGTTCCCGGCAGGTCCGCAGATCATTCTACCGGGCCTGCCGGGCCCCGGAACGCCACGTAGGGCGCAAGCCGCCCAGAAGCGAACGAGGCGCGCCCCTCGCGGGACGCGCCTCGTTCGCGATGCTGGTGCGGGCCTACTGGCCGTTCTGCTCCGCGTCGGGCTCGGGCAGCACGATCGGCACGTCGATGACCTTGTCCGCGTCGCCCGCGTCGGTCACGACCTCGTCGTGGTGGTGCGCCTTCTCGGCGGCCGCGGCGATCGAGGCCAGCGTCGCCTTGACGGCGGCACGCGCCTCCTCGCGGTCGTCGAGCGCATGGGTCTCGCCCTGGACGGGACCGTGGTGCACCTCGGGCTCGGGCTGCTGCGTGGGCTCGGGCTGCTGCTGCTTCTGCTGCTGGCCACCCTGCTGGCCCTGGCTCTGGCCCTTGTTCTGCTGACCGCCGCGCGAGCCGCGCGAACGGCGCGTCTCGGGCTGCTTCTCGCTCGCCTCCGCGACGGGCTCGCCGTGGACCAGGAAGCCACGGCCCTTGCAGTGCTCGCAGGTCTCGGAGAACGCCTCGACCAGGCCCTGACCCACGCGCTTACGGGTCATCTGCACCAGGCCCAGCGAGGTGACCTCGGCCACCTGGTGCTTGGTGCGGTCGCGGCCCAGGCACTCGATGAGGCGGCGCAGCACGCGGTCGCGGTTGGCCTCGAGCAGCATGTCGACGAAGTCGATGACGATGATGCCGCCGATGTCGCGCAGGCGCAGCTGGCGGACGATCTCCTCGGCCGCCTCGAGGTTGTTGAGCGTCATCGTCTCCTCGAGCGTGCCGCCCTTGCCGACGAACTTGCCCGTGTTGACGTCGATGACCGTCATCGCCTCGGTGCGGTCGATCACGAGCGAGCCGCCCGAGGGCAGCCAGACCTTGCGGTCCATGCCCTTGGCGAGCTGCTCGTCGATCCGCGACTCCGCGAACACGTCGCGGTCGCCGACGAACTTGTGGAGGCGCGGCATGAGGTCCGGCGCCACCTGGCCCACGTACATCGAGAGCGAGTTCCACGTGTCGTCGCCCTGGATGGTGAGCGAGTCGAAGTCCTCGTTGAAGATGTCGCGGACCACGCGGATGGCCATGTCGGGCTCGCCGCGCAGCAGCTTCGGGGCCTTGGTGCCGGGCTTGGACTCGTCGAGGATGGTCTGCCACTGGCGCTTGAGGCGCTCGACGTCGGCGCGCAGCTCCTCCTCCGAGGCACCCTCGGCCGCGGTGCGGACGATCACGCCGGCGTCCGAGGGGATGACCTCGCGCAGCAGCTTCTTGAGGCGGTTGCGCTCGGTGTCGGGGAGCTTGCGGGAGATGCCCGTGACGCCGCCGCCGGGGACGTACACGAGGAAGCGTCCCGCGAGCGAGATCTGCGACGTGACGCGCGCACCCTTGTGCCCGATCGGGTCCTTGGTGACCTGCACCATGACGGTGTCGCCCGGCTTGAGCGCGAGCTCGATGCGCTTGGCCTTGCCCTCGAGGCCGGCGGCGTCCCAGTTGACCTCGCCGGCGTAGAGCACCGCGTTCCGGCCACGGCCGATGTCGACGAACGCGGCCTCCATGCCCGGCAGCACGTTCTGGATGCGGCCCAGGTAGACGTTGCCGGCCATCGACTGCTGCGCCTGGTGCGACACGTAGTGCTCGACCAGCACATCGTCCTCGAGCACGGCGATCTGGACGCGGGCGTCCTTCTCGCGCACCACCATCGAGCGCTTGACGGACTCGCGGCGTGCGAGGAACTCGGCCTCGGAGATCACGGGGCGGCGGCGCTGGCCGTCGCGGGAGTCGCGGCGACGCTGGCGCTTCGCCTGGAGGCGGGTCGAGCCCTGGAGCTGATCGTCGCCCGACGAGGAGCCGCCGGACGAGCCGGAGCCGGAACCCGACCCCGAGCCGGAGCGCGAGCCACGGCTGCGGCGGCGACGGCGGCGCGAGCCACCCTCACCCTCGCCGTCGCCCTCGCCTGCGGCATCGGCCTGGTCGCCCTCGGCCTGCTCGGCGGGCCTGTCGGTGTCGCCCTGCTCGGCAGGCGCGTCCTCGCCGCCCTCAGCGGCCTCGCCGCCCTCGCCGGGCTTCTTCTTGCCACGACCACGGCCGCCGCGGCGACGGCGACGGCGCGCCGCGCCCTCGGAGTCGTCGTCCGTGCCGGAGCCATCGCCCTCGGACGGGGCCTCGGCCACGTCCGCAGGCTTCTCGGCGGGCTTGTCCGTGGGCTTGTCGGCGGACTTGTCGCCGCCGTCGGCCTTCTGGCCGGCCTGCTCGGCGGACTCCTCGGCGGGCTTGTCGGCCTTGGGCTTCTTCTTCGCGGTCGAACGCTTCCGCTTCGGCTTGTCCTCGCCGCCGTCACCACTGGACGATGCGGCGGGCGCCGCGGGCTCGGGCGCCGAGAACGGCGACGCCGGGGGCGGCGTCACGGCGGCCGGAGGGCCGGCCGGCGCCGACGCACGGCGCGAACGGGTGGGCTCGGGCGCCTGGAACAGCGGCGCGGCCACGGGGCTTTCGGGGGTGGTGTTTTCCTCGCTCACGCGGGTACCTCGAATCGAGACCGCCCACACGCGGTCCCGACATCATCGTCGTTCGCGGCTCACGGTTGGTGGCCACGGAAGTCTGCTGGTCGCGGCGGACAGCGGCGATGGTGAGCGCCTATCCCCGATTTCCCACCTGCGGCCTGTAGGCCGGCGAGATCGGTCGAGACTGGCTGCTACGTCCTTGCTGCGTCTGTCGCGCGGTTGGCGTCCGGTGTGGCTGGACGTCTGACCTGCCCGCCATTGTGTCACAGGCCGCTCGGATCCCGGGCATCCGCGGGCCCGCGCGCCGCATTTTCCGGTCCGGCACAACGCCGTGATCCCTGACATCGGGCGCCCGGTGAGCGACGATGCTGGTGGAGGCAGGTCGGGCGGGACCATCGTCCCGATGCGACGAAGGTCCCTGCGCACTAGTTTCTCTGCTTAAGTAACCAAGGAGGTCCCCGCCCATGGAAGCGCTCGAGCTTGCGCGCTGGCAGTTCGGCATCACGACTGTCTATCACTTCATCCTGGTGCCGCTCACCATCGGACTCTCGGTCCTCGTCGCGATCATGCAGACGGCCTGGGTGCGCACCGGCAACGAGAAGTGGCTCCGCCTGACGAAGTTCTACGGGAAGCTGCTGCTCATCAACTTCTCGCTGGGCATCGCCACCGGCATCGTCCAGGAGTTCCAGTTCGGCATGAGCTGGTCCGAGTACTCGCGCTTCGTGGGCGACGTGTTCGGCGCGCCGCTCGCGATGGAGGCGCTGCTCGCGTTCTTCCTCGAGTCGACGTTCCTGGGCCTGTGGATCTTCGGCTGGGACCGCCTCCCCAAGAAGCTGCACCTGCTCACGGTGTGGGCGTTCGCGATCGGCTCGACGCTCTCGGCCTACTTCATCATCGCCGCCAACTCGTGGATGCAGCACCCGGTGGGCGCGGAGTACAACCCCGAGACGGGTCGTGCCGAGATGACCGACATCGGCGCGGTGCTCACCAACAACACGACGCTCGTCGCGTTCCCGCACGTCATCGCCACGGCGTTCCTGGTGGCCGGCACGTTCGTGGCCGGCATCGCGGTGTACTGGATGTTCCGCCGTCAGCGCGAGGACGCGGGCCACGCCGACCTCCCCATGTACCGCACCGCAGCGCGGTTCGGCGCGCTCGTCATGATCATCTCGGGCATCGCGGTGATCGTCACCGGCGACCTCCAGGCGAAGCTCATGTTCAAGCAGCAGCCGATCAAGATGGCCGCGGCCGAGGGCCTGTGCGAGTCGGAGCAGCCGGCCGCGTTCTCGATCCTCACGATCGGCAACCTCGCGGGTGACGACTGCGACTCGGTCAACCACATCATCACCATCCCCGGCCTGCTGTCGTACATGGCTACGGGCGACTGGAACGCGGAGGTCACCGGCCTCGACGAGCTCCAGGAGCAGTACGCCGAGCGCTACGGCGCGACGACGGCGGACGGCGAGGAGATCACCTACCAGCCCAACCTCGCGGTGACCTACTGGTCGTTCCGCCTCATGATCGGGCTCGCGGCCTTCTCCGCCGCGCTCGCGCTCGGGATCTTCTGGTACACCCGGAAGAAGGGCGCCGCCCTCCCCAAGTGGATGAGCACGCTCGCGATCGTGTCGCTACCGATGCCGTTCGCCGCGGCGAGCTTCGGCTGGATATTCACGGAGATGGGCCGCCAGCCGTTCGTGGTGGCGCCGAACCCGACCGGGTCCGACCAGGTCATGCTCATGACGCAGTTCGGCGTCTCGTCGTCGGTCAGCGCCGGCGAGATCCTCACCTCGATGATCACCTTCACCGTGGTCTACGCCGTGCTCGCCGTGTTCTGGTTCCGCCTCATGCAGCGGTACGCCGTCGAGGGCGCGCCGCAGGTCGAGGAGCCCACCGTCCGATCCGACGACGACGCGACCCCGCTGTCGTTCGCGTACTGAGGAGTCCCCGCTCATGTCTCTTCCTGAGTTCTGGTTCATCCTGATCGCCGTCCTGTGGACGGGCTACCTGGTCCTCGAGGGCTTCGACTTCGGCGTCGGCATGCTCATGCCGATCATCGGCCGGTCCAACAAGGGCCGCCGCGTGGTGCTCAACACCATCGGCCCCGTGTGGGACGGCAACGAGGTGTGGCTGCTCACCGCGGGCGGCGCGATGTTCGCGGCCTTCCCCGAGTGGTACGCGACCCTGTTCTCCGGCTTCTACCTGCCGCTGCTGCTCATCCTGGTCGCGCTCATCGTCCGCGCGGTCGCGATCGAGTACCGCGGCAAGATCAACGACCAGACCTGGCGCACCCGCTGGGACTACGTGATCATCGGCTCGGCGTGGGTGCCCTCGATCCTCTGGGGCGTCGCGTTCGCGAACCTGGTCCGCGGCGTCAACCTCGACGCGGACCACCAGTACGCCGGCAACTTCTTCGACCTGCTCAACCCGTTCGCGCTGCTCGGTGGCCTGGTCACCCTCGCGATCTTCCTGTCCCACGGCGCGATCTTCCTGTCGCTCAAGACCGACGGCGAGATCCGTGAGCGTTCGGAGGCGTTCGCCCGCAAGGCGTCGCTCGTGGCCATCGTGGTGGCAGGCGTGTGGGCCGTGTGGGCGCAGCTCGCCTACTCGCGCAACACCTGGACCTGGGCGGCCGTCGCGCTCGCCGCGGTCGCGCTCGTGGGCGCATGGTTCGCCACGCTCAAGGGCCGCTTCGGCTGGGCGTTCGTCTCGAACGCGATCGCGATCGTGGGCGCCGTGGTGCTGATCTTCGGCGCGATGTTCCCGAACGTCATGCCGGCGCTCGACGAGGCGAACTCGCTCACCATCGACAACGCCTCGTCCACCGACTACACGCTCACGGTGATGACCTGGGTCGCGGTCGTGATGACGCCCGTGGTGCTCGCCTACCAGGCCTGGACCTACTGGGTGTTCCGCAAGCGCCTGTCGATGGAGCACATCCCCGAGCACAACGAGCTCACCTTCACGAAGGGCTGACCCGCTCGATGAAGCCCATCGATCCGAGGCTCATCCGTCGGATCGGCCCGGCCCGCCGTTACATCCTCGTGACGGCGGGTCTGGGCTTTCTGACGGCGCTGCTGATCCTTGCCCAGGCGCTGCTCATCGCGCGCCTGCTCGCGCCCGTCCTCTCCCCCACCGATCTCGCCGAGGACGGCCTGCACTGGTGGGGCCGCCTCATGCCGGAAGGCACACGGACGCTCGCGACCGGGCTCAGCTTGCTGGCGCTCGTGGTGCTCTCGCGCACCGCGGTGGCGTGGCTCCAGGAGCGGCTCGCCCACCGGGCCGGCGTGCGCGTCATCTCGCAGCTGCGCGAGATGGTCGTCGACCACGTCGCCTCGCGCGGGCCCCGCTGGGACTCGGGCGGTCGCACGGCACAGGTCGCGACGCTCGTCACGCGCGGGCTCGACGACCTGCTGCCCTACTTCGTGCGCTACCTCCCCCAGCTCGCGCTCGCGCTCACCGTGACGCCCGTGATGCTCGTGGTGCTGCTGGGCCTCGATTGGCTCTCGGCCGTGATCGCCGCCGCCACCCTGCCGCTCGTGCCGATGTTCATGATCCTGGTCGGTCTGGTGACGCAGGAGCGCTCGGCACGTCACCTCGAGGCGATGCAGCGGCTCGGCGCCCGCACGCTCGACCTCATCGAGGGCCTGCCCACGCTCAAGGCGCTCGGGCGCGAGCGCGGCCCCGCCACGCGCGTCCGGGAGCTGGGCGAGGCGCAGCGTCGCGCCACCATGGGCTCGCTGAGGGTCGCGTTCCTCTCCGGCATGGTCCTCGAGCTGCTCACCACGCTCGCGGTCGCGATCATCGCGGTCACCATGGGCTTCCGGCTCATCGCGGGCGGCATCGGCATCGAGACCGCGCTCGCGGTGCTGGTGCTCGCGCCCGAGGTCTACCTGCCCCTGCGCAACGTCGGCATGCACTTCCACGCGTCCGCGGACGGCCTCGCGGCCGCCGACGCCGCCTTCGCGCTGCTCGACGAGGACGCCGATGCCCCGGCGCGTGCCTCCCTCGGCGTCGCGCCCGACCCCCGTGGGAAGGTGCTTGACGTGGCCGGGCTCGCCGTCGCGACCCCCGACGGCTCGCGTCGCGCGCCCGCGGACCTCTCCTTCACGGCCGCGCCGGGCCGGATCACCGCGCTGCGGGGCCCGAACGGCGAGGGCAAGTCCACCGCTCTGCTCGCCCTTACGGGGCTGCTGACGCCCTCCGCCGGCACCGTGGCCGTCGGGGGCACGCCCGTCGTCACGGACGCCGCGGCCGTCGACGAGGCCTCGTGGCTCGCTCACGTCGCGTGGGTGCCCCAGCGCCCGGACCTCGGGCCCGCGGGGCGCACGCTGTCGCTGGGTCAGCGTCAGCGCACCGCGCTGGCACGCGCATTCGACTCGGACCGCGCGCTCGTCCTTCTCGACGAGCCGACCTCGCACCTCGACCGCGCGTCGCGCGCGGACGTCATCGCACGGATGCGCGCGCTCGCCGACGCGGGCGCGACGGTCGTGGTCGCCACGCACGAGGCCGAGGTGCTCGACGCCGCCGACGCCGTCGTCGAGGTCACCGCCGCGAGGACGGGGCCCGCCGCATGAGCGCGCGCGAGCTCACCGACATGGCGGCGCTGCGCGCGGCGATCCGCGACACGGGCGTGACCCGCTGGGCCATTGCGCGCGCTGTGCTCGCGGGGACGCTGGCGCTCGGCTCGGCCGTCGGGCTCGCGGCGGTGTCCGCGTGGCTCATCGCCAAGGCCGCGCAGATGCCCTCCCCCGCGGACGTCGCGCTCGCGGCGACCGTGGTGCGCCTCTTCGGCATCTCACGGGGCCTGTTCCGCTACCTCGAGCGGCTCGCGAGCCACGACGCGGCGCTGCGCGGCGTGGTGACGTTGCGGGAACGCACGTACGAACGGCTCGCCGGCTCGGGCGCACGCGTGGTCCTCGGCCTGCGCCGGGGCGACATCGTGGCGCGCATGGGCGCGGACCTCGACGCCATCGGCGACGCCGTGGTGCGGGCCCTCATCCCCCTGGCGGTCGCGGGCACGGTCTCCGCGATCTCGGTCGCGATCGTCGCGGTGATCATGCCCGTCGCGGGCGTGATCCTCGCGCTCTGCGTGGTGCTCGCGGGCGCCGTCCCCGCGGTGCTCACCGCGCGGTCCGCGCGGATCGCGGCGGTCGAGGGCACGCGTGCGCGCGCCGAGGTGAGCGCCGCGGCGCTGTCCGCGATGGACGGCGCGACCGAGCACCGCGTGTGGGGCACGCTCGGCGAGGCATCGGGGGCGCTGCGCACCGCCGATGCCGAGGCCGAGCACGCGCACGAGCTCGCCTCGCGTCCCGCGGCGTGGGCCGCCGGTGCGCAGACCTTCTTCACGGGCGTCGCGCTCGTCGCGCTGCTCGCGCTCGGGGTGCTCGCCGCGGACGCGGGAGACCTCGACGGGCCGTTCGCCGCCGTCGTCGCGCTGCTGCCGCTCGCGGCCTTCGAGGCGGTGGGCGCCGTCCCGCCCGCGGTCCAGCAGTACTTCCGCTCCGCCGCCGCCGCGCGCCGCCTCGCCGAGCTCACCGAGGTCGAGGACCGGACGGATGCCGGGCCGGCCCCGGCGCCCCGCGCATCGTCGCTCGAGCTGGACCACCTGAGCGTCGCCTGGCCCGGCATGGAGCCGACCCGGCCCGTGAGCGCCTCGGTCGCGCCGGGCGGCGTGCTGGCCGTGGTGGGGCGCTCGGGCGTGGGCAAGACGACGCTGCTGGCGACGCTCGCGGGAGCGCTGCCGCCGGCGGCGGGCCACGCGACCGTGGGAGGCGCCCCCTCCTCCCCCGCGCTCACGGGCACCACGGTCGCCATGACGGCGGAGGACGCCCACGTCTTCGGCACCACGGTGCTCGAGAACCTGCGCGTCGCTCGCGGAGACGTCGACGAGGCTCAGGCGTGGGACGTCCTCGCCCTCGTGGGGCTCGATCCCTGGGTGCGGGGCCTGCCGTCAGGGCTCCACACCGAGCTCGGCGCGGGCGGGCGCACCGTCTCGGGCGGCGAGCGACGCCGCCTCCTGCTCGCGCGCACCGCGCTGACGAGCGCGCCCGTGGTGCTCATCGATGAGCCCGCGGAGCATCTGGACGACGCGGGCGCGGACGCGTTGCGCGCGATGGTGACACGGATGCGCGGCGAGGGCCGTACGGTTGTCCTCGTCACCCATGACCTCTCGCTCCTCGACCTTGCGGATTCGGTGGTGACCCTCGATGACTGACCCGTCCCCCCCGAAGGAGTCCCGCTTGTCGGACGCCATGACCGACGCGATCGTGTCGCTCAACCTCGAGCTCGACCTCGATCACACGCTCGACATGCTGCTCACCGCGCTCGTCGACCAGACCGGCGCGAAGTTCGCGGCGATCAACGTGCTCGATGACGAGGGCATCAGCGTCGACTTCCACTACAAGGGCATGCCCGAGGGTGTGTGGGAGCACATCAGGCGCGCCCCGAACGCCGTGGGCGTGCTCGGACAGATCCCCGACGAGGGCACGCTGGTGCTCGCGGACCTCACGCAGCACCCCGCGTTCCAGGGCATGCCCAAGCACCACCCGCCGATGGGGTCCTTCCTGGGGACCGCGCTCCGGGTGCGCGGCAGCGTCTTCGGCTACCTCTACCTCGCGAGCAAGCCGGGCGAGTTCACGCCCGAGGACGAGGCCGCCGTCGAGGCTCTCGCGGCCGCCGCGTCCGTCGCGATCGACAACGCAGTGCTGTACGAGAAGGCTCTTGCGCGCGAGCGGTGGCTGACGGCCTCGCAGGACATCACCACGGCGCTGCTCGCGGACCCGGGCGACGAGGAGGTCTTCGAGACCATCGTCCAGTCCGCGAAAGACCTCGCCGGGGCGGTCAACGTCGCGCTCGTGCTGCCCGGCGTCGATGAGAACTGGACCATGGAGATCACCGCGGGCCCGCGCTCTCTCGAGCTGCTGGGCCTCGAGCTGCCGGCGCAGGGGCGCGCGATCGAGGCGATCCGCTCGGGCGAGGGCGTCATCGCGACGGAGCCTCCGGGGTCGATCGTGCTCGAGGCCGTCCAGGAGTTCGGTCCCACGATGTACGCGCCGCTGTCCGCCGAGCACAAGCCCGTGGGCCTGCTCATGCTGTGGCGCGACCGAGGCATGCCGTCGTTCACGTTCGAGGACCTCGAGATCGCGCAGCGCTTCGCGACGCAGGCCGCCATGGCGTTGTCCGTCGCGGAGCTGTCGCACGTGAAGAACATGACGACTCTCCTCGAGGAGCGCCAGCGCCTCGCGGACGACCTCCACGACTTCGTGTCGCAGGAGCTCTTCGCGACCGCGATGCAGATCGAGTCGATCGCCGCGGACTCCGAGCCGCGGCTCTCCGCGCGCCTGCTGCGCACGCTCGATCACGTCAAGCGCGCGCAGCGCGAGGTCCGCGGCGTCATGAGCTCCCTGGCCGGGCACCGCACGTCCGAGCCCATCTCCGAGCGCATCCGGCGCGAGATCGTCATGGGCACGGACTCGCTCGGCTTCGCCCCGCGCGTCCAGGTCGACTGGGCGCAGCTGTCCCACGCCATCGCGGGCGATCCGTCGCTCTCGGACGACGTGGTCGCGGTGGTACGCGAGCTGCTCTCGAACGTCGCACGGCACTCCGAGGCGTCCGAGGTCTACATGGCGATCTCGGGCGCGGACGGGCGCGTCGCCGTCACCGTCTCAGACGACGGCATCGGTCCCGGCGGCGCGACCAACCGCCACTCGGGCACGTCGAACCTGGCCAACCGCGCGCTGCGCCGCAACGGCACCTTCACGCTCGCTCCCTCGCGACCGGGAGCGGTCCGCCCCGGCACGGTCGCCGAGTGGAACGTCGAGGCCGCGGGCCGCTAGCCGCGGAACGAGTGCGCGCGCTTGGCGGTCGCCCACGCGACCACCTGCGTGCGACGCTGCAGGCCCATCTTCGCGAGGACGCTCGTGACGTGGTTCTTCACGGTCTTCTCGGCGATGCCGAGCTTCTCCGCGATCTCGCGGTTCGCGAGCCCGGCGCCGACCAGGTCGAGCACACGACGCTCCATCGGGGTGAGGCGCGCGACCACATCGTCCTCGTGGACCGAGATGTGCTGGCCGTGCTCGCGGCCCGAGGCCGCGTCGCGCACGGCCTTGAGGACCTCGTGCGAGTCGGCGGTCTTGGCGAGGAACACGTCGGCGCCCGCGTTGCGCGCGGCGGCGCGTGCCTCGTCGTCGTCGTAGGAGGTCAGCACCACGATGTGGGTCTCGGGCAGCTTCGCGCGCACGTGGTTGATGACGTCGAGCCCCGTCCCGTCGGGGAGGCGGAGGTCGGAGAGGATCACCTGCGGACGCACGGCCTCGGCACGGCGCACGGCCTGCGCCACAGTCGAGGCCTCGGCGACGACGGCGATGCCGTCGGCGCGCTCGAGGATGTCGCAGATTCCGCGTCGGACGACCTCGTGGTCGTCGAGCACCAGCACCGTGATGTCAGACATAGGGGAAATGATACTGCGGTCCTAGGACCCGGGACCTGCGCGACGCGCTGACCAACGGCGCTGGCAGCGCGCGCACCAGTGCGTGGACCTGCCGCCGATGGTCGCCCGGCGGATCAGGGACCCGCACCTCGAGCACTGCTCGCCCGCACGCCCGTAGGCCTCGAGCGAACGTGAGAAGTAGCCCGACTCGCCGTTCACGTTGACGTAGAGCGCATCGAAGCTGGTGCCGCCCTGGGCGAGCGCGCGGCCCATGACCTCCCGGGCCGCCGCGAGGACCGCGCGGGACTGTGACGCGGTGACCGCGTGAGCGGGACGCTCGGGATGGACGCGCGCGAGCCACAACGCCTCGTCCGCGTAGATGTTGCCGATGCCGCTCACCGCCGTCTGATCGAGCAGCACCTGCTTGATCCCCCGCGAGCCCCGTCGGAGAGCGCGGATGGCTGACCGCTCGTCCAGTTCGGGGTCGAGCGCGTCACGACCGATGTGCGCGACGGACGCCGGCAGCAGCGGGAGCGGCGTGCCCTCTCCCCCGGGCCCGCCGTCGGGCGTCGGCACCAGCGCCTCGACATGGAGGTAGCCGAACGTGCGCTGGTCGAGGAAGTCGAGCACGAGCGCCGGCGACGAGAGCATGAGCCGGGCGCGGCAGTGCCGGTGCGGGTCCGGCGTGTCGGTATGGACGCGGAACTGGCCCGACATCCCCAGGTGCGCCGACAGCGCGAGGACGGGCGCATCGTCCGCGGGTTCGGGTGCGAGCTCGCACCACAGGAACTTGCCGCGCCGCACGATGCGCGACAGCGTGAGGCCCGTGACCTCGGCGGTGAACTCGGCGGGGCCGCCCGGGAGCAGGCGCACGCACGAGTCGCGGTAGATCTCGACGGCTTCGATGCGCGTCCCGGCGACGAGCGCGTCGAGGCCTCGGCGGACCACCTCGACCTCGGGCAGCTCGGGCAACGCGATCCTTGGACGCCGACGGCGTCAGTCGACCGTGGTGATGGCGGCGTACGCCTCGGCGGCCGCGTCCTGCTCGGCGTGCTTCTTGGCGGTGCCGGTGCCGGAGCCCTTCGGCTCGCCGGCGATGAGGACGGTGGCGGTGAAGCGGCGCGCGTGGTCCGGTCCCTCACCGGTGACGGCGTAGACGGGGCTGCCGAGGCCGCGCTCGGCGCAGGCCTCCTGCAGGGAGGTCTTCCAGTCGAGAGCCACGCCGGACGTGGCGGCGGCCTCGAGGCTCGGCCCCAGGAGGCGCAGGATCGCCTCGCGGGTGACGTCGATGCCGTGCGAGAGGTAGATCGCGCCGAGGATCGCCTCGAAGGCGTCGCACAGGATCGAGTCCTTGTCGTTCCCGCCGGTGGCGCGCTCGCCCTTGCCCAGCAGGATGCACGGGCCCAGGCCGATCTCGCGGGCCACGACGGCGAGGGCACGCTGCGAGACGCATGCGGCCCGCATCTTCGCGAGCTCGCCCTCGGGCAGGTCGGGGTGGGCGTGGTAGAGGCGGTCCGTCACGACCACCCCGAGGACGGAGTCGCCCAGGAACTCCAGACGCTCGTTCGTCGGGAGGCCGCCGGCCTCGTACGCGAACGAGCGGTGGGTGAGCGCGAGCACCAGCAGGTCGGGGTCCACGAGGACACCCAACCTGCTGATCAGGGCGTCAGCTGACTGCTGCCCTGGAATGCTCATACGCTCGCGTCACGCCACCGCGCGCGGGCTCAGCCCGCGTGCTCGGTGCGCAGCGCCTCGACGTACTGGCGCCCGTTGTAGGCACCGCACGACGGGCACGCGGTGTGCTGCAGCTTGTCGGCCTTGCACTGGGGGCACGTCGAAAGGTCGGCAGCGGTCGTCTTCCACTGCGAGCGACGTGCACGCGTGTTGCTGCGCGACATCTTGCGCTTCGGAACAGCCACGGCTAACTCTCTTTCTCGTCGGTAAAGCTCTGGAGTGCGGCCCACCTCGGGTCCAGCACCTCGTGCGCGTGATCGGGATCATCCGCGAGCCGCGCGCCACACTGGTCGCACAGCCCCGGGCAAGCCGGGTCACACAGCGGTGTGAACGGGAGGCTTGTCACCACCGCGTCCCTCACCACCTGCTCGAGCTCGAGGTTCTCACCGTCGAACTCGAACACGTCCTCTGAAGCCTCGTCCTCGCCCGCGGTGCGCGAGTCGGGGTGCTCGAACAGTCCCTGGACCGGCGCCGCAATCTCTTGCCGCACCTCGTCCAGGCATCGTCCGCACTCCCCGATCGCCGTCCCGTGGACGGTTCCGGAGACCCAGATGCCCTCCTGCACGGATTCGAGGCTCAGCCCGAGCCTCACCTCCGCACCTTCGGGCACTCCGATCAGATCGGTGCCGAGGACCGCGGGGGCCGGGAAGCCTTCGGAGACGATGCGCTGCGCGCCTGGGCGCCGCACGATGTCTCGAACAGAGAAGGTGTACGGCGAGGCGGCAGGGCGTGAAGTGTGAGCCACACGCGCCTCCTGGTCGTTCCGGTCCGCGGGGACCTCGGCCCGCGCCTGTCGGCAGGGCCAGCCCACAACTGTACGCGATGCGGGCGGATTCGGCCAACCCGGGTGGGCGGCCGAGGCACCATCCTCCCATGCGCGGGCGACCCGGCGGGACGGCGAGCCCAGCCGAGCGGCCCCGCTACTGGCGCGAGAGCGCCTCGGTGACCGCGTCGACCACGCCGTCGGGCACGTAGCGGCCGATGGCGCCGCCGTGGCGCGCGACGTCCCTCACCAGGGACGATGCGACGTGGCTCAGCGCATTGTCGCCCGTGATGAAGACGGTCTCGATGCCCGTGAGCGAGCGGTTCATGAGCGCCATGGGGCGCTCGTAGTCGTAGTCCGCGCCGCCGCGCAGCCCCTTGACGATGACCCCGGCGCCGATGTCCTTGCAGAAGTCGACGAGCAGCCCGTCGACCGGCGTCACCTCGACGCCGTCGATCGGCTGCACCGCACGCCGGGCCAGCTCGACGCGCGTGTCGAGGTCGAGCAGCGGCGTCTTGGTCGAGTTGTGGGCGACGGCGATGACGACCCTGGAGAACATCGAGCGCGCACGCGTGGCGATGTCGACGTGGCCCCACGTCACCGGGTCGAACGTGCCGGGGAAGACTGCGGTGGTCATGCCTCGACGCTACCGCCCTCGCGGACCGCCTCCAACCGTTCCGCGTAGTGGATCGCGGTCTCGCCGTAGGCCTTCGACCGCACCCCCTCGAGGCCCTCCGGCCACGGCGGATCGCCGGCCCGGGAGGCCCACTCGAGCACCACGACCCCGCCGTCGGCGAGCCGCGCCTCGACGCCCTCGAGGACCGCCGCGAGGTCCTCGCGGACGATGTCGTAGGGAGGGTCGAGCAGTATCACGTCGTACGGCTCCCCGGGGCGCGACAGGAACGGCCGCACGCGCTCCTTCACCACGGTCGCGGACCCGGCGGCCCCGAGGTCGCGCACGTTGCCGCGCAGCACGGACACGGCCTTCGCATCCGCCTCGACGAGCGTGGCCGATGCGGCGCCGCGGCTCAGCGCCTCGAGCCCGAGCGCGCCGGAGCCCGCGAACAGGTCGAGCACGCGCGCCCCGCGCAGGTGGTCCTGGTGGTCGAGCCGGCTGAACACCGCCTCGCGCACGCGGTCCGTGGTCGGGCGTGTGCCGCGCGGCGGCACGGCGAGCCTGCGACCGCCCCAACGGCCGGCGATGATCCTGGTCACCGCACCAGCCTACGGGGCCGGTCGGACCTCACGGCTCGATGCGACGCAGCACCTCGAGGCACGCACGGGCGTTGTGATACGGGCACTTCCACGGCCCCATCTTGAGGTCGCCCGTGCCGCCCGCGAGCGGACGGTTGCTCGCGTCGAGCCTCGCGTGCCACTCGCCGTGAGCGCGGTCCACCACATGCTGCTCGATGAAGTCCCACGCACGGATCGCCGCGCGGCGGTCCTCGGCGCGGCCGCCCAGCTGGAAGGCGTTGAGCCACCCCACCACGCCCTCGGCCTGCGGCCACCAGTGGCGATCCCGATCGGTGGGCCCGTCCGCCGTGCCGGCGTACAGCACGGCGCCGTCGCCGTCGACGCCGTGGAGGCGCACCGCCTCCGCGAGCGCGAGGGAGGCCTCGCGCGTGCGCCACTCGAGGTCCGCATCGTCCACGCCGTGGGCCGTGAGCGCCTCCCACGCGTCCCACAGCAGCCACGAGGTCTCGATGTCGTGCCCGTAGGAGACGCCATCGGAGCAGCGGTCCCAGGCCTCGTCGAAGTACAGAGCGCAGTGGGCGAAGGGCGCCTCGACCACGATGCAGTCGAGGGTGGTGCGCAGCAGCGTCTCGAGCGCCTCGCGCGCCGCGAGATCCGCGGACGCGCGGAGCAGCTCGGTGAGCGCCTCGAGCACGTGGAGGTTGGTGTTCATCGACTTGGGCACGTCGGGGTCGAGCTCGGACAGCGCGGTGCGGTCGGTGGGCGTCCAGTCGCGCGCACGGGCCTCGACGTAGCCGCCGTACTCGCGATCGCGCGCCTCGGAGTCGAGCGTGCCGGCGAGCCACAGCGCGCGCTCGAGGGCGTCCTCGTCACCGGTGACGCGCGCCCAGCAGGCGAGCGCGTAGACGGTGAAGGCCTGCGCGTAGATCTGCTTGCGGTCGTCGATCACCGCGCCCTGCGCGTCGATCGACCAGAAGACGCCGCCCGCCTGCGGGTCCCACATCGGGCCGGTGAGCTGCGCCAGCGCGCGCCTAGCCGTCGCGAGGTGACGCTCGCGGTCCGCGGGGACCGCCTCGGCCGCTGCGGAGAAGGTCCAGAGGATGCGTGCCGCGAGCACGGCATGGCGCGGCAGGTCGTCGAGGTAGTCCAGATCGTCGCTCACCCCGCCGCGCAGGGAGCCGTCCTCCGCGAAGGCGTGCGCCTCCCAGAACGGCAGGATCCCTTGCGACAGCTCGCGCGACGCGAGGTCGCGCAGGGCGGACAGCTGACGATCGGCGCTGATGGCTTCCGTCATACGCAGAACTGTAAGCGCTCTCACGCGGGACCTCGGACACCGTGTGACGGAGGCCTCATCCTCTTCCGCGGGCGCGTCTGAGGGCGCCGCTAGGCTGACGTCAGTCGAGGGACCAGGAGGTTTGTGCGTGGACGCGAGGAAGCAGCTGGCACGGGTGCCGCTCTGGGGATGGGTCGCGGCCGGCGTGCTGGTCGCGGTCATCGTCACGGCCGCGGTGGCGAGCGCGACGGGCGGCGACGATGAGCCGCCGGCCGCCGAGGCCTCCCCCGCCACGAGCGCATCGACGGTGGCGACGGCGACCAGAGAGGCCCCGGCGCCCACCGCCTCGGCCTGTTCCGCAACGGCCACCGTCACCGGCTCGTGGGAAGGCGGCTTCCAGAGCGACGTCACCGTCACCGCCGAGGCGCCGATCATGGGGTGGACCGTCACGCTCGAGCTCGCCGAAGCGACCGTCACCGGCTCGTGGAGCTCGACGCTCGCGATCGGGTCCACGGGCGGCGTCACGGTCGGCCCCGTCGACTACAACACCGAGCTCGCCGAGGGCGCGAGCACCGTCTTCGGCTTCACCGCCGACGGCGAGGCGCCCGAGTCGATCACCGTGACCTGTCAGGCCGAGGGCTCCGGCGCGGCCGCGCCCGCCGCATCGTCCACCCCGGACGATGCGCCCGCGGGGGACGTCCCGGCCGCGAGGGGCGGCGACGGCGACGACTGGCTGCGCGCCGACAGCGCGAGCATCGTCGACCTCGACGGCAACCCGGTGTGGCTCACCGGCGCGAACTGGTTCGGCTTCAACACCGCGGAGCGCGTGCTGCACGGCCTGTGGACCGCGGACATGGAGGCGGTGCTGGACCAGGTCGCGCAGCGCGGCATCAACGTGCTCCGCGTGCCGATCTCGACCGAGCTGCTGCTCGAGTGGAAGGACGGCCAGGCGGAGATCTCGGGGAGCGTCAACCAGGCCGGGCCGCAGGCGGGCCTGGACACGCTCGAGGTCTTCGACGCGTTCCTCGCGGGATGCAAGGAGCGCGGGGTCAAGGTGATCCTCGACGTGCACTCCGCGCTCGCCGACAACTCGGGCCACCTCGCCCCGGTGTGGTTCGCGGGCGGTGTCACCGCGGAGGACTTCGTCGCGGGCTGGGAGTGGGTCGCCAAGCGCTACCGCGACGACGACACGATCCTCGCCTTCGACCTCGAGAACGAGCCTCACGGGCTGCCGAGCGAGAGCCCTCGCGCCACCTGGGGCGGGGGTGACGCCGCGACCGACTGGCAGGCCGTGTCGCAGGATCTCGCCCTGAGGATCCTCGCGATCCACCCGGATGTGCTCGTCATGGTGGAGGGCATCGAGGCCTATCCCAAGGCCGGGGCCTCGTGGTCCTCGACGAACGCCGCGGACTACGACATCACGTGGTGGGGCGGCAACCTCCGGGGCGTCGCCGATGCGCCGGTCGACCTCGGCTCCTTCCAGGACCGGCTGGTGTACTCCCCCCATGAGTACGGGCCGCTCGTCTACGAGCAGCCGTGGTTCACGTCCTCCTTCTCCAAGGCGAGCCTCGAGCGCGACGTCTGGGAGCCCAACTGGCTGTACCTCGACTCCGAGGGCATCGCGCCGCTGCTCATCGGCGAGTGGGGCGGGCGCCTGGGTCAGGACGAGCGCCAGGACCGCTGGATGGCCGCGGTGCGCGACCTCATCGTCGAGCGCCGCCTGGCGCACACCTTCTGGTGCGTCAACCCCAACTCGGGAGACACGGGCGGGCTGCTGCTCGACGACTGGGCGACGTGGGACGAGGAGAAGTACGCGCTGCTCGAGCCGGCGCTGTGGCAGGACGACGACGGGCGGTTCGTCTCGCTCGACCACCAGGTGCCGCTCCCGGGTGGGATCACCGTGACCGAGTTCTACGCGGACGGCGGGAGCCTGTAGCCCCAGCGCGTCCCCTCCTGGAAAGGGGCATCCACGGTCGCCTTCCGGCCGACGATGCGCGCCATGGGGCGCCCGTGGTCGTCACCGCGCGAAGGGCGCGAGGATCGCGCGCAGAAGCACGGTCGCCGCCGCTCTGCCCTCCGCTGACGACGCGGAGCCCGCGCGCGACATCGCGCCGCCCGACCCGGTGAGGCATCCGCATGCCAGCGACGCTCGGCGGTCACGAGCGGGTGAGGAAGTCCTCGCGCTCCGGGTCGAGCAGCTCCGCGATCGCGACCGCGAGCTCGGGGTGTCCCGACAGCGCCGGGTCCGCCTCGACCAGGGCCGTCGCCTCCTCGCGCGCCTCCTCGATGACCCTCGCGTCGCGCACCACCCGCAGCAGCCGGAGGGAGTTGCGCCCGCCCGACTGCGCCGCGCCCAGCACATCGCCCTCGCGCCGCAGCTCGAGGTCCTTCTCGGCGAGCTCGAAGCCGTCGGTGGTGGCCGCGAGCGCGGACAGCCGCTCGTGCGCGAGGGTCCCCTGCTCGGAGTGCGAGACCAGCAGGCAGATGCTCGCCTTGTCGCCGCGGCCCACGCGCCCGCGCAGCTGGTGGAGCTGCGAGATCCCGAAGTGCTGCGCGTCGAGGATCACCATCGCCGTGGCCTCGGGGACGTCGACGCCGACCTCGATCACGGTGGTCGCCACGAGCACCGGCGCCTCACCGGAGGCGAAGCGCGCCATCGCGGCGTCCTTCTCCTCCGGGGCGAGCCGGCCGTGCATGACCGAGACGCCGACGCCCGCGAGCGCATCCGTGGCACGCAGCTGCTCCGCGACCTCCATGACGGCCGCGAGCGGCGGGCGCTCGGCGCCGGAGCCCTCGCCCGCATCGTCCGCCTCGAGGGCGTCCAGGGGCACGTCCTCGGCCTCCTCCTCGCTGTCGCCGTCGATACGGGGGCAGACCACGTAGGCCCGCCCGCCACGATCGACCTCCTCGCGCACGCGCGCCCAGACGCGGTCGATCCACGCCGCGTTGCCCGCCGGGACCAGGTGCGTCACGGTCTCCTGCCGGCCCGCCGGGCGGTCGCTGAGCACCGAGGTCTCGAGGTCCCCGAACACGGTCATCGCGACGGTGCGCGGGATCGGGGTCGCCGTCATCACGAGCGTGTGCGGGACCCGCTCGCCGCGCGAGCGCAGCGCGTCGCGCTGCTCGACCCCGAACCGGTGCTGCTCGTCGACCACCACGAGGCCCAGGTCCGCGAACTGGACCGTCTCGCTCAGGAGCGCATGGGTCCCGACCACGATGCCCGCGGCCCCCGAGGCCGCCTCCGCAAGCGCCGCTCGCCGCTCGCGCGAGCCCTGCGAGCCCGTGAGCAGCACCACGCGCGTCGCATCGTCCGCCGCGGTGAGCATCCCGCCGTGGGCGAGCGGTCCCATAAGCGCGCGCAGCGAGCGCGCGTGCTGAGCCGCCAGCACCTCGGTGGGCGCGAGCAGCGCCGCCTGCCCTCCCGCGTCGACCACCTGGAGCATCGCGCGCAGCGCGACCACCGTCTTGCCGGCGCCCACATCGCCCTGGAGCAGGCGGAGCATCGGGGTGTCGCGCGCGAGGTCGGACGCGACGGCCTCGCCCACCGCGACCTGACCCGCCGTGAGCGCGTACGGCAGCCGGGCGTCGAGCGCGGCCACCAGGCCGCCGTCGCGTGCAGGGCGCGGCGTGGCCGACAGCGCCTCATGGTCCGCGCGGCGCCTGGCGAGCGCGGTCTGCAGGACCAGCGCCTCCTCGAAGCGCAGCCGCTCGCGCCCACGAGCGAAGTCCGCCTCGGTGTCGGGGACGTGGACGAGCCGCAACGCCTCGAGGAGCGTCGGCAATCCGCGACGCTCCCGCAGCTCCACCGGCAGCGGGTCAGGCACGTCCGCCTCGGTGAGCGGGTCGAGCACCGCGCGCACCGCGCGGCCGATGCGCCACGTGGGCACGCTCGCGACGGCCGGATAGATCGGGATGGGGCGGGAGGCCTCGGCCAGGGCGGCGTCCTCGTCGGCGGCGTCGACCCCGACCAGGACGTAGTCGGGATGGGTGAGCTGACGGCGTCCGCGGTAGTCGCCGACCGTGCCGGTGAACAGGCCGCGACGTCCCGCGCGGAGCTTGTCCTCGTGCATGCGCAGCACCCCGGCGCGCTTGGCGAAGAACGTGAGCTGGAGGCTGTCGCGCCCGTCGGTGACGATCGCCTCGAGCATGGCCCCGCCGCGCGAGCGCATCTGCCGCACGGTCGTCGTCCGGACCTGCGCCATGACCGTGACGTGCTCGCCGACCCGCAGCTCGGCGAGGGGGGTCATCTCGCCCGGCGCGCCGTAGCGACGCGGGTAGTGGCGCAGCAGGTCTCCCGTGGTGGCCAGCCCGAGCTTCTCGAGCGAGCCCGCGGTGCGCGCGCCGAGGACCTTCGCGAGCGGCTCGGCCAGCCGTCCGGGCTCGCTCCCAGTCACGCGGGCGCCCGCTCGACGCCGATGAGGATGGGCGGCCACTCCTGGCCGCCGCGATAGACCGCGACCTCCGCTCCGGGTGAGCGTGCCTCGACGGACGCACGGGCCTCGTCGCCCACCGCGGGGTCGATGCCGCGCGCGAGCACGAGCGTCACCACCTCGGTGTCGGGGCCGATGAGGCCGTCCAGGTCCTCGTCGAGAGCATCGCCGGTGCTCTCCCCCACCGTCGTTGTCGCGACGGCCGCGCGCATGAGCTGTTCGACGTCCTCGCCCGGCGTCGCGAGCGCCGAGGCGGCGACGCCTGCGATCACGTGCGCCTCGTGGCTCGTGTCGACGATCACCAGGTCGGGCTTGCCTCGCTTGTCGGCGAGCTCGTGGGCGGCGCCGAGCAGCGCACCGTCACCCGCGATGACGATGGCCTCCGCGCCCGAGGCATCGCGGACCGCGCGCTTGAGGTCGCGCTTGCGAAGCGCGCCCGGATCGGGGACCACGAGCACCACGGCGCCGGCGTCGGCGAGCGGCTCCGCCAGCCCGGGGCAGGTGGTGAGCGCGACCACGCCGGTCGCGGCACGGTCCTGCACCACACTCATCGCGATCGACCGCACCACGATCTGGTGCGCTTCGACGCTCTCGGCGATCGCGACCGCGTCCGCGGGGTGGTCGGTGTGGACGTGGGCGTGCAGCAGGCCCATGCCGGCGGTCACGGTGGTGGAGTCGCCGACCTCCCCCAGCCTCGTCACCAGGCCGGCGCGCGAGTCCTCGTCGCGATCGGCCACGAACATCACCTCGTAGGCGCCGCCGTGCGCCTCACCGTGGCCCGGGTGACCCGGCTGCACCACCTGGTGACGATGCCCCGGGATCCCCCACGCGACCTCGGGATGATGGGCGAGGGCATCGGCTCCCGCGATGGTCTCGGCGAGCATCTCGAGCTGGAGCACCAGCGCGGCCGCCCCGGCGTCCACCACGCCCGCGGCCCGCGCGCTCGGGAGCTGCTCGGTGGTGAGACGCAGCCCCTCGCGTGCGCCGTCGACGGCGGCCACGATGGCGTCCTCGCGGGTGCCCGCGCGCGCCGCGACGGCGGTCGACGCTCGCGCGGCCGCGCGAGCGACGGTCAGGATGGTGCCCTCGACGGGAGTGCCGACGGCGGCGTATGCGGCCTCCGACGCGCGCGAGAGGGCGTCGGCGATCCCGGCGGCGTCGATGGACTCGAGACCGCCCTTCGCGTCGACCACCCGCAGCAGCGCCGACAGGTACTGGCTCACGATCACGCCCGAGTTCCCGCGGGCACCGAGCAACGCGCCGCGGGCGAAGGCCGCGGCCACGTCACGATGCGAGGCGTCGGCGGGGAGACGCGCGATCGCCCGGTTGCCCTCCTGGAGGGTGAGGTACACGTTGGTGCCGGTGTCGGCATCGGCGACCGGGAAGACGTTGATGGCGTCGAGGGTGCCGCGCGAACGGCGCACGGCGTCCAAGCCGGACCCGAGCCAGCGGCGCAGGGCATGCGCTTCGCTCACGGGTCACCTCCGACTGTCGAGCCGCGTGGGGTCGCCGCTCGCGTACTATCGTGGCACGGCCCACCGACGCCGCGGACATCCCTCCCGGTACACGCCGCGCTAGTCGTCGGGTTTGCCGCAATCCCGGTTCTTCGGTTAACCTATTGCGGTTGCCCGAGCACCCGGGCCCCCAAGCTTTGCCGGTCGAATCGTCGACCTGCGCCAGAAACTAGGAGAACTATCGTGGCTGCCACCTGCGACGTCTGCGCCAAGGGACCGTCCTTCGGTCACAGCATCTCGCACTCGCACCGCCGCACCAAGCGTCGCTGGAACCCGAACATCCAGCGCGTGCGTGCCGTGGTCGCGGGTACCCCCAAGCGACTCAACGTGTGCACCTCGTGCCTCAAGGCCGGCAAGGTCCAGCGCGCCATCTGATGGATCCGCGCCTTGGCGCGGTTCGGCGCGGCTGACAGCCGACCTCATCCCGAGACGGACGTCCTCTCCTCCGAGGACGTCCGTTTTCGTATGCCCGGACGGCCGCGCAGGGCGCACACGTCGGCGCCCCACTCAGCCCCCGAAGTGGTCCCAGCCCAGCGTGCCGGGCACCTCGCCGTCGACGCGCACGCCCGCGAACGCGTCGGTGGTCTCCCCCACCACGGTCCAGCCGGCAGGCACGGCCGACTCCCGGGGGAAGACCGCGAGCATGTGATGGTCCTCGCCGCCGGTGAGCGCCCACGGCCGCGGGTCGACCTGGAGCTCGATCGCGGCGAAGCGGGCGCCCTCGTGGAGGGGCACGTCCTCGGCTCGGATGTCGATACCGACGTCCGAGCGGCGGGCGATGCGCGATGCGTCCCGCAGCAGACCGTCGGAGATGTCCATGAGCGCGGTCGCGCCATGCAGCGCGGCCTCGAGCCCGGCGCCGATGCGGGGGCGCGGGCGGAGGAACAGCCCGATCGACTCCTCGTCGATCCGGCGCCCCTCGGTCAGCTGGACGTAGCCGGCGGCGGCCGCGCCGAGCGGTGACGAGACCGCGACGACCTGACCGGGGAGCGCATCGTCCCTGGTGATCGGCTCGGTGCCGTGGGTCTCGCCCAGCACCGTGACGCACACGGAGACCTCGCTGGCCCCCGACAGGTCACCGCCGACCACGCCGACGCCATGCGGCTCGCACGCCTCCCGAAGGCCGTCGGCGAAGCGCATCACCCAGTCGGCCTCGAGCGATGCGGGCGCCGCGAGCGTGATCTGCAGCGCGGTCGGCACCGCGCCCATCGCGTCGATGTCGGCGAGGTTCTGCATCGCCGCGCGCCAGCCCACGTCCTCGGGCGTCGACCAGTCCATGCGGAAGTGGCGCCCCTCGACGAGGATGTCCGACGACACCACGAGGTCGCCGTCGACCGCGACCACCGCCGCATCGTCACCCGGGCCGAGGATCTCGGCGTCGGACACGGGCAGCCGCGGGGCGAAGGCCGCGATGAGCGCGTCCTCCCCCATCTCGCCGATCGTCGTCATGGCGTCAAGCGTAGGGCGGGACGATGCAGGACCTCGCCAGGCGCGGGACGCCCGGCCGGGCGGGGACCCGGCGGGGCATCGGGCGCGTCACGCGACCTGCACCACGAGCTTGCCGGCGACGTGCTGCGCCTCGAGCCGCGCGAACGCCTCCGCGGTGCGCTCCAACGGATACGTCGCGGCGATGACGGGGCGCACCCGCCCGGCCTCGATCCAGGCTGCGACCCGACCGAGGTTCTCGGTCGACGGCTCGGTCCCGACCACCGCCACGCGGCGCCGCGCGAACGGGCCGGACAGCTTCGCGCGGAAGATGGCCCACGCGGGACCCAGCACCGGCCCGCCACCGAGCCCTCCGGCGGCGAGGTAGACGCCGTCGCGGGCGAGGATGCGCCGCAGTCGGGGCACCGACGTGGTGCCCACCGTGTCGTACACGACGTCGAATACCTCGCCGCACTCGCGCACGTCCTCCCGCGTGTAGTCGATCACCCGGTCCGCGCCGAGCAACGACACCATCGCGGCGTTGGCGCCCGAGCACACCGCCACGACCCGGCTGGCACCGAGGACGCGGGCGATCTGCACCGCCATGTGACCCACCCCTCCCGAGGCGCCGATCACCAGGACGCGCTTGCCCTCGCACCCTCCGCCGTCCTCGAGACCGCCGAGCGCCGTGATCGCGGCGATCGGCACCGCGGCCGCCTCCGCGTCGGTGGCGCCGCCGGGCGTGCGCGCGATCTTCGACGACTCGGCCACCGCGAAGTCGGCGCAGCCGCCGAAGCCGAGGAAGCCGAACACGCGGTCGCCGACGGCGAAGCCCTCGACGCCCGGACCGACCGCGTCGACCTCGCCCGCCGCATCGGCGCCGACCACGCGCGTGCCCGGCGACCGCAGGCCGAAGCTGAACCGCGCGAGCCACGGGTCGCCGCGGTAGATGTGCCAGTCCCACGGGTTGAGCCCGGCCGCCGTCACCCGGATGCGCACCTGGCCTTCGCCGGGTTCGGGGATGGGGATCTCGCGCAGCTCGTGCGTCTCGGGTCCTGCGTACGTGGAGTAGGTCACCGCCTTCATGGCACGACCACCACCTTTCCATTCGGGGCCGCTGGAGCGGCGACGGAGGTGTCGGGCCTGATCCCGACGATGAGGAGGTAGGCGATGATCCAGAGCTCGCCCGCCGTCGCCGGGAACGTGAGGCCCTCGACCAGCGCCGCCGGGGCGTCGGCCCACCCGTAGCCGACGAAAGCCGACGCGACGTACCCGACGCCGCCGACCGTGAGCAGCCAGCCCAGGATCGCGGGCATGCGGCCGGTCGTGAGGACCGCCCAGCCCATCGGGATGAGCCACAGCCCGAAGAACACCGCGCCGACGCCCCAGGCGTGGTCGCTGATCTCGTACAGGAGCTGGACCGTGCCGGCCGCGTCCCCGGCAGGGGCCAGGGCAGGGTCCGCGGCGACCGCGTTCGCCGTCGCCATCGCGGCGGCAGAGGTCATGATCGCGGCCGAGTTGAGCAGGCCGTAGGCGGCGATCGATGCGCCTGCCACGGGCGCCTCACGGCGCCACAGGGCCAGGAACCCGATCGCGGCGAGCGCCTGCGTCAGCACGATGCCCAGCTCGAGCACCACCAGCGCGTGCGCTGCGCCGGCGTCGTCGGTCAGGTGGGCGAGGGTGGTCGCCGGGTCGTCGGCGACGATCTCGGGACGCAGCCACAGGAACCCGATCATGCCGGTGACGGCGAGACCGAGGTAGGCGGCGCCCGTGAGGCGGGCGGTGCGGATGAGGGACATGGTGGGTCTCCATCGTCGAGAAGGCGCGCTCAGGCGTCCGCGTCGCACCTGGTGCGCGCGGGGAGGGTCTCCACGAGGGCTAGGCGGCCTCGTCGGGGTACTGGAAGACCGCGTCGAGCGGGACCTCGAGGGCCCGCGCGATCTGGAAGGCCATCTCGAGCGAGGGCGAGTAGCGGCCCTGCTCGATGGCGATGACCGTCTGGCGGGTGACGCCGATGCGCGCCGCCAGATCGGCCTGGGTCATCTCTCCGTGCGCGAACCGCAGCGCGCGGATCGCGTTGGTGACCTTGGTGGACCGTCCCATCAGAGCCCGGTCCGGTAGGCGTGGATGCGGCTGCCCGCCGCGATGACGCCGGCGAGCAGCCCGGCGAGGAACAGGGTGTTGGCCGGCCAGAACCGGTCGACGTCGAGCATGAGCAGGATGGTCGCGACGAAGCCGCCGAGCGAGGACATCGTGTACGCGCGTGCGTTCCCGAAGCGCTCGATCAGCTTGTCGCGCTCGTCGCCGTCCTCGAAGTCGGGCTTCTCCCCCGCGACCTCCGCCTTGATGCCGGTGGCGATCGCGGACGCGATGACGCCGAGGATGATGAACACGATGAGCGAGCCCCAGGCCCACAGCATCGGCGTGACCCACGAGACCTCCTCGAGAGGACGGTCGGCGGCCTGCGTGAGGATGACGGTGAAGTAGACGAGGCCGACGAGCGGGAACACGACGAGCGTGGCCCACACGGTGCGTTCGGTCATGGTCATGGCATCCCCCCGGATGTCAAAGGTTCTTGACACCTCGAAGGTAAGCCTGGCTTGACACGGTGTCAAGAGTTCTTGACATTGTTCGTGACAGGATCAGGCGTGGGCCGTCGCGAGCCACGCGCCCCGGCGCGTGACGCGAAGGTACGAGAACCCGAGGAATACCCCGCGCGCGACGTTGAACAGCAGGAACGCGCGCCAGAGGTCGTCGTTGCGGGGGTCCCCGACCCACGCGATTCCCGCGAGGAGCGTCGGCACGAAGACCAGCGCGGCGGAGGCGGCCATGGTGGTGACCATCGAGCGCGTCCTCCCCGAGCCGAGGAAGACGCCGTCGAACAGGTACGCGAGCGACGACGCGAGCGGGAGCCACACGACCCAGCCGATGTATGCGTCCGCGGCCTCGGTCACCGAGGGGATCGACGTGAGCACCGCGATGAAGGGCCCCGACGCGACCAGGTACAGGAGCGTGAAGACCGCGCCGATCGCCACGGCGGGCAACGCCGACGCGACCACCGCGCGGTGGAAGGCCGGCACGTCGCGGCGGCCGATCTCGCGCGACACCATCGCCTCGGCGGCGTGCGCGTACCCGTCCTGGCCGTAGCTCGACAGCAGCATGAGCTGCATGAGGATCGCGTTGGCGGCCAGGATGTCGGGCCCCAGCCGCGCACCGTACGCCGTCACGAAGGTCAGCACCGAGTACAGGATCGCGGTGCGCACGAAGAGGTCGCCGTTCATCGCCGCGAGGCGCCGCCACCCGCTCCGCAGCCCACGTCCGCGCCAGCGCCGCACGGCCGCTCGCACGGGGGCGGAGACGGCCCTCCACCACAGCACGACCGCGAGCGCGAGCCCGAGCCACTCCGCGATCACCGTCGCCGCGGCCGCCCCCGCGGAACCCCATCCGAGGCCGCCGACGAACGCGATGTCGAGCACCAGGTTGACGACGTTGACGGTCGCGACGATCGCCAGGGGCCGCCGCGTGTCACCCGAGCCGACGAACCACCCCGAGACCACCAGCGTGAGCAGCGCGGCGGGCACGGACGCCATCCGGATCCAGGCGTACTGGATCGCGAGGTCGCGCACGTCGCCCGCGGGCGCGAGGACGGCCATGATCGCGGGGATCGCGACCCATTGCGCCAGGACGGCACCTCCGCCGATCGCGAGCGCGAGGATCGCGGCACGCTGCGCATGGGCGACCGCCGCATCGTCCTGGCCGGCGCCGAGCGCACGGCCCACGAGCGAGGTGGTCCCCGTGCGCAGGAACCCGACGAGCCACATGACCGCGCTCAGGACGGTCGAGCCGAGCGCCACCGCGCCGATGTGCGTCGCGTCCGAGAAGTGCCCCAGCATGGCGGTGTCGACGAGCCCGACGAGGGGCACCGTGACGTTGCCGACGATCGCCGGCCACGCGAGCGCGAAGGCGCGCCGATGCGGCAACGGGCGGAGCGCGATCACCAGGTGACGGTACACCGATGCGCGCCGCGCGAGCTCCGCGCGTCAAGTCCTGGCCAAATCCCCTGTACGTGGGCATGATCCGAGCGGTAACCTGCCTCGGTGCTCGATCCGCTGACCCTGCGCGTCGCCATGACCGCGGTGGCGGCGACGCTGCTCGTGCTGTCCTACACCGGCGTCTACCTCCGCCACCGCTCCCGCTTCGCTGCATGGTGGTCCGCGGCGCTCATCGCGGTCGCGGCCAGCACCACGCTGTACCTGTTCAACGGTAGCGAGGCGCAGACGTTCAGCGTGCCCATCGCCAACGCCCTCGGCGTGCTCGGCGCGGTCTGCACGTGGGCCGCCGCCCGATCGCTCCGCGGTCGCGCGACCGGCTGGGGCCCGGTGCTCGTCGGCCCCGCCGCCACGATGCTCGTGACGCAGCTCGACTCCCCCACCACCGATACGTGGGCGGGCGGCGCCGCCTTCCTCACCGCGATGGCCGTCTACTTCGGCCTCGCCGCGCACGCCATGCGCGAGGTCCGGATCGAGCACCGAGACTCGAGCGGCCGCTACTCGTCGGCGAGCGCGGACCGGGCCACCACGGTGCTCGGCACGACGGTGGGCGCGCTGAGCGCGGTCTACGCGCTCCGCGCCGCGCTGTTCGTGTCCGTCGGGCCCGACGCGCGGCTCTTCGAGACCCTGGTCGGCACCGTCCCCGTCACCATCGCCCTGATCGTGGCGCTCGTGGTGGTGACGTTCACCATGACCGAGCTGAGCCAGGCCGAAAGGGTCTTCGACCTCGAGCTCCGCGCCACCCGCGACAGCCTCACCCGGCTCTGGAACCGCGCCGAGTTCGTCCGCCGTGCCGCGCTGCGCGTCGCGCAGCGCAACGAGCTCACCGCGATCGTCGTGGCGGACCTCGACCACTTCAAGGCGCTCAACGACGCGCACGGCCATGCGGCCGGGGACCGCGCGCTCGCCGCCTTCGGCGCCGCGGTCCGCCATGCGCTCGGACCCCGGGACCTCGCCGGCCGGCTGGGCGGCGAGGAGTTCGCGCTGCTCATCGCCACGAGCGACGTCGGCACGGCCCGGGCCCGCGTCGAGGCCCTCCGGCTCGAGTACACGGTCGCCACATCCGATCAGGACGCCACGCCCACCGTGAGCTGCGGCGTGGCCTTCGCGAGCGCGCGCGAGCCGCTCTCGGAAGCGCTGCAGCGCGCCGACGCGGCCATGTACCAGGCGAAGCGCGAAGGCCGCGACCGAGTGGTGGTCGACTCCGTCGCGTGACGGCGAAACGATGCCCCCCAGGGTGTGACCAAACCCATACCCCGGGAGGTCCGAATCGTCGCAACCAGCGCTCGCGCGGAGGTTAACCTGACACCGCTATGGATGAAATGACACTTAATGTCGCGCTGACCCTCGTGTCGTTGACGGTATTGGTGCTCTCGATCTTCGCGGTGTATCTCCGCGACCGTAGCCGGTACGCCGCCTGGTGGATCGGCCTGCTCATCTCGGCGGCGCTCAGCAACGCCATGAGCCTGGTGATCACCGACCAGAACGCGCTCATCACGGTGCCCCCTGCCAACGCGGCGGGAGTGTACTCCGCCGCGTGCGCGTGGGCCGCCTCCAGGGCCCTGCGCGGCGCACGCACCGGTTGGCGCCTCACGCTCCCGGGCGTGGCAGCAGCGTCCGTCGCATCCGCCATCGAGGCGCACGAGCTCGGCTACTGGGCCGGCAGCACCGTCACGCTGCTGTGCATGACCGTGTACTTCGTGCTCTCCGCTCGGGACCTGTGGATGCTCCGAGACTCGCACGCGCGAGCAGAGGGCGACGTGTCCGCCTCGGCCGGGACCATGGCCATCACAGGGCTCGCCGTCGGAGCCTCGGCCCTCGCCACCTTCTACGTGTGGCGCACCGTGCTCTTCGTCGCGTTGGGGCCGGAGGACCCGTTCTTCGCCGCCTACGCCGGCGTGAGCGCGAATGCGCTCGCGGTGCTGTTCCTCCTCATCATCATCACGTTCACCTTGAGCGAGCTGAGCCAGGTCGAGCGCGTCGTCGACCTGCAGATGCGCGCGACGCTCGACACGCTCACCGGTCTGTGGAACCGCGACGAGTTCACGCGACGCGCGGCCGTCCGGCTCCGCGGGCATGCCGGCGGCGCGACCGTGGTGGTCGCCGACGTCGACCGCTTCAAGCAGCTCAACGACACGTGCGGCCACGCGGCCGGGGACCGCGCCCTCGCCGCGTTCGGGGCGACCCTGCGCGATGGCATCGGCGCACGGGACCTTGCGGGGCGGATCGGTGGCGAGGAGTTCGGGATCGTGTTCGCGACCGGCGACACGCAGTCCGTTCTCACTCACCTCTCCGAGATCCGCGGGGCGTACGCTCGCGCCACGGCGGCCGATGTCGAGACCATGCCCACGGTGAGCTACGGCGTGGCGGTGGTCGAGCCTGGAGAGCGCCTGGATTCGGCGATCCACCGCGCCGACGCCGCGATGTACCGCGCGAAGCGCGAGGGGCGCGACCGGATCGTGGTCGCCGAGCGGCCACGCACGGACGGCGCATCGTCCCAGGCCGCCTAGGCTCGGTGCATGGTCCGCCGTCCTCAACTGCTCACGCTCGCACTGCTGACGGTCCCCCTCGCGGCCTGCACCGCCCCGCTCACGGTCGAGCCGGCGCCGTACGCCGCCGATCCCGACTGCGCACGGATCATGCTCGCCGTGCCCGACGTGGTCGGCGGCCTCGAGTATCGCGAGACCACGTCGCAGGCCACCGCGTCGTGGGGCGAGGAGTTCCCGCTCGTCATGCGGTGCGGCGTCGAGCCGCCAGGGCCGACCACCGAGCAGTGCATCGCGGTCGAGACCTCGAGCGGCACCGTCGACTGGCTCGTGATCGACGAGGACACGCGGTGGCGGACCGTGACCTTCGGCCGCTCCCCCGCCGTCGAGCTGCTCGTGCCCAAGGAGCGGGCGCAGGACGCGATCGGGGACGTGCTCGCCGAGGTCTCTCCCGCGGCGTCGCGCGCGCCGTCCAACGGCCTCGAGTGCCGCTGACCGCCGACCGCCCACATCTGACAGAGCGAACGGAATCGGCTGCGACACGCCGCGCGCATGCGGATGTGAAGGAGTCCAGGACGGCGTGTCGAGCCCAGATCCGTTGGGGGTGTCGGGACGGGCGTCAGCGCAGACCGACCGGGCGCTCGAGCGCCACGGTCAGCAGGGTCTCGATGAGCTCGCCGTACGGGATCCCTGCGGCGGCCGCCATGCGCGGGTACATCGAGGTGGTGGTGAATCCGGGCATCGTGTTGATCTCGTTGACCACCACGCCGCCCGCGTCCGTCACGAACACGTCCACACGGGCGAGCGACTCCGCGCCGATCGCCCGGAAGGCGCGCTTGGCGAAGTCCGCGACCGTCGCGGCGACCGCGGGCTCGAGCGAGGTCGGGCACAGCAGCGTCACGGCGGCCTCGTCGAGGTACTTCGCGTCGAAGTCGTAGAAGTCGTGATCGCCGCCCGTGATGATCTCTCCCGGGGGCGAGGTCAGCAGGCCCGACGCGGTCGCGAGCACCGCGGTCTCGATCTCGCGTCCCACCACGGCCGCCTCGATGAGCACCTTCGGGTCGTGCTTCTGCGCCCCGGCGACGGCCGCGTCGAGCGCGTCCCAGGACGACACCTTCGAGATGCCCATCGACGATCCGGCACGCGCGGGCTTGACGAACACGGGCAGGCCCAGCGCCTCGATCGCCTCGCGCTGCGCCTCGATGCCGCGCTCGGGGGTGACCACCACATCGGGCGTCACGGGCAGGCCGGCGTCCGCGAAGATCGTCTTCATGAACTGCTTGTCCATCCCTGCCGCCGAGGCGAGCACGCCCGACCCGACGTAGCGGACGTCGACCAGCTCGAGCGCGCCCTGGACCGTGCCGTCCTCGCCCCACGGCCCGTGCAGGAGCGGGAACACGACGTCGATCTCGCCCAGCGAGCGCAGCGCGCCGTCCTCGACCACGCGCCACTCGCGTGATCCCGCCTCGAACGGGGGGATCACCACGGCATCGGACGCGGGGACGTCCGGCATCTCGCCGTCGACGATGCGCCAGTCGGCGGCGTCGTCCGACACGAGCGTCCAGCGGCCCTCGCGGGTGATGCCGATCGCGATCACGTCCCAGCGGCCGCGGTCGATCGCGCCGAGCACGCCTCCCGCGGTCACGCAGGACACGCCGTGCTCGGTCGAGCGCCCGCCGAAGACCACGGCGACGGTCGGGTTGCCCATCAGTCGACCTCCGCCTTGCGCGGGCGCGTGATGAGCGCCTCGATCACCGCGTGCACCGGCGCCTCTCCCTCGAGCATCGTCACCACCCCGTCGCAGATCGGGACGTCCACGCCCGCCCCGGCGGCGAGCTCCTGGACGGCCGCCGCGGTCTTGACGCCCTCAGCGGTGCCGCGCGTCAGCGAGATCGCCTCGTCGAGCGTGCTCCCCCGCCCCAGGTGAGCCCCGAGCGTGTGGTTGCGCGACAGCGGCGAGGCGCACGTCGCGATGAGGTCGCCCATGCCCGCGAGGCCGGAGAAGGTCTCCGGGCGCGCGCCGATCGCGAGACCCAGGCGCGTGATCTCCGCGAGCCCTCGCGTGATGACGGTCGCGGTGGTGTTGTGGCCGAAGCCCAGCCCGTCGGTGATGCCCACACCCACCGCGATGACGTTCTTGTACGCGCCGCACAGCTCGACGCCCACGACATCGTCGTTCGTGTAGGGGCGGAAGTAGGACGATGCGGTCGACGCCGCCACCAGCTCGGCCGCCTCCGCGTCGGCGGAGGCCACGACCGTCGCGGTCGGCTGGCGCTGCGCGATCTCGCGCGCCAGGTTGGGCCCGGAGACCACGGCGATGCGCTCGGGCGCGAGCGCCCAGACCTCGGAGAGCACCTCGGACATGCGCTCGTGGGTGCCCTGCTCGATGCCCTTCATGAGCGACACGGCGACGGCGCCGTCGGGCACCAGGTCACGGAACGGCGCGACGATGCCTCGGACGTGCTGCGCCGGCACCGCGACCGCCACGATGTCCGCGCCCGCGAGCGCCTCCTCGACGTCCGTGGTGGCGTGGATGCCCGCGGGCAGCTCGACGCCGGGGATCGAGCCCTCGTGGCGACGGTCGTCTCGCACGGAGCGGATCACCTCGGGATCGCGCCCCCACAGGGTCACGTCGGTCCCCGCATCGGCGAGCACGGCCGCGAAGGTGGTGCCCCAGGCGCCGGCGCCGAGCACCGCCGCACGGGTCATCGGGCGGGCCGCCCGTCGCCCTTGGCACGCATGTCGTAGGGCTCGTCCGGCGGCGTCTCGCCTCGAATCTCCGCGACCATGCCTGTCAGCGTAGTCATGATGCGATCCGTGGCCTCGCGCAGCGTCGCGGTGTCGAGGTCCCCGCCGCGCAGGTCGTCGAGGTCGACGGGCGGACCCGCGACCACGGTGATGGTCTTGCGCGGGAACGGGTGGATCATCTTGCCGTAGCGCGGGAGCAGACGATGCGCTCCCCACTGGGCGATGGGCACCACGGGGACGCCGGTCGAGAGCGCCATGCGCGCGACACCGGTGCGCGCCGCCATGGGCCACAGCTCGGGGTCGCGGGTGAGCGTGCCCTCGGGGAACATCGCGATCATGTCGCCGCGCTCGAGCACCTCGACCGCGGCGTCGACGGCCTCAGCGGCACGCGACGTGCCGCGGTGCACCGGGATCTGGTCGAAGCCGCGCAGCAGCCAGCCGATGAACGACGCGCGGAACAGGCTCTCCTTCGCGAGGATGCGCGGCGGATGCCCGTTGTTGTAGAGGAAGTGCGCCAGCGTGAGCGGGTCAGCATAGGACACGTGGTTGGACACCGCGATGAACCCGCTGTCCATCGGCAGGTGCTCGGCGCCGTGCCAGTCCTTGCGGGTGGCCGAGGTGAGCAGCGCCTGCAGCGGGCGCGCCGCGTTGCGGTAGAAGCGTGACGGAGGCGTGGGCACGGCCTACTCGACCTCCGCCCCGAGGGCTGCGAGCTTGCCTCGGAAGTTCTCGTAGCCGCGGTCGATGATCCCGATGCCGCGCACGGTGGACGTGCCCTCGGCCGTGAGCGCCGCGATGAGGTGCGAGAAGCCTCCGCGCAGGTCCGGCACCTCGATGTCCGCCGCCTTGAGCGGCGTCGGGCCCGAGATTACGGCCGAGTGCTGGAAGTTGCGCGCGCCGAACCGGCACGCGACGTCGCCCAGGCACTCGCGGAACAGCTGGACCTGCGCACCCATCTGGTTGAGCGCGTCGGTGAAGCCGAAGCGGTTCTCGTAGACCGTCTCGTGGACGATGCTGAGGCCCTTGGCCTGCGTGAGCGCGACGACGAGCGGCTGCTGCCAGTCGGTCATGAAGCCCGGGTGGACGTCCGTCTGGAGGGCGATCGGCTTGAGGTCGCAGCCCGGGTGGTAGAAGCGGATGCCGTCCCGCACCACCTCGAACTCGCCTCCCACCTTGCGGAAGACGTTGAGGAACATGCCCATGGTGCGCTGCTGCGCGCCGTGGACGAAGATGTCGCCCTTGGTCGCGAGCGCGGCGGCGGCCCACGAGCCCACCTCGATGCGGTCGGTGAGCGCGACGTGGTCGTAGCCGCGCAGCCGCTCGACACCCTCGATGGTGATGGACCGGTCGGTGGACACCGAGATGATCGCGCCCATCTTCTGGAGCGTGTCGATGAGGTCCTTGATCTCGGGCTCGACGGCGGCACCCTCGAGGTGCGTGATGCCCTCGGCCATCACCGCGGTGAGCAGCAGCTGCTCGGTCGCGCCCACCGACGGGTACTCGAGCCTGTGCTTGATGCCCTTGAGCCCGTGGGGCGCCGTGAGATAGAGGCCGTCCTCCATCTGCGTGACGGTCGCGCCGAACTTCTGGAGGATCTCCAGGTGGAAGTCGATCGGGCGGTCGCCGATGCGGCATCCGCCCAGGTCCGGGATGACCGCCTCGCCCAGGCGGTGCAGCAGCGGCCCGCACAGGAGGATCGGGATGCGGGACGAGCCCGCGTGGGCGGCGATCTGCGCCGCGTCCGCGCGCACCAGGCTCGAGGTGTCCATCGCGAGGACCCCCGAGTCGACGTCGTAGTCCACGCCCACGCCGTGCAGGCGGAGCAGCGAGGAGACGACGGCGACGTCGCGGATATCAGGCACATTGCGCAGGGTCGACGGGGTCGATCCCAGCAACGCGGCCACCATGGCCTTGGAGACGAAGTTCTTCGCGCCGCGGACGGAGATCTCGCCCGTGAGGGGGCGCCCGCCGGTCACCCGGATGGAGTCGGTCATGGCGCCTATCTTCCCCCATGCCCGCCCCGAGGTCTGCATCGGCAGGTGTCGCTACGCTGTCGGCGTGACCGCCGCCGCACTGTTCGCCGGGCTCGCGACGCTCGACATCGTCCAGCTGGTCGAGCGCCTCCCCGCGCCCAACGAGAAGGTCGCGGCGCTCGAGTTCTCGGTCTGCGCCGGCGGCCCGGCGACCAACGCCGCGGTCGCCTTCGCACGATGCGGCGGCTCCCCCACGCTCGTCACGGCGCTTCCCCGGCACGAGCTCACGGACGTGATGCGCGCCGATCTGGCGCGGAGCGGGGTCTCGATCCTCGAGGCGGCCGCCTACGACGGCCCGCCCGTGACCGCCTCGATCATGGTCACGCGTTCCACCGGGGACCGCGCCGTGGTGTCGCCCTCGGGCGTGGCCACCCGCGGAGGCCTCGCGCCGCACGTCGAGGCGTCGCTCGACGGCGTCGGCGCCGTGCTGATCGACGGCTACTTCCCGGAGATCTCCCTGCCGCTCGCCGCACGTGCCCGCGCGGCCGGCATCCCCGTGATCCTCGATGCCGGGTCCCACAAGCCGCACACCGACGCGATGGTCGCGGCGTGCGACATCGCCGTCGTGTCCGACGACTACGCCCCGCCGGGGACGTCCGGCCGGCCCGACCGCGTCTTCGCCCACCTGGCCGGGCTCGGTGCGGCCGCGGCGGTGATCACCCGCGGGCCCGAGTCGGTGCTCTACCGGACCACGGCAGGTGAGGGCGAGGTCCCCGCCGTCGCCGTCTCGCCCGTCGTGGACACCCTCGGCGCCGGCGACTTCTTCCACGGGGCGCTCGCGTGGCGCATCGCCGCGCACGGCAGGGACGACGCCCGGCTCCCGGAGGACCTCCGCGTCGCCGCGTCGGTGGTCGCGGAGTCGCTCGGGAGCTTCGGCACGCGCGCCTGGCTCGGCTGACCCGCCGCCGCCCTCTCACTTCCTCACGGGGTCAGGCGATCACCACGTCGGCGCTGCCCCGCGAGCCCTCCACCAGGCGCGCGTTTGCCGCGTCCACCGTGTCGACCCAGCGTTCGGCGTCCCCCCGCTCGCGCCCGGTCGCGACGCGACGGTCGACGAGCCGCGCGCGGGCGACCTCCCAGGGCGTGCCCAGGAACCACAGCTCGTCGAGCGCGGGCCCGACGCGCTCCCACCCACCCGTCCGCAGGCCCAGGTAGTTGCCCTCGGTGACGATGAGCCTCGCGGAGGCATGGATCGGCAGCTCGCCGGCCACCACGTCGTGGAGCGCGCGGTCGTAGTCGGGCGCGAGCACATCCTCGCGCGCCTCGCGCACCCGGGTCAGGAGCGCGACGTACCCCTCGACGTCGAACGTGTCGGGCGCGCCCTTGCGTGCGGCGAGACCGCGGGAGTCGAGCTCCGATGCCGGCAGGTGGAACCCGTCCATCGGCAGGTAGGCCGCGGGCAGCCCACCCGTCTCGAGGGCCGCGACGAGCGCACGCGCGAGCGTGGACTTGCCCGCACCCGGCGGGCCCGCGATCCCCAGGATCGCCCGCCGCTCCGCGGCGAGGTCCGCCGCGCGCGCGACCAGGTCCGCCCTCATGGCGCCGTCACGAACACGTCGAGGAGGTCCGGATGGTGCGCGTGCACGAGCACCGCGAAGACGATCGCGTCGAACAGGAGGTGCACCGTCACCACATAGGGCAGCGACTTCGTGCGCGCGAAGATCCAGCCCTGCACCAGGGCGAACGGGACGGTGAGCAGGGGACCCCACTCGCGATAGCCCAGCTCCCACAGGAAGCTCACGAAGACGATCGCCTGCAGCGCGTTGGCGAGGGGCATCGGGAAGTGGGCGCGCAGCAGCGCGAAGACCACGCAGATGAAGAACAGCTCGTCCCACAGCCCGACCGCGTTCACGCCGACGAAGAGCCTGGCGATCTCTCCCCCGCCGTCCAGCGCGGGCCAGTTCCGGTAGGCCCCCGACGACAGGAAGTAGTAGGGAAGCACCAGGTATGCGACGGCGATCACGACGGCGAGGTAGATCCACATCGTCCGGCTCCACCGCTGCCCCGTCCCGATCGGGAAGCTGATGGTCCGGTCGCGGAAGGCGAGCCGGGAGATCAGCGCGGGCACGAGCACCGCGAGCGAGAGCGCGACGGTGAACCGCAGCATGCCCGCGTCGGAGAGGTCAGCGCGGAGCGGGATGGTCGAGACGATCGTCTGGCCCAGCGCGATGAGCGCGAGGTCCCGCCCGAGCCTCCGGTCCGCCGCAAGGCCGAGCGCGACGCCCGCGAGAAGCGGCGCGTACGCGAGCGGGCGCACGTGGACCGCGAACAGCAGCACGGCCGCGCCGCACACGAGCGCTGCCGCACCCACGCGGGCGGCGCTCCGCGCATCGGCCCGCAGCGCTGGCACCTGAGGCGCGGCCACTGTCATGATCCCGACTCTGCCAGACCGGGGATCACCGAAGGAGCGCACCCGCCGACGCGACGAGGGCCGCACCCCGGGTGGGGTGCGGCCCTCGTGGACGATGCGGGCGCCGGGTCAGGCGTCGACCGGTCGCGCGGCCTCGATGTGGACGCTCGGGAGGTGCTTGGCCGGCAGGGTCTGCGGGCGCCAGCCGGCACGCGTGCCCTCGAACGCGGTGATGTCCTCCTCATGCTGGAGCGTGAGGCCGATGTCGTCGAGACCCTCCATGAGGCGCCAGCGGACGTAGTCGTCGATCTCGAACGGCACCGTCAGCTCGCCGCACGTGACGGTGCGGTCCTCGAGGGACACCGTGATCTGCTTGCCCGGCTCGGCGTCGAGCAGCTTCCACAGCAGCTCGATGTTCTCCTGCGACACCACGGCCGCGAGGAGACCCTGCTTGCCGGAGTTGCCGCGGAAGATGTCCGCGAAGCGCGAGGCGATGACCACCTTGAAGCCGTAGTCCTTGAGCGCCCACACGGCGTGCTCGCGCGACGAGCCCGTGCCGAAGTCGGGGCCCGCGACCAGGACGCTGCCGTTCTTGTACTCGTCCTTGTTGAGGATGAAGTCGGCGTCGCCGCGCCAGGCCGCGAACAGCGCGTCCTCGAAGCCCGTGCGGGTGATGCGCTTGAGGTAGACCGCGGGGATGATCTGGTCGGTGTCGACGTTCGAGCGGCGCAGCGGGACGCCGACGCCGGTGTGGGTGGTGAACTTCTCCATGTCGGGTTCCTCTCGGGTCAGACCAGCGCCGCGGGGGCGTCGACCAGGTCGTCGGGGCTGGACAGCGTGCCGCGCACCGCGGTCGCCGCGGCGACGAGCGGGGACACGAGGTGGGTGCGACCGCCCTTGCCCTGGCGGCCCTCGAAGTTGCGGTTCGACGTCGACGCCGAGCGCTCCTGCGGGCGCAGCTGGTCGGGGTTCATGCCGAGGCACATCGAGCAGCCCGCGTTGCGCCACTCGGCTCCGAAGTCCTTGAAGATCGTGTCGAGCCCCTCGGCCTCGGCCTGGAGACGCACGCGCGCCGAGCCGGGGACCACGAGCAGGCGGACCCCCTCGGCCTTGGTGCGACCCTTGAGGATCGCCGCCGCGGCGCGCAGGTCCTCGATGCGACCGTTGGTGCACGAGCCGAGGAAGACCGTGTCGACCGGGATCTCGCGGAACGGGGTGCCCGGCGTGAGGCCCATGTACTCGAGCGCGTTCGCCGCGGCCTCGCGCTCGGCCTCGTCGGCGAAGTCCTCCGGGTTCGGCACGGACGCGCTCAGCGGCAGGCCCTGGCCCGGGTTGGTGCCCCACGTGATGAACGGCTCGAGGTCGTTCGCGTCGAGGTCGACCTCGGCGTCGAAGACCGCATCGTCATCGGTGACCAGCGTGCGCCAGAACTCGACGGCCTCGTCCCAGTCCGCGCCCTCGGGGGCGTGCGGGCGGCCCTTCACGTAGTCGAACGTCGTCTCGTCGGGCGCGATGATGCCCGCGCGGGCACCGGCCTCGATCGACATGTTGCAGATGGTCATGCGCGCCTCCATGGACAGCGCACGGATCGCGTCGCCGCGGTACTCGAGCACGTAGCCCTGGCCGCCGCCGGTGCCGATCTTCGCGATGATCGCGAGGATGATGTCCTTCGCGGTCGAGCCCTTGGGGAGCGTGCCGTTCACGTTGATCGCCATGGTCTTGAAGGGCTTGAGCGGCAGCGTCTGGGTCGCGAGCACGTGCTCGACCTCGGACGTGCCGATGCCGAACGCGAGCGAGCCGAACGCGCCGTGCGTGGACGTGTGCGAGTCTCCGCACACCACGGTCATGCCCGGCATCGTGAGGCCCAGCTGCGGGCCGACCACGTGGACGATGCCCTGGTCCGCGTCGCCGAGCGAGTGGATGCGGATCCCGAACTCGGCGGCGTTCTCGCGCAGCTTGTTGACCTGCTTGCGGCTCGTCTCGTCCGCGATGGGAAGGTCGATGTCGAGCGTGGGCGTGTTGTGGTCCTCGGTGGCGATCGTGAGGTCCGGGCGGCGCACCTGGCGGCCCGCGAGCCGCAGGCCCTCGAAGGCCTGAGGCGACGTCACCTCGTGGCACATGTGGAGGTCGATGTAGATGAGGTCCGGCGCGCCGTCCTCCCCCTTCCTCACGAGGTGGTTGTCCCACAGCTTCTCGGCAAGGGTGGTTCCCATCGCGCTCTCCTTCGCCTGCGTCGACATCTCATGTTTTGAGACGGTAGTATCGATCCGTGGACAATCATAGCGGAGTCGGAGTCATTGACAAGGCGGCGGCGATCCTCGGCGCGCTCGAGCAGGGACCCGCCACCCTCGCCGAGCTGGTCGCGAGCACGCACCTCGCGCGACCGACCGTGCATCGGCTGGCGCTCGCGCTCGAGCATCATCACCTGGTGGGCCGCGACGCGACGGGGGCGTTCGTCCTGGGCCGCCGGTTCGCGCAGCTCGCGGCCTCCGTCAACGAGGACCGGCTCGTGTCGGCCGCGCAGCCCGTGCTCACCGTCCTGCGCGACCGCACCGGGGAGTCCTCGCAGCTGTACCGCCCGCACGGCGACGAGCGCATCTGCATCGCGGCGGCCGACCGTCCCGTGGGGCTGCGCGACTCGATCCCCGTGGGCACCACCATGACGATGACGGCGGGCTCCGCCGCCAAGGTCCTGCTGGCGTGGGCCGACGCGGAACGCATGCACCGCGGGCTCGCCGTCGCGCGGTTCACGGCCGCGGAGCTCGACCGCGTGCGGCAGAACGGGTACGCCGAGAGCGCCGGCGAGCGCGAGCCCGGCGTCGCCTCCGTCTCCGCGCCGGTGTGGGGCGCGGCGGGCACCGTGATCGCCGCGGTCTCCATCTCCGGCCCCGTCGAGCGCCTCACCTCCTCCCCCGGCACGCTCCACGCCGCCGCGGTAGTCGATGCGGCGCGCCAGCTCACCGAGGTGCTGCAGCGCACGGTCATCGCCTGACCGCCTCTGCAGTGACATAGGTCCCTTGCACGCGCGCGCCCGCGCGCTCACCCTGACGGCATGGACGTCGTCGTCTACGAATCGCTCTACGGCAACACCGCCGCGGTCGCTCGTGCCATCGCCGAGGGCCTCGGCGATGACGCGCGCGCCCTGAGCACCCGCGAGGCGACCCCCGAGATCGTCGCCGGGGCCCGCATCGTCGTCGCGGGCGCACCGGTGCACGGGATGAGCCTTCCCTCCGAGCGGTCCCGCGCGTCCGCGGCCGCCAAGCCCCAGGGCGAGGGCCATCTCGCCGCGGACCTCGACCACCCGTCGATGCGCTCATGGCTCGCCGGGATGGCGCACGGTCCGCGCCTCGCCGCCGCCTTCGACACCCGGATCCGGGGCCCGCTCGGCCACGGCGGCGCCAAGGCCATCGCGCACGCGCTCGAGGCGGCCGGCCTGACCCTGCTCGACGAGCCGCGGGGCTTCACGGTCCACCTGCACACCACCTCCTCCACGCCCGCCGCGCTCCTCGCCGAGGGCGAGCTCGACGCGGCGCGCGCATGGGGCACCCACCTGCGGGAGGTGGCCGCGAGCCGGACCTGAGCAGGCGGGGCCACGGGCACTCTCGTGGGCCGCGACCCGCGCGGTAGTCTTGTGCGACTTGCCAGAAGCCCGACCGGGGCTCGACAGACTTACGAAACATGGATTCCACCACCACCTCAGCACGCACCTCCGCCCCCACTCCCGCACGCGCGCAAGAAGGCACCGTCATGCGCCCCGAGATCCAGGCGCTGCGTGCCGCGGCGATCCTCGCGGTGGTCGTCTACCACCTGTGGCCCCACCGACTCACCGGCGGGTACGTCGGCGTCGACGTGTTCTTCGTAGTCTCCGGCTACCTCATCACCGCGCACCTGATCCGAGACCTGGCGCGCGGGACCCGCGCGCCGTTCGCGTTCTGGGCACGCCGCATCCGGCGCCTCATGCCCGCATCGCTTCTCACGCTCCTGGTCGCGGGGATCCTCACGATCCTGTTCGTCCCGGTGACGGTTCGCGACGGCTTCCTCACGGATGTGGTCGCCAGTGCGTTCTACGTGCAGAACTGGCACCTCGCCGCCTCGAGCGTCGACTATCTCTCCGCGACGGCACCGCCGTCGCTCGTGCAGCACTTCTGGACCCTCTCGGTCGAAGAGCAGTTTTACGTCGTGTGGCCGCTCGTGCTCCTCGCGGCCGGAGCCGTGCTGCGCCGCCGTGCGCGTTACTCGGTCGCGGGCACCACCCTCGTGCTCGCGAGCATCGCCTTCATCGCATCGTTCGCCTACGGCTGGTACGCCGCTGTCACGGACCCGACGCCCTCCTTCTTCATCACCACGGGCCGCATCTGGGAGTTCGCGATCGGAGCGATGCTCGCCGCCTACGTCGCGCTGCGCGGCGGTCGCGTGCCGGGCCTGGAGATGCCCGCGCCTGCGGCGACCGCCACCGCATGGGCCGGGTGGGCGCTCATCGCGCTCTCCTTCGTCGCGTTCACCTCCACGACGCTGCACCCCGGCCCCATGACACTGATCCCCGTCGTCGGCACGGCGCTCATCCTCGCGGCGGGAGACCCCGCGGGCCGTATCGCGCCGCGCGCGCTCGTGAGCCTCCGACCGGTCCAGCGCATCGGCGACTGGTCCTACTCGCTCTACCTCTGGCACTGGCCGCTCATCGCGCTTGCGCCCTTCGTGGTCGACGATGCGACGTCCAAGCCGGTCACGCTGTCGATCCTGGCCGCATCGTTCGTGCTCGCGTACGCGTCGTACCGATGGGTCGAGCGCCCCGTGCTCGACGGAAAGGTGCCAGGGCTCGAGACCACGGCGCGTGCGATGATCGCGATGGCGATCGGCATGGCGATCGTCGTGGCTGCCCCGTTCGTGGTCCAGCACCGCGACGCGCAGGCTCGCGAGGCGGGACTCGAGCAGCTCGAGCAGCTCGAGGACGCGTCCTCAGCAGCGAACGCGTGCCGCGGAGCGGAAGGCGTCACGGACCCCGAGTGCGCGGGCCAGACCCCAGACGACGTCGTGCCAGCACTCGAGGTCGCGCCCGATGACTGGGGCACGGCATACGCGGATGCGGACTGCGGCTCGCCGAGCCGCAAGGGCACGAGGCTGATCACCTGCGAGCATGTCGGCGGCGACGGCAGCGGCGCGAAGGTCCTCCTCGTCGGCGACTCCCACGCCCGCCACCTCTTCCCCATGGGCGCGGCTCTCGCCGACGAGCACGACTGGACGCTCACGCTCGCCTACAAGACTGGATGCCCGTACTCGGACCACATCCGCACGACCAAGGACGCCGCGGCCGGGCAGGCCTGCGCGACGTGGAACGACTCGGTCGACGCGATGATCGCCGACGACGGCTTCGACCTCGTCATCACGAGCCAGTGGGCCTCGGCCAAGAACCAGGGCACTCATGCCGAGGCCACCGCCGGCTTCGTCGACAAGTGGACGACCGTGGTCGACAGCGGCGCGCGCGTGCTCGCGGTCAAGGATCTCCCGGCGCCGAGCGGCGACACGCTCGCTTGCCTCGCACAGACAGCCGAGCCCTGGGACGACGCATGCACCAACGCCGAGGCGGAGGCCCTAAGGTTCGACCCGCTGGTCGAGGCCGCGGACGCCTTCGACTCTTCGCAGGTGCAGGCGGTCGATCTCGATGACGCGTACTGCTGGGACGGGACCTGCCACGCCGTGGTCGCTGGCGCGATCGTCTACGGCGACCGCGACGGGCACATGACGGCCACGTGGTCGCGCACCCTCGCCCCGGTGCTCGACGCACGTGTCCCTGCGGAGTTCCTCACGGCCCACTCCTAAGCGGCCCTCGAAGGGCGCGCTGCTGCGTGCCCTCCCCCGACGGCCGCACGGCCTCGAGCAGGCGGGCACGCAGTTGCGCGCGCGACGGTGCGCGCGAGCACACGTGCAGGCGCGACGGGCCCACGCCGGGACACAACGACGGCGGGGCCCCGCGCCGCCTCGCGCAGGGCCCCGCCGTCGTCTCGTGCCAGGTCGGGATCAACGACCGCCGGTGGCCGCCGTCCGCGTTGTGGTGCCGGAACCGCGGGCCCCGCGCTCACCGTCCGAGCCACGGTCCGCCCCGCGCTCACGGGACGGCGCGTCGAACCCATCGGTGGTCCGCTCGTCGGACCGGTCGCGGTCGATGCGGCGCTCCGGGTCATCCGCCTCAGTCTTCTCGGCGACCTCGGGGCGCTCGGACTGCTGGGGCTTCGACGTACGATCGGGCGCCGGGACAACGGCGTCCTCGTCCACCGTCGCAAGCTCGGGGACCTTCACGTCGGACTCTTCGGTGGGCTCGGCCGCGCTCACCTTGTCGTGCCGACGCTCGACGTCACGATGCGCGAACCACGAGTGTCGGAGGTCCCGGTAGCGGTCCGCCACGCCCTGGCCGAAGTCGCGACCCTCGGCGTCGGTCGTCGCCATCCAGTCGATGATGTCGCGAAGGCACTCGTGGACCTCGTCCGAGGCGCCCGGACCCTCCGCGAGGACATCGCCCCCAGAGACCTCGGACGCCTCGCCACCCTCGGCCTCGTCCTCAGCGTCCAGCTCCTCGTCGGCGGCGGCGATCTCGTCGGCGGAGAGCACGTCGGCGACGATCTCGTCAACGAGCGCGAGCGCGCCCTCGTCATCGCCCTCGTCGACCACGCGCACAGCCTCGGCGAGGCGCTCGTCCATGCCGCCGTCACCCCAACCGATGCGCTCGAGCGCTCGGTCGAGGCCGTAGAGCACATCTCCCGGCGCGGACTCATCGGCCGCAGCGGTGCCGCCGACAAGCGCCGCGACCACGAGGGCCGCGCCACCCGCGATCGCGGCCCGGAGACGCATCGTGCGACGCGGTGCGGGGCGCGCGGCCTGCGCGCCGTCGGTGGCGACATCTGCCGCGGCGCTCGCCAGCACGGCGCCCACGCGGTCGGCGTCCTCCGCGGCGGGCGCGACGTTGAGCGCGCGCAGCTCGCCGAGCGGAGCGGTGAGGTCGGCCAGGCTCGCGGAGTCCTTGCCGGCGATCAACCGGTCGAGGTCGCGGGCCGTCTGGTCTGAGTTCTCATCATGCGTCATGCCCTCATATCGACGGGAGGCGCTTCGCCGTTACGCCGATGCATCGATCGAGGTCAGGGATCGGCGCAGCGCGGCGATCGCCCGATGCTGGGTCACCCGCACGGCGGCGTTCGTGATGCCGAGCGCGGCCGCAGTCTCCGCGCCGGACAGGCCCGCGACCACGCGAAGGAGCAGCACGTCCCGCTGGCGCTCGGACAGGCCCGCGAGCAGCCGCTCGACGCCCTCGCTCTGGAGGCGCAGCACCGCCTGATACTCGGCGCTGGGAAGCACATCGTGCCACCCCTGCGCCAGCGACTCGTCTCGCACGGGGACCTCGGGCCGACGCCCGGCCCTGCGCACCGCGTCCACCATGCGCCGATGCGCGATGGCGAAGACCCACGCACGCAGGTCAGACTCATCGCCCTCGAATCGGTGGAGGCCTCGTGCGACGTCGAGGAACGTGTCAGCCGCCTCGTCCTCCGGGGACGGCGACCGTCGTGCCGCGAGGTAGCCGCGGACGGGTCCCGCGAGCTCGCGGTACAGCGCGGTCCACGCCCATTGCTCGCCGATCCGGGCCGCCGCGAGGGTCGTGTCGAATGCCGGTCCGAGCGTCATGCGAGGGAACCGCCGAAGTCGTTGTCGAGCCGAGCGTGAGGGGACATGGCCGGAGACGCTAGCACGCGCGCCGCATCGCGACGCAAACCGGACGCAACCGCGTATCGCGCGCCCGTCGGAGGCCGCGCCGGCAGCCCACCACCCGGGTTGAACAGGCAGGACAGCGCCCCGAACCGTGAGGTTCGGGGCGCCGGAGCGGTGAGCTCCTACGGCCGCTTTGGGGAAAACGCCTGCTCGGAGCCGCTCTGCTTGTCGGGCATGGGGGATGCGCCGACATCTTCGGTGCCAGCGCTGACGCCGCACGCGCCATCGCCGGCCGAATCCATCTGCCAGGAGTCCTGCGAACCCGACGCGGACCTGCCCGACCAGTCCTGCGTGGCCTGGCCCCCGTCCGACCAGCGGTCTCCCGACCACGAGGCCGGCGCGGCATCGCCGCCGCGGTCCCCCGACCACGACCACGACCCGCCGTCGCTCACCACCGCGCCCTCACCCGCGGAGGCCGCGGAGGAGTCCTGCGGGGCGGCGCCCATCCGGGCTGTTCCGCCGGCGTCCTTCTCCGCGCCCGCGTCCCGGGCGTCGATCACGGGCTCCCGGGGCGGAACGTCCGTCGTCGGGATGCTGCGCACACGCTCGGCCACGTGCGTGCCGAAGTCGGGAGCCGCGAAGTCAGCCGTCTCCATCCACTCGAGCATGTCCGTGACGCTCCGGCGGACCTCGTCCGACGCCTCCGCGGTCTCCGCGCGGAGCGCGCGCGCCGCGTCGAGCAGGGCCTCGGAGGACTCGGTGTCGATGTCCGCGGCCTCCGCGACGTGCTCGATCGCGTCGCCGTAGTCGCCCTTGCTGTCGAGCCGCAGCGCCTCGGCGACGCGCTCGTGCGCGCCGCCGTCGCGCAGCCCGAGCCGCTCGAACGCGCGATCGATCGAGTAGAGGGGATCGCCCGGCGCCGCCGGGTCGGCTGCCGCCGCGCCGGCCGCGGTGCCCCCGATGAGCAGCGCAAGCGCGCTCATCGAGGCGATGCGCGAGCTCCAGGGCGACGAAGCCACCGCGGGCTCGCGGCTGAGGGGGGTGCGCGAGCCCGCGGCGACGTGGGCGAGAGCAGCACCGACACGCGCGGCATGAGCCGGCTCCGGGGCGATCACCAGCGCCCGCAGCGTCGCGACCGCGGGACCGAGGTCGGCGAGCTCCGCGGGCGCGTCGCCTCGCAGCAGCCGGTCGATCGCCCGGTCCTCGTCGGTGGTGCTCGTCACGGCACTGCCATCGGATGCGCGCGCAGTTCCGTTACATCGGGCTCCGCTCAGCGCTGGCGATCATGCGCTCGGCGCAGCGCCCCGAGCGCACGATGCTGCGCCACCTTGACCGCCGACTCGGACTTCCCCACCACCCGCGCGGTCTCGCGCACCGAGAGCTGGCCGACCAGCCGGAGCAGGAGGATCTGCCGCTGGTCCTCGGACAGTCCCTCGAGCAGCGCACGGGCGTCGTCGAGCCCGTCGCGCAGCAGCGCCTGCTGCTCGGCGCTCGCGGTCACCTCCGACGCGGTGACCTCGTCCGAGCTCCCAGCCGCCGCGACCGGGCGGACGCTCGCGCGGCGGTACGCGTCGACCATGCGGCGGTGCGCGATCGAGAACACCCACGCACGGAAGTCGCGCTCGTCGCCGTCGAAGCCTCCGATGCCGCGCGCGACGTGCAGGAAGGTCTCGGAAGCCTCGTCCTCCGGCTCGGGAGATCCGCGTCCAGCGAGGTAGCCCCTCACAGGGCCGGAGAGGTCGGCATAGAGCGCGGTCCACGCCCAGTCCTCCCCGGAGCGGGCTGCCGCGAGCACGGCCGCGAACGCGGGGCCGAGCGTCATGCGCGGGCTCCCGCGGCCTCTGCGACGGGAGGACACGGCATGGTTCCCGACGCTAACACGGCGATCCGAACTTGGGCAGACCCGACATTTCCAACGTCGTAGAACCAGGGAGGAGGCGTCCCCGGACGCAGAAGAACCCCCTCGCCACGACGGACGAGGGGGTTCTGGTAGTAGCCCCGACGGGATTCGAACCCGCGCTACCGCCTTGAGAGGGCGGCGTGCTAGGCCGCTACACAACGGGGCCCCTAGCTGCTTCAGTCACCCTTACCGGGCGGCTGGCGCGAGATAAAACTTTACAGCACACCCTGCGCGGATTCCAAATCCGCTCGGCCATGTCGCCGAAGTCGACCTCGCACCAGGGACGATGCTACCGCCCGGGGGCCTGCACCGCACACGACCCACGCGCCGCGCGGCCGTAGCCTGGGGACATGAGCACCCGAGACGGCTCCACGGGCGCCATCCGCGTGCCCGACGGTCTCTCATGGTGGGCCGCGACGCCGGGCGGCGCCGACTGGCTGCTGTCGCTCCCGGGGCTGGTCGCCGACTGCGCCCGCGAGTGGGACCTGACGCTCGACCCGCCGTTCGAGCCGGGCACCGTCGCCTGGGTCGCCCCCGCCACCCTCGCCGGCGGGCGCGGCGCCGTGCTCAAGGTCGGCCGCCTCGACGGCGAGAGCGATCTCGAGGCCGATGCCCTGGCGCACTGGTCCGGAGTCGGGGCCGTGCGGCTGCTCGCTCACGATCGCGAGCGCGGGGCCCTGCTCATGGAGCGATGCGAGCCTGGCACCCGGCTGTGGAGCATCGCCGACGAGGACCGCGCATTCGGCATCGCCGCGGGCGTGTTCCGCGAGCTGTGGCGCCCTGCGCCCGAGGAGGCCCCGTTCCGCACGGTGGCCGACCAGGCGGAGCGATGGGCGCGCGTGCTCCCCGAGCGCTGGGAGCGGCACGGTCACCCCTGCCCGCGGCGCCTGATCGACCACGCGGTGGACCTCGCCACCGCGCTGGCGCGGTCGCAGCCCGAGCAGGTGCTCTGCCACCAGGACGCCCACGGCGGCAACATGCTCCTGGACGGCAGGCGCTGGGTCGCCATCGACCCGAAGCCGGTCGTGGGCGAGCGGGCATTCGACCTCGCCTCGTCGCTGCGCGACCGGCGCCCGACGCTGCTGGCGGCGGCCGACCCGAGGGCCGTGGTCGCACGACGCCTCGACCTCTACGTCGACCAGCTCGGGGTGGAACGCGAGCGAGCACGCGGCTGGGGCATCGTCCACGCGCTCGCCTGGGGCCTCACCGATGACGGGGCCTCCCCCGAGCTGCTCGCGTGCGCGGAGGCTCTCGAGGCCGCCTGAGCAGGCGCAGCATCCGCGCGCCGGGCCCCTCCCCCGCGCCGCCTCGCGCTCTTGCCCCTCGCGCACGCGTTATGTAAAGGTGAGTGGAAGCGACTCAACTATTGCCACACGGCTCGCATCAGCAGGAGGTTCACATGTCCGCACAGCCCTACGCCCCCGACGCGCAGGAGCAGCAGAGCGCCCTCGAGCAGTTCGGCCAAGACTTCACGGCCCTCGCCGAGCAGGGCGCGCTCGACCCCGTCATCGGACGCGACGAGGAGATCCGGCGCGTCATGCAGGTGCTCACGCGTCGCACCAAGAACAACGCCGTGCTCATCGGCGAGCCCGGCGTCGGCAAGACCGCGATCGTCGAGGGCCTGGCCCAGCGCATCGTGGCCGGCGACGTGCCCTCCTCGCTCAAGGACCGCCGCGTCATCGAGATCGCCATGAGCTCGCTCGTCGCGGGCGCGGCCTTCCGCGGCCAGTTCGAGGAGCGCCTCAAGGGCATCCTCAAGGAGGTGGAGGAGTCGGAGGGCAGGATCATCCTGTTCGTCGACGAGCTCCACACCATCGTGGGAGCCGGGCGCGCGGAGGGCTCCGTGGACGCCGGCAACATCCTCAAGCCCATGCTCGCGCGCGGCAGGCTGCGCATGATCGGCGCCACGACCCTCAACGAGTACCGCGAGCACGTCGAGACCGACAGCGCGCTCGAGCGGCGCTTCCAGCCGGTGTACGTCGGCGAGCCGAGCATCGAGGACACGGTCGCGATCCTGCGCGGGCTTCAGGAGAAGTACGAGGTCCACCACGGCGTGAAGATCACCGACGAGGCGATCGTGCAGTCCGCCAAGCTCTCCGACCGCTTCATCACGGAGCGCTTCCTGCCGGACAAGGCCGTGGACCTCATCGACGAGGCTACGTCCGCGCTGAAGATGCAGCTCGACTCCATGCCGATCGAGCTCGACCGCTCGCGGCGTCGCATCATGCAGCTCGAGATCGAGCGCACCCAGGTGGCGAAGGACAAGCACGAGGCCGCCAAGCAGCGCCGCGAGGAGATCGACGCGGAGATCGCGCGCCTGCGCGAGGACTCGGACCGCCTCAACATGCGCTGGGCCCGCGAGAAGGACCTCATCGTGCGAGTCTCGGCCGCCACCGAGCGCCTCGAGAGCCTGCGCGGCGACCTCGACCGCGCCGAGCGCTACGGCGAGCTCGAGCGCGCAGGCCGCATCCGCTACGGCGAGATGCCGGCCGCGGAGAAGGAGATCGCGACGGCGCGCGCCGAGCTCGACGCCATCCCCGCGGAGGAGCGCATGCTCCGCGAGGAGGTCACCGGCGAGGACATCGCAGGCGTGGTCGCGAAGTGGACCGGCGTGCCGGTCGAGAAGCTGCTCACGGACGAGTCGAGCAAGCTCGGGCACCTCGAGGACCGGCTCCACGAGCGCGTGGTGGGCCAGCATCGTGCCATCGCGAGCGTCGCGGACGCGATCCGTCGCGCCCGCGCCGGGATCTCGGACGCGAACCGCCCCATCGGCTCGTTCCTGTTCCTCGGCCCCACGGGCGTGGGCAAGACCGAGCTCGCACGCGCCCTCGCGGAGCAGCTCTTCGACGACGAGCGCGCCATGATCCGCATCGACATGTCCGAGTACATGGAGTCCCATGCGGTGAGCCGGCTCATCGGCTCGCCCCCGGGCTACGTGGGCTACGACCAGGGCGGCCAGCTCACGGAGGCCGTGCGCCGGCGTCCGTACAGCATCGTCCTGTTCGACGAGGTCGAGAAGGCCCACCCCGACGTCTGGAACGTCCTGCTCCAGGTGCTCGACGACGGCCGCCTCACCGACGGCCGCGGGCGGACCGTCAACTTCACCAACACCATCATCGTGATGACGTCGAACCTCGGCTCGGACATCGTGCTCGCATGGGACGGCGAGGACCGGGCGGCGCTCGAGGCCTCGCTGCAGGAGGTGCTACGGCGCGCCTTCCGGCCTGAGTTCCTCAACCGGCTCGACGACGTGGTGGTCTTCGACCGCATCGACCCTGCCGCGATGGAGGGCATCGTCGGGACCGAGCTCGCGAAGAACGTCGCGCGCCTGGCCGAGGCGAAGGACATCGTCCTCACGGTGGACGATGCGCTGCGCGCCTCGCTCGCGCGGGACGGGTTCGACCCCGCGTTCGGAGCGCGCCCGCTCAAGCGGCTCATCCAGACGCGGCTGCTCAACGCGCTCGCGAAGGAGATCGTGGACGGACGGGTCCGCGAGGGGGACCACGTGACCGCGGGGTGGGACGGGAGCGCCGTGACGCTCACCGTCTCCTGACGGCCCCGGACAAAGCGAGAGGCCCCGCCATCAGGCGGGGCCTCTCGTCTTAAGGCTGGGCTACAAGGATTCGAACCTCAACTAACGGAACCAGAAACCGTCGTGCTGCCAGTTACACCATAGCCCACTGCGTTCCAGCGGAACGGAGAACAACTCTACCCGACTCCGCCGCAGAACCCAAATCGCCTCATCCGGCCGCGTGTCGGAGCGAGTCGAGGACCATCACCCCGGCCGAGTCCGCACCACAGTAGTGGCCCTGCGCGCCGAAGTACGTGTCGTCGTCGTTGCCGCCCGGCAGATCGGCGAGCACCGCGACCGTTCCCGCCCCCGTCACCGCATCTCCGGGGCCGAAGTCGACTCCGTCGATATCCGCGCCACCGCCGTCGCCGGGGACGGTGCCCGGCGGCCACACGATCCACGGCACGCCCGCACCGTCCCGATCGCGGTCGAGCATGAGGCACCCGTTCTCGAGCGCGACGATCGTGCCGCTCACCTCGAGCCGCGCGCCGGGGACGTAGCCAGGCTCGTCCTGGCGTGCCAGGTATCCCAGCGGGTTCGTGTCGACCGCATCGCCGCCGCAACCCGCGAGCACCGCGACGGCGCACGCGGCGGCGGCGCTACGGGTCAACGCGCGCGATCTCATCGAGCACCACCACCCCGACGAGCCTCGTCATGCGCTCACGGTACGCCCTGAGCGTTGCGATCGGGCAGGTAGGTCACCGGATCGTGACGCGACGGCGCGGCGCTACCCCGCCGTCGCGTCGGTCTCGGCCCGGCGCGCACCTCCTCGCGCCCACGGGAAGCGCGGATCGTCGGCGAGCGCCTCGAGCACCGGTTCGAGCGCCTCGGCGAGCGCCTCGAGCTGGGGCTCGCTCAGCCGGCCGATGACCTCGGCACGCACGAGCGCCAGGTGGCCCGGCAGCGCCAGGAGCAGCGCCTTGCGGCCATCGCGCGTGAGCCGGATGTTCGACGCGCGCGCGTCGCCCGGGCACGGCACTCGCTCGACGAGCCCGCGCGCCTCCATGCGCGACACCACCTTCGACAGCCGCGGGAGCGTGGCATAGGTGCGCACCGCGAGGTCGCTCGTGCGCAGGGTCAGCTCCGGCGCGGTGTTGAGCGCGCTCAGCGCCATGAACTCGAAGTGCGTGATGCCGGAGTCCGCCTGGAGCTGCGCGTCGAGGGCCGCCGGCAGCAGCTGCGAGGTACCGACGAGCGCGAGCCATGCCCGCGACTCGGCGTCGTTCATGCGGGGCACGCGCGTGGTCATGCCGCCATCTTAGCGTTACTTGCCACGGCAACCAAGTACCGCTATGTTGGTTAACGAGGCAACCAAACGATCCGCCGCATCGGCGGGAAGGAGCACACCATGACCACCACCGTCACCGTCATCGGCACCGGCAACATCGGCTCGGCCGTCGCGCGTCTCGCGACCCAGGCAGGCGCAAGCGTGCAGCTGCTGGGCCGCGACCATGACAAGACCGCAGCCGTGGCCGCCGAGGTCGGCGCGACCGCCGGCGTCGTGGGCGACGCGATCACGGGCGAGATCGTCGTGCTCGCCGTCCCCTACCCCGCTCTCGCCGAGCTCGCGGCGGCCTACGGCGCCCAGCTCGACGGCCGCATCGTCGTCGAGACCACCAACCCGCTCGACTTCTCGACCTTCGATGCGCTCGTGGTCCCGGCGGACTCCTCGGCGACCGCCGAGCTCGCGGGTGCGGTCCCCGGCGCGCGCGTGCTCAAGGCCTTCAACACCAACTTCGCGGCAACCCTCGCCGCCGGCACCGTGGACGGCGCGCCGACCACTGTGCTCGTGGCGGGCGACGACGAGTCCGCGCGCGACGCGCTGATCGCTCTGGTCGAGGCCGCGGGCCTGCGCGGCCTCGCGGTGGGCGGCCTCAAGCGCGCCCGCGAGCTCGAGGCCATCGGCTTCACCCAGCTCGTGCTCGCCGTCCAGGAGAAGCTCGCCTGGACCGGCGCGCTCGCGCCGCGCGGCTGAGCCCACCCCGCAGCAGCACGACGCCCCCGCACCCCGTCCAGGGATGCGGGGGCGTCGCCCGTGCTACAGCACCTCGGTAAGACCGCACCTCGCGTTGGCGTTCGCGGTGCCGAGGAACGGCTCCGCTCCCACGATGCCGTCCACCGCGGCGCGGACCGCCGCCTCGCTCGGGGTGTAGCAGTTGACCAGCGCGCCCACCATCGGAGCATCGGCCAGGTGCGTCGGCACGCCGAAGGAGACGAGCACCGTGGGCACCTGGCCCGCCCACCACGGCGCCGCCGGGCCCATGGCCATCGGCCAGCGCAGCCGCGACACCGTCGACTGCGCCCCGGCACCGACGTAGTGCGCGACCACCACGGCGGCGTCGAACTCGCCCTCGGCCGCCACGTTGCCCTCGGCGATCACCCTCATGTAGTCGCCGAGGCTGCGGACCGGCGGCAGCTTCCCGGGGAACGAGACCTCGAAGCCCGCGGCCGCGAGCTCCGCCGCCATCCACCGCGCGATCGGCAGGTGCTCCACGGGGATGGGGAACTCCGGGTTGCTCGCGAGCTCGGAGTTGACGACGAGCCGGATCCGGCGGTGCGTCTCGGGGCGCAGCGGGAGCACACCCTTGTCGAGGACGAGCGTCGCCGAGCGGCGCGCCACGTCCGCGCCGATGGCACGATGCGCGGCACGGTCGACCTCGGGCCGCTCCTGCGGCACGGCCCCGGGACCGCACAGCCCCATCGACACCTTGAGCGCGAGCACACGCGTCACGGCCTCATCGACGCGCGTGGGCGAGATGCGCCCGTCCTGCGCGCCGGCGAGGACGGCCGCGACGTCCGCCTCCGCGTCCCGCAGGAACAGCAGCAGGTCGCAGCCCGCGACCACCGAGTCGACGAGCAGGTCCGCCCGCCTGCCCTGGCTCGTGAAGCCGACCATGTGCGTGGCATCGGTGACGGCGACCCCGTTGAACCCGAGCTCCTCGCGCAGCAGCGTCGTGGTGATCTCCGGCGCGAGCGTCGCCGGGCGGACCCGCGCGTCGTCGCCGAGCAGCTCGCGCGTGAGCGCGGGCAGCGCGATGTGCCCGATCATCACGGTGGGCACGCCCGCCTCGATCAGCGAGCCGTACACACGGCCGAACGTGCCGCGCCACTCCCCCGCATCGAGCGTGTTGACCGTCGCGACGACGTGCTGATCGCGCTCGTCGACGCCGTCGCCCGGGAAGTGCTTGGCGCAGGTCGCGAAGCCGAGACCGGCCGCGCCCTCGGCCGCGCCCCGGTGGTACGCGGCGGCGTACTCGGCGACGTCCGCCGCCGTGTCGCCGAATGCGCGGTGCGACGCGACGGCGTTGCGCCAGTTGACATGGATGTCCGCGACGGGAGCGAAGGCCCAGTTCGTGGCCGCCGCGAGACCCTCGCGGGCGCACACGCGCCCCAGGTCCTCGGCCGTGACCGGATCGCCGGTGGCGACGCACTGGAGCGGGGCGCCGATGAGGGTGCCGTCCTTCGCGGCGCCGTCGCCGCCGAACTCGAGGTTCGCGCCGACGAGCAGCGGGACGTCCGAGACTCCGTTGAGCCGATCGACGAATGCCGCGACCTCGTCGGCCGTGCCGCTGCCGGGACGCACGCCCGCGAACTGGTAGCGCTCGACCAGCGCGACGGACTCGTCGTCCAGCTCGGTGTGGGCGACGAAGAGCTGGCCCACCTTCGCCTCGAGAGGCATGGCCGCGACGCGCGCGCGCACCCAGGCCTGCTGCTGGGGGGTGAGCGAGTACGGTGCGGCGGCGAGGTCGGTGGTCATGCGAGAACTCCTTCGATGGCGACGTCGACGGGCTCGGCGGTGCGAGCCGCGCCTCCGAGGGGGTGATGGCAGGCCACGCCGCGTCCCGGCCCGGCGATCGTGAGCGGCGGCCGCTCGGCGCCGCACAGGTCGGTCGCGGCGAGGCAGCGGTCGCGGAACGAGCATCCGGCGGGCCTGATGCGGGGCGAGGGCGGGTCCGCGTCGGTCATGCCCGGATCACCCAGGGGCACGCCGGGCTCGGGCACGGCCGCGCGCAGCGCCGCCGTGTAGTGGTGCGCGGGCGCGGCGAGCACGTCCTCGGTCGGGCCGATCTCGCACAGCTGCCCCATGTGGAGCACCGCGACGGTGTCGCTGACGTTGCGGACCACCGCGAGGTCGTGGGAGATGAACAGCATCGCCACGTCCTGCTCGTCTACCACGCGGCGCAGCACGTTGAGCACCGTCGCCTGCACCGACACGTCGAGCGCGGACACGGCCTCGTCGGCGATCAGCACCGCGGGCTCGCTCGCGAGCGCTCGCGCGATCGAGACGCGCTGCGCCTGACCGCCCGAGATCTCCCCGGGCTTGCGCGGGCCGAGCGTGTCGGCGTCGAGACCCACCATGGTGAGGAGCTCCCGCACGCGCATGCGCCGCTCCTCCTTCGCGACGCCGCGATTGCGCAGCGGCTCCGCGACGTTCGCCTCCACGGTCATGAACGGGTTGAGCGAGCCCACAGGGTTCTGGAACACCATCTGGACGTCGCCGCAGGTCGCCCGGTCGCGCGCCGTGCGGTCGCCGGCCTGGGCCTCGCCGCGAAGCAGCACCTCCCCTGCCTCGGGTCCGACGAGGCCCACGACGGCCTTCGCGATGGTCGACTTCCCGGACCCTGACTCGCCCACGAGGGCGAGCGTCTCGCCAGCCCGCATGGCGAAGCTGACGTCGTTGACCGCGTAGACGGTCGAGCGGCCCGAGGTGAAGCGCACCTCGAGGTCGCGCACCTCGAGCACGGGGGTCTCATCCGCGGGGGTGGTTGCCTCGGTCACTTGGTGGCCTCCTGCTCGTCGGCGACCGCCCAGCAGTGGGCGGTGTGGCCGTCGGCGACGGCCACGGCCGGGGGTCGTTGGGTCGCGCAGCGGTCCTGCGCCACGGGACAGCGCGCGGCGAACGGGCATCCGGCGCGCGGGGCGCTGAGCGGCGGCAGGCTGCCGCCGATCGCGGGCAGCTCGCGCTGGACGGGGCCGGTCAGGCGCGGGATCGCGGCGAGGAGCCCCTTCGTGTACGGGTGCGCGGGCGTCGAGGCGACGATGGAGGTCGGCCCGGTCTCCATGACCCGTCCGGCGTACATGACGACCGTTCGGTCGGTGCGGTCCGCGAGCAGGCCCAGGTCGTGCGTGACGAGCACGAGGCCCATGCCTGACTCCGCACGGACCTGCTCGAGGAGGTCGAGGACGCGACGCTGCACGGTGACATCGAGCGCCGTGGTGGGCTCGTCCGCCAGGAGCACGTCAGGGTGCGCGGCGATGGCCGCCGCGATGCCGACGCGCTGGAGCATGCCGCCCGAGAACTCCCCCGGGTACGCCATCGCACGCGCCTCGGGGTCGGGCACGCCCACCTGGCGGAGCAGGTCGACCGCATGCGCCTGCGCGTCCTTCGCGGGCACCCGCCGACGGTTGGTGACCGCCTCGACGATCTGCTTCCACACGCGCACGGTCGGGTTGAGCGAACGCATCGGGTCCTGGTAGATCATCGACGCGAGCGAGCCGGCGCGCGAGCGGATCTCGCCGTCCGAGGCCGCGAGCTGGTCCTTGCCCGAGACGCGCACGGCGCCGCGGATATCGACCACCGTGCCGCGCGGGCGGATCCCGAGGATGGTGCGCGCGAGCACGGACTTGCCGGAGCCCGACTCGCCGACGATTCCGATCGCCTCGCCCCGGCGGACCTCGAGCGAGACCCCTTCGAGGACGTAGGTGACCTTGTCGCCCGAGATGAAGTCGACCTCGAGATCCTCGACCTCGAGGACGGGCGCCTCCGTTGCGGTGGCGGTCATGAGTACCTCTCCTTCGCGCGCTCCCCGATCGTCGTGATCGCCATGACAGTCGCGGCGAGCGCGAGCGCGGGAGCAAGGGTGATCCACGGTGCCGTGGCGAGATCGGAGCGGCCCTCGGCGATGATGCCGCCCCAGGACGGCGCGGGTGCCGCGAGCCCGTAGCCGAGGAAGCTGAGCGAGCCCTCGGCGACGATCGCGGCGGTCATCGCCGTGAAGGCGTACGAGACGAGCGCCGGCGCGACGGCCGGGAGCACCGCGCGCACGAGGATCCGCGGGGTCGGGGTGTCGATGAGCACGGCCGCCTTGACGTAGTCGCGCTCCCGCACGGTCAGCGCGATGGAGCGCGTGACGCGGGCGAAGGCGGGGATCATGAGCAGGCCGATGGTGGTGCCGATGCTGGTGATGGACGGCCCCCGGAAGCTCACGATGGTGATGATGAGCAGCAGCGCGGGGATCGCGAGCACGGCGTCGATGAGGAATCCGATGACGTTGTCGAGCGCGCCGCGGAAGTAGCCGGCCGCGACGCCGATGAGCGTGCCTCCGACGGCGCCGACGCCCAGCGTGATGACGGCGACCACGAGCGAGTTCTGCGCGCCCGCGACGGTGCGCGCGAACACGTCGCGGCCGTTGCCGTCCGTGCCGAAGGGGTGGGCGAGGCTCGGCTCGAGCTTGGCGCCAAGGAAGTCCTGGTAGTACGGGTCGAGAAGCGGGGTGGCGATCGACACGAGCGTCAGGACGGCCAGCAGGATCAGCCAGCCGGCGGATGCCGCCGTCGCCACCGTGTCGATCCGACGCCTCCGGCGGGTGGCGCGGACCGCGGCGAGCACGCCGCGATCAACCTCAGGTGCGAGCGTCATGGGCGATCCTCGGGTCGATGAGTCGGTAGCTCAGGTCGACGAGCAGCGTCGCGGTCACCATGGCGGCAGCCAGGATGATCGTGGTGCTCTCGATGACCGGGTAGTCGCGCTGGCCGATGGCGGTCGAGACGTAGCGGCCCATCCCAGGGATGGCGTACATCGTCTCGACGACGAGCGTGCCGCCGAGTGCCATGCCGAGGTTGAGGCCGACCAGCGTCACCAGCGGCAGCGAGGCCGGGCGCAGCGCCCGGGTGAGCAGCAGACGCGTGGGCTTCATCCCGCGCGCCTGGGCCGCGTGGATGTAGGTGCTCTCGAGCACGTCGTCGGCGTCGGCCCGCAGCGCCCGCAGGTAGACCGCGGCCTCGGCGAGCGCCATCGTGGTCACCGGAAGGATCAGGTGGGTGAGGTGGCCCAGCGGATCCTCGGAGAACGGCACCCAGCCGGTGGCCGGCAGCACGCGGAGCACCACGGCGAACACGTAGATCAGCAGCATGCCGAGCACGAAGCCGGGCATGGACAGCAGCACGAACGCGAGCGCCTGGGACACCCGGTCGAGGATGGAGCCGGGGCGCCACGCGGAGCGCAGCGCCACGGGCAGCGAGATGACGAGCGCGAGCACCAGCGAGACCGCGACGAGCTCGAGCGTCACGGGCAGCCGCTCCGCGAGCTGGCCCGTGACGGCCGCATCGGTGATGATCGACGTGCCCAGATCACCGTGGAGCAGGCCGTCGAGCCAGTTCCACAGGCGCGTGAGCGGATCCGCGCCCAGGTTGTACCTGTCGTTGAACGCGGCGATCTCCTCGTCGGTCGCCTCGAGGCCGAGCGCGGCCATCGCAGGCGAGCCGGGGAGCATCAACGGCATCGACATCGCGAGAACCGCGACGAGGAGCAGGACGCCGAGCGCCCTGACTCCCCGCCGCGCTATGAAGCGGATCATTCCGCCGCGTGCCACATCAGACGGGTCTGGATGGACACCTGCGGGCGGTTGGTGAAGTCCTCGACGCCCTGGAGGGTCTCGGGGTTGTAGATCACGCCCGCGAGGTTCTCCGTGTACATCACGATCGGGGCGTCATCCCACACCGCGGCCGCGACCGAGTTGAGGAGCACGCCACGGGCATCGTGGTCGGTCTCGCCGGCGAGCTCGGCGAGCATCGCGTCGACATCCTCGTTCGAGTAGCCCATGAAGTTCGCGAGGCCGCCGGTACCCACGAGCATCGACAGGTTGGTGTCGATGTTGCCGAACAGCGAGGTGGTGAAGTCGAGCATCTGGTACTCGCCGGAGTACAGCGCCGCGCCCCACGTGGCCATGTCGGAGGACTGGATGGTCATGGTGATGCCCACCTCGGCGAGCATCTGCTGCATCGCGGCGGCGCGGGCGGCGGCCTCGCCGCGACCGTCGGTGAGGTACGCGAACTCGAAGCCGCCGATCTCGTCGACGATGGCCTTCGCGGCCTCAGGGTCGTACGCCGGCTGCGGGTCGGTGATGTCGTAGCCCGAGGTGCTCTGGAGCACGCTCGTCGCGACCGCACCCGTGCCGTCGTTCGCGACGGCGAGCAGCGCCTGCGGGTCGATCGCGAGCGCGACCGCCTGACGGGCCTCGACCGAGTCGAACGGCGCGACGTACGAGTTGAACAGGCCGAACGAGGTGGCCGAGTTTCCGGTCGAGGTGGCGAGGCCGTCCGCCTCGGCGCCGGTGAACTGGCTCGGGACCTCCGACCAGATGGCGTCGACGGCGCCCGAGACGAGCGACTGGTAGCGCGAGTCGGCGTCGGGGAGGATCTGGAACTCGATGGTGTCCGCGTGAGCGGCCTCGCCCCAGTAGTCCTCGCGCTTCGTCATCGTGATCCCGGTGCCGGCCGAGTACTCGGTGGTGACGTAGGGGCCGGTGCCGAGCGGGAAGCCGAACTCGTCGGTCGCGGTGGTCGACGCGATCTGCCCCAGGTCGCGCGTGAAGTACTGCGAGAACGACGCGTTGGGCGCGACGAGCGTGAAGCGGACCTCGGTCGCGGAGACCTCCTCCATGCTGGCGATGGTCGCGACCGTCGCGCGCGAGGCCGAGGTCTCCTCCGTTCCCGCGCGGGTAACGTGGGCGATGACCGCCGCCGCGTCGAGGACGCTGCCGTCGGAGAAGGTGACGCCGTCGCGCAGCGTGAGCAGCCACTCGGTGGAGGTCTCGTCCGCCGGCTCGAAGGACACGGCGAGGAAGGGCACCAGCTCGCCGGACTCGTCGTACTGCATGAGCGCGTCGAAGATCGAGTTCGCGACGGACTGGACCGTCTGCGAGGAGATCGCGCCCGAGGCCGGGTCGAGCGAGGTGATGTCGCGGTCGAGGCCGTAGACGATGGTGCCGCCGTCGACAGGCGTCGCGACCTCAGCCGCGGCGGTCGTGTCGGTCGAGGCCGATCCGGCGGGGTCGGCGGAGTCGGACGGCGCGCATGCCGCCGCGGTGAACGCGAGGCTCGCGGTGAGCGCGCCGAGACCGACGAGCTTGAGGGTGGAGGGCATCCTGGTTCCTTTTCTGGTGAGTACCGCTGAGGTGGGCTGCTAGCAGGTGGAGACGGTCGGCATCGCAAGGGCGTCGAGGGTCTCGGGGCTCACGCCGCCGCCCTCGAGGTAGCGGCGCACGCCGCCCTTGGCGTCAATGGCGTCGAGCGCGAGCGCGAGGTCCTCGGTCCTGACGTCGAACGGCATACGGGCGACCAGCTCGGCCGAGATGAGGCCGGCCGCGACCATCGCGTCCGACAGCCCGGCTCCCTGGTCGTTCGTGCGCCGGTAGTCCTCGAGGATCTCCGTTCGCGGGTGGCCGGCGAGCTCGCGCAGCATCGCGGACACCAGCCCCGTGCGGTCGCGGCCGCCGGCGCATGCGACGAGCACATCGCCGTCGGCCTCCGCGATCGCGGTGATGACGCGGGCGAAGCCCGCCTGTGCGCGCTCGACCATCTGGACGTACATCGCGCCGAAGTCGATCTCGGCGATCTCGTACGCACGGGTGCCGGGCTTCACCGCGGCAGCGCCGGGAACCAGGTCGATGTGCACACGGGTCCAGCCGTCGCCCAGCCATGCGGCATCGATGCGCTCATGCGCGCTGCGAAGGTCGATCCAGCAGATCCCCGCGGGCGGCGCGGCGAGCTCGGGGGCCCGGAACTCGGGGGCGGCGGAACGGTAGATGCGCTTGTCGCCGATCGTCACGATCGGCCTTGCGTTGAAGGCCCAGGTCAGGGCGGGTTCGTGGTGCATGGCCATGAATATGGCGAAGTGACATGACTGCCAATTGACATGACTGCCAACAACGGGCGAACCTTGGATGACGGGATGGTGAACTCGCTTCGCGGCGTTCGCCCTGCTACGTCGGTATGAGGAAAGAATGGCGTATGACCAGCGCAAGCACTGAGATCGACCCCCAGGCGACGTCCCTGCGCGACCGCAAGAAGTACTTGGCGTACGTCGCGATCCAGAAGGCGGGGACCGACCTCATCGCCGCCCAGGGCCTCGCCGACACGACCATCGAGCAGATCGCCGACCGCGCCGGCGTCTCGCCGCGCACGGTGCACCGCTACTTCCGCACCAAGGAGGCGGTGCTGTTCTCGCGGATCGCGCACCCGATGGTCGTCAAGGCGTTCCTCGAGGCACCCGCGGACGTCGACGTGCTCACCGCCCTGCGCCACGCGCTGCTCGACCCGATGATGAGCGACCACGATCCCGAGCGCCTCGAGCGACGCGCACTGCGCGCGAGGCTCATGGACACGCCCGCCGTCAGGCGCTTCGCCGTCGAGACCACGGAGGAGCTCGCGGAGGACATCCGCCGCGCGGCGCTCTCCCGCCTCGACGGCGACGACGACGCGTTCCTCAAGGCCGAGCTGGCCGCGGCCGTGGTGCGGTCCATCATGCTCTCGGGCTACTCGGGGACGCCTCTCGCCGCGGACCTCTTCGAGGGATGGGCGCACGCGATGGCCGGGCTCGCCGCGGACTACGAGGCGAACGCCGAGCGCTGACGCCTACAGCCCGAGCGCCCCCGGAAGGCCCTCGAGCGTCGTGATCCGCACGAGCCCGTCGCGCGGCACGCCGTCCCCGCACAGCCCCTCGAGGTCGCGCGAATGCGCGCCCGGTCGCTCGATCCATACCCCTACCGCGAGACCCGCGGCGACCGCAGCCTGGGCGTCCACATCGAACTCGTCGCCCACGTAGGCGACCTCCGCCGGCGCGAGCCCCAGGCGCTCGCACGCGAGCGCGTACACCCGCGGGTCCGGCTTGCCGAAGCCGAGCGTGTCGACGCCGACGAGCATCGGCACCCGCGCGAGCCCCGCCGCGGCCAGCTTCTCGGTCTGATAGGCATGCGCGGCGTTGGACAGCGCACCGAACGGGATGCCCGCCTCGTCCAGGACGTCCAGCGCACCCGCCGCGTCCTCATGCGCCAGCCAGCCGGCCCGGAAGGCGCGCTCGAACCCGGCGTTCCAGGCGTCGTAGCCTGCGTCGTCGAGCATCGGCCCGCCGAACTCCTCATGAAGAGCGTTCGCGCGCCGATGACGCTGCTCGCGATAGCTCACCTCGCCGCGCGTGTGGGCGCGGTACCAGCCGCCCACGTCCTCCCGCCACACCCGCAGCAGCTCACCATGGTCGACGTCGCCCAGGTACTCGGCTGCGACCGATGCGAGCGCGTGCCGGAACGCCCCGCGGGTGTCGACGAGCGTGTCGTCGACGTCGAAGAGGACGCCCCTGATCATGCGGAGGGCGCCTCAGATGGTCGCGCGCAGGTTGCGCAGCCGGGCGAGCGCGTGGTCCTTGCCCAGGATCTCCATCGACTCGAACAGCGGCGGCGACACCAGGCGGCCGGTGACCGCGACGCGCAGCGGGCCGAAGGCGAAGCGCGGCTTGATGCCCATCTCGTCGACGAGCCTCGCCTTGAGCGCCTCCTGCTGCGCCTCAGGGCCGAAGTCCTCGAGCCCCTCGAGCACCTCGATGGAGGCGTCCAGGATCTCCGCGGCGTTCTCCGGCAGCTTGGCGCGCGCGGCGTCCTCGACCACCACGGCCGCATCGTCGATGAAAAGGAAGCCGAGCATGCCCGGAGCCTCGCCCAGCAGCGTCATGCGGGTCTGTACGAGCGGGATCGCCTCGGCGAGGATCTGCTCCTCGTTCGGCGACAGCCCCGAGACCTCGGCCGACGAGATGTAGCCGGCGGCGTGCAGGTACGGCAGCACGCGCACCGCGAACTCTCCCGTGGGCAGCATGCGCATGTGCTCGGCGTTGATGGCCTCGGCCTTCTTGAGGTCGAAGCGGGCCGGGTTGGGGTTGACGTCCGCGATGTCGAACGCCTCGATCATCTCCTTGACCGTGAACACGTCGCGGTCGGGCGCGATGCTCCAGCCCAGCAGCGCGAGGTAGTTGAGCAGCCCCTCGGGCAGGAAGCCGCGCTCGCGGTGGTGGAACAGGTTCGACTCGGGGTCGCGCTTGGACAGCTTCTTGGTGCCCTCGCCGAGCACCATGGGCATGTGCGCGTACGCCGGCACCGCGTCGGCGATGCCCAGGTCCACCATCGCTCGCCACAGCACGATCTGCCGCGGGGTCGAGGACAGCAGGTCCTCGCCGCGCAGCACGTGCGTGATCTTCATCAGCGCGTCGTCGACCGGGTTGACCAGCGTGTACAGCGGGATGCCGTTCGCGCGGACGATGACGTAGTCCGGCACGGTGCCCGCGGGGAAGGTCACGGTGCCGCGGATGAGGTCCTCGACGACGATGTCCTCGTCGGGCATGCGCATGCGCAGCACGGGCTCGCGGCCCTCCGCGCGGTAGGCGGCCTTCTGCTCCTCGGTGAGGTCGCGGTCGAAGCCGTCGTAGCCCAGCTGCGGCGAGCGGCCCGCGGCCTTGTGACGCTCCTCGATCTCGGCGGGCGTCGAGAAGGACTCGTAGGCGTAGCCGCCCTCGACCAGCTTCTCCACCACCTGCGCGTGCAGGTCGTGGCGCTCGGACTGGCGATAGGGACCGTACGGGCCGGGCTTGTCCGGGCCCTCGTCGTAGTCGATCCCCATCCAGCTCATCGCGTCGAGGAGCATCTCGTAGCTCTCCTGCGAGTCGCGCTCGGCATCGGTGTCCTCGATGCGGAAGACCATGTCGCCGCCGGTGTGGCGGGCGTAGGCCCAGTTGAACAGCGCCGTGCGGACCATGCCCACGTGGGGCAGGCCGGTGGGCGACGGGGAGAAGCGGACGCGGACCTTGCTCATGAGTACTTCCTTGGAACGAGACGATGCGGGGGTGGGTTGGGGCGGCGCGCGTCAGCCGCGCCGGATGACGGGGTTGCGCAGGACGCCGAGGTCCTCGACCTCGACCTCGACCACGTCGCCGTGGTTCAGGGTGGTGACGCCCGCGGGGGTGCCGGTGAGGATGACGTCGCCGGGCAGCAGCGTGGTGACCTCGGACACGAGCGACACCACGGTCGCGACGTCCGTGATCATGTCCGCCGAGTGGCCCTCCTGCACGGTCTCGCCGTTGATGCGGCCGTACACGCGGACGTCGTCGTGCGCGAGCTCCGTCTCGATCCAGGGGCCGAGCGGCAGCGACGTGTCGAAGCCCTTGGCGCGGAACCACTGCTTCTCCTGGCGCTGGACGTCGCGCGCGGTCACGTCGTTGGCGCACGTGTAGCCGTAGATGTACTGCTCGGCGTTCTCGGGGCTGACGTCCTTGCACACGCGCGAGATCACGATCGCGAGCTCGGCCTCGAGCTGGACGTCCTCGGCGTAGTGCGGCAGCACGATCGGGTCGTCGGGACCCACCACGGCCGTGTTGGGCTTGAGGAACAGCAGCGGGAGGTCGTCGACCTCGTTGCCGAGCTCCTTCGCGTGCTCCGCGTAGTTGCGGCCCAGGCACACGATCTTCGAGCGCGGGATGACGGGAGCGAGCAGGCGGACGTCGTCGGTGAGCTTGATCCGCTCGCCGGTGACGGAGCCCGGCGTGTACATGGGGTCGCCGGTGAGGACCACGAGCTCCTCGTTGCCCGCCTCCCCGTCGACGATCGCGTACTGGGGCTCTGATCCGGTGGTGAAACGGGCGATACGCATGGGCTCCAGCCTAGTCGTTCGCGGATGTCGCGCCTGCTGGGTCCCTTCCCCTGCCCCTGCCTACGATGGGCCGCATGGGACAGGCCGCGGGGCGCATCGTCGGGCTCGACGTCGCGCGCGGCCTCGCCGTGCTCGGCATGGTCGCGGCGCATGTGGGCGACGACGGCACGCGCGGCGCAGACGCCGACGGCTGGGCGTGGCTCGTGCTCGCGCACGGCCGCCCCTCGGCGCTCTTCGCGGTGCTCACCGGCGTGACGATGTCGATCATGCTCGCGGGCGCGGGCGGCAGGGACGATGCGCGGGCCGTGCGGCGCACGCGTGCCCGCATCGCGGCCCGCGCGGGCGTCCTCGTGGTGCTCGGGCTGCTCGTGTCGCAGCTCTCCACCGGTGTCGACATCGTCCTGGTGAACCTGGGCCTCATCATGCTCATGGCCGTCCCGCTGCTGCGTGCGCCCTCCTGGGTTCTCCTCGCGGGCGCGGCGACGGCCTTCGCGGTGGGACGGGTGCTGGTCGCCGCGGTCCAGCCCGAGGGCTGGTGGTACGACGCCCCGGTGGTCGGCCGGCTATGGAGCTACCACTACCCCGCCCTGTCGTGGATCGGGTACGCGTTGCTGGGGCTCGCGGTGGGACGCATGGCGCTGCGCGAGGCGCGGGTCCAGGGGCTCCTCGTCGGCATGGGATCCGTCGGGCTAGGCGCGTCCCTCGCGATCCGCATCGTCGCAGGAGACGGTCCCGTGACGGGGCTGGGCGCGCACACGTACACGCCGCTCGAGATGACCGCCAACTCCGCGGTCGCGCTCGCCGTGATCGGCGGGGCGTGCTGGCTCACGCCGCGCATGCGCGCCGTGCTCAGCCCGGTCGAGGCGCTCGGCTCGATGGCGCTCTCAGGCTACGTGCTGCATCTGCTCATCATCGCGGCCGTCGGCAGCGAGATGGTCTACGAGCCCTCGAACGTCGCGCTCATCGTCCTCGAGGCCGTGCTGCTCGCGACCGCGTGGGCGTGGCGCCGCTGGCAGGGCCAGGGGCCGCTCGAGCGGGGCCTCACGCGCGTCTCGAACGCCGCGGGAGACGCCGCCACGCGTGGCCTCCCCGCCGAGGCTGGCTCGCGATGAGCGTCCTCGACTGGCTCATGGCGGGAGACCCCGCGATCCGCTGGCAGACGATGCGCGACCTCCTGGGCGCGGATCCGGAGGAGGTCGCGGCCGAGCGGGCCCGGGTGGCGCACGAGGGATGGGGCGCACGCCTCCTCGCGCTGCAGGAGCCCGACGGCTCGTGGGCCGGCGGGGCATGGTTCCCTGCGGGCGACCGCGACCCGGACGACGGCCAGCCATGGACCTCGACCGCGCACGTGCTGGTGCTGCTCACGCTCCTGGGCGCCGACCCCGATGCCCGCCCCCTGCGCGCGGCCGCGGAGCGCGCCTTCGCCTCCGTGCGGTGGGAGGACAACGACGCGGCGTTCCTCGACGGCGAGGACGAGGCCTGCACGCTCGCCACGACCATCCTCGTGGGCGCGTACCTCGGGCATGACATGGCGGGCCCGACCGCGCGGCTCGTCGCGGACCACCGGGCCGACGGCGGGTGGAACTGCGATCCCCCGTCGCTGTCGACGCGCTCGAGCTTCCACTCGACGCTGCTCGCGCTCGAGGCGCTGGAGGCACAGCATCGCGCGCGTGGCCTCGACCCCGCCGCGCTCGAGGCCGTCGACGACGCCCGCGAGTACCTGCTGGTGCGCTCGCTCATGCGCGGTCGGCGCTCGGGCGCCGTGGTGGACCCCGCCTACCAGCGCTTCTCGTTCCCCCCGTACTGGCACTACGACGTGCTGCGCGCGCTCGACCATCTGCGCGCCGCCGACGCGCCGCGCGACCCACGGCTCGCGGACGCGATCGCGCTGGTGCGATCACGCCAGTCCGCGACGGGCCTGTGGCCGCTCGAGAACACGCACCGCGGCGCTGTGCCGTTCGTGATGGAGGACGGCGACGGACGCCCCAGCCGATGGAACACGCTGCGCGCATCGCGCGTGCTGCGGTGGTGGGAGGGGCAGGCGTAGGCGCGTCAGGAGGCCGGCGCGCCGCCGGGCTGGAGGTCCCTGACCTCGTAGACCGCTCCCGCGGGCACGCGCTCCCTGAGGGCGTCGACGGCCTTGGCGCCGCCGCGCCACCGGCCCGGCTCGATGACGAAGCCGGCGCCGTTCTCCCCGGTGAGGTCCCAGTGCCCGCAGTCGACGCACACCCCGGCGAGCGCGATCGCGTCCCAGCGCAGCTCGACGATCCCGAGCTCCGGCGCGAGCATCAGGATGCGCTCGGGATCGAAGATCAGCTGCGCGCCGCGCATGCCAGAGAACCAGCGAGGCGAGAGCATCTCGACGCTGTCCGGCATGAAGGCCTTGACGCGCGCCGCGGTGCTCATCGACTCGTAGTGGCCCTCGGGCTCGCGGGCCCACGGGAGGCCGAGCCGCTCCGAGAGCTGCTCGGGCGTGATCTCGTCGTCGATCTCGCCGAGCGACACCAGCAGGGTCTCGACCGCGCCGGCGATCGCCTCACGCACCCGGTCGAGCGGGACCGCGGCCATGTCGACCGCGTCGATCGCGGCCGGCTCGACCCCGTGACGCAGGAGGTTCATGGCCGCGTCGTCGAGGTGGGCGATCTGCGCCCCGCTGTGCGCGGTGATGTTCTCGTCCTCCTCGAGGATCGCCGCCATGAGCTCGTCCGAGGGACCCTCCGCCGCGAGCGTGCGGAGGATCTCCACGGCCGCGACGGCGGTCGCGAGGATGTCCTCGCGGCGCGGGTCGAGCGCGACCACCGCCCAGCGCGTGGTCGCATCGGTCCGCGCCACGAACGCGTCGACGCTGTACACCAGGTGCCGCTCGGTGCGCAGCTGGTCGAGCAGCGTGCGCTGGATCGCGGCGCCCGCGACGTACACCGCGCCGCGCTCGGACGCGTCGAGGGCGAACGAGAGCGCGAGCGGCGCGGCGCCTCCCCCGAGCCATCCGTGGCGCCGATGCCCGAGCGGCGCGATCGCCGCACGCTCGGGCAGGGGACGTGCCGCCGGCAGGTCGACGCCGAGGCCGTCCGGGACTGGCCCGGTGAAGGTCAGCACGGCGTTGCCGGCGTGCAGCCAGGTCGCGGCCCACTCGAGCGCCTGCTCACGGCTCAGCGACCGGTGCGCAGGCATCCCCAGGTCGAGCAGACCCAGGGTCGAGGCGCCGAAGCGGTCCAGGAGCGGGCCCGCGCCTGTCGTCTCGTCGCCCTCGCCCAGCTCCGCGGCGATGATGCGGCGCTGCTCCGCGACCACCGCGTCGTCGATCGCGTCCAGGTCCCTGATGGCCGCGGCGACACGTCCGAGGAAGTCCGCCACGGCGGCCTCGGCACCCTCGGCGTAGAACGTGACGCGGTCCTCCTCGGTCGACGCGTTGTGCGTCACGCTCACCCGTCCGACCCTGCTCATCACGAGGTGCTCGACCAGGTGCGTGACGCCGGCGGTCCGAGCGAGCTCGTCGCGACGTCCGACCGCGAACGCGAGGGTTCCGGTGAACGTGGACCTGATGTCGGACCACAGCACCGGGATGCCTCGGTGGTCGGTCGTCTGCAGGGTCGGGATAGCCATGCGACCATCATGGCGGCCGTGGCGCGACGCCCGGGTGAGCGCCGCATCGGTCGGCACGCGTGTCGCGCGACAATAGGAGCCATGACGGTCCTCGACTCCCCCACCCTTGCGCGCGCCGAGTGGGCGCCGCTGGCGGCGGCGCATGCCGAGGCCGCGGACGCCCTCACCGCCGGCCACCGCGAGCGCAAGGGCCGCGGCGAGAGCCACGCGATCGAGGACTTCCTGTTCGAGTACTACGCGACGCGCCCGTCGCATCTGCGCCGGTGGCATCCGGGTCCAGGCGTGGTGCTCGAGGACGCCGAGGACCACGCGTCCTGGCGTTTCTACCGGACGGAGCGCGGGCGAACCCAGCTCGATGTCGATGCGTTCATGGAGGCACGCGGCACCGCGGTGGACCTCATCGAGCGTCTGCTGCGGGCGACGGCGGACAGGCCTGCGAGGCTCGGCTGCTTCGGGCTCCACGAATGGGCCATGGCGTACCGGGTCGGCGAGGGGATCCGGCACCCGCTCCCCCTGCGGCTGGGCCAGGACGGCACCGATGCCGTGGTCGAGTCCCACCCCATCGCGTGCAGCCACTTCGACGCGTTCCGGTTCTTCACCCCCGAGGCCGTGCCGCTGAACCGCCTCCAGCCCACGCGGGAGACGCAGGCCCAGCTCGAGCAGCCCGGCTGCCTCCACGCGACGATGGACCTCTACAAGTGGGCCGCCAAGCTGGCCCCGGCCATCCCGTCGAGCCTCCAGCTCGAGGCCTTCGTCCTCGCGCTCGAGGTCCGCAGGGTCGACATGCAGGCGTCGCCATACGACGTGTCGTCGTACGGGCTGCCCGCCATCGCGATCGAGACGCCCGAAGGCAAGCGCGAGTACGTCGAGCGCCAGCGCGACTTCGCATCGCGCGGCGCGGTCCTGCGCGGGCGCATCGTCGACGCCATCACGCGGCTGCGGGACGCGGCGGCCGCCTGACGCCTGCCGTGCCCGCGGTCGGCCCCGATCCGGCCGCGGGGGGTGCAGCCGGACCGGGACCTGCCGCGCCGCGCGCCCTCAACGACCGCGGGGCTCATCGCCCACTCGCGGCCTTCGCGCTGGCCGGCGTCGATCGATGTCGACTGCCATACGGTGCCACCCCGCACGTATGGCCAACGTAAGCACCGCGCGGCCCGCGCACGTAGTCTCGACAGGGACGGGAGGCCGCATGGAGACCCGATGGGACAGGATCGAGAGGTTCGCCGGAGATCCCCTCGACACGTCGCTGTGGGTCCCCGACTACCTGCCGCACTGGACCACGCCGGAACGCTCGGGCGCGCGCTACCGCTTCACCGATGCGGGCCTCGCGCTCCTCATCGAGCACGATCAGCATGCCTGGCGGCCCGAGGATGGGGACTTCCGCGTCTCGCACCTGCAGACCGGCGAGTTCGCGGGCCCGCTCGGGAGCGACGTCGGCCAGCATCGCGTCGGGCACGACCTTCGCGTGGTGACGGAGAGGACGATGCGGCGGCTCTGGACCCCGCCGCGCGCCGGCGCGGTCGAGGTGGTCGCGTCCGCGAGCGCCGACCCGACATGCATGCTCGGGATCTGGCTCGTGGGCCACGAGTCCACCGGTCCGCGGGACTCGGGCGAGATCTGCATCGCGGAGGTCTTCGGCGACCGGGTCTCCCCCGCATCGTCCACCGTGCGCGTCGGGATCAAGGCGCATCACGATGACCGCCTGGTCACGGATCTGCGCGATGTGGCGGCGGCGTTCGATGCCGCCACGCCTCACGTCTACGGCGCGACGTGGGACTCCGAGGGCACGGAGATCACCCTCGACGGCACGGCCGTGTACGGCACGGATCAGGTGCTCGGCTACCCGCTTCAGCTCATGCTCGACCTCTGGGAGTTCCCGCACGGGCGACGCGACGCCGCCGCCTATCCGAAGGTCGCGACCCTCCACGAGGTGCGGCTCCGCACCGACGACTGAGCGGTGTCGGGACCGCGGCCCGGCTCGGTCAGCGCGAATGCGCCCAGCACGGCGGCAACCACGGCGATCGCCGTGATCCGCAACGAGAAGTCGAGCATCCCGCCCGCGACCAGCACGAGCGACGCGAGCGCATAGCCGGGATCCACACGGTCCGCCGTGCGCACCAGGATCATCCCAGCGCTGATGACCGCGGTCAGCAGCAGGAGGCCCACGAGGCCGTACTCGACGCCCCACTGGAGCGGCTCGAGGTGCGCGTGGGCGGTCGGCCGCCCGGGGCCCTGCGCGAGGTAGGCCGCCGTCGGCGCGCCCTCGCCGACGATGGGGCTCGCCGCGAAGCGCTCCCACGCCTCGGCCCAGATCAGCGGCCGGTCGCCCACCCCCTCGGCCGCCGTACGCCAGGCGATGACGCCGCCGGCGCCGACGACCGCGACGGCGGCGATCACGGCACGATGCGCACCGCGGCTCGACAGCGCCCACACGACCGCCACGGTGGCCCCGACCACAAGCGCCGTGCGGCTCCCGGTCGCGATCACCCCGACGCACAGGAGCCCGAGCGCGGCCGCCCATCCGGCGCGCCCCTCGTCCATCCAGGCGCGCACCACGAGCACCGCGGCGGCGACCAGCAGGAGTCCGAGCGCGTTCGGGGATCCGAGCAGCCCTCCCGCACGCGGCGCGGCATCGGCCCCGACCGCCAGGTGCACGACGGCCTGGCCGATCGCCACCGCCGCCGCGAGGCACGCGACGACGACGAGCCCGACGATCCATCCCTCGCGTTCGTCGCGCGAGAGCGACGCCGCGACCAGCGTCGCCAGCACCACCACGACCGCGAGCACCGGGACGCGCACGGATTCCAGCGTCCACCCGAGACGCATCGGACCGTCGACGAGCAGCCAAGCCACCAGCACCGCGGTCGCCCCGCCGAGCAGCGCGGGATGCGGCGCTCGGCGGCCCACGGTCGCCATACCGAGGCCGAGCAGCACCACCGTGACAGCCATGTCCCGTGCGCTGGTGCCGCCGCTCGTGGCGACCGCCCACGCGAACGCGGCCAGGAGCAGCAGCGCGCTCACGCCGCGGCCTCGCCGTCCCCGCCACCCTTGCGACGGTTCGAGCGGATCTTGGCCACCGCGCCCCACAGCCCCAGCACCGCGACCGCGAAACCGACGAACACGCCGAGGTAGTCGACCGGCTCCTTGAGCCTGTCCCAGAACGATGCGGGTGCACCCGAAGCCCGCGCGGAGGCCTGTGTCTCGACCCCGGTCTCGACGGAGTACGTGCCCGCCTCGCCGCGCACGGTCGCGGTGAACGCGAGCAGCACCGGGCCGGCCTCCTCCGGGGTGACCGTCCAGCGGGCCCGCGCGACGTCGCTCATGGCGTCCGCCACCGTCATCGTCCGCGCACCACCCATCGCGAACGCGACCGGGCCCCCGCCCCCAGCCTGCGCGGCCGACGCCGCGTTCTGACGGCGGATCGTGACGGCCGCCGACCCGGGTGCGGCCACGAGGTCGAGCTCGACGGCGATGTCGTCGCCGTGCCCGTGGAGCGGCACCTCCACGCTGACCTCGTAGTCACGATCGACCTGCATGTGCTCCGGAACCACGGCCGCGACGTGCGCGGCCTCAGCCGCGACCTCGTCGACCGCACGCTGGACTGGATGGACCTCGACGTCGACCACGACGGGTTCGTTGGCCGTCCTCATATCGACCTCGCGGCCCTCGCCGTCCCTCACGGTCGGCACGATCGTCACGGTGAGACTCTGCTCGCCGGCCATGAGCGGAGTGACCGCCCACGACCAGACGAGCTCGTATGTTCCATCGCCCCGCGCGGTGCTCGCGTCGATCGACTGCCGCGACGACGAGGTGCGGCGGACCTCGAACGCACCCGGCGCCGTCTCAAGCTCTGCCTCGTTGGTCCAGGACACGAGCACCGTGGCATCGCCCCGCTCGATGGCCTCGCCCACCACGGCGGTGAACCGTAGCTCCGCCTCCTCGAACTGTGCCAGCTCGTCGCGATCGAAGGTCACGGCGTACTTCGCGGCCGTGAGGGAGTCCGGGCTCAACAGCTCGTCGGTGGGGCCGCCCCCCTCGCCAGGTGGACGCCCGTCACCCGGCTTGCCACCGTCGCCCGGTGGGTAAACGGCCGCGTAAAGCGGTGCGGCCGCTGGCGCCAAGAGGCCGAGCAGGGCCACCACCAGCGCCACCAAGACTGCGCGTCGGCGTTGCGTCGCTCGAGCTGCCCCCTGCACGGCCTCCTCCCCGTATCGCCTGATCAGGGATGATCGCCCGACCATCGTAGGCACGGGTCATGCGCGCGGTCCATCCCGCGCGCGGAGGTCAGCGCGCCGCGGCCGCTCCCTTGTTGGCGAGCTCGTCGGCCTTCTCGTTGCCGGGATCGCCGGCGTGGCCCTTGACCCACACCCACGTGATGTCGTGCCGGCCCAGCTGCTCGTCGAGCGCCTGCCACAGCTCCACGTTCTTCACGGGCTTCTTGTCCGAGGTCTTCCAGCCGTTGCGCTTCCAGCCCTTCATCCAGGTCTGGGCGCCGTTCTTCACGTACTGCGAGTCGACGTGGAGCGTCACCTTGCAGGACCGGTTGAGCGCCTTGAGGCCCTCGATGACCGCGGTGAGCTCCATGCGGTTGTTCGTGGTGACCTTCTCGCCGCCGAAGAGCTCGCGCTCGTGCCCGCCGGCCCTCATCCACACGCCCCAACCGCCGAGGCCGGGATTGCCCTTGCAGGCGCCGTCGGTCCACATGTGCACTTCGGTCAGGGTCTCGGTCACCCGGACACGGTACCCGGGCGGCGGCCTCGCGGACGCCAGCCACCGCATCGTCCACAATGGACCCATGTCCCGCAAGCACGCCGCCGGAGGCTCGACGCCTGCCGTCCATGCGCTGCTCGAGGCCGGCGTCGAGCACACCCTCCACCCGTACGAGCACGATCCCGCGACCGACCTCAGCTACGGCCTGGAGGCCGCTGCGGCGCTCGGGGTGGACGCGGACCAGGTCTTCAAGACGCTGTGCGCCTACGTCGACGGCCGGCTGTGCTTGGGGCTGGTCCCGGTGAGCGGGATGCTCGACCTCAAGGCGCTCGCGCATGCGTTCGGCGGCAAGAAGGCGGAGATGGCGCCGCCCGCGGAGGCCGAGCGCGCCACCGGCTACGTCGTGGGCGGGATCTCGCCCATCGGCCAGCGCAAGGCGCTTCCCACCGCGGTCGACGAGACCGTCGAGCTGTGGGACACCGTGTACGTCTCCGGCGGTCGGCGCGGGCTCGACATCGCGCTCGCCCCCGCCGACCTCATCGCCGTGACGCGCGCCGTCGCGGCCCCGATCGCGAAGGACTCCTGATGGACCTCTCTCCCGCCCCCGCCGGCTGGGACCACGCCGCCGCCCTCGAGGAGGTCAAGGCGCGCGTCCACATCGCCGAGGCCACGTGGGGCCGGGCGGGCTCCGGGGTCCGGGTGCTGGTCGCCACCAAGACCTGGGACGCCGATGCGGCGACCGCCGTGGTCCGCGCGGGCGGCATCCTGGTGGGAGAGTCGCGGATGCAGGAGCTCGAGGCCAAGGGCGACGCGCTCCGCGCCTCAGGCGCGCGCGTGCACGTCATCGGCCAGCTGCAGCGGAACAAGGCCGCGGTCGCGGTCCGGTACGCGGACTGCGTCCAGACCGTCGACCACGCGCGGCTCGCCGAGCGCCTCTCGCGCCTGTGCGTCGAGGCAGAGCGGGAGCTCGAGGTGATGATCCAGGTCAACGTCTCGGGCGAGGAGTCGAAGGCGGGCGTCCATCCCGACGAGGCCCTCGCGATCGCATCCGCGGTGCAGGCCCTTCCGGCGCTCACGGTGACGGGCTTCATGACCATCGGGTTGAACTCGCCCGACGAGGCCGCGGTGCGCGAGGGCTACGCGCGCCTGCGCGAGATCCGCGACCAGGCGCTCATCCGCTCCGAGCGCGGCAGCATGGGGCTCGGCGCGGCCTGGGAGCTGTCGATGGGCATGTCCCAGGACCTCGAGTGGGCGATCGCCGAGGGCGCCACCATGGTGCGCGTCGGCACGGCCGTGATGGGTCCGCGCGCCGCGAACTGAGCCGCCCCGGCTCGCGCCGAGGCCCGAGCGATGTGAGACTGGCGGGAGCATCAGGCACCGTGCCGACGAGGGGGATGGCGCAGAGAGGAGCCCCCATGCCCCGCTACCACCTGGCGATGTACTACGAGCAGGAGTCCGGTGAGTTCCCCGACGACCTTCAGCAGATCATCGCCGAGATGGAGCGGTTCGAGGAGGAGCTCCGCGAACGCGGCATCCTGGTGACGTCCGCCGGCTTCGCTCCCTCCCTCGAGGCACGCGTGGTGGTCTCCGGCCCGGATGGCGGCGAGACCTCGGAGGGCACCTACCTTCCGGGTCCGGTGCAGTCCGGCGGCTTCTGGCTCATCGAGGCGCCCAACATGGGCGACGCGATCGTATGGGCGGAGCGCTTCAGCCGCGTGCTCCGTCTGCCAGTCGAGGTGCGCGAGGTCCGCCTCTGACCCCGGCCCGCGGGGCGCGCGCGAAAAGTTAGGCAAGGTTTCACTCCCTGGCGACGATGCCAGGAGGTTCCTACCCTTGACGGGTGACCGAGACCCCCCACCACACCGCATCGTTCCCCGACGAGGACGCCGTCTCCGGGCGGCTCAACGCGCTGCGCGCGGGCGTGCTCGGCGCCAACGACGGCATCGTCTCGATCGCGGCGCTGCTGGTCGGCGTGGTGGCCGCGACGAACGACGCGACCGTCATCCTCACGACCGCCCTCGCCGGCATCGCCGCGGGCGCCCTCTCGATGGGCGTGGGCGAGTACGTCTCCGTCTCCAGCCAACGCGACGCGGAGCGGGCCCAGCTCGAGCGCGAGAAGGCATGGCACGACCACCGCCCCGAATGGGAGCTCGACCAGCTCACGCGCCTCCACATGGAGACCGGGATGTCCGAGGCGACCGCACGCGCGGCCGCCATCGAGCAGACCGCGTTCGACCCCCTCGCGGCTCACGCGCGCGCCCACCTCGGCATCGATCCCGAGGAGCTCGTCAACCCGTGGCATGCCGCGTTCGCATCGCTGTTCGCCTTCACGCTCGGCGGCATCTTCCCGCTCCTCACCGCGGTGCTCGCGCCGGACGCGCTCAAGGTGCCGCTCACGTTCCTCGTCGTGATCATCGCGCTGGCCGTCTCCGGGACGGTGTCCGCGCGTCTCGGTCACGCGCCGCGTCTCCGCGCGATCGTCCGCAACGTGGTCGGCGGCTCGCTCGCGATGGCGATCACCTACGGCATCGGCACCTTCGCGGGCGTGCACCTGTAGGACCCTGCGCGGCGCGCTCGGCGTCCGCCGATGCCGGTGGACGCCCCCTCGCGTCTACGGCACGAGCTTGAGCCACTCCTCGGTCGCGAACTTCGACTCGACGCGCTCCTGAGCGAGCGCGATCTCCGCCTCGGTCACCTCGCCCGGCTGCGTCGCATAGCGTCCGCGGAAGTGGTCGAGGAACGAGTCGATGACGGCCCCACGCTCCATGCCCGTCTGGCTGCGCAGCGGGTCGACGCGCTTGTTGGCGCTCTTGGTGCCCTTGTCGGAGAGCTTCTCGCGACCGATCCGCAGCACCTCGAGCATCGCGTCCGCGTCGATGTCGTACGCCATGGTGACGTGATGGAGGACCGCGCCGGCGGCGTAGCGCTTCTGCGCGGCTCCCGCGATCTTGCCGGCGGGCGAGGCGATGTCGTTGATCGGCACGTAGGTCGCCTCGATGCCGAGCTCGCGCAGCGCGCCCAGGACCCAGTCGTCGAGGAATGCGTACGACTGCTCGAAGCTCAGGCCCTCGACCAACGAGGTGGGCACGTGCAGCGAGTACGTGATGGTGTTGCCCGGCTGGACGAACATCGCGCCGCCGCCCGAGACGCGCCGGACCACCGTCATGCCGTGCTTGGCCGCGCCATCGTCGTCGATCTCGTTGCGCCACGACTGGAACGAGCCGATGATCACGGCGTTCGCACCCCACTCCCACACGCGCAGCGTGGGTCCGCGGCGGCCGGCGGCCACCTCCTCCGAGAGGACCTCGTCGAGCGACATCTGCATGTACGGGTCGCGCGGGACGTCGTGGATGACGTCGAACGTGTGGTCGTGCCAGCTGGTCGCATGCCCGAGCGCGCGCCGCACCGCGATGCCCACGGCCTCGGGCGTGAACCCGATGAAGGTCGCGTCGCCGGCGGCCCGCTGCACCGCGGCTGCGAGCTGCGCGACGGTCGCGGTGGCGGCGATCCCGTGCAGCGCGCGCGTGATGTCGAGGATCGCCTCGGCGGGCTCGAGGAAGAAGTCCCCGGAGATCACCACGCTCGTGATCGTGTCGTTCTCGATCTCGACGTCCGCGACCACGAGCTTGCCGCCAGGAACCTTGTACTCACCATGCATGCGGACCATTCTCCCCCGCCCCCGGCCGGGCTCGGGACGCTCAGCACTCCGCACACCCGGCGATGCCGGCCTCGCGGGACACTCACCTCCGCGCGGCGGAGCTCAGCGTCCCGCGAGCGGGCGCCCGAGCGGATTGAGGAGTGCTGAGCGTCCCGGCCGGAGAGGGGGACGATGCGGCCTACGGGTTCGGCGAGACGCCCGCCTTGAGCAGCCCGTAGAACAGCGAGTCGGTGAGCGCCTCCCATGACGCCTCGACCATGTTCGGCCCCACGCCCACGGTGCGCCACTGCACCCCCGTCTCGGTGTCGACGGTGGTGATGAGCACGCGGGTCACCGCGTCGGTGCCGTGCGCCGCGTCCATGATGCGCACCTTGAAGTCCGTGAGGTCGAAGCGCTGGATCTCGGGGTAGGCGCCCGCGAGCGCGGTCCGCAGCGCATGGTCCAGCGCGTTGACGGGGCCGTTGCCCTCGCCGACCGTGACGAAGCGCTGACCGCCGCCGGCACGCAGCTTGATGACCGCCTCGGCGTCCGCGTCGCGCGGGTTGCCCGGCGCGGACGAGACCCGCACGCGCCACGTCTCGGTCTCCCAGTACTTGGGCGCGTCGCCGAGCTCCCACCGCAGCAGCAGCTCGAACGAGGCATCGGCGGCGTCGAACGTGTACCCCTGCGCCTCGGCGTGCTTCACGCGATCCGTCACACGGCCCAGCACGTCGGGCCGGCCCGCGAGGTCGAAGCCCAGCTCCTTGCCCTTGAGCTCGATCGAGGCGCGCCCCGCCATCTCGGACACCAGCATGCGCATGTCGTTGCCCACGTACTCGGGCTGAGTGTGCTGGTAGAGGTCCGGGTCGACCTTGATCGCGGAGGCGTGCAGCCCCGCTTTGTGGGCGAAGGCCGAGGCACCCACATACGGCTGGCGCGCGAACGGCGCGATGTTGGTGATCTCCGAGATCGCGTGCGCGATCCGCGTGGACTCGCGCAGGCCGTCACCCTTGAGGGCGATCATGCCGCGCTTGATCTCGAGGTTGGCGGCCACCGCGACCAGGTCGGCGTTGCCGGTCCGCTCGCCGTAGCCGTTGACGCATCCCTGCACGTGGCTGACGCCTGCCGCCACCGCCGCCATCGAGTTCGCGACGGCGCAGCCCGAGTCGTTGTGCGCGTGCATGCCCAGCTGAGCCGCCGTGCGCGCACGCACCTCGGTGACGATGCGCGTCACGTCATCGGGCAGCATGCCGCCGTTCGTGTCGCACAGGACCAGGGACGATGCGCCGCCGGCCTCGCCGGCGAGCAGCGCCTTGAGCGAGTACTCGGGGTCGAACCGGTAGCCGTCGAAGAAGTGCTCGGCATCGAGCACCACCCGTCGGCCCTCGCCCACCAGGAACGCGACGGTCTCCTCGATCATCGCGAGGTTCTCGTCGCCCGAGACGCGCAGCGCCCGCTCCGCGTGACGGATGTCGGACTTCGCGACGAGCGTGATGATCGGCGCCTCGGAGTCGAGCAGCGCCCGCACCTGCGGGTCGGAGGCCGCCGAGGTCCCCGCCCGGCGCGTCATGCCGAAGGCGGCGAACTGCGCGTTCTTGAACGACAGCTCCTTGGCGACCAGCCCGAAGAACTCGGTGTCCTTGGGCACCGCTCCCGGCCACCCGCCCTCGATCACGCCGACGCCCATCTCGTCGAGCAGCGGGGCGATCGCCATCTTGTCCGCGACGGACAGGTTCATGCCCTCCTGCTGCGCGCCGTCGCGCAGCGTCGTGTCGTAGATCTCGACCGTGAGATCCGTCATCGTCGTCAGCTCCTCAAGTCCGGCGTGGCCCGTCTCCCAACAAAAAAGCCTCCCAGGGGTGCGGGAGGCTGCGCGTCGGGGTTCGACCCGACGCGCTACAGAATGATGATCGCGGTACGCATCGCACGCCATTGTGGCACACAACGAGGACGATGCGGCCGGCAGGTCGCCGGGACCTCCCAGCAAACCTGGAGGCACGCGCGCCAGACTGGCCACGGATCGGCACCGCCGACCGTCCCCGCCACGCGAGAGAGGCCCAGTCCCATGACGCGCATCCCCGAACCCGTCGACACCCCCGCGGGACCGACCTACGAAGGCCGGCCGCTCGCACGCCCCGACGAGGAGGTGGTCGACCAGGGCATCTCCTTCGACCTCGGCACGCTGGTGAGCCGCCGCGGCATCGTGGGCCTGTTCGGGCTCGGCGCGGGCGCGGCGGTGCTCGCCGCCTGCTCGCCTTCCGCCGGCGGCGCGTCCTCCTCGTCCGGCTCGTCGCTCACGGAGATCCCCGACGAGACCGCGGGACCGTACCCCGGGGACGGCTCGAACGGCCCGGACGTGCTCGAGGACTCCGGCATCGTCCGACGCGACATCCGCAGCTCGATCGGCGGCAGCGACCCCGTTCCCGGCGTGCCGCTCGACTTCACCTTCACGGTGCTCGACATGGCCAACGGGGGCGCGCCGATGGTCGGCGCCGCCGTCTACGCGTGGCACTGCAGCGCTGCGGGCCTGTACTCCATGTACTCGGACGGCGTCACCGACGAGACGTGGCTGCGCGGCGTCCAGGTGACCGACGACAACGGCGACGTCACGTTCACCTCGGTGATGCCCGGCTGCTACACGGGCCGCTGGACCCACATCCACTTCGAGGTCTACGCGAGCGTCGACGACATCGAGGACTCGTCGAAGGCGATCGCCACCTCGCAGATGGCCTTCCCCCAGAACGTGCTCGACGCGGTCTACGCGCTCGACACCTACGACGGCTCCGCGGCCAACCTGGCACAGCTCTCGCTCGCGACCGACAACGTGTTCGGCGACGACGGCGGCGTCCACCAGATGGGGACGCTCAAGGGCGATCCCGACGCCGGCTACACGGCGGCCCTCACCGTCCCGATCGACACGTCCACGCAGCCCACGGGCGGCACCATGGCCGGCGGCGGCGACACGCCGCAGGGTGGTCCGGGCGGCGGACCCGGGGGCGACGGCGGTGATCGGCCCGCCGCACCACCGTCGTAGGACGCACACAGGGACGATGCGGCGCGGCGGCGTCGCATCGTCCCTGCGGCGGTGCGGTGGCGGCGGGCGGACAGGATGTCGCTTCTCGGCGAGATCCGTCCCCTCCTCCATGCGGCTCAGGCGATGATGAAGGGCCTGATGCCTCCCGAGTCGAGGGTGTGGCGCGCACGCCAGTCCCTCGGGTCGTGCAGCCGTTCCCGCTCGTGCAGGCCGCGGATCTGGCGGCGGCGCTCGACGCGCGAACGGTGTCGGGCCTCGGTCGCCGCGTCGCGGCGGCGAAGGAGGCGGTCGGCGAGGCTACGGCGAGGGGCTTCGTCCCCGATGCCCAGCTCGTAGCCGCGGATGGTGGCGGCGGTCATCTCAAGTCCCTCCTCGGACTCTCGAATCGGATGATGGAGGCACGCCTACAGGAGGCGCGCGAAGGTCGGCAGCGCGAACGAGTCGCCGATCACCTGCTGGACCCGCTCGGCCGCGGGCAGCGCGGACGCGCGGTGACGGCGCAGCGCGCGACGGCGCCGAGCGGCGGCGAAGCGGTCCGCGACCTCGCGAAGCGAGTCGCGCACGCTGTGGTGAAGATCGGTGACATGGGCGGTGCCGTGTGCAGCGGGTGCAACGGACATGATGGTTCTCCCTGGGTGTGATCCGGTGGACGATGAGGTCTCAGGCGATGAGGCGGAAGGCGCCGCGACCCGTGGACTCGGCCTCGAGCCGGGCGTGACGGTCGGCGATCCGCTCCATGAGCGCGGAGCGGGCGACCGACCACGCGCGCAGGCGCGCGATCTCGGTTCCGCTCCAGTCGACGAGCGCAGCGGCGGCTCCGGGCGCGAAGCCCTTGACCGCCTCGGCGAGCCGCTCGAGCTCGACCTTGTGCGCGGACGTTCCCTCCTCGGCGAGCCTGGGGCCGAGGTCTGCGGTGATCGGAATGGACATGACACCCTCCTTTCGCTGGTTCGTGCGGTGTCGATGTCAGGATGCGCGCGGCCCGTGTGATGGGTCGTGTGACGCACGTCACATACCGGAAATACACCAGAAATGGGGGCAGGAGCAGGCGCGTCGGGCGCGCGCGACCCCATGGTCGCCCGGCAGTCACCGACGATGCCGCTCGCGTCAGGCGGGCACGCGGACGCCACCGCGCAGCTGCTCGAGGACGACCTCGGCGCGGCGAAGGAGCAGCGGCATATCGCCCCGGGCGGCGACCTGCAGGGCCACCTCCGCGTGCGCGAGAGCACGTTCGGCATCGCCGTGCGCGAGAGCGACCTCGGCATCGGTCACCTGGACCTCCGCCTCGAGCCACTTGTACGAGTCGTTGATGCGCTTGCAGGCGGTGCCGGCGTGGTCGAGCCAGGGCATGGCGGCCTCGGTGTCCCCCTCCGCCACATAGGTGAGGCCCATCACCTTCGCGGTGACGCCTTCCCAGCAGGGGTCCTCGAGCTGACGCGCGAGCGCGTAGGACGACTCGATGTCCACGCGCACGGCGGCCGGAGCCTCGCCCTTCGCGAGCCGCACGTGCGCATGCCATGCCTCGGGCCATGGCCGGATCGCCGTCCACCGCTCGCTCTGCGCCTGCCGTTGCGCCTCCTTCGCCCATCGCTCGGCGGCGGCGAGCCAGCCTGAGAGATAGGCCGCGCGCGCGGCGTGCGCCATCGCCCAGATGCCGCGCTTCACGCTGCCGGTCTCCCGGCACAGGTCGATGGCCTCGTCGAAGCGTTCGAGCGAGGCGTCGAGCCGGCCCCAGTCGGACAGGTGCACGGCGTCGTACGCGGCCACCGCGGCGCGGACCCGCGGATAGGGCGCGGCGGTCTCCCAGGCCAGCGCGAGGCCCTCCACCGCGCACTCGCGACGGGCGGCGAGCACGTCCACGTAGGCGAGCTCGGCGAGCGCCTTCGCCGCGATCTCCTGCTCCCCTGCGGCCGTGGCTGCCTCGCGCGACGCGTCGAGCACGATCGCGCCCTCGTCGTCGTACCCGCGCGCCGCATGGACCAGCGCGCTCCCGAGCTCGAAGAGGCAGGTAGCCGTGAGCCTGCCGTCACCGGCGCCCTCGGCCGCCGCCACGGCACCGCGAAGCGTCGCGATCCCGCTGCCGGCGGCGCCGGCGCCTACCGCGGCGCAGCCCGCCGTGAGCAAGGACTCGGCCGTCGCGACGGACGACACCCCGGCGGTGTTGGGCGTCACCGGCGGGCGCGCGGCAGCGCTGAGCGCGGGGCTGGGCGGCACGCCGAGCTCGCGGAGGAACGCGGCCTCGGTCGACGCGACATGGCGATGCGCCGAGATCCGATCGCCTGCGGCGATGAACGCCTTCACGAGGAGGACATGAGGTCCCTCCTCGAGGGGCAAGGTGTCGACCATCGCAGACGCGAGGGTCAAGGCACGCGCGTGGTCGTGCGTCGACATGGCGCGCAGCACCTCCTTGCGCAGCGCGCCGATGACGTCGCCACCCACCCGTTGCCGCTCCACGAGCAGCCACGTGTCGAAGGCCGGCGAGGCCTGCACATCGATCCCCTCAAGGAAGAGCCCGCGTGGCGCCGGGTCGGTGAGCCTGCCCGCGGCCACGACCTCGGTGTCGATCTGCGTGCCGGGGTCGAGCCCCGCGACCACGGGGTTGCCCAGGAGCGCCTCGGGCATGCCCAGGCGGCGGCGCAGCTCCGCGAGCGACCAGCGCAAGGCGCCCATGGGGTCGTCCGCCTCCGCGAAGAGCTCGGACACCAGCTGCTGGCGCGACAACGGATCCTGCGACCGCACGATCCGTGCGAGCAGGGCCCAGCACTTCGCGCCGCGAGGGCCTGGGAGGGTCAACCCATCCCGCAGGAGCCGGGGCTGACCGATCAGGCGGATCGCGAGCATCGCCCACCGCGTTCAGACACGCGTACCAGGCTACGTCCGATTTGTCGGGGTCGGAAGGCCACTCGGGAAGCGGCTGGCACCACCTCTTCGACGCCGCCACGGCCCCCAGGACGACGAAAGCCCCCCAGCATTGCTGGGGGGCTTTCGTGAATGG
>NZ_BBMB01000005.1 GCF_000971235.1 Demequina subtropica
CGCCTCGTCCCCACCCCTACCGGCGCTCGTGCCGCCGAGCAGGCCGCCGGTCACGATCGCATCGAGCGCCTGCCCGCCCGTGCCGCCCTGACCCTTCGCGACCATGCCGGTGGCGTTGCGATGACCGTGGCGTCGCGCCATGCCGCCACCCTTGGCCGCCTCGGACCGGCGTGCCACCTCTGCCGCCACGATCGCCTGCGGCAACGCCGCCAGGCGAGCGAACCTCGCCGACAGGTCCAGCAGCCGCGCCAGCTGCTCCTCCGACAGCGTGTCCAGGTCGCAGCCCTCGAACGGCGCGAGCTGCTCACGCGCCGTGTCGATCGCCTCTACCGGGAAGGTCATGACACCAGTCAACACGGAGGGTCTGACATCCACTCCCAGCCATCCACCCTGGTAGATGTGGAAAACGCCACCGCCTCCCGGCCTGGGGACATCACCTGAAGCACGATGTTCGACAGGTGGCTTCCAGCGGAACTGGACACACGTGGACGCCCTTAGACAACGGGCTGGTGCATGGTCCGTTTCGCGCTCGCGTGCGCGGGGGCGCGTCGTAGCCACAAGGATCCGGCTGTGCGCCACCATGGGGCCATGCCGACGATGCGCGTCTTCCGCCTGAGCCGGGCTCGACGGCGTCTGCTCCGCGAACACGCCGAGGCGGGCGTGACCGACATCCTGTTCGTGGGCTCCATGAGACTCGCTGGCGTCGCCGCATGGTTCTGCACTGCGACCGATGACGAGCGCGACAAACTCGCGTCTCACCTGCCGGAGCTCGAGCGCCGATTCCGCGAGGTGCTGGGCGAGGTCGGATTCCCCGAGACCCAAGTCGCCGAATGCGGGGCGACCGTCGAGTCACAGGAGACCGTCGATCGCGACTGGGGCTCCAATTGGCGCAAGGCGATGCAGTAGGCCCGCACCCAAGAGGCTCGCGCCGCCAGACGTTACCGCAGATGTCTTAGCGAGTTGCTCCCTTGGCAATCCTCCTCGCGCTACCGAGCACGCCCACGAGTGCGTACCCGCAACGGCCCGCGGGGCGCGCCACCCTCCACCCGCACCGCGCTCCCCTGCCACGACCCCGGCGCGCCGCCTGGCGCCCGCGCCCGGCAAGCGCCAAGATGCAGGCATGTCATCTGCGCGTGTGATCCATGTCACATGGGACGATGCGGCACGAAGGGCCCTCGAGGCCCGCGTCGCACGCGAGAACCCGGCCGGGCGGGAGGAGGCCCTGCGCCTCGCCGGCCTGGCCCTGCACCTGTGCACCGACCACGATGACCACGCGGACGAGTCCCGCGCGCTCCTCGACCGCTCCGTCACGGTCCCCGGCGCCGAGCCGCACCCGGGCGCGCGTGAGGCCCTCGCCCAGATCGCCGCGGCACGCGGCGACCAGGCCGGTGCGATCTACCGCTACCGCGAGCTCCTCGCCGAGCACCCCGACGGCGAGGGCACCTCGGGCGGCGTCGAGGTCGCGCTCGCGGAGCTGCTGCTCGACCGCGGCGTGCACGGCGACGTCGACGAGGCCGTCGACCTGCTTCAGACCTGGCGCAAGCGCCGTCCGCTGCACCTGGACACGCTGATGTTCCGCTGGCACGTCGCCCTGATCCGCTCGGCGGAGGCGGTGGGCGACGAGCGGACGATGCGCACCGCCGCCTCCACCGCCCTGAGCCTCGCGGAGAGCGCCAAGCGCCTGAGCTTCCACCCCGACTTCCACGAGATCGACACGGACAAGCCCACCCTCCGCTGGCTTCGCAGCATCGCGGCCTGACGCCCGGCGAGCGCGCCGCGGCTACCCTGCCTAGGTGATCTCCGACGCCGACCTCCCCTCCACCATCGCGGAGCCGGTGGAGCACACGCTCGAGATCAAGAAGTCGATCTTCCTCACCCATCTCGCGCCCGTCGCCTCGATGGAGGAGGCGGACGCGATCATCGCCCGGATCCGCAAGGAACGGTGGGATGCACGTCACCACTGCGTCGCGATGGTGCTGGGCACGCATGCCGACCGTCAGCGCTCGAGCGACGACGGCGAGCCCGCCGGCACCGCGGGCGTGCCGATGCTGGAGGTGCTGCGTCGCCGCGAGGTCACCGACGTCGTCGCGATCGTGAGCCGCTGGTTCGGTGGGGTCCTCCTGGGCGCGGGCGGCCTGGTCCGCGCCTACACCGCCGCGGTCGCGGAGACCCTCGACGTCGCCCGCCCCGTGCACCGGAGGCGCCTCACCGCTGTCACGCTCGACGTGCCGCACGCCGAGGCGGGCCGCCTGCTCGCCTTCTGCCACACCTGGGTCGCGGCCCACGCGGGGAGCCTGGCCGAGCCCGAGTACGGTGCCACGGCGCGGCTCATCGTCCATGTTCCCCCGGTCGAGCTGTCGACCTTCGACGCCGACCTGGCGGCGGCGACCGCAGGCGCGATCGCGCCGCACCACGGCGAGACCGCGGTGGTCGACGTCCCCGCCTGACGCGCCTACGTGTTGAGGAACGCGAAGATGTCGTAGATGAGGAACGCAGGCCACACGAGCGCCTGCAGCAGCGCACCCACGTGCTCCCAGAAGCCGTCGGCCTGGTTCCAGAACCACACCGCCGAGCCGATCATCGCGAGGAAGTACCCTCCGCCGCCCGCTGCGGCACCCGTGTTGCTCGCCATCGCCTATCCCCCTGTCGGGTCGATCGGGGACCCGGTTCCTGAGTACCAGGCACCGTCGGACATCGCAACGGGACGATGCGCCGCGCGACCGGCGCGTCAGACCGGCCGGGTGTGCTCCAGCGCAGCATGCGTCATCGAGGCGAGCCGCGACAGGCACCGCAGGTACTTCTTGCGGTAGCCGCCCCTCAGCATCTCGGGCGTGAACACGGAATCGAGCGGCGCACCGGAGGCAGCCAGCACCGCGTCCCGGTCGTAGAGCCGGTCCACCAGCGCCACCACGCGCAGCGCCTGGTTCTGGTCCTCGAGCGCCGCGACGTCGGTGATGGCCAGCGCGGCGATCCCGTCGACGTAGGCGCCGTAGCGCGACGGGTGCACCTGGGTGAGGTCCTCGAGCAGGTCGGCCCACGCCACCTGGGCTCCCCGCGGCGCACCGGCGACGGCGGCCACCACCTCCGGCGACGCCGGCGCCGGGAAGTCCAGCTCCCCGCGATGCCGGTAGTCGGGGCCGTCGATGCGGACGGTGGTGAAGACCCGGGCGACCGCCTGCACCTCCCGCTGGAAGTCCTCGGCGGCGAAGCGTCCCTCGCCCAGCGCATCGGGCAGCGTGTTCGACGTCGCCGCCACGCACACACCCGCGTCGGTGAGCTCGCGCATGAGCCGCGCCATGATGAGGGTGTCCCCCGGGTCGTCGAGCTCGAACTCGTCGATGCACACCACGGCGAAGCCGGACAGGGCCTCACGGGCCGCGATGAAGCCGAGCGCGCCCACCAGGTTGGTGTACTCGACGAACGTGCCGAACACGGCGCGCGACGGTCCGAGCGCATGCGCGAGCGACGCGAGCAGGTGCGTCTTGCCGACCCCGAAGCCGCCATCGAGGTACAGCCCGGCGCCGGGTCCCTTGCGCGTCCGCAGCCGCCGCAGGTGCGGCGCCGCGAAGTCGCGCACGGCCGCCAGCGCGGCCGCCTGCGAGGGATGCTCGGGATCGGGGACGTACGTCGAGAACGACGCCTGACCGAAGTGCGGCGGCGGCACCAGCCCCGCGATGAGGTCCTCGGGTGCGACCACGGGCCTGCGCCCGATCAGCGGGACGGTCACCGGGGACCCCCCGAGACGGCGCGAGGCGCGCCGGGCATCCCCGGCGCGCCTCGCATCGTCATGCGTGCGCTCAGGCCTCGACCTCGGTGCGGTCGCCCGACCACAGCGTGTGGAACGTGCCGTCGCGGTCGACGCGCTTGTAGGTGTGCGCGCCGAAGAAGTCGCGCTGACCCTGGATCAGCGCGGCGGGCAGTCGCTCGGCACGCAGCGAGTCGTAGTACGCGAGCGACGAGCCGAAGGCGGGCGCCGGCACGCCGGTGAGGGCGGCCTGCGCGACCACGCGGCGCCACGCGCCCACGCCGCCGGCGATCTCGTCCGAGAAGTACGGGTCCACGAGCAGCGTCGGCAGCTCCGGGTCACGCGTGAACGCGTCGGTGATGCGGTCGAGGAAGCGTGCGCGGATGATGCAGCCCGCGCGCCAGATCTTCGCCATGTCGCCCAGGGTGATGTCCCAGCCGAACTCCTCGGAGGCGGCGCAGATCTGGTCGAAGCCCTGCGCGTACGCGACCACCTTCGAGGCGTACAGCGCGAGGCGCACGTCCTCGACGAAGCCCTCGCGGTTGTTGATGTGGAAGTCGCCGGTCGACGCGGTCAGCACGTCGCGCGCGGCGGCGCGCTGCGCGACCTGCGACGAGATCGCGCGGGCGAACGTCGCCTCGGCGATGCCGGTCACGGGCACGCCCAGGTCGAGCGCCGACTTCACGGTCCAGCGACCGGTGCCCTTCTGGCCCGCCTCGTCCTTGATGACGTCGACGAGCGCCTTGCCGGTGATCGCGTCGTTCTGACGCAGCACCTCGGCGGTGATCTCGATGAGGAAGGACTCGAGGTCGCCCTGGTTCCACTCGGCGAAGATGTCCGCGATCTGGGCGGGCTCGAGGTCGAGTCCCGTGCGCAGCAGGTCGTACGCCTCGCCGATGAGCTGCATGTCGGCGTACTCGATGCCGTTGTGCACCATCTTGACGAAGTGGCCGGCGCCGTCGGGGCCGATGTGCACGCAACAGGGCGTGCCGTCCTCCGCCTTCGCGGCGATCTTCTCGAGGATCGGGCCGAGCGTGACGTACGACTCGGCGGGACCGCCGGGCATGATCGACGGGCCGAGCAGCGCGCCCTCCTCGCCGCCGGACACGCCCGAGCCCACGAAGTGGAGGCCCTTCGCGGCGAGGTCCTTCTCGCGGCGCATGGTGTCCGTGTACAGCGCGTTGCCCGCGTCGACGATGATGTCGCCCTGCTCGAGCAGGCCGGTGAGCTGGTCGATGACCGCATCCGTCGGGCCGCCCGCCTGCACCATGACGACCACGGTGCGCGGCTTCTGGAGCGACGCGACGAAGTCCTCGAGCGTCTCGGAGCCGATGAACGTGCCCTCGTCGCCGTGGTCCTCGAGAAGCGAGTGCATCTTCTGAGGCGAGCGGTTGTGCACCGCGACCGTGAAGCCGTTGCGCGCGAAGTTCCGGGCCAGGTTGCGTCCCATGACCGCGAGTCCGGTCACACCGATCTGAGCAAGCGCCATCGTCCATCCTTGTCGTTCCGGGGATACCCGGCCCAGCCTAGACGCTCGCGGTGCGCGTGGCGTACGTCTCGCCTGGAGGACCCGGGCTTAGGCTCCGACTATGGCCAGCGACCTCGACTCGGCGCCCGCGGATTTCCGCGCCGCGCTGCTGTCGTTGCGCGACGCGCCCACGCATCCCGCCGTGCGCCTCTCGGAGGTTCCGGCCCCCCACCGCATCGCGCCCTACGCCGCAGCGGTGCAGGGAGAGGTCGAGGGCGTCGAGGCGTCCGGCCGGTTCGTGATCCTTCACGACCCCGACGGTCAGCCCGCCTGGGACGGGACGATGCGCATCGTCGCCCTCGTGAAGGCAGTTGCCGATCCCGAGGTCGGGCGCGACGACCTGTGGGGCGAGGTCGCGTGGTCGTGGCTCACGGACGCCCTCGCGGGCACGCCCCACCACGCGCGCGGCGGTACCGTGACCAAGGTGACCTCCGAGTCGTTCGGCGAGCTGGCCGAGCGTCCCGGCGAGGTCTCGATCGAGCTACGGGCGTCGTGGACGCCCACCACCACCGATCTGGCACCGCACATCGCGGCCTGGACGGAACTCATGGCGGCATGCGCGGGCGTCCCTCCGACGCAGGACGGGGTGCGTGCGCTGCCGGGAAGGACCCTGTGACCGAGCCCACCACCGCATCGTCCACCGAGGACGATGCGCTCACGCCCATCCCGCTGACCGAGCCGGAGGGCGGCGTCCCCCCGATCATCGACACCCCCGAGGCCCTGGCCGAGGCGTGCGCCGCCTTCGCCGCGGGCACGGGCCCGGTGGCGGCCGATGCGGAGCGCGCCTCCGGCTTCCGGTACGGGCAGGGCACCTACCTCGCGCAGTTCAAGCGCGAGGGGGCGGGCATCGCGCTCATCGACACGGCCGCGCTCCCCGACCTCTCGACGTTCGGCGCCGCGCTCGGCGACGCGGAGTGGGTCTTCCACGCCGCGAGCCAGGACCTGCCGGGCATGCGCGAGCTCGGCATGACCCCCGGACGCGTCTTCGACACGGAGCTGGGCGCACGCATCCTGGGCTGGCCCCGCGTGGGCCTCGCCGCCGTGGTCGAGCGCGAGCTGGGCTTCGCGCTCGCGAAGGAGCACTCCGCGCAGGACTGGTCCACGCGCCCCCTCCCCCACGACTGGCTGGTCTACGCGGCCCTCGACGTCGAGGTGCTCCTCGACCTCCGCGAGCGGCTCGGCGCGCACCTCGAGGCGGCGGGCAAGCTCGCGTGGGCCGAGCAGGAGTTCGAGGCCGTGCGCCTCGCACCGCCTCCGGAGCCCCGCGAGGAGCCGTGGCGCAGGACCTCGGGCTGCCACCAGGTCCGCGACCAACGCGGGCTCGCGATCGTGCGCTCCCTGTGGGAGGCGCGCGACAAGGAGGCCCGCCGGAGGGACGTCTCCCCCGGTCGCGTGCTGCGCGACCAGGCGATCGTCGCGGCGGCGATGGCGAAGCCCGCGTCGCTCGACGCGCTCCTGGGCGTGCGCGAGTTCCAGTCGAAGGGCACCAAGCGGCGCGCGCCGCAGTGGTACTCGGCCATCGAGAAGGCCATGACGCTGACCGAGCGCGAGCTGCCTGCGCGGCGCGCCCCCGCAGGCGACGGCCCGCCGCAGCAGCGCGTGTGGAAGGACAAGCGCCCCGAGGCCTTCGCCCGGCTCGGCGCCGCGCGCGAGCGCATCGCGGCCCTGGTGGAGACCCACGAGGTCCCCGCGGAGAACCTGCTTCAGCCGGACGCCATGCGCCGCACGTGCTGGGAGTACGCGGGAGGCGGCGAGGCCTGGATCCGTGACTTCCTTGCGTCGCGCGGCGCACGCGCGTGGCAGATCGACCTCACCGCGCCCGAGCTCGCCGCCGCCTTCGTCGAGGCAGAGGCCACGGCAGCCCGGGCCGAGGAGACCCCCGAGGGCTGACCGTCAGCCGTTCTCCGGCGCCGCGCCGAGGCCGACGAACGTGGTGAGACCGTCTCCGCGCTCCAGCGTCAGGTGGGCCCCGAGGGGCAGCACGCGATCGGTCTCGTCGTCGAACCTGTACGACCAGTTCTCCGTCATGTCGTCGGTGCTGATCGACACGATCGTGTCTCCCTCGACCACGTAGAGCATCGTCTCGGCGACCCAGAGCGACCCGGTCGAGATCGGGAACGAGGCGGTCACCTCGCCGTCCGCGAGAGAGACCTGGTGCAGCTCGTCCTCGCCGACGAGGTACACGGAGCCGTCGTGGACGGCGCGCACGCTCACGTCGCCGTCGCCATCACCGAAGCCTCGATCCCACGCGCGCTCACCCGTCGCGAGGTCCACCCGCATCAGGTCGACGAGATCGCCTTCCTCGTCCGTGTCCCCGACGAACAGCTCGCCGCCCTCGATCCGGTAGCTCTCCGTTTCGAGCGCCGAGCCCCAGGCCCCCTCACCCTGCGCATCGAGCGCCATCAGCGTGAATCCGTCCCCGGCCGCGTCATCGACACGAAGGACCACGCCGTCCACGCTCGTCAGGCTGGTGTCGTCGTCCTCGATGCCGCTGAGAGCGGTCGCCCTGCCGGTGTCCCTGTCGAGCATCTCCTCCTCGTCCGAGCTGACCGCGACGAAGCCGCCCCGCGCCGCGATCCACCTCGCGGAGCCGTCGACGTCCTGCACCCAGGCCGGGCCCTCGTCGAGGCGAGCGAGCGGGTAGCGGGACACCGTCGCCGGTCCGCCCTCGCTGGTCGCCAGGTTCATCACGAACACGTCCTCGCCGTCCGCGTCGACGGTGATCGGCCCCTCCGGGAGGTCGGCGGAGCCGATGACACTGCCGTCGTCGTGCGCCAGGACCAGCAGCCGACTGGTGAGGTGGTCGTACGCGCCCCGGGTGGTCACGAGCACGAGCACCGAGGAGTCCTCGCCGTCGCCGATGACGCTCGCGTAGCCGTCGCCGTCGCCCACGTGGTCGCCGAGCGCGGCGGTCCACTGCTCCTCGCCCGTGAGGAGCGAGAAGAGCGTCACCTCGGGCTCGAACCCGGGGTCCGCCGGTTCGGGCAGCCGGTGCGCGCCCAGGTCGGTGCCGTTGAGCCCATCGGAGAAGCCGTGGATCAGGCCCCCGTCGATCGCCGGGTCGGGATCCGCGTAGTCGGTGGCGCCCGGCCAGTGGTCCTCGACGTCCGGACGGGATCCGGAGCCGTCCCGGTACGCGTCGTAGGCCGTCGCGTACTCCGTGCCGGCCTCCCAGCCCGCGTCGTACTGCGCGTCGTAGCCGGGCGTCCACTCGACGTCGTCGTACCAGTACTCCGCGGCGTCGGGATCGTCCCTGAAGTCCTCGTAGAAGAACGTCGGTGCCACCGCGATCGCGTCTCCACCGATCACCCAGCGTTGCGCGAAGCTGATGTAGTCGGACTCGACGCCGCGGGTCAGGTCCATGGACCAGATCTCCTCCGGCGTGCCGTCGATGTCCGCGAGGACGGCGGTGTCCGACCCGTCGCCCCCGAGCAGCGTGACCGCGCCGAGGGCGCCCGCCCCGAGCAGCATCACGACGCCCGCCGCCACGCCCGCGATCACGGCGGGCCTGCGCGAACGCGCCTGCACGGGCGCCTCGGACCCGGGATCGGACGATGCGGCGGGCACGGCGGCCGGGGGCGCCAGGGCGGGGACGGGCTGGTAGCTCCCGTCGAGCCCCAGGCGCCACTGCTCGAACGAGCCGTCCTCACGCCTGCGGTGGTACACCTGCGTGCCGTCGGGCTGCGGCACGTAGTAGCCGTATGTGCCGTCGGCGAGCTGCTGGTGGTAGACGAACGTGCCATCGGGCTGCGCCTGATGGAAGCCGTGGCTGCCGTCGGGCTGGAGAACCCACTCCTGCGCGGCAGTACCGGTGGCGGACGTGATCCCGTCGGTCATGGCTCGACGCCCCCCGTCAGGCGTCCGCACCCGAGGCGGCGCCCAGGCCGATCAGCTCGCTCGTCGAGTTGCTCCACAGGACCAGGAAGGACCCGAGGCTCGACACCGAGTACGAGTCGTCGTCGAACCTGTACGACCACACGTCCTTCATGTCCTCCGTGCGCACCGCCACGATCTCGTCGCCCTCGACCACGAACAGCATGGTCTCGGCGAAGTAGACCCACTCGGCGTCGGCCGGGAAGTCGCCGAGCTCCTCGCCGTCCTTGAGGGACAGCTGGACCAGCGTGTCGTCCGAGGAGACGTAGACCTTGCCGTCGTGCACGCTCTCGAGCCGCCAGTCGTCACCGTCGACCGCCTGCTCCCATGCCCCCTCGCCGGTGGCGAGGTCCACGCGCATGAGGTCCTCGAAGCCGTAGTCGTCGGACTCGTCGCCCACGAACAGCACGCCGCCCATGACGCCGTACATCTCGGCCTCCAGGGGCTCGTCCCAGAGCTGGTTGCGCTCCTCGTCCACCGCCATGAGAGCGACGTCGCCGTCGTCCTCGCGGTCGATCCGGACGTAGACGTCTCCGATGCGCGTGACCGCGGTGTCCTCGTCCGTGAGCCTGCTGAGGGGGTGGAGGTCGCCGGTCAGCTGATCGAGCAGCGCGACCTCGTTGGCGTACACCGACACGATCCCGTCCTCGAGGCCCAGCGAGTACACGCTGCCCTCGATGTCCTCCGACCAGGTCTCGCCGGCGTCGAGGTCCAGGAGCGAGTAGCGGGACACCGTGGTGAAGTACTCCTCGTCCGAGCTCGTCTCCACCATCACGTACAGGTCGTCGCCCTCCGGCTGCACGCTGATGTAGCCGTCCGGGAGCCGTGCCTCGCCGATGACAGCGCCTCCTTCGCGGGCCAGCACCACCAGCCGGTTGGCGACGTCCGCGTCGTCGGCCGTGCGCACCAACGCGATCACCGAGGCGCCGTCGGAACCCTCGCGGAGCTGGACCGACACCTCACCGGAGCCCGCATAGTCGGCGAGCGGCGCGGTCCACAGCGTCTCCCCCGTCTCGAGGGAGATGAGCGAGGCCTGCGGTGCGAAATCGGGCTCGACCGGCTCGGGGAGCCTGTGGGCGCCCTGAGAGTAGCCATCGACGCCGTCGCCGAAGCCATGGATGAATCCGCCCTCGGAGGCGTAGTCGCGAGACTCGTACGATCCGTCTCCGGGCCAGTACTCGTCGACATCCGGCGCCTCGACGTCGGTGTACCAGTACTCGTCCCAGTACTCCGCATCGGCCTCGGCATAGGCCACGCCCGCCGCCCAGCCCTCGTCGTACTGCGCGTCGTAGTCCGGCGTCCATTCGACGCCGTCGTACCAGTAGTCCAAGGTGTGCTCGACGTTGAACGCGTAGTAGTCGAACACCGGGCTCACGGCCAGGGCATCGGTGCCGATCGCCCACGAGCCGGCGTACGACACGTACTGGGACTCCTCGCCCAGCAGCAGGTCGGCGGTCCAGGCCTCGCCCGGCTTGTCCACGATGTCGGCGAGCACCGCCACATCGTCCCCTGCCGCATCGTCGCCTCCTCCGAGCAGCAGGTAGGCACCGACCGCACCGCCGGCGAGGAGCACCACGGCGCCCGCCGCCACGCCCGCGATGACGGCCGGCCTGCGCGAGCGCACCGCGGGCACGGGCACCGTCGCGGGGGACGATGCGGGGTCCACCGCGGGCGTCGCAGGCGCGGCGGCCACCGGCGCCGGTGCGGGCACAGGCGCGACCGCCTGGAACGTCCCGTCGAGGCCCAGGAGCCACTGCTCGAACGAGCCGTCGGGAAGGCGGCGGTGATAGAGCTGCGTGCCGTCGGCCTGCGGGAGGTAGTAGCCGTACGTGCCGTCGGCGAGCTTCTGATGGTAGACGTACGAGCCGTCCGCCTGAGGCTCGTGGTACCCGTAGGTGCCGTCCGCCTGGAGCGTGTAGTAGCCCTGGTCCGGCCCCTCAGGACGGCGTGCGGTGTCGTGCTCGGTCATGACCGGATGCCCCTCAGCTCGGCGGAAGCGGCGGCTCGTCGAGCCACCGTCCCGTTCTCGTCGCCGAGCACTCTAGCGATCCCCGAGAAGGCCGGGCAACGCACCGTGACGGGGATCACCCCTGGTCAGAGCCGTTCCGTGCCGTTTGGGCGTGTTGTCCCGGCCCGCGTCAGCGCTCGTGCAGCAGCGCGATGGTGCCGGCCGCGATCGCCGAGGGGTCGAGGCCCATGTCGTCGATCAGCTGGGCGCGCGAAGCGTGCTGGAGGAACTCTCGCGGCACACCGTGGTGCGCCCACGCGGCGGTGAGCCCGTGCAGGCGCGCGTAGGACGCCCATTCCTCGCCCAGCCCCGCATCCGTGAGGCCGTCCTCGACCGTCACCACGAGCTCGGCGTCGCGCACCAGGTCCTCGAGGCCGTCGGGCACCGGGTGCACCCACGTCGCGGTCGCCGCGAGCGTGGCGATCCCCTCGGCGGCGATCTTGTCCGCCGCGGCGATCGCGGTCGCCGCCATCGAGCCCAGCCCGACCACGACGACGCGCGGGCCGTCGCCGTGCTCCGCGAGGACCTCGAGGTCGCCGACGGTCCGCACGGACGGGAGCGGATCGCCCACCGCGCCCTTGGGGTAGCGCACCACCGTCGGGGCGTCGTCGACGTCGAGCGCGTCCCGGAAGGCCTGGCGCAGCGTCGCCTCGTCGCGAGGCGCTGCGAGCCGCAGGCCCGGGACGTGGCGCAGGAGTGCCATGTCCCACATGCCGTTGTGGCTGGGGCCGTCGTCGCCGGTGATGCCGGCGCGGTCGAGCATGAAGGTCACGCCCGCGCGGTGGAGGGCCACATCCATGAGCACCTGGTCGAAGGCACGGTTCAGGAACGTCGCGTACACCGCGACCACAGGGTGAAGGCCCGCATACGCGAGCCCCGCGGCGCTCGTCACGGCGTGCTGCTCCGCGATGCCGACGTCGATCACCCGGTCGGGGTACGCATCGGCGAGCGGCTGGAGTCCCACGGGCGCGAGCATCGCCGCGGTGAGCGCCACCACGTCCGGCCGCTCCTCGGCCGCCGCGAGGATCTCGTCAGCGAACACCGAGGTCCACCCGAAGCGGGACGGCTCGATCGGCAGCCCGGTCTCGGGGTGGATCTTCCCCACCGCGTGGAACCGGTCGGCGACGTCCTGCTCCGCCGGCGAGTAGCCGCGCCCCTTCTCCGTGAGGACGTGGACGATCACGGGCTCGCCGAACTCGTGCGCCTGACGCAGCGCCCGCTCGACCTGGCGCTGATCGTGCCCGTCGATGGGGCCGATGTACTTGAGCCCCAGGTCGGAGAACACGCCGTCCTCGGTGAGCAGGCCCTTGAGCGCCCGCTTGGCGTGCATGACCGTCTGATAGGTGAAGTTGCGGAACCGCCCGCGCCGCTCGAACGTGCGCTTGCCCCACCCGAGGAACTCCTCGTACCGGCGGTCGGTGCGGATGCCGTCGAGCTTGCGCGCGAGCCCGCCGATGGTCGGCGCATACGAGCGGCCGTTGTCGTTGATGACCACCACCACGCGGTCGCGTGAGGCGCCAAGCGAGTTGAGCGCCTCCCAGGCCATCCCGCCCGTGAGGGCGCCGTCGCCGATCACGGCGACCGTGCTGCGCGCGCGCTCGCCCCGCAGCGTGTGCCCCCGCGCGATGCCGGCGGCCCAGGACAGCGCGGTCGACGCGTGCGAGTTCTCCACGATGTCGTGGACGCTCTCCTGGCGGTCGGGGTATCCCGAGAGCCCGCCGCGGCGGCGCAGCGTCGAGAAGTCCTGGCGGCCGGTCAGCAGCTTGTGCACGTAGGCCTGGTGCCCGGTGTCGAAGACGATCGAGTCGTGCGGCGAGTGGAACACGCGATGGATCCCGATGGTGAGCTCGACCACCCCGAGGTTGGGCCCGAGGTGGCCGCCCGTGCGCGACACGCTGTCGACAAGGGTGGTGCGGATCTCCGCGGCGAGCTCCGCCAGCTCCTCGTAGGTCAGCCCGCGAAGGTCCGCGGGCGACCCGATGCGTTCCAGCACCTGGTGCTCCTCACTGCTGTATGACGTTCCACTGTACGGCCTCGTCCCCCTGACCCACGGCGGCGGCCGTCACGACCAAGGAAGCGGCCCCGCCCGGCTTGTGCCGGACGGGGCCGCTCGGGCCTGGTCGCGGCTACTTCACGAGCGACCGCAGCACGTACTGCAGGATGCCGCCGTTGCGGAAGTAGTCCGCCTCACCGGGCGTGTCGATCCGGACCACCGCGTCGAACTCGACCACCGAGCCGTCGGCCTTGGTCGCCTTGACCTCGAGGGTGCGCGGGTGCTCGCCCGCGGAGAACGCCGAGACGCCCGCGATCTCGAAGGTCTCGGTGCCGTCGAGCCCGAGCGATGCCGCGCTCTCCCCTGCCGGGAACTGCAGCGGGATGACGCCCATGCCGATGAGGTTGGACCGGTGGATGCGCTCGAAGCTCTCGGTGATGACCGCGCGGACGCCCAGCAGCGACGTGCCCTTCGCGGCCCAGTCACGCGAGGAGCCGGAGCCGTACTCCTTGCCCGCGAGCACCACGAGCGGCACCCCTGCGGCCTGGTAGGCGACCGACGCATCGTAGATCGTGGTCTGCTCGCCCGTGAGGTGGTTGAGCGTGAAGCCGCCCTCGACGCCGTCCAGCAGCAGGTTCCTGAGGCGGATGTTCGCGAACGTGCCGCGGATCATGACCTCGTGGTTGCCGCGGCGCGAGCCGTAGCTGTTGAAGTCGCGACGGTCGACACCGTGCTCCGCGAGGTAGACGCCCGCGGGGCTGTCGGCCTTGATCGAGCCGGCGGGCGAGATGTGGTCCGTGGTGACCGAGTCGCCCAGCAGCGCGAGCACGCGGGCGCCGGCGATGTCCTCGACCGGCTCCGGCTCGAGGCCCATGCCCTCGAAGTACGGAGGCTTGCGCACGTACGTCGAGTCGTCGGCCCACTCGAACGTCTTGCCGGCCGGCGTGGGCAGGTTCTGCCAACGCGAGTCGCCCGCGAACACGTCCGCGTAGTCCTTCTCGAACATCTCCTGCGTGATGGACGAGCCGACGATCTGCTCGACCTCGGCCGCGTCGGGCCAGATGTCGCGCAGGTAGACGTCGTTGCCCTCGGAGTCGGTGCCCAGCGGGTCCGCCTCGAAGTCGTGGTCCATCGTGCCGGCGAGCGCGTACGCGATGACGAGCGGCGGCGACGCGAGGTAGTTCATCTTCACGTCGGGGTTGATGCGGCCCTCGAAGTTGCGGTTGCCCGACAGCACCGAGACGACCGCGAGGTCGTTCTCGTTGACCACGTCGGAGACCTCCTGCGGGAGCGGTCCCGAGTTGCCGATGCACGTGGTGCAGCCGTAGCCGACCAGGTGGAAGCCGAGCGCCTCGAGGTCGGGCCACAGGCCCGCCTTCTCGTAGTAGTCGGTGACCACCTGCGAGCCGGGCGCCATCGAGGTCTTCACCCACGGCTTGGCCGTGAGGCCCTTGGCGTTGGCGTTGCGCGCGAGCAGCGCCGCTGCGAGCATCACCGACGGGTTCGAGGTGTTGGTGCACGAGGTGATCGACGCGATCACCACCGCGCCGTGGTCGAGCGCGGTCTCCGTGCCGTCGGCGAGCGTGACGGGAGCGTGCTTGTGCGGGCGCGTCTTCAGCGCGGTGGACGATGCGTGGGCCGGGGCGTCCTCCTCGCCGGCGTGCGCCTCGGCCGCGATCGGGTCGGAGGCAGGGAAGGTCTCCTCGACCGACTCGTCGAGGCCGTGCATCTCCTCGTGCTGCGCGTAGTCGAGGATCGAGCGGCCGAACGACGCCTTGGCGTCGGTCAGCTCGATGCGGTCCTGGGGACGCTTGGGGCCGGCGATGGAGGGCACCACGGTCGAGAGGTCGAGCTCGAGGTACTCGGAGTACGCGGCCTCGCGCGACGGGTCGTGCCAGAGGCCCTGCTCCTTGCAGTACGCCTCGACCAGCGCGACCTGCTCGGCGGAGCGGCCGGTGAGGCGCAGGTAGTCGACCGTCACGTCGTCGATCGGGAAGATCGCGGCGGTCGAGCCGAACTCGGGGCTCATGTTGCCGATCGTCGCGCGGTTGGCGAGCGGGACCGCGCCCACGCCCTCGCCGTAGAACTCGACGAACTTGCCCACCACGCCGTGCTGGCGGAGCATCTGGGTGATGGTGAGCACCACGTCCGTCGCGGTGGCGCCCGCCGGGATCGCGCCGGTGAGCTTGAAGCCGACCACCTTGGGGATGAGCATCGACACCGGCTGGCCCAGCATCGCGGCCTCGGCCTCGATGCCGCCCACGCCCCACCCGAGCACGCCCAGGCCGTTGATCATGGTGGTGTGCGAGTCGGTGCCCACGCACGAGTCCGGGTACGCCTGGGTCGCGCCGTCGAGCTCGCGCGTCATGACGCCGCGCGCGAGGTACTCGAGGTTGACCTGGTGGACGATGCCGGTGCCCGGCGGGACCACCTTGAAGTTGTCGAAGGCGGTCTGGCCCCAGCGAAGGAACTGGTAGCGCTCGCGGTTGCGCTCGTACTCGAGGTCCGTGTTGCGCTCGAGGGCGTCCTTGCGGCCGAAGATGTCGATGACCACCGAGTGGTCGATGACCATCTCGGCCGGCGCGAGGGGGTTGATGACCGACGGGTCGCCGCCGAGGGCGCTCACCGCCTCGCGCATCGTCGCGAGGTCCACCACGCAGGGCACTCCGGTGAAGTCCTGCATCACCACGCGCGCCGGCGTGAACTGGATCTCCGTGTCCGGGTCGGCGGTGGGCTCCCACTGCGCGAGCGCCTGGACGTGGTCCGCGGTGATGTTCGCGCCGTCCTCGGTGCGCAGGAGCGCCTCCGCGAGGATCTTGAGCGAGTACGGCAGGCGCTCGAGCCCAGGGACCGCGTCGAGTCGGAAGATCTCGTACTGCTTCTCGCCGACATCCAGCGTCGACTTGGATCCAAGGGTGTTCGCGCTCATGCGTCTCCTCCGTGGTTCGGGGTGTCCCAGCTTCGGGTCTGGCGTCATCCTATCGGGGCGGATGCCAGCGGCATTCTCCCCGCCCGGCCTACTCCTTGACGAACGTCGCGACCGTCTCGATGTGATGCGTCATCGGGAACAGGTCGAGGCCCTGCGCCTCCTCGAGCGCATAACCGTGGCCGGCGAGCAGCGCGGTGTCGCGGGCGAGCGCGACCGGGTCGCATGCGACATAGACGATGCGGCCCGCGCCGACCCTCGCGAGCACGTCGATGGTCTTCGCGCCGGCGCCCGAGCGCGGTGGGTCGAGCACCACGGCGTCGGCCGTGACGCCCGTGGCGTCCAGGAACGCGCGCGTGTCGGCGTGGACGATGCTCGCGCCCGGGACGTCGTGCGCGTTGCGTCGCGCGTCGCGCGAGGCCCGCGCATCGGACTCGACCGACGTCACGGACCGGCCGCCGGCGGCGAGGGGGACGGTGAACAGGCCCGCGCCCGCGTAGAGGTCGAGCACGGTCTCCGCATCGCCCACGCGGGACAGCACCGCGTCGACGAGCACCGCGGGCGCCTCGCGGTGGACCTGCCAGAACCCCTCGGCGTCGACCTGGAAGTCCCACTCCCCGCGCGGCGTGCTCACGTGCTCGCGGACCCGCCGCGGCGCGTTGTCGCGGCGGTCGGGACGGCCTCCCTTCCACGGCGTGCCGTCGACCACCAGGCGAGGATCCTCGCCCGCGGGGGCGACGCCCTGGATGTGGGACGCGGCGGGGAAACGCGTGCCCAGGACCAGCTCCTCGAGCGCCGGCGCGGCGATCGGGAGCGAGTCGAGCGCCTTGACAGCGCGGGAGCGGTGGACGTGCATGGCCGCCCGCCCGTCGGGTCCGGCCACCACCGTGACGCGCGTGCGGTAGCCGAGCCCGCCGCGCTCGTCGTCGCCGGGAGCCGCGACCACGTCGCCCGGGAACTCGCGATCCGCGAAGCGCGTGAAGGCCTCCCGCAGCACGTCGTGCTTCCAGCGCCGCTGAGCGGGCAGCGCCACATGCGACAGCTCGCCGCCGCCCACGCCTCCCGGTCCCGCATCTGGCCACGCGCTCGGCACCCGGTCCGGCGACGCCACGAGGACCTCGACGGCGTCGGCGCGCCACAGCCGCGCATCGTCCCCCGCCTCGGTCAGTCGGGCGCGCACCACCTCGCCCGGGAGCGCGTGGCGCACGAACACCACGCGGCCCTCGTGCCGTGCCACGCAGTGGCCACCGTGGGCCACCGCACCGATCTCGAGCTCGAGCAGCTCACGCATGGGTCGCCTCGTCCTTCTCCAGTCGCGGGAGCTCCCGCGTGACCGGCTCGCCGTCGAGCACCGCGAGCGACGACGACAGGTGCCACGGCACCGCCGCCACGACCACGCGCGGCACGGACAGGAGCTTGGCGCGCAGACGCATGGTCGCGCGGTTGTGCAGGAACCTCTCCCACCAGCGTCCCACGATGTACTCGGGCACGTACACGACCACCATGTCGCGCGGCGACTCGCGGTGGATCGAGCGCACGTGGTCGAGCACGGGCGCGACGAGGTCGCGGTACGGCGAGTCGAGCACCACGAGCGGGATGCTGAGCCCGAGCTCGCCCCACCGTCGCTGGAGGACGCGCGTCGCGGCGGGGTCGACCTGCACCGCGACGGCCTCGAGCGACGAGTGGCGTGCGGCCTTGGCATACGCGATCGCCCGCAGCGCGGGCCGATGCAGCTGCGCGACCAGCACGATGCCGTGGGTCGCGCTCGGACGCGCCGATGCGGGATCGTCGGGAAGGATCGCGAGCTGCTCCTTCACGTCCGCGTAGTGGCGGTGGATCCCCCGCATGAGGAAGACGAGCGCCGTGACGAGCACGAGCGCGAACCACGCGCCCGCCACGAAGTTGAAGATAGCGATGACGAGCCAGACCGCCGCCGCGACCACGGCCGCGGAGGCATGCAGCACGCGCGTGCCCTTCATGCGCAGGCGGGTGCGTCCGCTCGGCTCGAGCGCGATGCGAAGGCTCTGGTAGCGCACCATCGCGACCTGGCTCAGCACGATCGCCGCGAACGCGCCGATGAGGTACATGTGCACGAGCTGCTGGAGCCGCGCGCCCGTCACCACCACGATCACCGCGGAGGCGAGCGCGACCCAGAGGACGCCGCCGCGCAGCACCAGGCGGTCGTTCTGCTGCGAGAGCTGGCGCGGCAGGTAGGAGTCGCTCGCGAGCAGGCTCGTGAGGTCGGCGAAGCGGCGGAACACGGCCGAGGCGGCGGCGTACAGGATCGCGACGGACGGGATCGCGACCAGCCAGACGGGCCACGACGCCTCGAAGATGCGCTCGGCTGTCTGCAGCAGCACCGGCCCCGACGCCCAGCCGGAGACGCGGTAGCGCCACACCATGACGATCACCGCGGAGAACGCGACGGCGCCCGCGAGCACGGCCAGGATGAGGGTGCGCCCCGCACGCTTGCCGCGCGGCTCCGCGTGGGCGGGCCCGGACGACGCCAGGTGCTCGATGCCCGTGAGCATCACCGCGCCGGACGCGATGGCGCCGGCGAACGCGATGGCGGTGGACCACGTCGGCTCGGGCGGGGTGGTGTTGAGCGGCGCGATCTCGTCCCGCGTGGCGCCGATGACGAGCTGGAGCAGGATCACGCCGAGGAAGCCGAACCACACCACCAGCAGCAGGTGCGCCCGCTCGCGCACGCCGCGCAGGTTGGCGAGCGTCATCACCAGGATGGCGCCCACCGCGATCGAGGTGTGCGCGTTGTCGAGGCCGGGCACCACGAACGCGATGAACTGCGCGATCGCCGCGACCGACACCGCGACCGTGAACACGTAGTCGACGAGCAGCGAGGCCCCGGTGACGAGCGCCGCCTCGGGTCCGAGCTTGTCGGACACGAGCCCGTAGTCGCCGCGTGCGTCGGGCCTCTTGCGGACGTTCGACCGGTACGCGAACCCCAGCAGGAGCATGATCGCGACCACGCCGAGCGCCATGAGCGGCAACGTCGATTGGACACCGCCCTTGCGCAGCGCGTCCACCACCGCGTCGGGAGCGTATGTCACGGTGGACAGCAGGCTCGCGCCGAACACGGGTAGCGCGAGGCGGCTGCGCAGTTGCGCACGCTGGATCCGCCCCGTCGCGATGGGCCGCCCGAACACCAGCAGTTTCAGGGTCGCCAGAAACCTTCGCACGTCGCACCATCCTAGGCTCAAGGGGTATACGGTGGGTTGCCGTGCACATCGTGATCATGGGTTGTGGCCGCACCGGCGCGACGCTGGCGACCGAGTTCGAGGCCCGTGGCCACACCGTGGCGGTGATCGACCAGTCGGGCGACGCCTTCCGCCGCCTCCCCTCGGGGTTCGCAGGTCAGCGCATCACAGGCGTCGGCTTCGACCGCGACACGCTCGTCTCGGCCGGCGTCGAGGACGCCTATGCGTTCGCGGCCGTGTCCGACGGCGACAACTCGAACATCCTCGCGGCGCGCGTGGTGCGCGAGACCTACGGGATCGACAACGTGGTGGCGCGCATCGCGGACTTCGGCCGCGCCGAGGTCTACCGACGGCTCGGCATCCCCACCGTCGCGCCCGTGCCATGGACCTCCGCGCAGATCGTGTCGAGGCTCCTGCCCGGAGGCTCCGACGCGCTGTACCACGATCCGAGCGCGGGCGTGAGCCTCAACCGCCTGCCGATCGACTCCGGCTGGGTGGGCAAGCGCTACACGCAGCTCGAGGCGCAGACGCGCGCCCGCGTCGCGTACCTCGTGCGCTTCGGCGAGGCGCTGCTGCCCGATGCGGACACGCTCGTCCAGGAGGGCGACGAGGCCTACTTCACGATGCTGCCCGGCGCCGGCTCGGTGCCCGCGCGCGTCGCCGGCCGTTCCCCGGAGGTGACCCGATGAAGGTGATGATCGCCGGGGCGGGCTCCGTCGGCCGCTCGATCGCCCGCGACCTGCTCGAGCACGGGCATGAGGTTCTCCTCATCGACTCGAACCCCGCCGCCATGCGCGTCGCGCAGGTCGCGGAGGCCGAGTGGATGCTCGCGGACGTGTGCGAGATGTCCGCGCTGCGCGACGCGCAGATCGAGACCATGGACGTCGTGGTCGCGGCCACGGGCGACGACAAGGCGAACCTGGTCGTGTCCTTCCTCGCCAAGACGGAGTTCGGCGTGCCGCGCACGGTCGCGCGCGTCAACAACCCCCGCAACGAGTGGATGTACGACGCCCAGTGGGGCGTCGACGTGGCCGTGTCGACCCCGCGCATCATGACCGCGATGGTCGAGGAGGCGGTGGCGGTCGGCGACCTCGTGCGCGTGTTCACGTTCCGCCAGTCCGGCGCCGCGATGGTCGAGGTGACCCTGCCCGCATCGTCACCCGTCGTGGGCGTGCTCCTGCGCGAGATCCAGTGGCCCGTCGACATCGTGCTCGCGTGCATCATCCGCGGCGACCGCACCCTCTCGCCCACGCCCGACGACACCCTCGAGGCTCACGACGAGCTGCTGTTCATCGTGTCGTCGGAGGCGGATCCCGAGGCTCTCGAGCAGGCCCTGCGTCGCGGGACAGCAGCCATACGCCCCACAGCGTGAGCGCGAAGAGAGGCACGCCCATGGCGAGCTTGACGGTGCCGAGCACCGCGAGCTGACCCGCGAGGAGCAGCGGCAGCTGCACCGCGAGGCGCAGCGCGAACATCGCCGCGAGGACGCCGGACGCGAGCTGGTACCGGCGCCGCTCCCCCGCGCGCTGACGCCACGAGGTGCCCTCGCCGTGGATGAGTCCCATGACGATGCCGACCACGGGCCACCCCGCCACCATCGAGACGAGGATCCCCGCGAGGTACGCGGCGTTGATCCACATCCCGGGCTCGAAGTAGCCGGCGGCGTCGCCCGAACGCCAGGCCCAGATCGCACCGATCGCGACTCCCGCCGCGCCGGCGAGGGCCTGCGTGATCGGCGTGCGCTGGATGAGGCGCACGATGACGAGCAGCACCATCACCGCGGCCGCGGCGAGCACGGGCGCACGGAAGCCGCCCCACACCAGGTAGGCGACCACGAAGACGATGCCGGGGAGCGACGACTCGACGAAGCCCCGCCAGCCGCCGATCGCGGCGTGGAGGTCGAAGGACTCGCCTCCGAGCAGGCTCGCGGCCCGGTTCTCGGTGGCTGGTCGCTCGCCGGTCATGATGCGTGCATCAGCTCGTAGCGGGGGTTGTACAGGCGCGGCACGGACTCGGTCGCGCACACGCGGCCCTCGACGGCGAGCTCGACGCCGGGTGCGATGCCGGGCACGTCCCGCCGCCCCATGAACACGGCGTCGATGCGGCCGGTCCGGTCCTCGAGCCGCACGGTGAACGCCGGGGGCGCGTCGCTCGGCTCCACCTGGATCGCCACCACGCGGCCCTCGACGCGGGCGACCCCGCGGGGCTCGACATCCGCGATGGCGCACGTGGGGGCCGCGGACGTCACGCGGAGGCCTCCGCGGTCGCGACGCCGGTCGATCCGAAGCCGCCCTCGCCGCGGTGCGACCCGGGCAGGTCCTCCACGGGGACGAACTCGGCCAGCTCGACGCGCTGGATCACCAGCTGCGCGATGCGGTCGCCGCGGGCCAGCGTCACGGGCTCGTGGGCGTCGGTGTTGAGCAGGGTCACCGCGATCTCGCCGCGGTAGCCCGCGTCGACGGTGCCGGGTGCGTTCACCACGGTCACGCCGTGGCGAGCTGCGAGCCCCGAGCGCGGGTGGACGAACGCCGCATAGCCATGAGGGAGCGCGATGCGCAGCCCCGTGGGCACGGTGGCGCGCTCGCCGGGAGCGAGGTGCACGTCGACGCGGGTCGTGATGTCGGCACCAGCGTCACCGGGATGCGAGTACCGCGGGAGCGGCACGTCCGGCTCGGTCGTGCTGACGAGGATCTCGAGGTCGGCCATGCGTCAGGCCGCGCACTCCGAGCAGATCGGCTGATCGTTCTTGAAGGTCGCGAGCTGGCTGCGGTGGTGCACCAGGAAGCACGACATGCACGTGAACTCGTCCTGCTGCGCCGGAAGCACGCGGACCGAGAGCTCCTCGCCCGACAGATCGGCGCCCGGGAGCTCGAAGCCCTCTGCGGCCTCGGTCTCGTCCTCATCGACCACGCCGGAGGTCTTGTCCGCCCGACGGGCCTTCAGCTCCTCGATGGAGTCGGCCGAGATCTCGTCGTCGGTCTTGCGCGGCGCGTCGTAATCGGTTGCCATACGGCTGAAGTCCCTTCCACGTAACCTGTGGCTGTCTAATGCCCGGCGAGGACCTTTTGTTCCCGCGCGGCTGACGCATTCTGCACCATCCCGGAGAAGATTGCGACCTGTAGCGCGTGCCGCGCCTCAGAACGGCCGGATGCCCGCCGCGACGAGCGCATCGCGCAGCTCCTCCCATGCGGCCGGCATCGCCGCGATCACCAGCGACTCGTCCGGGGGCCCGCCGTCGACGGACCCCACGCGCACGCCGGCCTCGGACGCGATGAGCGCCGCCGCGGCGAAGTCCCACGGGTGCAGGCCCTGCTCGTAGTAAGCGTCCACCAGGCCGGCGGCGACGTTGCACAGGTCGACCGACGCGGAGCCGAGCCGGCGGATGTCCCTCACCTGGGGCAGCAGCCGCGCGACGAGCGCACCCTGCTGGGCGCGCCGCTCGGCGATGTACTGGAAGCCCGTCGCGACGAGCGTGCGGTCGAGCGGCGGCGCATCGTCCCGATGCAGGCGCTGCCCGTCGCGCCAGGCGCCCTCGCCGCGCGCCGCCGTCCACAGCACCCCCGACCCGTCGCGCACCGCTCCCGCCTCGACGGTCCAGCGACGCGGGTCGGGGTCCCCGCTGACCGCCGCCACGGACACGGAGTAGTGCGGGATCCCGTAGAGGTAGTTGACGGTGCCGTCGATGGGATCGAGCACCCACGTGATGCCGGACGTGCCCACCACGTCCTCGCCCTCCTCGCCCAGGATCCCGTCGTCCGGGCGGAGCACCGCGAGACGCTCCCGCAGGAGGCGCTCGGCGGCGAGGTCCATCTGGGTGACGATGTCGACCGAGGAGGACTTGGTGTCCGCGACGCGGGCGGAACCGCGTCCCGTCACGATGAGCCGGCCCACCTCCTCCGCGAGGGCCGAGGCGACGTCGAGCAGCGCGGAGGGAGTCGTCATGCGCTCATCGTAGGAGGCGGCCTCGAGGGCGATACCGACAATCGGGCCGATCCGGGGTGTCGCGGCGGCAGGGGCGCGAGCGCGTGGCACCCTGATGCCATGACTCGCCTCTCGCTCGTGGGCCCCTCCGAGGATGGCCTCCACCTCGTGGTGGAGACCGAGTCCGGCGACCGCTTCGAGCTCCCCCTTTCCGATGAGCTGCGCCACGCCGTGCGCTACACGCGGCCGGCGAGCACCGCGGCCGCGGCCCGCGCGGACGAGCCGGACGGCCCGACCATGACGCCCCGCGAGATCCAGCAGCGCATCCGTGCGGGCCTCAGCGCCGCCGAGCTCTCGGAGCTCACCGGCGCCTCGCTGTCCTCGATCGAGAAGTACGAGGGCCCGGTCGCCGCCGAGCGCCGGTACATCGCGGATCTCGCTCGCGAGACCCGCATCGGGCGCGACCCGAGCGCCCCGCAGCTGGGAGACCTCGTGACGGACCGCCTGGCGGCGCGCGGGGTGGACCCGGAGTCGGTGACGTGGGACGCCTGGCGCGAGGTCGACGAGCCCTGGCGCGTCGCGGCCGACTACCGCGTGTCCGGTCGAGGCGTGCGCGCGCTGTGGACGTTCGACCACTCGGCACGCACGCTGACCGCCGAGGACGAGGAGGCGCGCTGGCTCTCGGAGACCGAGCTGCTCGACGTGCCGATCCCCCGCCGCCACCTGAGCGCGGTGCGCGACGGCGAGGCCGACGCCGCACGTCCGCTCCAGGCCACGCGCCCGCCCGCCCCCACCGAGCCCGTCCCGCTCGTCGAGGAGCCCGACGCAGGCGCGGAGGCGGAGGCCCCGGCGCCCGTGCGTGCGCCCGAGCCGACCCAGACCGAGCTGCTGCTCGACGACCTCGACCTGCGCCGCGGCACGCGCGAGAGCGTCCCCGAGCCCGAGGAGGACGACGAGGACGAGGACGATGCGTTCGAGGGCTTCGGTCCCGCGCAGCGGGCCCGCCAGGCCGACACCGGCTTCGCCCACCCGGCGGCGCGGAAGAGCGCTCCTGAGCCCGAGCCCGCCCCGGCGCCCGCGAAGCCCGAGGAGCCGGCGGACCGCCGCTCCTCGAAGCGCGGCCGCGCGTCGGTGCCGAGCTGGGACGAGATCGTCTTCGGCGCCAAGAACGACCAGGGCTGAGCGACGCTCCCCTGCCGCCCGCCATCTTGAAAGTGGTAGGTGAGAGTCGGTTCTGCGACGTTTCGCCCTCACCGTGGTGGATGGTTGCCGGTCCGGACGGCGCGCACGACCGTTGAACCGCCGGTCACGCCGTCACCGGTGGGCACAGCGTCGGCAAGGGACCGCGACAACAGGCCACCACTGCGGCGCCGCGACCTTGCGAGACCGACCACCAGGTACCACTTTCGCGATGCGGCGTGGGTGGGCTGCCGGGCTCAGCCGTCGTAGGCGACGAGCAGCGGGATCTCGAGCTCCTCGCGCGTGAGGGAGCCGTGGACGCCGACGAGCGCGATCGCCTCGGGCGTCTGGGTACGGGAGTCGACCACCGTCGCGCGGCCCGCCATCGCCACCACCACGTCGCCGATCCGGTCCTCGACGTGGTCCGCGACCACCGGGCCGAACAGCCCCAGCGCCACCGCCTCGGATCGCAGCAGCACCGCGGCATCCGCCCCGAGCACGCCGCGCCAGCGCTCCGCGACCGCGGGCGCGACCGCCGCATCGTCCGTATGGAGGTGCAGCATGCGCGGCTCCCCCGCCACGAGCCGGACGTCGCGCGCGAGCGAGGGCTCCGCGGCGATGTCCCAGCGCGGCGCTCCCGGGACGTCGACCATCCCGTGGTCGGCGGTGACGACGATCGCGGCGTGGCGCGGGAGCCGCGCGCGCAGGCGCCGCAGCTCCTGGTCCACGTCCTCGAGCGCCGCCGTCCACGCCTCCGACTGCCAGCCATGCTTGTGGCCCATGCGGTCGATATCGCCCCAGTAGAGGTACGTGAGGCCCGGCGTGCGGGCCCGCCTGATGGCCTCGTCCACGCGCTCGGCCAGCCGCGCGCGACCGACGAACTCACCGCCCGACAGCGCCGCGCGCGTGAGCCCCGATCCCGCGAACTTGGCCTTGCCGAGGGTCGAGACCGCGAGGCCGCCCTCATGGGCCGTGCGCAGCAGGGACGGCTCGCGCTGCCAGCGCTCGGGATCGTCGGCGCCGTCCCATGACACGAGGTTCGCGGCGGCGCCGGTACGCGGGTTGTGCGCGGTGTATCCGGTCATCCCCGTGGCGCCCGACGCGCGGCCCGTGCCGAACAGCGCCAGCGAGGTCGCCGTGGTGGTCGGGAAGCCCGCCGTGATGACGGCGGACTCGGTGGTCCGCAGGAAGGGCGCGTGGCCCTTGCGCGCGTCGAGCTGGCGGTGGCCGAGCCCGTCGATGAGCACCACCACCACGTGCTCGGCACGCGGGATCCCCAGGCGGACCCTGTCGGCCTCGGCGTCCCGGGCCGCGACCGCATCGGCCGCGCCGACCGCCGCGAGGGCGCCCGGGAGGACCGCACCGAGCTCGAGGCCTCCGTAGTCGGGGACGGACAGCCCCGCGGCGGCCAGCCGTTCCCCGGGGGTCACCCCCGCGCCCCGATCGCCCCCTGGAGCACGGACGCGAAGTCCTGGAGCGCGCGGATCGAGGGCTCGCCGTCCGCGATGAGGCTCACACGCACCAGGATGTCGTCGGACGTGAGCGTGCCGGTGTAGCCGTGGTCGGCCTCGCAGCTCTGGTCGCCGCAGCTCGCCGGCTCGAGGTCGAGCCGCGAGTGGACGGACCCGCCGACCGCGAGCACGAGCTCGCTCGGGAGGTCTCCCTCCTTGAAGTGCTCGGGCTCGTGCACCACGTGGGTCATCGCGGTGTTGCGGATCGCGGTGAGCGCGGTGGCCTCGACCGTCGCGGAGGCCTCGTGGCCGCCCTCGGAGCCGTGCCCCGCGCCGTCGTCCATGTGGACCCGCAGCAGCCGCGTCGCCGTGATGACCAGCACGGTCATGTGGCGACGCACCTCGCGGTCGTCGAAGGTCGTCTCGGCGTGGACGAAGTGCCCGAGCACCGTCTCGGCGCCGATCGCGGAACGGAGGACGGAGGTCGCCAGCGCCGGGTAGTAGCCCGCGATGCGTACGGCCTGGTCGAGGGTCTGTGACATGGCCGCTATTGTCTCACCTTCGGGGGCGGCCGGCCGCGATCCCTGCGGACGATGCGCAGGCCCGCCCCGCGAGCCTGTGCGCGCGTGTCCGACGGACGCGAGACAATACGGGCTGGCCCTGACCGACCGAGCAGATCCGAGGTGACTGATGAGCGACGCGCCCGACGCGCAGATCGTCGACATCGACGTGAGCGCCGAGATGGAGGCGTCGTTCCTCGAGTACGCCTACTCGGTGATCTACTCGCGCGCCCTTCCCGACGCCCGTGACGGGCTCAAGCCCGTCCAGCGACGCATCGTCTACATGATGCAGGACATGGGGCTCCGGCCCGAGCGCGCCTATGTGAAGTCGGCCCGCGTGGTCGGCGAGGTCATGGGAAAGCTCCACCCGCACGGTGACAGCGCGATCTACGACGCGCTGGTGCGCATGGCGCAGTCCTGGTCGCTGCGGCTGCCGCTGGTCGACGGTCACGGCAACTTCGGCTCGCTCGACGACGGCCCCGCCGCGTCGCGCTACACCGAGTGCCGCCTCGCGCCCGCCTCGATGGTGATGACGGAGAACCTCGACGAGGACGTCGTCGACTTCGTCCCCAACTACGACAACAAGCTCACCCAGCCCGCCGTGCTGCCCTCGGCCGTCCCGAACCTCCTGGTCAACGGCGCCGCGGGCATCGCGGTCGGCATGGCGACCAACATGGCGCCGCACAACCTCATCGAGGTCGTCTCCGCCGCCCGCCACCTGCTGGCCCACCCCGGTGCGTCGCTCGAGGAGCTCATGCGCTTCGTGCCCGGGCCCGACCTCCCGGGCGGCGGCAAGATCGTGGGCCTCGAGGGCGTCAAGGAGGCCTACGAGTCCGGCCGCGGCAAGTTCCTCACCCGCGCGACCACCCGCATCGAGAAGGTCACCGCACGCCGCCAGGGCATCATCGTGACCGAGCTGCCGTACATGGTCGGACCCGAGAAGGTGATCGAGAAGATCAAGGACGCGGTCTCGGCGAAGAAGCTCGACGGCATCGCCGCGGTCACCGACCTCACCGACCGCCACCACGGCCTGCGCCTGGTGATCGAGATCAAGAACGGCTTCAACCCCGAGGCCGTGCTCGAGAAGCTCTACAAGGTCACGCCGCTCGAGGAGTCCTTCTCGATCAACAACGTCGCGCTCGTCGACGGCGAGCCCCGCACGCTGGGCCTCAAGGAGCTGCTGCGCGTGTGGGTCGACCACCGCCTCGAGGTGGTCCGTCGCCGCAGCGCGTTCCGCCTCAAGGCGCGCCAGGACCGGCTGCACCTGGTCGACGGCCTGCTCATCGCCATCCTCGACATCGACGAGGTCATCCAGATCATCCGCGCCGCGGACGATGCGTCGGTCGCGCGGGAGCGCCTGCGCACCGCCTTCGACCTGTCGGAGATCCAGGCCGAGTACATCCTCGAGCTGCGCCTGCGCCGCCTCACCAAGTTCTCGCGCCTCGAGCTCGAGAACGAGAAGTCCCAGCTGCTCGCGGAGATCGCCGAGCTCCAGGAGATCCTGGGCTCCGACGTGGTGCTCCGCGACGTGGTCGGGCGCGAGATGGAGGCCGCCGCCACGCAGTACGGCACCGCGCGCCGCACCATCCTGCTGGCCAACGGAGGTGCCGTGTCGTCGGCCGCGTCCGTCGGCGCGGCCGGGGCGCGCACCGGCGCCAAGGCGCCCGCGCTGTCCCTCGAGATCGAGGACACCCCCTGCTACGCGATGCTGTCCACCACGGGCCTCATCGCGCGCACCGCCGAGGACGAGGAGCCGGCTCGCGAGGGTCGCCGCTCGCCTCACGATGCGCTGCGCAGCGTGGTGCACGCCTCGGCCCGCGCGGACGTGGGCATCGCGACCAACCGCGGCCGCGTCGTGCGCGTGTCGCTCCTCGAGGTGCCGGCCCTGGCGCCGACCACCGAGCCGCCGTCGCTGGGCGGCGGCACCCCCGTGGCCGAGCTCGTGGAGCTGGACAAGGGCGAGGAGGTGGTGGGGCTGGTGCCCCTCGACGGGACCACGCCGCTCGCGCTCGGCACGCTCCAGGGCGTGGTCAAGCGCGTCAAGGCCGACGACATCCCGAACAAGGACGAGTGGGAGGTCATCTCCCTCGCCGACGGCGACGTCGTGGTCGGCGCGGGCGCCGCCGCGGACGGAGACGACCTCATCTTCGTCGCGAGCGACGCGAGCATGCTCCACTTCGACGCGAAGAACGTGCGCCCGCAGGGACGCGCCGGTGGCGGCATGGCCGGCATCAAGCTCGCCGCGGGTGCGCGCGTGCTGTTCTTCGGCATCGTCCGGGCGGGTACCGAGGGCGCCGTGGCGACCATCGCGGGACCGTCCGACGGCCTCCCGGGCGTCGCCGCCGGCTCGGCCAAGTGGACCCCGCTCGAGGAGTTCCCGGCCAAGGGCCGCGCGACCGGAGGCGTCCGCGCCCACCGGTTCCTCAAGGGCGAGGACACGCTCCTGCTCGCCTGGGTCGGTCCCACTCCCCCGCGCGCCTCGACGTCCGCCGGTCAGCCGGTGGACCTCCCCGAGGAGCCGGGCAGGCGCGACGGGTCCGGCACCGCGATGCCGACGCCCGTCGGCGGGATCGGGTGACGCTCGAGTATCGGACCGATGCGCCCGTCACCGCGGCGCAGTACGTGGACGCGCTCGACCGGTCGACGCTAGGCGAGCGGCGACCCACGGATGATCTCGCGGTGTTCGAGCGGGCGCTCGCGGCCTCGAACCTGCTGGTGACGGCGTGGGACGGGACGCTGCTCGTGGGCTTCGCGCGCGCTCTGACGGACTTCGAGCTCATGTGCTACCTCCAGGACCTCGGGGTCGACGCCGGGTACCAGCGCCGCGGCATCGGGCTCGAGCTGCAGCGGCTCATGCGCGCGCAGCTCGGGCCTCACTGCAAGGTGCGCCTGTCGGCCGCACCCGCGGCGGCGGACTACTACCCCGGCATCGGCTACCGGCGCCACGACCGCTCGTGGGAGCTGCTGCCCGGGGATCCGCTGGGCTGACGCCTGTCCCGGCGCACGTGCTCAGGTGAGCGGCGCCTCGGCGGCCCCCACGCTCGAGCGGAGCCTTACGGAGTCGCCGACCAGCAGCACGTCGCCCCGGAAGAACCGCAGCAGCCACAGCACCGCGTCGACGTTCGCGTCGCGCTGGAGCCGTGCGGGCGCGCCGGGCTCCGCCCGTGACGAGCGGCGGCCGATCACGTCGAGCACCGAGTGGACCGCGAGCGTGTACTGGCCGCGCAGCACCGTCTCGAGCGGGTTCGCGACCTTGCGGTAGCGCACCTTGACGCCGCGGCGCCCGGCCTCGACGTCCGCGAGGTGACCCACCTCTGCGGTGCGCCGCACGTAGAGCCCCTTCTTGGGAAGGATGCGCGCGACGGCGACGCCCCGGCGCATCGCGATCTCGGCCGCGAAGGCGAGCCCGTAGCCCGACGCCTCCCCGGTGTTGGAGAACACCGCGACGTCGCCCGCGACCTCGTGGTCGCGCATCACCAGCACGGCGACCGTGGGGTGACCGGCCTCGGCTGCGTCGATGGCGCCGTTGACCGCGAGGTGGAGGAACCGGCGCCGACGCGGCGGCGGCGGGACCGCGAGCAGCACGCAGCCGAGCTCGGCGGCCCGCGACACGGCCTCGCGCACATCGCCCCGCACCAGCCCGCCGTCGACGACCTCGAGGTCGGGCGCGACATCGTGGAAGCGCTCCGTGGCGTCGAACAGGGCGTCGGTGGTGAGCAGGACCAGCCGGGACGCCGCACCGGCGAGCCGGGCGGCCGCGCGCGGGCTCAGCCGGTGCGCGTCCAGGACCGCGATGCTGCGCGTGGTCTCGAGGACCTCCGCGGTCTCCGCCTCACCCACGGTCGAACGCCCACTGGCGATCGGTGAAGAGCTTCGCGATCACGAGGCCGACCATGATCGACAGCACCACGAGCACCACCTGGAGGATCGCGCCGATCGTCGCCGTGTAGTCGCCCTCGTTGAGGCTCACCACCGACTGGAAGGCGAGCACCCCGGGGATCATCACGAGCACCGCGGGGACCTGGAGCGTGATGATCGGCGACGGCGTCCGCGGCGCAGCCGCGGCGACCAGCACGCCGACCAGCACGCACGCGAGGACGGTGGCCATCTGGATCATCACGCCGTGGTCCGCCATGTACAGGCGCGCGGTGTTGGACACCATGCCGATGAGCGCGGCCGAGACCGCCATGCGCAGGGGCGAGTTGAACATGAGCGCGAAGCCCAGCACGCCCACGAAGCTCGCGGCGGCCATCATCGCGTAGTGGGGGAAGGCATCGAGCGCGATGGGCTCGCGCGTGCTCGCGTCGAGCGCCCCGATGAGCGTGAGGCCCCATACCGACAGCGCGGCGCCGACGATCATCATCGTGGCGAACACCAGGCGGGATATTCCGGCGGAGAAGTCGAGCTTGGCCATGTCGAGCGCGGCCGTGATGAGCGGGAAGCCGGGCAGCAGGAACAGCGTGCATGCGATGTACCCCGACGCGTGGACGTCGACGCCGAGCCCGAACGCGCCGTAGAGGGCGACGGACGCGAGGTACAGGCCGCATGCGAGGGCCGCGGCGACCAGCGTGGTCCCGAAGGGGTTGAAGCCACGATGCGCGAGGGCGCGGCGCAGGAACTGACCCGCCGTCGCGGCGACGAGCACCGCGATCACCTCGAGCGGTCGCGCGTTGTTGAGGACCCCGAACGCCGCGCACGCGGCGCCCGCGGAGAGCGCGTTCGCCGCGGCCGGGTAGAGCGCCGGCTTGGCCTCGATCCGGTCGAGCTCGGCGTGGACCTCGTCGACCGTGATGCGCTCGGGCAAACCCGAGCGGAAGTCGTCCAGCAGCTTGATGCGCTCCGCGTTGACGCCGAACTTGCGCACCTCGGTGACCTCGGTGCGGAAGATCGCCCCGCGATGGGTGGTCGCCGTGATCTCCGTCAACGTGACCGCGGCCGTGTGCCTGTCGACGCCGAGCGCGTGCGCGACGGCCGCCATCGCCTCCTTGACGCGGTAGCTCGCGGTCCCGGCCGCGAGCATCATGCGACCCATCCGGAGGATCGCGCCCGACTGCCCGATCAGCCCGACGGGCTCGAGCGAATGCTCGGGATCCCGGTGCTCAGCGGCTGGTTCTGCCATGTCACCCCTCGTATCGATGCGGCGGCGAGGCCGCGTGGTTCTCCGGGGACTTCATTGTGGCAGTCTCAGCGAGGCACGCCCACGCGCTTGTGCCAGTCGCGGATGCGCCAGAGCCGCGTGCGGAGCAGCACCGCCTCGGCCCGCGACACCGCGAGGATCGCGGCGGCCGCGCCGAGCGCGATGCCCGTGAACCCTCCGACCGGGACCTCGGCGACCGCGGCGATCACGAGCGCCGTGGTCGCGCCCATGCCCGCCAGGGCCGTGAGCGGACGGCCCGAGGACGCGCGCTCGCGCACCCAGAGCTCGTCGAGGAGGTCGAGCTCGCGCTCGGCCTCCATGAGCTCCTCCTCGAGCAGCGCGCAGCGGCGCGGGACACCGAGCACCGAGGCGTCACGGAACACCCGGTGCTTGCCCACCGGGTTGACGCGTGGCGTGAGGTGGTAGCCGTACGGGTGCACGGGGCACGCCGGCGCGCCCTCATGCGCCTCGGCGGCGCGCCCGGGAAGGCCGCTCATGCGTCGATCCTCGAGTGGTCGAGCGAGGCCGCGCCCGCGATGATGAAGTCGCGCCGCGGCGCCACGTCGTTGCCCATGAGGAGCTCGAACACGCGCTCCGCGGCCGCCGCATCGGCGCTCGTGACGCGGCGCAGCGTGCGCTTGGTCGGGTCCATCGTGGTCTCCGCGAGCTGGTCGGCGTCCATCTCACCGAGTCCCTTGTACCGCTGGATGTCGTCCTTGTACCGGCGGCCGGCGCGCTTGAGGTCGCGCAGCGTCTCCGCGAGCTCCTTCTCGGAGTACGTGTAGACGTACTCCTTCTCGCGACGGGCCGATCCCGACACCTCGATGCGGTGCAGCGGCGGGACCGCGGCGAACACGCGACCCGCGTCGACGAGCGGGCGCATGTACCGGAAGAACAGCGTGAGCAGCAGCGTCCGGATGTGGGCGCCGTCGACGTCCGCGTCCGTCATGAGGATGATCTTCCCGTAGCGCGCTGCATCGAGGTCGAAGGTGCGGCCGGAGCCCGCGCCCACCACCTGGATGATCGACGCGCACTCGGCGTTGTGCAGCATGTCCGTCACGGACGCCTTCTGCACGTTGAGGATCTTGCCGCGGATGGGCAGCAGCGCCTGGAAGTCGGAACGGCGGGCCAGCTTGGCCGTGCCGAGCGCCGAGTCGCCCTCGACGATGAACAGCTCGGACTGCTCGACGTCGTTCGAGCGGCAGTCCGCGAGCTTCGCGGGCAGCGACGAGGTCTCGAGCGCGTTCTTGCGCCGCGAGATCTCCTTCTGCTTGCGGGCGGCGACACGCGCGCGCATCTCCGCGACCACCTTCTCCAGCACCGTGTTGGCCTGAGCCTTCGTGTCGCGCTTCGAGGAGGTGAGGATGGCGGTGAGCTCCTGCTCGACCACCTTGGCGACGATGCCGCGCACGGGTCCCGTGCCGAGCACCTCCTTGGTCTGGCCCTCGAACTGGGGCTCCGGGATCCGGACCGTCACCACGGCGGTGAGGCCCGCCATGATGTCGTCCTTCTCGATGCGCTCGGCGCCGTCCTTGCCCGTGAGCTTGAGGCGACGCGCATTCGCGGTGATCTGCGCTCGCAGCACCTTGACGATGCCCTGCTCGAAGCCGGCCAGGTGGGTGCCGCCCTTGGGCGTCGAGATGATGTTGACGAACGATCGGGCCTCGGACTCGTAGCCGGTGCCCCAGCGCAGCGCGATGTCGACCGCGCACTCGCGCTCGACCTCCTCGGACACCAGGTGACCGTTGGGCTTGAGCACGGGCACGGTCTCCTTGTACGTCCCGTGGCCCGTGAGCTCCCAGGTGTCGGTGACCGCGGTATCGGTCGCGATGAAGTCCACGAAGTCCTTCGCGCCGCCCTCGTAGCGGAAGGTCTCCTCGCTCACGTTGGCCGCGTCGCGCTCGTCGCGCACCACGAGCGCGAGGCCGGGCACCAGGAAGGCCGTCTGCCGCGCACGCACCAGGAGGTCGTCGTAGCTGAAGGTGGCGCCCTTGTTGAAGATCTGCCGGTCCGCCCAGTAGCGGATGCGCGTGCCGGTGCGCGCCTTCGCGACCTTGCCGACGATCGCGAGCTCGGACCCCGTGACGAACGGCACGAACTCGGCGTCCGGCACCGGGCCGGAGGCGGGGTCCTGGAAGTAGCCGGGCTCGCCGCGGCGGAACCCCATGTGGTGCGTCTTCCCGCCGCGGTCCACCCATACGTCCAGGCGCTCCGACAGCGCGTTCACCACCGAGGCGCCGACGCCGTGGAGGCCGCCGGAGGCCGCGTACGAGCCGCCGCCGAACTTGCCGCCCGCATGGAGCTTGGTCATGACGACCTCGACGCCCGTGAGGCCCGTCTTGGGCTCGACGTCGACCGGGATGCCGCGACCGAGGTCTCGGACCTCGACCGAGTCGTCCGGGTGCAGCACGATCTCGATACGGTCGCCGAAGCCGCCGAGGGCCTCGTCGACCGAGTTGTCGATGATCTCCCACAGGCAGTGCATGAGGCCACGAGAGTCCGTGGTGCCGATGTACATGCCGGGTCGCTTGCGCACCGCCTCGAGGCCCTCGAGGACGGACAGATGCCTAGCGGAGTAGTCGTTCGCCACGGCGGACATCTTAGTTGGGGCGACGGACGACCGGGCGCAGCCGCACCGTCGGACGTGCGGATCGTATGCAGATATGGGAGCGTGATGCCTGGCAGGATGGGGGCACGATGACGGTGGACACGCAATGGCGCATCTCTCCGGGCGACCTGGCCGCGCGCGGGCTGGTGGCCGTCGCCACCGTGCTCGCGCTCGTCGGAGCCGCCTGGGCGACGGGCTCGTTCGGCGGGACCCCGCTCGACGAGGTCGTCGACGGCGCGCTCGCGCCCGGCGCGACGCTGCTCTCGCCCGCCGCATCGTCCGCGGGCATCCGCGGCGTCATCGGCATCGCGCTCGCGGCGTTCGCGATCGCGCAGGCGGTCCCGATGCCCGGTTCTCGCGCACGCGTGCGTGCCGCCTCGCTCCCCATGCTCCTCGCGATGCTCCTCACCTTTGCGTGGGGGTTCGCGGTGCAGCACGAGGCGCTCGCCGCGTCCATCGTGATCGACGCCGGCATCCTCGCGTGCCTTGGCTGGGCCGCCGCGATGCTCGTGCGCTCGCCCGCCGCGTCGATCCTCGAGGCGGCCGCGATCGACCTGCCCGTCGGGCTGTACCTCGGGTGGGGCGCCGCCGCGACCGTCTCGCATGTGACGGCCCTCGGCGCCTGGTGGCTCGGCACCCCGCCGGACGCCGGCGTCGCCGCCGCGGTCGGGGTGCTCATCGGCACCGGCTTCCTGGGCATCGCGATCGCACGGGACCTCTCCCCCGCGCCCGTGCTCGCGTGGGCGATGACGGTGGGATTCGTGTGGGTGCTCGCGTGGATCGCCGACGGCCGCCTGCACGGCGCTCCTCGCGACGCGATCGCCGGGTGGACGGCGCTGATCGCCGGCGGCGCCGTGGTGCTCACCACGGCGGTCGCGACGGTGGCGGCCGGCATCCGCACGCAGCGGCGTGCGCGGCGCCTGCGCGGGGACGTCGCCGACGGCTAGCGCAAGCTAGCGCCGGGGCCTGAGCCGCTGCGACGTCATCGCGACGTTGTCATGCTTGATGAAGAATCCGAGGTCCTGGTACAGGTGCAGGCCGGCGGGGCTGGCGTGCAGCTCGACCACCTCGATGCCGCGCCGGTCGGTCTCGGCCAGCAGGGCCTCCATGATGGCCCGCGCGTAGCCCTTCCGCTGGTGCTGCGGCGCGGTCGAGACCCACTGGATGTAGCCCATCTGGTGCGCCTGCGCGCCGGGGCGTGCCAAGCGGTGGGCGATGTTGACCAGCCCGCACGCCGCGAGGCCGCCCTCGGGAGCGTCGATCACCATGCCGAACAGGTCCGCGCCCAGGCGCTCGCGCACGGTGCGCGTCGACTCGACGGCCCACGTCGGCGTGGGCTTGGCGCCTACCGCCTTGTACATGAGCGCGCCCAGGTGGACGATCTCCGCGGCGTCCTGCTGCGTGGCGGGACGGACCTCCGTCACCTCAGCGCCACGCGACGGCGACGACGATGTTGACCAGCGTGAGGCCGCCGATCAGCCAGAACGGCACCACGGGGTTCTCGCGCTTGCGAGTCGCCTCCGCGAGGCCCGCGATCGCGAGCGCGATGAGGAGCTTGACGGCGATCTTCACATGGTCGGGCTCGAAGCCCGTCTCGTCGGCGCGCGCGTACGCCACGCCGGTGAGGGCGAGGCCGGTCAGGATCTGGGCGCGGGCGCCCCACACCATCACCGTGGTGATGCGCTTGACCTGCTCCTTGAGCTGTTCCATGAACGGCCCGAGGATCGCGGCAAGACCGACGAAGTGGAGCACGAGCAGGGCGTAGCGCAGGGCGGTCACGGGCTTCTCCTCGGATGGGGTGGGCGAACGGGACGATGCTATCGCCCGCCGGCGGCTGAGAGCACCGCCGCGCACGCGCTGCTCGCCACCGGGCGCGAATCCCGGCAGCGACCTAGCCTAGGAGGCCTATGAGCGACGTCGAGGCGTGGATCGTCACCTCCAGCGACACCTTGTGGACCTGGATCGTGCTTCCGCTCGTCGGGGTGCTCGGCATCTCCTTCACCCTGCGCTCCGGCGCCGTGCAGCTGAGGATGCTCCCCCAGATGATCCGGGGCCTCACCGACCGCACGCCGACGGACGAGGCGGGGCACGCGCAGTCGCTGTCCGCGTTCCAGGCCTTCACCGTGTCCGCGGCCTCCCGCGTGGGCATCGGGAACATCGCCGGGGTCGGCACCGCGATCGCGGTCGGCGGGCCGGGAGCGATCGCCTGGATGTGGCTCATGGCGATCTTCGGCTCGGCCACCGGCTTCGTCGAGGCCACGCTCGCCCAGCTCTACAAGCATCGCGACGCGACGGGCTTCCGGGGCGGGCCGGCGTACTACATCCAGCGGGGCCTCGGGCAGCGATGGCTCGGCTTCGTGCTCGCGATCGTGCTCATCGTCGCCGCGCCCTTCGCGGTCAACATGCTGCAGTCGTTCACCATCGTGGAGACGGTCACCTCGAGCGTGAGCGGTGGGGCGCCAGGCTGGGTCGGGCCCTCGGTCGCATGCCTGGTCGCCATCGCGACGGCGGCCGTGGTGCTGGGCGGCACGCACCGCATCGCGCTCGTCACGGAGACGCTGGTGCCGGCGATGGCCGTCCTCTACCTGGTGCTCGGGGTGGTGATCGTCGCGCTCCACGTCGACGCGGTCGGGCCGGTTCTCGCCGCGATCCTCCACGACGCGGTCTCGGGCCAGGCGGTGGCGGGCGGCGCGATCGGCACGGTGATCCTCACGGGCGTGCAACGCGGCATGTTCTCGAACGAGGCCGGGTTCGGCACCGCGCCCAACGCGGCGGCGAGCGCCGCGACGACGCACCCGGTGAAGCAAGGGCTGGTGCAGACCCTCGGCGTCTACTTCGACACCTTCTTCGTGTGCTCGATCACGGCGTTCATCATCCTCGTGACGCGCCCCGACCTCTCCGAGGCGGAGCCGGGCATCGCCCTCACGCACGATGCGATCGTGGGCTCGCTCGGCAGCTGGGCGGGCGCGCTGCTCTCGGTCATCGTCTTCATGCTCGCCTTCAGCACCATCCTGGGGCTGTACTTCTACGGCGAGGCGAACGTCGAGTTCATGACGCGACGCGCATGGGCCCTCTGGCTGTACCGCGTGCTCGTCGTGGCGGCGGTGCTCATCGGCGGCGTCGTCTCCGCGTCGGTGGTGTGGTCCCTCGCGGATCTGCTGCTCGGGGTGCTCGCGGTGGTCAACCTCCTCGCCCTCGCGCCGCTCTCTCGCCATGCGTTCGCGCTGCTCAGGGACTTCTCCGCGCAGCGGCGCGGCGGCCGGGACCCCGTCTTCACGCGCGACCGGCTGCCTGGCCTCCGCGGAGTCGAGGTCTGGGAGGACGAGCGCAGCGTCACGGGCCTGCCGCCCGCGGACGATGCGCAGGCCCCTCCCGTGCGCTGAGGCGCCCTCCCCCGCTCGGGGAAGGGCGCCTCAGAGCTACCGTGCCGGACGCTCGGCTCAGGAGTATCAGTCCAGGTAGTCGCGCAGGACCTGCGAGCGCGACGGGTGGCGAAGCTTCGACATCGTCTTGGACTCGATCTGGCGGATGCGCTCGCGGGTCACGCCGAAGACCCGGCCGATCTCGTCGAGCGTCTTGGGCTGGCCGTCCGTGAGACCGAAGCGCATGCCGACCACGCCGGCCTCGCGCTCGCTGAGCGTGTCCATCACCTTGCTCAGCTCCTCCTGAAGGAGCGTGAAGCCGACGGCGTCGGCGGGGACCACGGCCTCGGAGTCCTCGATGAGGTCGCCGAACTCGGAGTCGCCGTCCTCACCCAGCGGGGTGTGGAGCGAGATGGGCTCACGGCCGTACTTCTGGACCTCGACGACCTTCTCGGGCGTCATGTCGAGCTCCTTGGCGAGCTCCTCGGGCGTGGGCTCGCGGCCCAGGTCCTGGAGCATCTGGCGCTGGACGCGCGCGAGCTTGTTGATGACCTCGACCATGTGGACGGGGATGCGGATGGTGCGCGCCTGGTCGGCCATCGCGCGGGTGATGGCCTGACGGATCCACCACGTCGCGTAGGTCGAGAACTTGTAGCCCTTGGTGTAGTCGAACTTCTCGACCGCGCGGATCAGACCGAGGTTGCCCTCCTGGATGAGGTCCAGGAACAGCATGCCGCGGCCGGTGTAGCGCTTGGCAAGCGACACGACGAGGCGCAGGTTCGCCTCGAGCAGGTGGTTCTTGGCGTGACGGCCGTCGTTCGCGATCCACTCGAGCTCGCGGCGGAGCTTCGGGGCGAGCTTCTCGCCCGAGCCGAGCTTCTCCTCGGCGAACAGACCGGCCTCGATCCGCTTGGCGAGGTCGACCTCCTGCTCCGCGTTGAGGAGCGCGACCTTTCCGATCTGCTTGAGGTAGTCCTTGACCGGGTCGGCCGTGGCGCCCGCGGTCATGACCTGCTGGACCGGCGCGTCGTCGTCCCCCGCGCCGAGCACGAAGCCGCGGCTCTCGGTCTCGTCCTCCTTGCCGGCAGGCTTCGACTCGTCCTCCGCGGCATCCTCGCCCGCCTCGACGACCTCGTCGCCGGGCTCGACCTCCTCGAGGTCCGTGGGCTCGGCGTCGTCGACGTCCTCAGCGGCCTTCGCGCCCTTGGCGGTCTTCGGGGCCGCCTTGGCGGTGCGCTTGGGTGCGGCCTTGCGCTTCGGAGCCTCGACGGTGTCGGTGGTCTCCTCGGTGGCCTCCGGCTCGGCCTTCGCCGCGCGCTTGCGCGCGGTCGCGGTCGAAGCGCCGGGGGACTTGGATGCGGCTGACGTAGTCGTGGCCTTCTCCTTCTCGGTAGAGCTGCCGCGGGCGGGCAGCGAAGCGTCGGACGATGCGCGGGATGCGTCGGAGCGGGTTATCCGGGCGCTCGGCTTGCCGGCCCCGGATGCGCCGTCGGCGCGACTGTGCAGCTGTGGCGACACGGCTTCCCTCTCGACCTGTCACGGAGTGGATGGTGAGGCCCCGCTGATCGCCTCGCGCAAATCCATTAGATTGTAACGCCCACGTCAAGCGGTTGGTTCCCGCCGCGCCGGGTCCGTCGGCGCATGCCTCCGCCGACGTGGTCCGTCACAGCCCCCGCCGCTCGGCATCGATGAGGGCGAGCACGAGGAGCGCTAGACGATACTCCCGATCATGCTCGAGCGCGATCGCGCACCACGCGCGTGCGACGCTCGCGGACTCGCACCACCACGCGATCACGGCCAGGGTGCCCGCGGCGGGCGCGCAGAGGCGCGCCGGCGCATGCTCGAGGACCGTGACCAGCAGGCTCCGGGCCCTGTCGACGAGCTCCGGCCGCGGTGGGGACGACGGGACGAGCCCGCTCCCCAGCGCCCGCGCGACGGCGTCCGAGTCGCGGCCCGCGAGGGCGTCGCGCACCGCGTCGTCCGCGTCCGGGACCAGCATCAGGAGGACGGCGTCCCGCACGCGGACGTCGGCGAGCGAGGCCGCGAGGGCACCCATCGCGGCGGGACCCGTCGGCGCATCGTCCAGAGCGGTTCGCCAGCGCTCCGCGGACGTCCGCCGCCATGCGCCGCGGTCCCCCGCCGCCCTGGCCTCCCAGCGGCGCGCGGCACGCGCGGCGAGGCGCCGCTGAGCTGCCGGCGCGCGCGACGGCCCGGGGTCCCTACGCACGCGGACCTCGCCCGCCGCTGCGCGCGCGGCCCCGGGAACCGGCCTGCCGCCGGGCGGGCAGCACCACGGGTCCTCGCACCCCGGGCTGAAGTAACGGCCGTCGAGCACGACCCACGCCTCGACCGAAGCCACCCTCTCCTCCAGAGCGCGCACGGCGAGGTCGATCGCCGCGAGCGCGAGGTCCGCGTCCTCGGTGTACGCGAGCACCACCGCCCGGCGGGCGCCTTCGCGCATCGCATGGACCGCCAGCGCATGCGCGACCTCCTCGCCGTCCTCCCCGAGCAGATCGCGTTCGTCCCACCTCAGGAGCGCGCCGAGCTCGCCGCGTTCACGGATGAGCACCGCGACCAGCGACTCCGCGGGATCGAAGCCGATGAGGGAGGGGACGAGCGAGGCGAGCTCGCCGGGACCGGTGATCGTCGTCATGGGACGAGCGTGCGGGGGCGCGCGGACGGGCCGCGCGCCACTCCGCGCGGACGTGGACTGGGCCTTCGCGCGCGAGGGCTGGGGACATCGCGGCCGTCCGCGCCCCTACCCTGATGCCATGCACGCGACACCCACGGACGCCCGCGCCGTCATCGCCGACCGCACCGCCGAGCTGCTCGCGTGGGCCGCGGCGGCCATGGCACCCGGGCTGGAGGCGGCGCACGAGCTCGCCGCGCAGCTCGCCGCGTCCTCGGCCGGCGGCAAGGCCTTCCGCGGCCGGCTCCTGCTCGCGGCCTTCGAGGCCGCGGAAGGCGGCGACCGCCTGCCCGCGGAGCAGCTGGCGGGTGCGCTCGAGCTGTTCCAGACGGCCGCGCTGCTCCACGACGACGTGCTCGACGGCTCGGACACCCGGCGCGGCCGCCCCGCCGCGCACCGCGCGTTCGAGGCGCTTCATCGCGCGGCCGGCTGGCCGGGCGACGCCGCCGCCTACGGCCGCGCGGGCGCGATCCTCGCGGGCGACGTCGCGCTGGTGGCGGCGATGCGAGGCGCCGCGGTCGCCGCACGCCGTGCCGGCGACACCGTCGCGGACCTGTTCGACGAGATGGCGGCCCTGGTGACCGCCGGCCAGCATCTCGACATGCGAGTCGCGGCCGCGCCGTGGACCGACCTCGACTCGCTCGAGCACGACATCCGCGCGGTGATGCGCGCCAAGACGGCCTCGTACACGGCAGAGTTCCCCCTCGCGCTCGGTGCGGCCGCGGCAGGCGCGTCCCCCGCGACCGTGAACGCGCTGCGCACGGCGGGCCTGCCGTTGGGCGTCGCGTTCCAGCTGCGTGACGATGTGCTCGGGCTCACGGGAAGCCCCGAGACCACGGGCAAGCCCGTGGGCGACGATCTGCGCGAGGGCAAGCGGACGCTGCTCGTCTGGCACGCCCTTGCTCATGGCGACCCCGCGGAGCGCAAGGCCGTCCACGCGGTGCTGGGCGATCCCGCCGCGACCGCGGAGGCCACGTCCGCGGCGATCGCGGCGATCGAGTCGTCGGGCGCGCTCGCCGCCGCCGAGCGTGAGATCGCGGCGCAGGCCGGCCACGCCCGCGAGGCGCTGAACGCGGCGCTCGACCGCCCCGGTCCGGTCCTCGCGCTCGTCGACGCCGCGGTGGATCGCACCGCCTGAGCCGGCGGCGGGCCTCTCCGGGCCCGCTCAGCGCCGCTCTACAGGAGCGACTGCGCGATGCGGCGCACGTGCGCGCGCCGCCCCTCGCGGAGCGCGTCGAGGGGAGCCATGCCGAGCTCGGGCTCGTCGGCCATGAGCCACTCCGCCGCCTCCGCATCGTCCATGCCGGCGTCCCGCAGGAGCGTGAGGGTGCCACGCAGCGTCGCGAGTACCTCCGGACCGCGCTCGCCGTCGACGATCACGCCCGCGGGCACCTGGAGCGTCTGCCGCTCCCCACGGCGCACCGCGAGGAGCTCGCCCTCGCGGAGCATCTCGCGCACCTTGCTCGGGGTGGTCCCCAGGCGGTCGGCGAAGTCGGGCACGGTAAGCCAGGCGGCGTCAGTCATGGCTCCAGGGTACTGACACCTGCGGCACGCCTTGCGGCGCGAGCGACCTCGGGGTTACCGTCACTTTTGTCACATCTGTCACATCGGCACCATCACTCACACTGGAGGCACGCATGGCAGCGACGTCACCCCTCGCGCAGACCCGCCCCGCAGCGACCACCGCCGCTCTCGCGACGGTCGTCGGTCTCGCATCGGCCTCCCCCGCGCTGGCGGACGAGCAGCACCGCGTCCAGCCCGGCGACACTGTCTCGGCCCTCGCGGACCGCTACGGCAGCACGATCCCCGCGATCGTCGCCGCGAACGACCTCGACACGCGCGCGACCATCTACGTGGGCACCACCGTCACGGTGCCGAACGGAAGCACCACCGCGGCGCGCTCGAGCGTGACGAGCCTCTCGGCGACGTACACGGTCAAGGCGGGCGACACCCTCTCGGAGATCGCGCACCGCCACGGCACCACGGTCGCGACGCTCGCCCGCGACAACCGCCTCGCGAACGCCTCGCTCATCTTCCCCGGCCAGCGCCTCACCATCGGCGGCGGCGGGCAGGCGCAGCAGTCCCCCGCACGCGCCGCCACGACCTCCACCCGGTCGAGCACCAGCTACACGGTCAAGGCCGGCGACACCCTCTCGGAGATCGCGCACCGCCACGGCACCACGGTCGCGTCCCTCGCGAAGGCGAACACCCTCGCGAACGCCTCGCTCATCACGATCGGCCAGCGCCTCACCATCCCCGGCACGTCCGCCACACCCGCGCGCTCCACCGCCACGAGCACGCGCAGCGCTCCGCGAGCGACGACGCCGACCTACTACACGGTCAAGGCGGGCGACACGCTCGCGGCCATCGCCCAGCGCCACGGCACCACGGTCGCGACGCTCGCGCGGCAGAACTCGCTCGCGAACGCCTCTCTCATCCGGATCGGCCAGCGCCTGGCCGTGCCCGGCGACGCCACCGAGCCGCTCGTCGGCTCGACCTTCGCCGGCCGCACCTACGCCAGCGAGGTGGTGCGGGCCGCGAACCAGAACAAGGCGGTGCTGCTGAGCCGCACCGTCCCCTCACGCGAGAAGATGCAGGACATCATCGTCGCGACCGCGCGGCAGCACGGCGTCGACCCGGCGCTCGCGCAGGCGATCTCCTACCAGGAGTCGGGCTTCGACATGCGCGCGGTGTCGCCCGCGAACGCCGTGGGCGTGATGCAGGTGATCCCGACCTCGGGCGAGTGGGCGTCGGACATGGCCGGGCGTCGCCTCGACCTGCTCGACCCGCGCGACAACGTGCTCGCCGGCGTGCTGATCCTGCGCGCGCTCGACCGCACGTTCACGAGCGTCGACGATGCGATCGCGGGCTACTACCAGGGCGCCGCCGCGGTCATCGACCACGGCTACCACTACGACACCGTCGGCTACGTCGCGAGCGTCAAGGCGCTCATGTCCCGCTTCCGCTGACCCGGTGCGCGGTGCGAGCGCGACCCGCGGGACGCGCCGCGCACGCACCGCCGGAGCCGCCCTGCGTCCCGCCTAGAATGGACCCCGTGTCCAGCACCCTCACCGATCCCCTGCTCGGCCGCGTGATCGACGGCCGGTACGAGGTGCGCGAGCGCATCGCCGCCGGGGGGATGGCGACCGTCTACCTCGCATTCGACCGGAGGCTCGAGCGCGACATCGCGCTCAAGGTCATGCACCGCCACCTCGAGGTCGACCCGAACTCCCGCGAGTTCGTCGCGCGGTTCCGTCGCGAGGCCAAGGCCGCCGCACGCCTCACCCACCCCGGCGTGGTGCGCGTGTACGACCAGGGCATCGACCAGGACATCTCGTACCTCACGATGGAGTACGTCGACGGCGAGAACCTGCGCGAGGTCCTCGCGCACGAGGCGACGCTGCCGCTCGGCGTGGCCCTGTCCACGGTCGAGCACGTGCTCGACGCGCTCGGCTCGGCGCACCGCCAGGGCCTGGTCCACCAGGACGTCAAGCCCGAGAACGTCCTCATCGACTCCGAGGGACGTCCGCGCGTCGCCGACTTCGGCCTCGCGCGGGCCGTCACCGAGGTGACGTCGAGCACCTCCGGCACCATCCTCGGCACGGTCGCCTACCTGGGGCCCGAGCTGATCTCCAACGGCGTCTCCGACGCCCGGACCGACGTCTACGCCGCGGGCGTGCTCCTGTACGAGCTCATCACGGGGCGACAGCCCCACACCGGCACCACCGCGATCCAGGTCGCGACCAAGCACGTCCACGACGACGTGCCCGCGCCCTCGAGCGTGGTCGCGTGGCTGCCGACCGAGATCGACGACCTCATCGCGGCGCTGACCGCGCGCGACCCCGACCAGCGCCCGCAGGACGCGGGCGCGGCGCTCCAGCTGGTGCGGCGCACCCACGGCCTGCTCGACGAGCCGACTCTCGACCGCCGCGCGGACCCGCCCTCGGGCGCCACGCCGGTGGTGAGGGACGACGACGCGACGGCGGTGCTCACCACCGCCTCGCCGGGCAGCACCGTGGCGCTCCCCATCGGCCTGGGCCACCCGTTCCCTGCCGTCGGCACGGACCTCGCGGCGCTGCCAGACGACGACCCCGAGGCCCGCGAGCCCAAGCGCACCGAGCGGCGCGCCGGCTGGTGGATCGCGGCCGTCATGGTCGCGCTCCTGGTCCTCGGCGGCGGGGGCCTGTGGTGGTACAACTCGATCGGCCCGGGCGCCTACACCACGGTCCCGTCCGTGGTGAGCGAGACCGAGGACGATGCGACCGCGATCATCCGCGGCGCCGGCCTCACCCCCTCGGTCGAGCATGCCTTCGATGACGACGTCCCCGAGGGCATCGTGATCTCGGCGACGCCTGCGGCGCAGGAACGGGTGCTCAACAACGCGATCGTCACCATCACCGTGTCGGACGGCCCCCGCATGACCACGGTGCCCAAGCTCGTGGGCGAGCAGCAGGACGATGCCGAGGCGCGTCTCGAGGAGCTCGGCCTGCCGCTCGGCGAGGTCGAGGGCAAGAGCTCCGACACCGTCCCCGAGGGCGAGGTCATGTCGATCTCCCCCGCCGCGGGCGAGTCGGTGCGGCACGACACCCCGGTGGACCTGGTCGTCTCGAGCGGCCCCGCGCCCATCGAGTTCCCGGACGTCGCGGACATGACCGAGGCGGACGCGGTCGCGCTGCTCGAGGACGAGTACGCCCTGGACGTCACGGTCGACCACGCGCGCACGGAGGATGCGGACAAGGGCATCGTCTTCGCCCAGTCGCCCGCGGCCGGCGACGCCGGGCACCGCCTCGACTCCATCACCATCACGGTCTCCGACGGCCCGCCGCTTGTCACGGTCGACGACTACGTCGGCATGGAGGTCGACGCCGCCGAGAGCGCCGCCCGGGCGGCCGGCCTCGACGTCCAGCTCTACGCGTTCTGGCCGTGGAGCTCGAAGGGATCGATCGTCGACCAGTCGCTCATCCCGGGCAACCAGGTCGAGCGCGGCACGACCATCACGTTCAAGTACAACTGACGCGGCGCATCGTCCGACGAAGAAGGCCCCGCCCGGGATCACCGGGACGGGGCCTTCTCCGTCTGCGTCTGGTCAATGCGCGGGTTACGCGAGCTCCTCGACCGGATGCGGCTGGAGCGCGTTGTGCCGGGCCAGCAGGTCCGACACGAGGAACGCGAGCTCGAGCGACTGCTGGTGGTTGAGGCGCGGGTCCACCTTGGTCTCGTAGCGGCGGGCCAGGCCCTCGTCGTCGATCTTCTCGGTGCCGCCCATCACCTCGGTGACGTCGTCACCCGTGAGCTCCACGTGGAGGCCGCCCGGGACGGTGCCCAGCGCCTCGTGCACCTCGAAGAAGCCCGTGACCTCATCGAGGATCGTGTCGAACTTGCGCGTCTTGTAGCCCGAGTCCGACGTGAACGTGTTGCCGTGCATCGGGTCGGTGAGCCACGTCACCGTCACTCCCGAGTCGCGCACGCCCTCGACGATGGCGGGGAGCGCATCGCGCACCTTGTCGGCGCCCATGCGGGCCACGAACGTGAGGCGACCCGGGATGTTCTCCGGGTTGAGACGCTCCGCGAGCTCGACCGCATCGGCCGACGTGGCCGTCGGTCCCAGCTTCACCGCGAGGGGGTTGTGCACCTTCGACAGGAACTCGACGTGCGCGCCGTCGAGCTGGCGCGTGCGCTCCCCGATCCACAGGAAGTGGGCCGAGCAGTCGTAGGCGAGACCCGAGCGCGAGTCGATGCGCGTGAGCGCACGCTCGTAGTCGAGCAGCAGGGCCTCGTGGCTCGAGAAGAGCTCGACCGTCTTGAGCGCCTCGAAGTCGCCGCCCGCCGCGCCCATGAAGCGCACCGCGCGGTCGATCTCCTGCGACAGCTGCTCGTACTTGGCGTACGCAGGGTTCGCCGCGAAGCCCTTGTTCCACTGGTGCACGCGGCGCAGGTCGGCGAAGCCGCCCTGCGTGAAGGCGCGGATCAGGTTGAGCGTCGACGCGGACACGTGGTACGCGTCGACCAGCCGATCCGGGTTCGGGATCCGCTCCTCCTCGGTGAAGCCCGAGGAGTTGACGATGTCGCCCCGGTACACGGGCAGCGTCACGCCGTCACGGGTCTCCGTGTCCGACGAGCGCGGCTTCGCGTACTGGCCCGCCATGCGGCCGATCTTCACGACGGGCGTCGAGGCGCCGTACGTGAGGATCACGGCCATCTGGAGGATGGTCTTGATCTTGTTGCGGATGCGGTCGGCCGTGGCCTCCGCGAAGATCTCGGCGCAGTCGCCGCCCTGGAGGACAAAGGCCTCGCCGCGCGACGCGGCGGCCAGCTGCTCTCGCAGCCGGTCCGCCTCGCCCGCGAACACCAGAGGGGGGACCTGCGTGAGACGGTCGGTCGCGCGTCGCAGCGCAGCGGCATCGGGCCACTGCGGCTGCTGCCTCGCCTCCTTCGAGAGGTACGAGTCGACGCCCGCCGCCGCCAGGGCAGCCTCTGTCATGTGATTACGCCTGCCCGATCGCCTCGAGGGTCTCGACGTACCACGGGGTCGTGGTGTCGAAGGGCTTGTGGCCCGCGATGCGCGGGAACGGGATCGCCTTGAGACGGTCGCCGTCCTCCTCGTCGTGGCCGATCACGCCGGGCTCGCCGCGCAGCGCGCACTCGACCGCGTAGTCGGTCATCGACTTGATGAGGCGCAGGTCCTCGGCGTTCGCGGCCGCGGCACGCGAGAAGTAGCCCGACTTCTGGACCATGACCTTCTCCGCGCCCAGCTTCTCCGCGAACTGCTTGGCGAACCACTGGCCCGGGTTGATCTCGTCGAGGCGCACGTGGCCGAACGGGTCGCGCTTGACCTCCTGGCCCGTGGCCTCCATCTCCGCGATGATCTCGGGCACGCCGGCGCCCTCGGACAGGAAGATGTTAACGTTGCCGACCTCGTCCATCACCGTGCGCAGGCGCGCGGCCTCGGCGTCGATGTCGAGGTGCTGCTCGGGGACGTACACGGCGTGGATGTCCCAGCGCTCCTTGGTGAGGCCGATGCCGGGGAGGAACGTGCGGGTCTCGAGGTCCTCGCGGTACTTCATCGCGGCGGCGGCGGTGAGCCAGCCGCACGCACGGCCCATGACCTCGTGGATGATGAGCATGCGCGGGCCCGAGCGGTGCTCGCCGATGATGTTGCGGCCGAACTTCGCGGCCTCCTCGGCCGCGGTCCACGCACCGAGCGACTGGCGGATCGGCACCACGTCGTTGTCGATGGTCTTGGGAAGGCCCACCACGGTGAGGCCGTAGTCGTTCTCCGCGAGGTAGGCGGCCAGGTCCGCGGCGGTCGTGTTCGTGTCGTCGCCACCGATGGTGTGGAGCACGTCGACGCCGTCGGCCTTGAGCTGCTCCGCGGCGACCGCGAGCGGGTCCTCGCCGTCCTTGACCAGGCCGCGCTTGACGCAGTCCGCGACGTTGGTGAGCTTGACGCGCGAGTTGCCGATCGGCGAGCCGCCGAACTCGTGCAGGAGGCCCGCGTGCTTGCGGACCTCGTCGTCGATCACGATCTTCTTGCCGAGCAGCAGACCCCAGTAGCCGTGCTCATAGGCGATGATCTCCACCTCGGGGGCGATCTCGGTGTAGCGCTCGATCAGGCCTCCCACCGCGGAGGAGAGGCAGGGGGCGAACCCACCGGCGGTCAGGAGTGCAACGCGGCGAACCGACATGACGGACCTTTCGTTGTGTGTCTTGCGGATTTCGTGGTCATTCTAGGCGCGCGACAGGGCGCCGGGAGCCGGGACGGGGGACCTACTCCCCCGCCTCCCGGGACTGCTGCTCCTTCTCGAGCTCGCGCTTGACGAGCGCGGCGTCGCGTTCGACGTACTCCTGGCCGGAGAGCTCGGCGATGGCCGCCATGATCCGGTCCGTCGCCTCGCGCAGTGCGGCGCGGTCCTCCTGACGCCCGTCGAACTCCGACAGGTCGATGGGGGCGCCGATGCGCACGCCGATCGGGTGGCGCTTGGGAACCTTCTGCCCGATGGGCTGCGCGATGTGCGTGTCGATCATCGCGACGGGGATCACCGGCGCGCCCGACTCGATCGCGAGGCGCGCGACGCCGGTCTTGCCGCGGTACAGGCGGCCGTCGGGGCTGCGCGTGCCCTCGGGGTAGATGCCGAGCAGCTCGCCGCCCTGCACCACCTGGAGGCCGGTGCGGAGCGCCGCCTCGGACGCGCGCCCGCCCCCACGGTGCACGGGGATGGTGCCCACGCCCTCCATGAACGCCTTCGTCGCGTAGCCCTTGACGCCCTTGCCGGTGAAGTACTCCTCCTTGCCCAGGAACACCACCTTGCGGCTGATGACCACGGGCAGGAACACGGAGTCCGAGAAGGACAGGTGGTTGGAGGCGAGGATCGCGCCCCCCGTCTCGGGGATGTTCTCCTGCCCCTCGACCCAGGGCTTGTACACGCCCTTGAGCGCGGGGCCCAGCAGCACGTGCTTGAAGAGGCGGTAGTAGGTGTCGCTCATGATGTCCGGGGAGGTTCCTAGCGGTTGGCGGAGGCGATGCGGGCGAGGTCGGCCGCGCCGACGATCCCCGCATCGTTGCCCATCTCTGCTGCGACGATGGGGACGATGGGACGGTGGCCGCGCGCGGGCAGGTTCGCCTCGAACGCCTTGCGGGCCGGGTGGAGCAGCAGGTCGCCGGCGGCGACGACGCCGCCGCCGATGACGAAGAGCTCGGGGTCAAGCGCGGCGGCCAGCGATGCGGAGCCCTCGCCGATCCAACGGCCCAGCTCGGCGAGGAGCTCGAGGCCCAGCTCGTCGCCGTCCATGGCGATCTGGGTGACGTGCGGGCCCGTGATCGCGGTGGCGTCGCCGCCCGCGAGCTCGAGCAGGCCGGCGGCGCGCACCGGGCGGTCCATGGCCGCGCGGCGCGCCTCGCGGGTCAGCGCGGATCCCGAGGCGTACTGCTCCCAGCAGCCGTGGAGGCCGCAGCCGCACGGGTGGCCGTTCGGCACCACGCGCAGGTGGCCCAGCTCGGCCGCGAAGCCGTACGCGCCGCGCACGAGCTTCCCGTCGACCACCAGCGCGGCGCCCAGCCCCGTGCCGATGGTGAGCAGCACCATGTGCTTGGCGTCGCGCGCCGCGCCGAAGGCGAACTCCGCCCAGCCGGCCGCGTTCGCATCGTTCTCGACCACGACGGCGACGTCGTCGCGGCCGATGAGCGCGCGCACGTTCGTCGCGAGCGGGTAGTCGCGCCACGCGATGTTCGGCGCGAACAGCACGTTCTCCTGGTCCGAGGAGACGAATCCGGCCGCTGCCAGGCCCACCGCGTGGAACTCGTGGTCGGCCGCGAGCTCCGCCACCGCATCGGCGATCGCGGCGTCGATGCCCGCCGGATCCTGCGGCTTGGTCTTGCGCTTGGTCTTGGCAATGATGGCGCCGTCCTCGTCGACCACACCGACCGCGATCTTGGTGCCGCCGATGTCTACGCCGATTGCATGCATTCTCTATGGCCTTCCGCTACCTCGCTGGGACTCAGTCAAGGCTATCGTCTGACGCGTCCCCCCTACTGCCATGGGAGTCCTAAAGCATGAGCCAGCCCTCGCACACCGACGACGCCGCGAACATCGTCGACCTCATCTCGCAGGCGTGGCGCACCCACGCCGACCGCGTGGTGATGCGCTACACCGACGCGGACGACGCGTGGATCGACGTCACCGGCGCGCAGGCCCAGGCCTGGGTCACCGAGGTCGCGAAGGGGCTCATCGCGCGCGGGATCGAGCCGGGACAGAGCGTCGGGATCATGGCGCGCACGCGCATCGAGTGGTCGATCCTCGACGTCGCCATCTGGACCGTGGGCGCGCTCCCCGTCCCCATCTACGACACGTCGTCGGCCTCGCAGATCGACTGGATCACGTCGGATGCCGACATCGCGGTGCTGTTCGTCGAGACCGAGGCGCACGCGGCGCTCGCCCACCAGGTGGCGAGCGACCCCGAGAGCCCGCTGCGCGAGATCCTCGTGATCGACCGTGGCTGCGTCGACGACCTGCGCGCCGCGGGCACCGGGATCCCTGACACGCTCGTCGCGGAGCGGGCGGCGCTCGCTACGCTCGAGGACCCGGCCACGATCGTGTACACGTCGGGCACCACCGGCCGCCCCAAGGGCGCCGTGCTCACGCACCGGAACTTCGTGGTGCACACGCGGGGCATCCATGTGGAGCTCGAGGACGTGCTGCTCCGGCCCGAGTCGAGCTCGGTGCTCTTCCTCACGCTCGCGCACTCGCTCGCGCGGCTGGTCGAGGTGGTGCTGCTCGCGGGCGGCACGACCATCGGCTACTGCCCCGACACGCGCAAGCTCGTGCCGTACATCGGGTCCTTCCACCCCACGCTGCTGCTCGCGGTGCCGCGCGTGTTCGAGAAGGTCTACAACGCGGCCGAGCAGAAGGCCGCCGCCGGCGGGAAGGTGAAGATCTTCCGGTGGGCCGCGAAGCAGTCCATCGACTACTCGCGCGCGCTCGACACGCAGGCCGGCCCCTCGTTCGCCCTCAAGGCGCGTCACGCGGTGGCTGACCGGCTGGTGCTCGCGAAGATCCGCGAGGTGCTGGGAGGCAAGGCCGTCCACGCCATCTCGGGGTCCGCCCCGCTCGGCGAGCGTCTGGGCCACTTCTACAACGGCCTCGGCCTCCAGGTGATGGAGGGGTACGGCCTCACCGAGGTCACGGCCGCGGCCCACGTGAACCGCACGACCAGGTCCAAGATCGGCACCGTCGGCCCCGCCCTGCCGGGCTTCGAGACCGTCATCGCCGAGGACGGCGAGGTGCTCATGCGCGGCGACATGCTGTTCCAGGGGTACCACCGGAACCCCGAGGCGACCGCCGAGGCGATGCGCGACGGGTGGTTCCACACGGGCGACATCGGGCAGCTCGACGACGAGGGCTTCCTCACGATCACCGGCCGCAAGAAGGAGATCATCGTGACCGCGGCGGGCAAGAACGTCGCGCCCGCGGTGCTCGAGGACCGCCTGCGCGGCTACGCGCTCGTCAGCCAGTGCGTGGTCGTGGGCGAGGCGAAGCCCTTCATCGGCGCGCTCATCACGCTCGACGAGGAGGCCCTGCCGGGCTGGCTCACCAGCCACGGGCTGCCCACGATGCCGGTGGCCGAGGCCGCGACCCACCCCGTGGTGCGCGAGCACCTCGACAACGCCGTCACCAGGGCGAACGGCGCGGTGTCGCGCGCCGAGTCGATCCGCCGCTGGGAGATCCTGCCCACCGACTTCACGGTCGAGGCGGGGCACCTCACGCCGTCGCTCAAGGTCAAGCGCGCGCAGGTGCTGCGCGACTTCGCGGCGGACGTCGAGGCGCTGTACACGACGGCGACACGCTGACAGACGACCCTGGGGGCACGCGGTGCCTGATGCCCCCAGGGGTAGTGGCACCACAAGTCGGGGCTGTCCGGGCGCGGCCGATCCGCCGAGCCTGGAGGCACCACCGACCCGGAGGACACCATGCCCTACCTCATCTCCACCCCGTCAGCACCCGACAGCGCGACCGCGTCCGTGACCCGCGAGCTGCCCATCGCCCGCTCGCACGTGATCCCGGCGCCCGTCGGCGCGCGCTTCGCCCGCGCCGCGGCCGCTGAGACCCGGACGCGGCTCTACCGCCGGGCCCTGCGCCCGCGATACGCCGTGGGTGCGCGCTTCCCGCGACGCGACGCGGCGGACAGGGCCGAGCTCGCGCTCGTGCTCGTCCCGCTCGGCTCGCCGCGACCGCGACCGGTCGGGGCCCGCTTCCCCCGCTGACCCGGACCCGCCGACACGGCCCGGAGGCCTGTCCGCCCTCGACGACGCCCGCCGCCCGCTTGGGGCCGCGGGCATCGTCACGCTCCCGCGGCATCGCGTGCCCGATGCCCCCCGCTCGGGTGGCACCACAAGTCGGGTCTGGTGGGACGAATCGGACGAGGCGAGCATGATCCGGAATCCAACCCGGAGGTTCCCACCATGTCCCTGTCCACCGATGCGCCCGCGCTCACCGAGCCCGAGTGCACCACCGTCTCCAACCCCCGTCGCACGACGCTCGCGGGCGGCATCGCCGGCACCGCCCTCGGCACCGCGCTCGACGACCTCGCCGCGCGCCTCGACGGCGGCATCGTCCGCCCCGCCGACCAGGACTGGGACGCCGCGCGTGCCGCGTGGCAGCTCGGGGTGGATCAGCACCCCGTGGCCGTGGTGCTCGCCGCGTCCGAGGCCGATGTCGCCCGCACGCTTCGGCTCGCCACGCGCCTCGGCGTACGGGTGGCGCCGCAATCCTCGGGCCATGGCGCCGTGGCGCTCGGTCCGCTCGAGGGCGCCATCCTGCTGCGCACGAGCGCGCTCTCGACCGTGTCGGTCGACGCCGTCGCCCGCACCGCGACCGTCGGTGCGGGCGCCACGTGGGGCGACGTCGCGGACGCCGCCGCGCCCCACGGGCTCGCGGGTCTGGCGGGCTCGTCACGCACCGTCGGCGTCGTCGGCTACTGCCTCGGCGGAGGGCTCGGCTGGCTGGGACGCCTCCACGGGCTGGGCGCAGGATCGATCCTGTCCGCGCGTGTCGCGTTGCCCGGCGGCGCCGTCGTGATCGCCTCGGCGTCCGAGCACGCCGACCTCTGGTGGGCGCTGCGGGGCGGCGGCGGGGCGGGCGTGGTCACCGAGCTGACGCTCCGCCTGGTCGAGGTCCCCGACCTGACCGCCGGCACCCTGTGGTGGCCGCGTGCGCGCGCCGCCGAGGTCCTCAAGGCCTGGGCACGCCTCATCCCGGTCCTGCCGCGCGAGATCACGACCGTCGCGCGCGTCCTGACCTTCCCCGACATCGAGGAGCTCCCGCCGCACCTGCGAGGAGCGCAGATGGTGCTCGTGCAGGCGGCCGTCGTAGGCTCGGCCGCTCTCGCCGACCGCCTGCTCGCGCCGCTCCGTGGGCTCGAGCCGGTGATGGACGACATCGCGCCCGTCTCCCCCGACGCGCTCGGCCACCTGGCGATGGACCCGCCCGACCCGTCGGCGGGCGCCGCGGAGGGCGTGGTCCTCGCAACATTCGGCGAGGCGGCCGTCGACGCATGGCTCGAGGCGCTCGACGGCCCTGCGTGCGCGGGAGTCGTGGCGGCGGATCTCCGCCAGCTGGGCGGGGCCCTGTCTCCAGAGTCCGGCCACGATGCGGCGCTCACCGGGCTCGCGGGCGCGGTCGCGGCGGTCGCCGTCGCGCCGGTGACGCCCGTGGCCGACGCCGCAGCCGCCGCCCAGGCGGTCGCCGCGGCGCTCGCAGCGCTCGCGCCCTGGGCGAGCGCGCACCAGTACGCGAACTTCGTCGAGCAGCCCGCCGACGAGGAGACGCTCGTGGGCACCGCGCACGACAGGCTCGACACGATCCGTCTGTCGTACGACCCGGACGGCACGGTGCTCCGCCGCCACGGCGGCTGACCGGCCCTCGGTCGAAGGGGGCTGGGGCGAGCCGCTGGTACCGTGGCTCGCCTCAGGACACCTCGCCCAGCGGCCGCTCGCGTCCCGGCCTAGCTCCCGCTGCGCATGAAAGGCAGGATCACATGCGCGCTGTCGAGCCGCGGATGGTCTTCGTCGGCGGGGCCCACCGGAGCGGCACCACGGTGCTCGCGCAGGTCATGGCCGCATCGCCCGAGCTCGCGGGGCTGGTCGGCACCGGCGTGCCGATGGACGAGGGCCAGCACCTGCAGAGCGTGCTCCCCACCGCAGCGGCCCTGGGCGGTGCCGCGCGCTGGGCCCTGGACCCCCGGGCGCACGCGGTCGAGGCGGATCCCGGCGATCGCGCCGCGATGCGCTCCGCGATCTCCGACGCCTGGCAGCCCTTCTGGTCCTCGGATGCGGCGTTGCGGGTGGAGAAGTCGCCGCCCAACGTCACGCGCATGCGCTTCCTGCAGTCGCTGTGGCCCGATGCACGGTTCATCGTCATCACACGGCACCCCATGATCCAGTCGCTCGCCATCCAGAAGTGGGACCACTCCCTGCCGGGCTTCCTGCCCAAGCTGGGCCTCGGCATCGACAAGACCCTCGAGAACTGGTGCGAGATCCACGACATGCTCGCGGCGGACGCTCCGCACCTCGACCGCCTGCTGGTGCTGCGCTACGAGCACCTCATGGCGGACCCGCAGGGCGAACTCGCGAAGGTCTCGGACTTCCTCGAGCTCTCGGAGCCGCTCGACGCGGATCGCATCCAGCCGAGCCGCGGTGACACCTACCGCACATTTGTCGAGGGCCAACGGGACCGGCGGTGGGGGCCCCACGTCCCCGTGATGGCACCGAAGCCCTTCACCACCGCTCGACGCCGCGCCGCGTTCCGCGCGAGCTGGGAGGCGGTGAGCAGGTACGACGCGCTTACAGGCCGCTACTCGCGCCTCGCCCGACGCTTCGAGGAGCGCGCGCGCACGCACGGCTACTCAATGCTCGACCTTGACGCGGTCGCCGCGTTCCCCGCGCACGGCGCATGACCCCCTAGCTCGCGCGCGGCGGCCTCACGAGTCGCAACGGCGGCACGAGCCCACCTGCGGCGAGCGCGTCGAGGGCGTGCGCCTGCTCCTCGTCGAGTTCGACAGTCGAACGATCCGACGGCCGCACCTCGATGGTGAGGAACGAGACGACGCAGTCGCCGCAGCTCCTGCCCCTCATCTCGCATGAGTCACAGTCGATCAGCATGGCCACGCCCCTCTCCTCCAGGTCCGGCGTCGGTGCATGCCGCGCTCGCGCGGCACGCCGTGCGTGGGGCACGGATCACGGTCGATCACCATGCCTCCCAGGCTAGGGAGGGGGTCTGACATCGCAACGTCATGCCTGGTGCATCCACTGGTGCAAGGCGTTGTCGGAGGGGGGCCGTACCGTCGGCGTATGACCTCCCCCGCCGAGACCGTCGAGCAGCTGCTCCATCAGCAGCGCTCGCTCGAGGACGTCGGCGAGCCGCTGCATCGCACCACCTTCGTGGTCGTCGACCTCGAGACCACCGGGACCTCGCCCGACAGGGCCTGCATCACGGAGATCGGAGCGGTCAAGACGCGCGGAGGCGAGGTCGTCGGAGAGTTCCAGACCCTGGTGGACCCCGGTTCGCCCATCCCGCCGTTCATCGTCGCCCTCACCGGCATCACGGACGCGATGGTCGTCGCGGCGCCGCGGATCGAGCAGGTCCTGCCGTCCTTCCTCGAGTTCCTCGGCGACGCGGTCCTGGTCGCCCACAACGCCCCGTTCGACACGGGCTTCCTGCGCGCCGCGTGCCGCGCGCACGGGTACCGATGGCCTGGCAACCAGGTGGTCGACACGGTCACGCTCGCCCGCCGCGCCACCACCAAGGAGGAGGCGCCCAACAAGAAGCTGTCGACCCTCGCGCGGGTGTTCGGCACCGTGGTCGAGCCCAACCACCGCGCGCTCGAGGATGCGCGCGCGACATCGGAGATCCTCCACCGGATGCTCGAGCGGGTCGCGGCGTTCGGCATCACGCACCGCGAGGACCTCGACGCGCTGCGCAACCCCATGCCCGAACGCATCCGCAAGAAGGCCGCCATGGCCGATCGCGTGCCCGCGAAGCCGGGCGTGTACGTCTTCCGGGGCCCACGCGGCGAGCGCCTGTACGTGGGGACGTCGAAGAACCTCCGCTCGCGCGTGAAGTCCTACTTCACCACCGGCGAGCAACGCCGCTCCGTGCGCGACATGCTCGAGCTCGCCGTGGACGTCGACACCCTGGTGTGCGCGACCGAGCTCGAGGCCAACGTGCGTGAGGTCCGTCTCATCGCGGAGCACCGCCCGCGCTACAACCGCAGGTCGGCGCGGCCGGAGCGGACGCCGTGGGTCCGCATCACGGATGAGCGCTATCCCCGCCTCGCGGTGTCGCGCGCCGTCGCCGGCCCAGAGGGCTCGCTGGGGCCGATGCGCTCGGCAGCGGACGCGCGCCTCGCGATCGAGGCGGTCCAGTCCGCGCTCGGCGTGCGGACGTGCACCACGCGCCTGCCGATCACGCCGCGCGCGAACGCCCGCGCGTGCCTGCTCAAGGACCTGGGCGCGTGCGCCGCGCCCTGTGTGCGCGGTGACGCGTCGGGCTACGACACCACCGCGCAGGCCATGCGCGACGCGCTCGCCGCCGACCCGTCGCCCGTGGTGAGCGCGCTCGAGCGCCAGATCGCCGAGCGTGCCGAGGCGCTCGACTACGAGCGCGCCGCCGAGCTCCGAGACGGCGTGAGCGCCGTGGTGGACGGCGCGATGCGGGCACAGCGGCTCGCCTCGCTCGCCCGATGCTCCATCGTCGCGGTCCGACCGGATGGGGACGCGTGGGACGTCGCCGCCTTCCGCCGCGGCGCGCTCGCCGGCAGCGAGCGCGTGTCGGAGAAGGTCTGGGACGCCGCTGACCGCCTGCGGACCCTCACCGACGACCTCGACGTGACCCGCGAGGTCCTGGTCGAGGAGCGCGAGCTGGTGGCCCGGTGGCTCGAGGCGCCAGGTACGCGGCTGCTCTACGTCGACGGCGAGTGGTCGAACCCCGTCAACGGCGCTGGGCGTCATGCGCGGTGGGTCGAGGCTCGCCGGGCGGACCGCGACGCCCGCCCGCTCACCCGGCGCGCGGAGGGCTGAACCGAGCCCCTATGCGGTGACGGCGGCCGGCACGAGCGACGCGCCGGCCGTGTCGGTCGCGCCGCGCCTGCGGTAGAGACCCATGGCCACGACGACCCACACGCCGGTGATCGCCCATCCCGCCCAGATGTCGATCACCCAGTGGTTCGCGGTCAGGATCACCACCACGCCGGTGATGAGCGCGTAGGACACGGCCACGACGCGCAGCCAGAGCCGACGCGTCATGATGCACACCGCCAGCGCGACCCACAGCGACCACCCCGCGTGCAGCGAGGGGAAGGCCGCGAGCTCGTTCGTGGTGCTCGACAGACCGTCGGCGCCCTGCGGACCCCGATCCCAGAAGCCCATCCGGCCTGTCTCCTCGAGCACGTCGACGAAGCCGCGCATGAGCCGCGGCGGGGCCGTGGGCAGCACGATGAACATGACGAGCGCGGTGAGCGTGGTGCCGGCGAGCGCCACGAACAGCGGCCTGTAGAGCGAACGATGGCGCGTCCACAGCACCACGAGCACCCCGATCGTCGCGACGAAGTGCCAGGTCGCGTACCAGAGCGCGGTGGCGAAGGCGACCCCGGGCGTATCGACCGCCCAGCGGTTCCACGACTGCTCGATGTCGATGCCGAGCCACTGCTCGAAACGATGGATGTCGGTCGCCGTGGAGGTGGCCACCCCGAAGTCGCCCTGGGCGGCGAGCCGCGCGAGCGAGTAGACGCCGTAGAGCATCAGCACGAAGACGATCTCTCGGGCCGCGCCTGAACCCAGCCACGACCTCCACGAGGGCCATTGCCTCACCACGTCGGGCGAAGCGGGGCCTTCGCGAACAGAATCGATCACCGCCGCAGTCTAAGGGCAGGTGACGCTCAGGCAAACGTCAGGTGACGAGGATGCCACGAACGGGCGATGCGCCTAAGCCTGGGTGGCGGCCACCCAGCGGTCGAGCACGTCGGCGGCGGCCCCCGAGTCCACGGCGCGCGCCGCGTGCTCCAGACCCGCCTCGAAACGCTCGACGAGCGTGCCGCTCGACGTGCCGGCGAGCGTCGCGTCCGCGACGAGGCCCGACGCCGCGTTGAGCAGCACCGTGTCGCGCACGGCGCCCGGGGCGCCCGCAAGCACGCTGCGCACCACGGCAGCGTTCTCCTCGGCCTCGCCGCCGCGCAGGTCGTCGATCGTGATGCGCGCGAGCCCGAGGTCGCTCACCGGGTCGAGACGCATCTCGGTCACGCCGCCGCCACGGACCTCCCAGACGGTCGCCGCGCCCGTCGCCGCGAGCTCGTCGAGACCGTCGTCGCCGTGGAAGACCAGCGCCTCACGGCCCTGCTGCGCGATCACGCCCGCGAGCACGGGCGAGACGCGCAACGACGACGACCCGATGGCCGTCGCCTGCGGCTGCGCGGGGTTGGTGAGCGGGCCCAGGATGTTGAAGGTGGTCGGGATGCCCAGCTCCTTGCGGATCGGCATCGCGAAGCGCATGGACGGGTGGAACACCTGCGCGAAGCAGAACGTGATGCCCACCTCGGTCGCCAGCTCCCGCACCCGCTCGACCGGGAGGTCGAGCCGGACTCCCAGCGCGCCGAGCACATCGGCCGACCCCGACTTCGAGGTGGCGGCGCGGTTGCCGTGCTTCACCACGGTCGGGCCGGCGCCCGCGATCACGATCGACGCCATCGTGGAGATGTTCACCGTGTGCGCGCCGTCGCCGCCGGTGCCGACGATGTCGACGGTCCGTCCGGGCACCTCGAACCGCACGGCGTGGGCGAGCATCGCCTGGGCGAGCCCGGCGACCTCGGCGGGCGTCTCGCGCTTGACGCGCAACGCCGCGAGGAACGCCCCCATCGCCACGGGCGAGGCGGAGTCGGTGAGGACCGAGTCCATGACCGCCGCGGTCTCCTCCGCGGTGAGGTCCTCATGCTCGACGAGGCGCGCGAGCAGGTCCTGGAGCGTCGCCATCGTCGCGGGCCTCAGGCGCTCGCGGGCGCGAAGAACGAGTCGACCGCGTCGCGCAGGACGAACGGGTCGAGCGGGTGGGACACGGCGGCGTCGGCCTCGGACCAGGTCGCGAGCCACGCGTCGCCGGGCCGGCCGACGAGCAGCAGGATCGGCGGGCACACGTAGAGCTCGTTCTTCATCTGGCGCGCGACGGCCATGCCTCCGACCTTCGCGGTCTCGCCGTCGAGGATCACCAGATCGAAGGACCCGGAGTCGAGCTGCTCCGTCACCGCCGCGTGCGTCGCGGTCTCGGTCCACTCGATCGGCTGACCGTGGGTGGTCGGGCCGACCGCGAAGCGCACCTTCTCGCGTACGTTGCGATCGTCGCTGTACAGAAGGATGCGTGCCTTGCGGACGGTGACGTCCCCGGACTCGTGCTTGACCACGTCGCTCATGGCGCCCATTCTGGCACGCCCGGTGCCTGGTCCATGCCGGTTCTCGCGCCCTGCCCGGGCATATCGGAACACGTGCGGGAACGTCGCGGCACGCCTGCACGTTGCTTGGTGAGTCCCGGGTGCTCCGTACGCTTTAATGGGACCTATGTCCCACGCCACGACTGCGCCGTCGCCCATCCACGCGACCCGGCCCAATCAGGTAGCCGTCGGCACCATCGTGTGGCTGAGCTCCGAGCTGATGTTCTTCGCAGGCCTGTTCGCGATGTACTTCACGCTCCGGGCTCAGGTACCCGAGGTCTGGGCCGACAAGACCGAGCTGCTGAACATCCCCTTCGCCGCACTCAACACCTCCGTGCTGGTGCTCTCCTCCTTCACCGCCCAGGCGGGCGTGTGGGCGGCCGAGCGCTACCAGCGCCGCCGCACCGGCAAGCTCTACCAGCTCAAGGGCTGGGGCATGCACGAGTGGTTCGTGCTGACCTACATCATGGGATCGGTGTTCATCGCCGGCCAGGTGTACGAGTACGCGATGCTCATCTCCGAGGGCCTCACCATCTCGTCGAGCCCGTACGGCTCCGTCTTCTACCTCACCACCGGCTTCCACGGCCTCCACGTGCTCGGCGGCCTGATCGCCATGCTGTTCGTGCTGGCGCGCTCGTTCGCGGCGAAGAAGTTCGGGACGCATGAGGCGACCACGGCGATCGTGGTCTCGTACTACTGGCACTTCGTCGACGTGGTGTGGATCGCGCTGTTCGCCGTGATCTACATCCTGCAGTAAGGGACCTCACCGTGAACGCACTCGCACGTCACCGCTACCACCGCGCGGCCCCGGTCGTCCTCGTCCTGCTGCTGCTCGCCCTCATCACGGGCATCGCCGCCGCCGTCTCCACCGCATCGTCCGCCGATGCCGCGACCGCGACCACCGCTGAGGACGCGGCCGAGGGCCAGAAGCTCTTCGCCGCCAACTGCGCCTCGTGCCACGGCCTCGACGCCACGGGCACCGACGGCGTCGCGCCGTCGCTCGTCGGCGTGGGCGCCGCGGCCGTCGACTTCCAGGTCGGCACCGGCCGCATGCCCATGCAGTCCTCGGGCCCGCAGGCCATCGCCAAGCGCGCGCAGTTCTCCGAGGAGGAGATCTCGCAGCTCGCCGCGTACGTCGCCTCGCTGGGCGCCGGCCCCGCCATCCCCACCGCCGAGCAGGTCGACCCCGAGCTGGGCGACGCGGCCAACGGCATGGAGCTCTTCCGCACCAACTGCGCCATGTGCCACGGCTCGGTCGGCGGCGGCGGCGCCCTCACGCAGGGCAAGTACGCGCCGAACCTCTGGGAGACCACTCCCACGCACATCTACGAGGCGATGCTCACCGGCCCGCAGTCCATGCCGGTGTTCAACGACGCCAACATCACGCCCGAGGGCAAGCGCGACATCATCGCCTACCTCAAGGCTCAGGACGAGGGCTCGCCGGGCGGTCTCCGCCTCGGCACCATCGGCCCCGTCGCCGAGGGCATGTGGGGGTGGCTCGTCGCCCTCGGACTCATCATCGCCAGCACCGTGTGGATCGGAGCCCGTTCTTCATGAGCACCACTGAGAACCCGACCTCGCACGAGTCGGAGCACACCACCCCCGAGTCCTTCGAGGACCCGGGCCTCCCCTATCACCGTCCCCGCCGCGCGGACGTCGACCCGAAGGCCGAGAAGAAGGCCGAGCGTCAGGTCGCCGCGCTGTTCGCGGTCTCCATCGTGGGCACGATCGTCGCGATCGGCTCCTACATGGCCCTCGACATGACGGACGAGATCGACTCGATCCGGTTCGTCAACATGATGATCGGCCTCGGCATCTTCCTCGCCATGATCGGCATCGGCTTCGGCGCGATCCACTGGGCGAAGACGCTGATGCGCGACCACGAGATGGTCGAGGAGCGCCACGCGCTCCGCTCCTCCGAGGAGTCCCGCGCCGGCGCGATCCAGAATCTCAAGGACGGCGTCGAGGACTCCGGCATCTCCGGTGTCAAGCGTCGCCCCGTCCTCGTGGGCACGGGCCTGTCCGCCCTCCTGCTCGCGCCGCTCGCGGTCCTGTGGCCGCAGATCGGCAACATGGGCGCCGACTGGAACACGTCGAACTTCGGCCACACGATGTGGCGCAAGGGCATGCGTCTGACGCGCGACCCCGACGGCACGCCCATCAAGGCGTCCGACGTCACCATCGGCTCGGCGTTCCACGTGATCCCCGAGGGGCTCAACGAGCTCGAGCACCACAAGATCGAGGAGAAGGCCAAGGCCGTCGTCCTCCTGCTGCGCCTCGACCCGCGTGACCTCAAGATCCCGGACGACCGCAAGGACTGGTCGTTCGACGGCATCGTCGCGTACTCCAAGATCTGCACCCACGTCGGCTGCCCCGTGGCGCTGTACGAGCAGCAGACCCACCACCTGCTCTGCCCCTGCCACCAGTCGACCTTCGACGTCTCCGACGGCGCCAAGGTGGTCTTCGGCCCCGCGAAGCGTCCGCTCCCGCAGCTGCCGATCGCGGTCGACGACGAGGGCTACATCATCGCGCAGAGCGACTTCCACGAGCCGATCGGCCCGTCCTACTGGACGCGCCTCAAGGACACGTCAGACGGCATGCACGCCGACGACTCCGAGGGGAGCAGCCACTGATGGGCGCTCGCGTCAACACCGCCGCCGCCGGCACCGCGAACTGGGTCGACGAGCGCACCTCCATCGGTGGCTTCGTCAAGTTCTTCGCCCGCAAGCTCTTCCCGGACCACTGGTCGTTCATGCTGGGCGAGATCGCCCTGTACTCGTTCGTGGTCCTGCTGCTCTCGGGCGTGTTCCTCACGGCGTTCTTCGTGCCGTCGATGACCATCGTCGAGTACGACGGCCCGCTCGCGACCATGCAGGGCGTGGAGATGTCCGAGGCCTTCGCCTCGACGCTGCACATGTCCTTCGAGGTCCCCGGCGGCCTCCTCATGCGCCAGATCCACCACTGGTCGGCGCTGCTGTTCACCGCGGCGATCGTCACGCACATGGCGCGCGTGTTCTTCACCGGCGCGTTCCGCAAGCCGCGCGAGCTCAACTGGCTCGTCGGCTTCACGCTGATGATCCTGTCGCTCGCGGCGGGCTTCTCGGGCTACTCGCTCCCGGACGACGTCCTCTCCGGCAACGGCCTGCGCATCATCGAGGGCGTCACCCGGTCGATCCCGATCGTCGGCGAGTACATCTCGTACTGGATCTTCGGCGGCGAGTTCCCGGGTGAGATCCTCATCCCCCGCCTCTTCACCATGCACGTCCTGCTGGTGCCGGGCCTCATCCTCGTGCTCGTCGCGCTGCACCTGTTCCTGGTGTTCCTGCACAAGCACACGCAGTACCCTGGCGGCGGCCGCAAGGACACCAACGTCGTGGGCCTCCCCCTCTTCCCGGTGTACACCGCGAAGGCCGGCGGCTTCTTCTTCGTGGTGTTCGGCATCATCGCGCTCGTCGCGGCCATCTTCACCATCAACCCGGTGTGGAACTACGGCCCCTACGACCCGTCGCCGGTCTCCGCGGGCACCCAGCCCGACTGGTACATCCTGTTCGTCGACGGCGCCCTGCGCCTCATGCCGGGCTGGCTGTTCGACATCATCCCGATGGAGTGGGAGTTCTGGGGCTACACGCTCTCGCTGAACATCCTCATCCCGGCGCTGATCCTGCCCGGCCTGTTCTTCGGCTTCCTGGCGCTGTACCCCTGGATCGAGGCGTGGGCCACCGGCGACCGCGGCGAGAAGCACGTGCTCGACCGTCCGCGCAACGCCCCGGTCCGCACCGGCATCGGCGTCGCCCTGATCTCGTTCTACGTGATCCTGGTGATGGAGGGCTCGAACGACATCATCGCGAACCTGTTCCACCTGTCGCTCAACGACCTCACGTACTTCTTCCGGATCGGCATCTTCGTGATCCCGGCCCTCGCATTCTGGATCACCCGTCGCCTCGCGATCGGCCTCCAGCGCAAGGACCGCGAGCTGGTGCTGCACGGCAAGGAGACGGGCCGCATCGTCCGTCACGAGCACGGCGAGTACCAGGAGGTCCACGAGCCGCTCACCGATCAGGAGCGCTGGATCCTCGTCTCCTACGACGACATCGCACCGCTCGAGATCGAGCCCGAGTACAACGACCGCGGCGTGCGCCGCAAGGGGTACCGCTGGGACCACTTCAAGCAGCGGCTCTCGCGGATCTACTTCGAGAAGCGCATCTCCCCCGTCACCCCGGAGGAGCTCGCGGAGGCGCAGCACGCGCACCACTGAGGCATCCGATCGAAGGGGCGTCCGGCATCTGCCGGGCGCCCCTTCGGCGTTCTCCGGGGACGATGCGCGGCTCGCAGTCCACCCCACCGTCGCACGCCGGGCTCCTGGAATGGGGCGCTCAGCGTCGCTCTGGAGTGATCGCTGCGCGCCTTGGGGCATCCACGTTCGTCGCCGTCGGGCGAGCGACCACCGATGCCCCATGGCGGACCGCGCACGTCAGGAAGCGACGGTGGACGCCCCATCTCCCCGAGGGCGCGGGGTGGGCGCGCGGGCGGCAGGTGCGGACGCGGGCTGCACCTGGAATGCCCTGGCACCCGCTCCGGTTGGAGTGGATGTCCCATCACGCTCCGGCCCCGGTCACCGCTAGGCTCGGAACGTTCCCGGAAACCCGGCCGCGTCGCCCACCTGGCAGCGCGGCCCGACCATGGAGGAAGAATGGCCGACTACACGCTGCCGGACCTCAGCTACGACTACGGCGCCCTCGACCCGTACATCGCGGGCGAGATCATGGAGCTCCACCACAGCAAGCACCACGCGGCGTACGTCGCCGGCGCGAACACGGCGCTCGAGAAGATGGCGGGCGCGCGCGAGTCCGGCGACTTCGGCGCCATCGCGGGCCTCGAGAAGGCGCTCGCCTTCAACCTGGGCGGCCACACCAACCACTCGGTGTTCTGGACCAACATGTCCCCCGACGGCGGCGACAAGCCCGAGGGCGAGCTCGCGGCCGCGATCGACGAGCACTTCGGATCGTTCGACGGCTTCCGCGCCCACTTCACCCACAACGCCATGACGATCATGGGGTCCGGCTGGTCGATCCTCGCGTGGGACACGATCGGCAAGAAGCTCATCATCGTCCAGCTCTACGACCAGCAGGGCAACGTCCCCGTGGGCCTGATCCCGCTGCTCATGCTCGACATGTGGGAGCACGCGTTCTACCTGCAGTACAAGAACGTCAAGGCCGACTACGTCAACGCGTGGTGGAACGTCGTGGACTGGGCCAACGTCCAGCAGCGCTTCATCACGGCGACGGCGACGCAGGGCCTCATCGTCGCATAGCGCTCGCACGCATCGTCCGGAGGGCGGTCTCCCGCATGGGAGGCCGCCCCCTGTGCGTTGGAGCCCTGTTCCGGCCCCGGCACCAGGCCGGACGCTACGGTGGGTGCATGGCTACCACCGGCTCGCACCTCGAGGAGACCGCCGAGGACGAGGTCGAGCACCGCCCCATGATGTGGCTGCTGCTCGTCACGCTCGTGGTGCTGCAGTTCGGCTACCCGGTCACGTACGAGGGCACCGGGTGGACGGTCGCCTATCTGCTGACCTACATCGGCATCGTCGTGTTCAGTATCCGCAGGGCGAATGCCGACCGCCGCCGGTACTGGCCGCTCCTCCTCGCCTCGCTGGGACTGATCGTGGGCACCACCTGGTACGCGTTCGAGCAGCAGGACGCGACCGCCGTCGCCGCGATGCTCGCCAGCATGGGCGTGCTCCAGCTCGCGCTCGTCGTGACCCTCGCCCGGTCGCTCGCGAGCCCGCCTCCGGGTGCCCGCACCATCGACCTGCTGCTCGTGGCGGTGTGCACGTACCTTCTGCTCGGCGGAGTCTTCGGCGTGGTCTCCAGCCTCATGGAGATCGGGCACCCGGGCAGCTTCGCCGACCCCAACGCGGCGGGGGGCGCCCTCACCTGGCAGGGCCTCACCTACGGCAGCTACGTGACGCTCGCGACGCTCGGCTTCGGCGACATCGTCCCGGTGACGCCGTGGGCGCGCTCGCTCTGGTCGTTCGAGGCGGTGCTCGGCACGCTGTTCGTGGCGGTCGTCATCGCGCGCCTGGTGGGCGTGGCTGGCTTCGCCCCCCGAGACACGCGCGAGGCCTGAGGCCCTACGCCCCCACGTACTCGGCCCCCACGTACTCGGCCCCCACGTACTCGGCAAGGTGCTCGCCGGTGAGGGTCGACCGCGCCGCGACCAGATCCGCAGGAGTGCCCTCGTAGACGATGCGTCCGCCGTCGTGGCCCGCGCCCGGCCCCAGGTCGATGATCCAGTCGGCGTGCGCCATCACGGCCTGGTGGTGCTCGATCACCACGACCGACCGGCCGCCGTCCACCAGCCGGTCCAGCAGCCCGAGCAGGTGCTGGACGTCCGCGAGGTGCAGACCCGTGGTGGGCTCGTCGAGCACGTACACGCCGCCCTTGTCTCCCATGTGGACCGCGAGCTTGAGCCGCTGCCTCTCCCCGCCGGAGAGCGTCGACAGCGGCTGTCCCAGGCTGAGGTACCCGAGCCCCACCGCCGCGAGCCTCTCGACGATCGCCAGCGCCGCCGGCGTGCGCGCCTCACCCTCGGCGAAGTACCCCAGCGCCTCGGTGACGGGCATCTCCAGCACATCGGCGATGGATCGCCCGCCCAGGGTGTACTCGAGCACCGACGCCTGGAAGCGGCGTCCCTCGCACTCCTCGCACGTCGACGACACGGTCGCCATCGGGCCCAGGTCGGTGAAGACCACGCCCGCGCCGTTGCACACCGGGCACGCGCCCTCCGAGTTCGCGCTGAACAGCGCCGGCTTCACGCCGTTGGCCTTCGCGAAGGCCTTGCGGACCGGCTCCAGCAGGCCCGTGTAGGTGGCCGGGTTGGACCGGCGCGAGCCCTTGATGGCCGTCTGGTCGACGTAGACCACGTCCTCCCCCGCCGGGATCGAGTCGCGGATGAGCGAGCTCTTGCCCGAGCCCGCGACCCCGGTCACCACGCACAGCACGCCGAGAGGGATGTCGACGTCGACGCCCTGCAGGTTGTGGGACGAGGCTCCACGCACCTCGATCGCCCCCGTCGCTGCGCGCACGCCGTCCTTGAGCCGTGCGCGGTCGTCCAGGTGGCGCCCCGTGAGCGTGTCGCTCGCGCGCAGCGCCGCGACGGTGCCCTCGAAGCACACGGTCCCTCCCCCGGCACCGGCGCCCGGGCCGAGGTCCACGACGTGGTCCGCGATCGCGATCGCCTCGGGCTTGTGCTCGACCACGAGCACCGTGTTGCCCTTGTCCCTCAGGCGGACCAGCAGGTCGTTCATCCGCCGGATGTCGTGCGGGTGCAGCCCCACGGTGGGCTCGTCGAACACGTACGTCACGTCGGTCAGCGAGGATCCCAGGTGCCGGATCATCTTGACCCGCTGCGCCTCGCCGCCGCTCAGGGTTCCCGACGGCCGGTCGAGCGAGAGGTAGCCCAGCCCGATCTCGACGAAACCCTCGCACAGGTCCGTGAGCGAACGCAGCAACGGCGCCACCGTCGGCTCGTCCAGCGCCCGCACCCACGCGGCGAGGTCGGTGATCTGCATGGAGCACGCGTCGGCGATGCTCACGCCTCCGATGCGGGAGGCCCGGGCGCCCTCCGCGAGCCGCGTACCCTCGCACTCCGGGCATGTCTGGAAGGTGACGGCGCGCTCCACGAACGCGCGGATGTGCGGCTGCATCGAGTCGACGTCCTTGGACAGCATCGACTTCTGGATCTTGGGCACCAGACCCTCGTAGGTGAGGTTGATCCCCTCGGCCTTGACCTTGCGCGGCTTCGCGTAGAGGAAGTCCTCGCGCTGCTTCGCCGTGAACTCCTTGACCGGCACGTCCCCGGGCACCACGTTCGCGATGAGCCGCACGGCCCAGCCGTCCGCCGTGTACCCCGGCACGGTGATCGCGCCCTGCTTGAGCGAGAGCGACTCGTCCACCAGCTGCGCGAGGTCGATGTCGGAGACGCTTCCCATCCCCTCGCATCGGGGGCACATGCCGCCCAGCTGCGAGAAGGTGCGCACCTCCTTCTTGCCCCCGCCGACGGAGATGGCGCCCTGGCCCGAGACCGACGGCACGTTGAACGAGTACGCCTGCGGCGAGCCGATGTGCGGATCGCCCAGCCGGCTGAAGAGGATGCGCAGCAGCGCGTTCGCGTCGGTCACCGTGCCCACGGTCGAGCGCGCGTTGGCGCCGAGCCGCTCCTGGTCCACGATGATCGCGGTGGTCAGCCCCTCGAGCCGGTCCACATCGGGCCGTGCGAGCGTGTCCATGAACCCCTGCACGAACGCCGAGTAGGTCTCGTTGATCATGCGCTGCGACTCCGCCGCGATGGTGTCGAAGACCAGCGAGCTCTTGCCGGACCCCGAGACCCCGGTGAAGGCCGTGATGCGCCGCTTCGGGATTGCGACCGTGACGTCCTTGAGGTTGTTCTCGCGCGCTCCCTCGACCCGGATGAGGTCGTGGGCGTCGGCGGCGTGCACGGGCTCAGGCATGGGGGCTCCCGTCGGTGGGGACGATGCGACGGTCACCATTGTGGCGCGGGGCACCGACATCGGCGGGATCAGGGCCGCAGCGGGCGCTCCGCGCGGCGCGAGCGCGCCCCGGCGCGCGTCAGTACCCCGCGGGCTTCGAGTCCTTGCCGTCGAGCCACAGGCGGGCGGACGGGTCGGCGTGGGCGCCTCCCGAGCCGACGTGCTTGGGGTCGACCGTGTCGCCCTTGGTGATGACGTGCACCATCGCCATCGCATGGCCCCGCCCGAGACCGTAGTCGTCGCGCAGCCACTCCACGATCGGCGTGGCCTTGGTGCCAGGACCCCACCCCTTGGCATGCGCCAGCTCGACCAGCTGACGCGGGGTCAGGCCCGTCTTGGTCTCGACCGCGTCGAGGTACGCCTGGAACGACACGAGCGGCTCCCGTCCGGGCGCCTCCCCCGACGCCCTTGGTGCACCTTAGGTCGGCCGCCGACGATGATCAACAGAGACCGGGCTCACGCGCAGAAGCGGCCCGCCCCCATCGGGGACGGGCCGCTCCGTGAGATCCGGGGATCAGTGCGCGTGCTGGCCGCGCGAGAACTCCATGACCCAGCCGACCAGGCCGAAGACTCCGACCACCGCCGCGGGGGCCATGATCCACCAGCCCACCGCCATGGCGACGAAGGCGAGCGCCGCTCCGGCGCCGCACAGCAGCGGCCACCAGCTCCACGGAGCGAACGTGCCCTGCACGCCGGCGTCCTCGGAGATCTCGGCGTCCTCGCGGTCCTCGGCGCGCTGCCCATGACGCTTCTCGAGCATCTTGAAGTACACCGCGACCATCGCGAACATGCCGCCGGTCAGGTAGATCGCGAGGAACCCGACCCACTCGGACCAGTGGGTGAAGATGCCGTACGCGGTGCCGGCGAGGAAGAAGAAGACGCCGGGGACGATGAAGACGTTGGCCTCTGTACGCATGCTGCAGCCTCCTTACGCGACCGGCGCGTGGTCGGTGGCGTCGCGCTCGGCCTGGTGGTGGTCCCGGGCCGCCGCACCGGGGTGGTGCAGGTCGAACGCGGGGCGCTCCGAGCGGATGCGCGGGATGGACGTGAAGTTGTGGCGCGGCGGCGGGCAGGACGTGACCCACTCGAGCGAGTTGCCGAAGCCCCACGGGTCGTCGACCTCCACCTTGGGCGCCTTGCGCGAGGTGACGTAGACGTTCCAGAAGAACGGCAGCGTCGAGGCGGCGAGCACGAACGCGCCGATGGTCGACAGCTGGTTCATCCACGTGAAGCCGTCCTCGGGCATGTAGTCGACGTAGCGACGTGCCATGCCCCACGCACCCAGCCAGTGCTGGACCAGGAAGGTGGTGTGGAAGCCGACGAACAGCAGCCAGAAGTGGATCTTGCCCAGGCGCTCGTCGAGCATGCGGCCCGTGAACTTGGGCCACCAGAAGTAGAAGCCCGCGAACATCGCGAACACCACGGTGCCGAACACGACGTAGTGGAAGTGCGCGACCACGAAGTAGGAGTCGGACAGCGGGAAGTCGAGCACCGACGAGCTCAGGATGATGCCGGTGAGGCCGCCGAAGAGGAAGGTGACCAGGAAGCCGATCGACCACAGCATCGGCGTCTCGAAGGTGATCTTGCCTCTCCACATGGTGCCGATCCAGTTGAAGAACTTCACACCGGTCGGGACCGCGATGAGCATCGTCATGAACGAGAAGTACGGCAGCAGCACCGCGCCGGTCACGTACATGTGGTGCGCCCACACCGTCACCGACAGCGCGGCGATCGCGATGGTCGCGTACACGAGGCCGTGATAGCCGAACAGCGGCTTGCGCGAGAACACCGGGAAGATCTCGGAGACGATGCCGAAGAACGGCAGCGCGATGATGTACACCTCGGGATGGCCGAAGAACCAGAACAGGTGCTGCCACAGGATGGCGCCGCCGTTGTCCGGGTTGAAGACCTGCGAGTGGAGCACGCGGTCCGAGCCGAGCGCGAACAGCGCCGACGCGAGCGGCGGGAACGCGAGCAGCACGAGCATCGACGTCACGAGGATGTTCCAGGTGAAGATCGGCATGCGGAACATGGTCATGCCCGGCGCGCGCATCGTGACGATGGTGGTGATGAAGTTCACCGAGCCGAGGATGGTGCCGAAGCCGCCGAGCGCGAGGCCGAAGACCCAGAGGTCACCGCCGACACCGGGCGAGTAGATCGAGTTCGACAGCGGCGCGTAGGCGAACCAGCCGAACGATGCCGCGCCCTGCGGGGTGAAGAAGCCCGCCATCGCGATGACGCCGCCGAAGAGGTAGAGCCAGTACGCGAGCATGTTGAGGCGCGGGAACGCCACGTCGGGCGCGCCGATCTGCAGCGGCATGATGAAGTTCGCGAAGCCCGCGAACAGCGGGGTGGCGAACAGCAGCAGCATGATCGTGCCGTGCATCGTGAACAGCTGGTTGTACTGCTCCGCCGACTGCACCACCTGCATGCCGGGCTCGAAGAGCTCGGCGCGGATCAGCAGCGCGAGCAGGCCGCCCACGATGAAGAAGAAGAACGACGTGATCAGGTACATGTACCCGATCGTCTTGTGGTCGGTGGAGGTGATCCACTTGATGACCAGCGAGCCGCGACGTGTCGGGGCCGCGGGGATGGAGACGGTGCGCTGGGTGTCAGCGGCCTCATAGGGGACGGTGGCCATCAGGACTGAGCCTCCTCGTGCTCCTCGGTCAGCTGGACCACCTGGTCGCGGCTGTACTCGTCGACGCCGATCTGGCCTTCGTAGCCGGCGGCGCGGAGCTCATCCATGTGCGCGTCGTACTCCTCGCGGGAGACGACCTTGACGTTGAACAGCATCGAGGCGTGGTACTCGCCGCAGAGCTCGGCGCACTTGCCCTGATACGTGCCCTCCTCGGTGGGGGTCACCTGGAAGGTGTTGGTGCGGCCGGGGACGGCGTCGACCTTGTAGAGGAAGGCCGGGATCCAGAACGAGTGGATGACGTCGCGCGACTCGATGGTGAACTCGACGTTCTCATCGACCGGCAGGTAGAGCGTCGGAAGCGTCTCCTCCACGCCTTCCTCGCCGGTAAGGGTCGCCTGGACGCCCGGGTCGTAGACATCGTCGTCGATGTAGTTGAAGTCCCAGCTCCACTGCTTGCCGACCACGTTGATCTGGACGTCGGGCTCGGCCGACGTGTCCTGGATCGCAGCGATGTCCTCGGCGGTGTACTTGAACAGCACGCCGATCATGAGCAGCGGGACGATGGTGTACATCAGCTCGAGCGGGATGTTCGCACGCGTCTGCATGGGGAGCTTGTTGTCCCCCTTGCGCTTGCGGTAGACCGCGACGCACCACAGGATCAGGCCCCACGTGATGGCGCCGACGGCGAGCGCGGCGATCCAGGAGCCGTTCCACAGGGTGATGATCCGACCCGTGTGGTTGGTGATGTCAGGGGAACTCGGGAGGGCGCCGTTCTCGATGCCGTTGGCGCATCCTGCCAGGAGGGACGTCAGTCCCAGGACAGCGATGCCTGCCAGGGCTTTTCCGGGCACGCGGGGACGTGAAAGCAGGGACACACGGGCAGTGTAGCGCGCTGTACGGTGAAGCCATGCAGGCCGCACGCATGTTCCTGGACGCCTCGGGGTCCTCCCCTATGACGAACAGGACGCTCGAGGCGTTCCACTCCGGGCTCGCGGACGGGTGGGCCGATCCGAGCCGGCTCCACACGGAGTCGCGACGTGCCAGGCAGCTCGTCGACGCGTCCCGCGAGGCGCTCGCCGAGGCGCTCGGATCCAGGCCCGAGCACACGTTCCTGACGCAGTCGCCGCACCTCGGTATCGAGCGGGCCCTGGCGGGCATCTTCACGGCGCGTCGCGGGCGCGACCGCATCGTCGCCTCGGCCGTCGAGCGCGACGCGACCCTGCACGCCGCGCACCACCTCACGGGCGGGAACGTCACCACCGTGCCGGTCGATCGGCTCGGCCACGTCGACCTCGACGTGCTGGCCGGCGAGCTCGCCGTGCCCGACGTCGCGCTCGCCGCGGTCCAGCACGCGAACCACGAGATCGGCACCGTGCAGCGGCTCGACGCCGTCGCGGAGGCTGCGGCCGCGGCCAAGGTGCCGCTCCTGGTGGACGCGACCGCGAGCATCGGCCACGGGCCCGCGCCCGAGCACTGGGACGCCATGGTCGCCAACCCTGCCGACTGGGGCGGCCCGGCCGGGCTCGGCGTGGTCGCGATGCGGCCGCGCACCCGCTGGCTGCCCGCGTGGCCCGAGGGCGACGACTGGGCCCCCGGCGGGCTGCTCGTGCCCGCGGTGCTCGCGGCGGCGGTCGCGCTCCAGGAGCGCCTCGAGCAGCGCGACGCCACTCAGGGGCGGCTGCGGGGCCTCGTCGACCGGGTGCGGTCCACCGCCGCGACGTGGCCCGGCGTCGACGTGGTCGGTGATCCCGACGAGCGGCTCCCTCATGTGGTGACGTTCTCGTGCCTCTATGTCGACGGCGAGGCGCTGCTGTCGCGCCTGGACCGCGAGGGCATCGCCGTCGGGTCCGGCTCCGCCTGCACCACCAGCACGCTCGAGCCCAGCCGCGTGCTCGCGGCGGTGGGCGCGCTCAGCCACGGCAACGTGCGGCTCGGCCTGCATCCCGGCGTCTCCGACGCGGACGTCTCGCGCCTGCTCGCCCTCATGCCGCGCGTGCTCGCGGACCTCCGCGCCGAGGCCGGCGCGCCGGAGCTGTGACGTGACCGCGGACGATGCGGCCGTCGAGGGCGACGCCCCCGTCACGGTCGACGCGACGGGGCTGCTGTGCCCCCTGCCGATCATCGAGCTCGCGAAGGCCGCGCGCGGCCTGGGGCCCGGCACCGAGGTCACGGTGCTGTGCACCGACCTAGCGGCGCGGGTCGACGTGCCCGCGTGGGCGCGCATGACCGGGAACGACTTCGTGGGGGAAAGCGAAACGGACGGTGAAGGCGTAGCCCTCACCGTCCGTCTGCGCTGAATCAGATCAGCTGAAGGAGTCTCCGCACGCGCAGGAGCTCGAGGCGTTCGGGTTGTCGATGGTGAAACCCTGCTTCTCGATGGTGTCCGCGAAGTCGATCGTCGCACCGTCGAGGTACGGGACCGACATCTTGTCGACAACGACCTCCACGCCGTCGAAGTCGCGGATCGCGTCCCCGTCCAGCGTGCGCTCGTCGAAGTAGAGCTGGTAGATGAGGCCCGAGCAACCGCCGGGCTGCACCGCGAGGCGCAGTCGAAGGTCGTCGCGGCCCTCCTGCTCGAGCAGGCTCCTGACCTTCGCCGCCGCAGCATCGGTGATGACGACGCCGTGGGACTTGGTCTCGGTCGCAAGATCAGTCATTGACGCCTCCTCTCTCTCGGTGTGATGTCAAGCGTACGCCGGTCCGCAGGTATTCCGTACCCCGGCTCGCGAATTGGTGGACATGTCACCGATTCGGGGTCCAGGTCTGCGCCACGCGTCGGATCTGATCGGCGAGGCCGAGCTCGCCCACCGCGCCCTCGTGCGCCGCGACGATGCCGGCCGCCATGAGGTCCCGCTTGCCGACGCCGAGCTCCGCGGCGACCACCACGCACGGGACGCCGCGGCGCGCGGCCAGCGCCGCAGCGGCCGAGGCCGCGCCATGGTCCAGGTCCGATGCGTGGAGGCGTCCGACGACGGCGACCACCACGTCCGCATCCGCCGCGGCCGCCTCGAGGCCGGTCAGCCCGGCAAGCGCCGACGCCGCGGGCACCAGCCGCGCGCCCAGCGCACCGAGCACATACGCGAGCCCTCCCGCCGCGCCGGAGCCCGGCTGGTCGGACAGGCGGGAGGGCCCGAGCAGCGCGCGACGCGACGCGACCGCATCGGCCTCCCGCGCCACCGCCGTCCAGCGCTCCTCCTGCTCCTGCGCCGCGAGGGCGAGCGCCGCATCGTGCTCCCGTCCGTCCCGTACCGCGGCGCTCATGCCGGTGAAGCCGAGCAGCGGGCGGTCGGAGCCCACGAGCGCGACCAGGTCGAGCCCGGCGACCGCGCCACGCGCGGCCTCGAGGCCGCCGCCCCAGAGATCGACGGCGTCGCCCGCGGGCGGCTCGTCGCCGAGCGGCACCACCACGGTCGCCTTCTCCCCCGCCGCGGCCAGCCCGAGCAGCGCGGCACGCAGCGCGGACGGCTCCCACCGGGACCCTGCGGCGGGCGCGAGCACCAGCGCGGGACCCACGCGGCGGGCAAGCGCGCCGCCGACGGGGTGCTCCGGACCGGTCAGCGCATCGGCGCTGCGCGGACCGCCCGAGGGCGTCGCCACCACCGCGAGCGAGACGTGCGAAGCGGTGGCCGACCAGGCATCTCGGACGATCCGGGAGGTGTCGGACGGAGGGAGGGTCCCAGCGCCCTCACGGGGCCAGCTCTGGGCGGCGATGACGGCACGCATGGCCTCAAGTCTGCCCTGCCACGCATGCGACAATGTGCGAATGACCCAGACCTTCCACGAGCCCTCGCCGTCTGCGCTGATGCTCCTGGGCGAGCGTCGCGACCCGCTGTCGGAGCGTGGCGTCGACTGCCCGGGCACCCTGCCGTCGCCCTCGGACCCCGATCTGGTGGACCGCGCCCGCGCCGCGAAGGAGGCGCTCGGAGACCGCGTGTTCATCCTCGGTCACCACTACCAGCGCGACGAGGTCATCCAGTTCGCGGACGTCACCGGTGACTCGTTCAAGCTCGCGCGGGACGCGGCGGCGCGCCCCGCGGCGGAGTTCATCGTCTTCTGCGGCGTGCACTTCATGGCCGAGTCCGCGGACATCCTCACCTCGGACGCGCAGCAGGTGATCCTGCCGGACATGGCCGCCGGCTGCTCGATGGCGGACATGGCCAACATCAACCAGGTCGACGATGCCTGGGCCCAGCTCGAGGAGGCCGGCATCGCCTCCCGCACCGTCCCGGTGACGTACATGAACTCGACCGCCGCCATCAAGGCGTTCTGCGGCGAGCACGGCGGCGTGGTCTGCACGTCCTCGAACGCCGAGGTCGCGCTCCACTGGGCCTTCGACCAGGTGGGCGGCGTCGACGGCGACGGCAAGGTGCTGTTCCTGCCCGACCAGCACCTGGGACGCAACACCGCAGTCCTGCAGCTGGGTCTCTCCCTCGACGACTGCATCGTGTGGGACCCGCGCAAGCCGCTGGGCGGCAACACGCCCGAGGCGGTCGAGGCGGCCCGCATGATCCTGTGGAAGGGCCACTGCTCGGTGCACGGCCGCTTCCGCAAGGCGCACGTCGACCGCTTCCGCGAGCAGGTGCCCGGCATCAACGTGCTGGTGCACCCCGAGTGCACGCACGAGGTCGTCACGGCGGCCGACATGGTCGGCTCGACCGAGTACATCATCAAGGCCCTCGACGCGGCCGAGCCCGGCTCCGCGTGGGTGATCGGCACCGAGCTCAACCTGGTGCGCCGCCTCGCGAACGCGCACCCGGACAAGGAGATCCACTTCCTCGAGGACACCGTGTGCTTCTGCTCGACGATGAACCGCATCGACCTCCCGCACCTCGTGTGGGCGCTCGAGTCGCTCGTCGCGGGCGACGTGCCGAACGTGATCGTCGTGGACGACGAGACCCAGCGGCTCGCGAAGATCGCGCTCGACCGCATGCTCGCGCTTCCCGCCAAGAACCCTGCCAAGGACTGATCTGAACACCATGAGCGACAAGAACACCCCCGAGACCGACATCCCCGGCGTCGAGGTCCCCGGCAAGAAGGGCAAGCCGACCCCGAAGCGCAAGGACCAGGAGGCGCTGCGCAAGCGCCCCGTCATCGCCGACACCAAGGCCGCGAAGAAGCAGCAGCGCGAGCAGCAGCGTGTGGCCCGCGACAAGGAGTGGCAGGCGATGCGGGAGGGCGACGAGCGCCACATGCCCGCCGAGCACCGCGGTCCCGAACGCCGGTTCCTGCGCGACTATGTCGACGCGCGCACCGCGCCGGGCGAGTTCCTGCTCCCCCTGTCGATCGTGTTCGTGATCCTGTCGCTGATGGTGCAGGGCGTCGCGGCGGTCGCGCTCATCGCGCTGTTCTACTTCATGGTGCTCGTGGTCGGCATCGAGACGTTCATCATGACGCGCCGCCTCAAGAGGCGCTTCAGCGACAAGTTCGGCGCGCACAAGCTGCCGCGCGGGTGGACCTTCTACGTCATCGCGCGCCACCTCAACCTGCGGCGCTTCCGCGCGCCCAAGCCGAAGGTCCGGCGCGGCGAGTACCCCGTCTGACCCGACCCCTCCGTGCGGCTCCGCCACACGACCCCGGCTGGATCCAGGCGATTCGCGCCCGCTGATGCGCGACTCGCCGACGACACGCCGGGGCGTGTGTGGCGGAGCCGCAGTCGTGTGTGGCGGAGCCGCGGCCCGGTGTCGGCGATGTGTCCTAGGGTCGAGGGATGGTCAACTATCGCTACCTCGGCAACTCCGGGCTCAAGATCACCGAGCTCACCTACGGCAACTGGATCACCCACGCATCGCAGGTCGAGAACGACCAGGCGAAGGCCTGCGTGCAGGCGGCGCTCGGCGTGGGCATCAGCTCGTTCGACACCGCGGACGTGTACGCCAACACCCAGGCCGAGGTGGTCCTGGGCGAGGCGCTCAAGGGCGAGCGCCGCGAGAGCCTCGAGATCTTCACCAAGGTCTTCTGGTCCACAGGTCCGGGCGGCGCCAACGACATGGGCCTGTCGCGCAAGCACATCATGGAGTCGATCAACGGCTCGCTCCGCCGCCTTCAGACGGACTACGTCGACCTCTACCAGGCGCACCGCTACGACTACGACACCCCGCTCGAGGAGACGATGAGCGCGTTCGCGGACATCGTCCACGCGGGCAAGGCGCACTACATCGGCGTGAGCGAGTGGACCGCGGACCAGATCCGGGCGGGCGCCGCGCTCGCGAAGGAGCTGAGGATCCCCTTCGTGTCCTCGCAGCCCCAGTACTCGATGCTGTGGCGCGTGATCGAGGACGAGGTGGTGCCAGCCTCGCAGGAGGTGGGCGTGAGCCAGATCGTGTGGTCGCCCGTCGCGCAGGGCGTGCTGACCGGCAAGTACAAGCCCGGTCAGCCGGCGCCCGCGGGCTCGCGCGCGACCGATGAGAAGTCCGGCGCGCGCTTCATCGAGCGCTGGATGGGCGAGGACATCCTCACCCGCGTCCAGGGCCTGCAGCCCATCGCCGACGAGCTGGGCCTCACCATGGCGCAGCTCGCGATCGCATGGGTGCTCCAGAACAGCAACGTGGCCGCGGCGATCATCGGCGCCTCGCGCCCCGAGCAGGTCCGCGACAACGCGAAGGCCTCGGGCGTCGAGATCCCCGCCGCGCTCATGGCGCGCATCGACGATGTCCTGGGCGACGTGGTCGAGCGCGATCCTTCCCGCACCAAGGAGGCGGGCCCGGCGCACCGCTGAGACGCACGCACGACGAAGGCCCCGGGGCGACCCCGGGGCCTTCGCTGCATCAAAGGAGAAAACAATGCGTGCACGCCTGGCAGGTGCGTGCATCTGGGGAACGCACGGACCCTCGCGTCTGTTCCCGTCTCAGGCGCACACTGGGGACGTGGACATGTTGCGCGACCGCGACGATGCGGGCGGGAGGCTCACGTGGCTCCTGTCGCCGCTCGTGACGCAGGGCTCCGGCACCGAGGCCGTGGTGCTCGCGCTGCCCCGCGGCGGCGTGCCCGTCGGCGCGGCGATCGCGCGTGGCCTGGGCCTCCCGCTCGACGTCTGCGTGGTGCGCAAGCTGGGCGCGCCGGGCAACCCCGAGTACGGCTTCGGCGCGATCGGCGAAGGGGGCGTGCGCGTGGTCGACGAGGACTCGATGCGAGCGCTCCAGCTCGACGAGGCCGACGTGGCGGCGGTCGAGGAGCGGGAGCGGGCGCGCCTGGACGATGCGGTCGCGAGGTACCGCGCGGTCCGCGCCCGTGTGCCCCTCGCGGGACGCACCGCGATCGTGGTCGACGACGGGATCGCGACGGGAGGCACGGCGCGGGCCGCGGCACGCGTGGCGCGCGCCGCCGGTGCGACGCGGGTCATCGTGGCCGCCGGCGTCGCGGCGCCCGACTCCCTCCACGCGCTCATGCGCGACGGCAGCGCGGACCTCGCGCTCGCGGCGCTCATCCCGAACCGGCTCATGGCCGTGGGCCAGTGGTACCTCGACTTCTCCCAGACCCCCGACTCCGAGGTGCTGCGCCTGCTCGCCGAGGCGGGGTCAGCGCCCGCCGTCGGCGATGGCGAGGATGCGTGACGCCGCGGGCGACAGGCGCCTGCGGGGATCCCACACCGCCGCGAGGGGCCGGGTGAGCAGGGGCCCGTCGACGCGGACGCGATGCAGGCGACCGGTTTCGAGGTCCTCGCGGACCGCGCGCTCGCTCAGCGCGGCCACTCCCCCGCCCGCGAGCACCGTCGCCCGGATCGCGGCGGTGGTCGACAGCTCCGCGGCGGGCGCGGCCACGGAGCCGGGCCCGAGCACGCTCTCGAGCGCACGCTCGAGCGTGAGCCGCGTGCCGGAGCCCGGCTCGCGGCTGAGCAGCGGCGTGCGCGCGAGCTCCGCGGCCGAGACCGAGGTGCGGCGCGCCCAGGGATGTCCCGCGCCGACCACGATCGCGACCTCGTCGTGCGCGACGACGAGCGCCGCGAGCCGCGCGGGCGGCTCCGGGGTCTCGACGAAGCCGAGGTCGTAGGCGCCGGCACGGACGCGCTCGGCGACCGTCGCGCTGTTGACCGCGGTGAGCTCCACCTGCGCCGCGTCCGGCTCCCCTGCGTATGCGACAAGCCACCCCGGGAGCAGATGCTCGGCGACGGTGAGGCTCGCCCCGATGCGCACATGCGCCGCACGGTCCGACCTCAGCGCGGCGACGGCCGAATCGAAGCCGTCGACGTGCTGCAGCACCGTGCCCGCCCAGCCCGCGACCATGACGCCGTGGTCGGTCAGCGCGGTGCCTCGCGCGGTCCGCGAGAACAGCGCGAGGCCCCAGCGACGCTCGAGCGCACGCATGCGCTGCGACACCGCCTGCTGGCTCACGCCGAGCTGCTGGGCCGCGCCGGTGAGGCTCCCCCGCCGCTCGACCTCGACCAGCATCCGCAGCTCCTCGATGGACGTCCCCGCCATGCACCCTCCGTCACAACCTGTGCTTGTGCTTCGCCACGATTCTTGCACTACCGGGCTCATGCTGCGCTTGGGAGCCTGGCTCCATGACCTTCGCGCGCATCGTTCCCCTCCCCCCGAACTGGTTCGCGGCGGTGATGGGGACGTCGATCGTCGCCACCGCCGCGCATTCGCTCCCGGTCGGGCCCCCGGGCCTCGACGCGCTCGCGTGGGCCGCGTGGGCGCTCGCCGGTGCCCTGCTGGTGGCGGCGCTCGCGGGCACGGCGGCACACCTGCGGGCCGATCGGGCGGCGCTGCGCGGATACCTCCTCGACCCCGCGGTCGCACCTTTCTACGGTGCGCCCGCCATGGGCCTGCTCGCCTTCGGGACCGCGACGCTGCTGGTGGCACCGCCCCGGCTCGGCGACGCGGCGCTCGCGATCGACGTGGCGCTGTGGACCGCGGGCACGTTGCTCGGCCTCGCGACGGCGATCGGGGTCCCGGTCCTCGCGTTCACGCGCCACCGCGTCCCCGCCGACGCCGCCACCGGCGCGTGGCTCATGCCCGTGGTGCCGCCCATGGTGTCGGCCGCGGCCGGCGCTCTGCTGCTGCCGCACCTCGAGGGCTCGGCGGCCCAGAGCATGGCGCTCGCCTGCTACGCGATGTTCGGCGCCTCGACGCTCGCCACGCTCGCCCTCCTCCCCCAGGTCTGGTCGCGCCTCGCCCACCACGGACGCGGAGAGCTCCGGACGGTGCCGACCATGTGGATCGTGCTCGGGCCCCTGGGGCAGTCGGTGACCGCGGCGGGGCTGCTCGCGGACCACGCGGGCCCCGCGTTGGGCGTGAGCGAGCGTGCTCTCACGCTGTTCGCGCTCCTCTACGGGATCCCGGTGATGGGCTTCGCGCTGATGTGGCTCGCGATCGCCGGCGGCGTGACCGCGGTCACCGTGCGCGAGGGCCTGCCCTTCTCGCTCGCCTTCTGGGCGTTCACGTTCCCCGTGGGGACCCTGGTGACCGGGGCATCGTCCCTCGCCTCGCACACCGGCGCGGCCGCGCTCGACGCGCTCGCCGTCGGGCTGTTCGCGCTGCTGCTCGCGGGGTGGACCGTCGCGGCGACGGGGACGGTGCGGCACCTGCGCGGCGTGCGGCGCCCCGTACCGGGCGTCCCGCGGGACGCGGTGCCCGCCTGAGCACCGGCGCTGAGCGTCCCGAGCCGTGGGGGCGGCGGGTCAGGACGTGGTGAGAGCCCTGTTGAGACGCGCCACCCACCAGGGGCCCTGGTACACGAACGCCGTGTAGACCTGCAGGAGCGTCGCGCCCGCCGCGAGGACCTCACGCGCGTCCTGCTCGGAGGAGATGCCGCCGACGCCGATAAGGCACATGTCCGGGCCCACGCGCCCCCGCAGGCGCGCCACCACCTCGAGCAGGCGCGGCAGCAGGACGGGGCCCGAGAGGCCACCCGGTCCGCGGTCGTGCGCGATGGTCGTGTTGGACGCCACGATGCCGTCGAGGCCGAGCTCGAGGGCGAGGTCCGCGACGGCGTCGACGTCGTCGTCCGCGAGGTCGGGAGCGATCTTGACCAGGAGCGGGACCGTGCGCTCCGGCACGGCCTCGTCCGCGGCCGCACGGGTCGCGGCCAGGATCGGGCGCAGCGTCTCGACGGACTGGAGATCGCGCAGGCCCGGGGTGTTCGGGGAGGACACGTTCACCACCAGGTACGAGGCGTACGGTGCGAGCAGCCGCGCCGAGTACGCGTAGTCGCCCGCGGCGTCCTCGGGGGCGGTCGCCTTGTTCTTGCCGAGGTTCACCCCAAGCACGATGCGTCGGCCGGCCGCGGTGGCGCGCAGCGCCGCGAGGCGGGCGGCCATCGCATCCGCGCCCTCGTTGTTGAAGCCCATGCGGTTGCGCAGGCCGCTGACGTCCTTCTCGCGCCACGAGCGCGGCTTCTCGTTGCCCGGCTGGCCCTTCGGCGTGACGGTGCCCACCTCGACGAACCCGAAGCCCGCGGCCGCGAGCCCCGCGACCGCCTCGGCGTCCTTGTCCATGCCCGCCGCGAGGCCCACGGGCGCCGGGAAGGTCAGCCCGAGCGCCTCGACGGCACCCGCGCGGTGCGGCCGGGCGACGAGGCCGATGGCGCGCATCGTCTTGAAGGCCCAGGTGTTGCGGCCGATGGCCGCGACCCCGAACCGGTGGGCGCGCTCGGCGTCGACGTGCGAGAGGACATGGCGGTAGAGGGGGACGTACACGAGTCCCAAACTACCGGGGCTAGGCTCGTCGGCATGACCTCCATCACCACCACCCAGGACCAGGTCGCGTCCCTCGAGGCCGACGCCATCATCGTCGGCTGGACCGCCGACAGCACCGTCGCAGCCCACCCGCTGCTCTCCGACGAGGCGTGCGAGACCATCGCCGCCGGCGCCGAGCTCCTCGACGCCTCCTCGAAGCCCGGCAAGGTCACCGTCGTGCCGGGTGCCGGCACCGAGGCCCGCCGCGTCGTCGTCGTCGGCATCGGCTCCGGCTCGGACGCGGACCTCCGCGTCGCCGCCGGCGAGGCCTCGCGCCAGGTGGGCAAGAAGCCCTCCAAGGTCGTCGTCGCGCTCCCGATCGCGTCCGATGCTGACGCCATCGCGATCGCGCAGGGCGCCGTGCTCGGCGCCTACACGTTCACCGACTACAAGTCGGACGAGGACGCCGGCACCGACACCGAGTGGGTCGTCGCGGGCGCGTCCGACGCCGCGATCGAGCGCGCCACCATCCTGGTGCAGGCGGCCGCGGGCATCCGCGACCTCGTCAACACCCCGCCGCTCGACCTCTACCCCGGCTCGTTCGCCGAGGTCGCCGAGCAGCTCGGCGCCCAGGTCGGCGCCGAGGTCGAGGTCTGGGACGCCAACCGGCTCGCGACCGAGGGCTTCGGCGGCATCCTCGCCGTCGGCATGGGCTCGTCGCGTCTGCCCCGCCTGGTGAAGGTGGCCTACAAGCCCGAGGGCGCGACGCAGACCGTCGCGCTGGTGGGCAAGGGCATCACGTTCGACACCGGCGGCATCTCGCTCAAGCCGTCGAAGTCGATGGAGACCATGAAGTCCGACATGACCGGCGCCGCCACCGTGCTGCACGCCGTCATCGCGGCCGCGCGCGCCGAGCTCCCCATCGCCGTCACCGCGTGGCTGTGCATCGCGGAGAACATGCCCTCGGGCACCGCGCAGCGCCCCTCGGACGTCATCCGCATCTACGGCGGCCAGACCGTCGAGGTGCTCAACACCGACGCCGAGGGCCGCCTGGTCATGGCCGACGGCCTGGTCAAGGCCCGCGAGGAGAACCCGGACGTGCTGCTCGACGTCGCGACCCTCACCGGCGCGCAGGGCGTCGCGCTCGGCACCCGCACCTCGGGCGTCATGGGCACCGCGGAGATCCGGGACGAGGTCGTCGCCCGCGCGAACGAGGTCGACGAGGCGATGTGGGCGATGCCCCTTCCCGAGCACCTGCGCGAGTCCATCGACTCGAAGATCGCGGACCTGCAGAACATCGGCGACCCGCAGGGCGGCGGCATGCTCTCCGCGGGCATCTTCCTCCGCGAGTTCGTGGGCGACACCCCGTGGGCGCACCTCGACATCGCGCGCCCGTCGTACAACGAGGGCAAGGCGTGGGCCGAGAACGTCGCGGGCTCGACCGGCCACTCGTTGCGCACCCTGTTCCGCTTCCTCGAGGAGCGCGCCCAGGCGTGATCACGCGCTGAGCTGAAGAAGGCCCGGTCCCCGCAAGGGGGCCGGGCCTCCGTGCTGTTCGAGCCGGGTCATCGTCCCCGTCCCCGGTCGGGACGCTCAGCACTCCTCGATGTGCTCGGAGGCCACATCCCGGGACGCCCACCTCCGCCACCCCTCACCCGCCGGAGCTCAGCGTCCCGCGACCAGGGGTCCTGGAGGATCGCGGAGTGCTAGGTGTCCCGCCCCGTGGGGACGCTCGGGGACGATGCCCCGGCGGCGGCGGCGCGGCGGGTCAGCCGTGGTTCTTGCGCTGCTTCTCGTTCCACTCGCGCATGCGCGACGGGTAGCCCGACAGGTTGACGTCGAAGGCCGGCAGCGAGAGCTGCTGCGCGAGCTTGCGCGCGGCGGCCTCGTCGGGGACGCGGCGACGCGTCCACTCGCCCGTGTCGGCGACGATCACCATGGTCGTCTGCGTTACCCGCGTGGGCGGCTCGATGAACACCTCGCAGCCGGTGTGGGACGCGACGAAGGCCTTGAGGTGAGCGATGGTCTCGGCCTTCGCATCCCGCCCCCCTTCCTGGGGAGACGACGTGTGCTTCGACCGCGACATCCACGAGAACAGACCCATGACCCCAGCGTAGCCACCGGGTATCGTCGCAGCGCGCAACGCGCACGGTTCGCGGGCTACTCTCACCGTGGCAAGATGAGGCGGTACAGACATCCCTTACAAGGAGATCCCATAGTGTCCGAGTCCACCCCACGCTCGTTTGATGTCCTCATCCTCGGCGGCGGGTCGGGCGGCTATGCCGCTGCCCTGCGCGCCTCCCAGCTCGGCCTCACGGTCGGACTGGTCGAGGAGTCGAAGGTGGGGGGAACGTGCCTCCACAACGGCTGCATCCCGACGAAGGCCCTGCTTCACGCCGCCGAGCTCGCGGACAACGCGCGCGAGGGCGAGAAGTACGGCGTGAACTCGCAGCTCAACGGCATCGACATGACCAAGGTGAACTCCTACAAGCAGGGCGTCATCGACCGTCTCTACCGCGGCCTCCAGGGCCTGGTGAAGTCGCGCAAGGTCCACGTCATCGAGGGCCACGGCCGCCTGGTCGGCCCCGACACCATCGAGGTCGCCGGCGAGCGCTACACGGGCTCCAACATCATCCTCGGCACGGGCTCGTACGCCCGCTCCCTCCCCGGCCTCGAGATCGGCGGCCGTGTCATCACGTCCGACCAGGCGCTCGGCATGGAGTGGGTCCCGCAGCGCGCGATCGTGCTCGGCGGCGGCGTCATCGGCGTCGAGTTCGCCTCGGTCTGGAAGTCCTTCGGCGCGGACGTCACCATCGTCGAGGCGCTGCCCCACCTCGCCCCCAACGAGGACGAGGCGCTGTCCAAGGGCCTCGAGCGCGCCTTCCGCAAGCGCGGCATCAACTTCAAGGTGGGCGTCCGCTTCCAGGGCGTCGAGCAGAACGATGCCGGCGTGAAGGTCACCCTCGAGGACGGCACGGTTCTTGAGGCCGACGTCATGCTGGTCGCCGTGGGCCGTGGCCCGCGCACCGCGGACCTCGGCTACGAGGAGCAGGGCATCCGCGTCGACCGCGGCTTCGTGCTCACCGACGAGCGCCTCCACACGGGCGTCGGCAACATCTACGCGGTCGGCGACATCGTCCCCGGCCTGCAGCTCGCGCACCGCGGCTTCCAGCAGGGCATCTTCGTCGCCGAGCAGATCGCGGGCCTCGCGCCGCAGCCGATCGTCGAGGCGAACATCCCGCGCGTCACCTACTGCGACCCGGAGGTCGCGTCCGTCGGCCTCACCGAGGCGAAGGCCAAGGAGCAGTACGGCGAGGACAAGGTCCAGACGCTCGAGTACAACCTCGGCGGCAACGGCAAGAGCCAGATCCTGGGCACCACGGGCTTCATCAAGCTCGTCCGCGTCGCAGACGGCCCGGTGGTGGGCGTCCACATGCTGGGCGCCCGCGTCGGCGAGCAGATCGGCGAGGCTCAGCTCATCGTGAGCTGGGAGGCGCACCCCGAGGATGTCGCCCCGCTCATCCACGCCCACCCCACGCAGAACGAGGCTCTCGGCGAGGCGCACCTCGCGCTCGCCGGCAAGCCCCTGCACGCCCACGACTGATCCGATCCGACTGAGGGAGAACCCCACATGAGCAACGACGTCACCCTTCCCGCTCTCGGCGAGTCCGTCACCGAGGGCACCGTCACCCGCTGGCTCAAGAACGTCGGCGACACCGTCGCCGCCGACGAGCCGCTCCTCGAGGTCTCGACCGACAAGGTCGACACCGAGATCCCGTCGCCCTTCGCGGGCACCCTGCTAGAGATCCTCGTCCAGGAGGACGAGGAGGCCGCCGTCGGCGCGATCCTCGCGCGCATCGGCGAGGCGGGCGAGGCCCCTGCCGCCGCGCCGGCCCCTGAGGCAGCGGCTCCGGCGCCCGAGGCCGCCCCCGCCCCCGCGGCGGAGCCCGCACCCGCGGCACCTGCGCCCGCCCCTGCACCGGCCGCCGGCGGTCGCGACGTCACCCTGCCCGCGCTGGGCGAGTCCGTGACCGAGGGCACCGTCACCCGCTGGCTCAAGGCCGTTGGCGACTCCGTCGACGCGGACGAGCCGCTCCTCGAGGTCTCGACCGACAAGGTCGACACCGAGATCCCGTCGCCCTTCGCGGGCGTGCTCACCGAGATCCTCGTGGCCGAGGACGAGATCGCCGAGGTCGGCTCCGTGCTGGCCCGCATCGGCGAGCCCGGCAGCGCGCCTGCCCCTGCGGCAGCCCCGGCCGCCGCTGCGCCTGCGCCCGCACCGGCACCCGCCGCACCGGCACCCGCCGCACCGGCGCCTGCTCCTGCCGCCCCCGCGCCGGTCGCGCCGCCCGCTCCCCCGGCCCCCGTGGCAGCGGCTCCGGCCGCTCCGGCTCCCGCCGCGGCCGCGTCGTCCGGCTCGGGCTACGTCACGCCGATCGTCCGCAAGCTCGCCGCCGACAAGGGTGTGGACCTGTCCTCCCTGACCGGCACCGGCGTGGGCGGCCGCATCCGCAAGGAGGACGTCCTCGCGGCGGCCACCGCCGCGCCTGCCGCCGCTGCCGCTCCTGCGGCTGCCGCCCCGGCCGCCCCCGCATCGTCCGCGATGGACGTCGAGGTCTCGGAGCTGCGCGGCCAGACGGTCAAGATGACCCGCATCCGCAAGATCACGGCCGACAAGATGATGGAGTCGCTGCACGGCATGGCGCAGCTCACCTCCGTGGTCGAGGTCGACTGCACCAAGATCTGGGCCCTGCGCGCGAAGTCCAAGAACGCGTTCGCGGAGAAGCACGGCGTGAACCTCACGTTCCTGCCCTTCTTCACGCGCGCCGTCGCGGTGGCGCTCAAGGAGCACGCGTTCCTCAACGCCTCGGTGGTCGAGGACAGCATCGTGTACCACCCGACCGTCAACCTGTCGCTCGCGGTGGACACCCCCAAGGGCCTCATGCTGCCGACGCTCAAGGATGCGGACTCGAAGAGCATCGTCGAGCACGCCCAGGGCATCGTCGACCTCGCAGGGAAGGCCCGCACCGGGGGCCTCAGCTCGGACGAGATCTCGGGCGGCACGTTCTCGGTGACCAACACCGGCTCGGGCGGCACGCTGTTCGACACGCCGATCGTCCCGGCGCCGCAGGTCGGCATCCTCGCCACGTGCGCGATCGTCAAGAAGCCCGTGGTGGTCAAGGGCCCCGACGGCGAGGACGTCATCTCGGTCCGCCCGATGGCCTACCTCCCGCTGAGCTACGACCACCGGATCGTGGACGGCGCCGACGCGGCCCGCTTCCTCCAGACGGTCAAGCGGATCATCGAGGCGGGCGAGTTCGAGTCCGAGCTCGGCCTGTAACCGACAGGGACAACTGAAGATGCGCGTCGTCATCGCCGGCTCCTCGGGGCTCATCGGGACGGCGCTCAGCACCTCACTGCGCGAGGGCGGCCACGATGTGGTCGCCCTCGTGCGGCGTTCGCCCGCGGGATCCCACGAGTCGCGGTGGGACCCGGGTGCCGGCCGCGTCGACGCCGGCCTGATCCAGGGCGCCGATGCGGTGGTCAACCTCGCCGGCGCGTCCATCGGCGACAAGCGCCTCACGGACTCGTACGCGCAGGTGGTGCGGCAGTCCCGCGTCGACTCGACGGCCACGCTGGCCGAGGCCATGGTCGGAGGCTTCCGTGGCGTGCTGCTCCAGGGCTCCGCGATGGGCTTCTACGGCTCGCGCGGCGAGGAGCCGCTCACCGAGCGCTCCGACGCGGGTGACACGCTGCTCGCGAGCATCGTCTCCGATTGGGAGGCCGCGGCACAGCCCGCGCGCGACGCCGGCGTCCGCACGGTCACGGTCCGCACCGGCCTGGTGCTCGCCCCGCACGGGGGGTTCGCCGACCGCCTGCTGCCGCTGGTGACCCGTGGCCTGCTGGGCTCGCTCGGGACCGGGGACGCGTGGCACTCGTGGATCACGCTCGAGGACCACATCCGCGCGCTGCGGTTCCTCCTCGACTCCGACTTCTCCGGCGCGGTCAACGCGATCGCCCCGTACCCGGCGCGCGATGCGGCCCTCATCCGGGCGCTCAGCGAGGCCGCCGGGCGGCGTCCCGGCTTCCGCGTGCCCGCCTTCGTGCTCGAGGCCGCGATCGGCCGCGCGGTGGAGGACCTGCTGTCCTCGCAGAAGGCCACGCCCGGCGTGCTCATGCGCCTGGGCTTCGAGTGGCGCCATCCCCGCATCGAGGACGCGGCGCGCTGGCTCATGGCGGGGCGCTGACCTCCCGCACGCGCCACCTCTCCCCCGACCACGCGAGCACCATCCTCACCCGCTCGGTCCGCGCCGGCACGGTCGCGATCGCGCCGTCGCCGTCCGTCCACGTGTGGGCGCTCACCCCGTAGCGCACGTCGACCACCGCCGCGGTGTCCCCCGCCTCCACGAGCGTCGCCGCGCGGACTCCTAGCGCGAGGCCCGAGACCGCGCTTCCCTCGTCGAGAGCGCGGGCCTCCTGCGCGGCGGTCGCCCACGCCGAGCCGCCAGGCACCGTCAGCGCGATGAGCGCCTCCCCATCCCCCGCCACCAGCGCCTGGACACGTGACCGTGTCAGCTGGATGGCGGCCGCGGCCGGGTCCGGCTCGGGCAGCGACGATGCCCCGGGGGCCGCCGCAGCGCCCGTCGCCGACGGCGCATCCCCCGCCACGCGCCCCGCGACCGCGGGGACCTCGGGACCCCACAGCCACCACGCGCCCACGGCCGCCGCAGTGGCGAGGGCGGCCGCCGCGCGCAGCGGATGCCGCCGCAGGCGCCAATGCCACGCCCGCGGATCGCGCACCGTGGCGAGGGAGGCGGCCGGGACGGCGTCCTCGGCCGGATCGGGCCGCCATCGCGCGGGCTCCGCGCAGCGCGGGAGGCCCCGCGCCACCGCGCGCGCGGTGGGACGCGCCGACGGGTCCGTGACGAGCAGGGGCGCCATCCATGCCTCCGCCTCGACGCGGATCGCCTCACCTGCGCACGCCAGCGCGAGCGCGCCCAGGGCATGGACGTCGTCGGCCGGACTCGGCGCCGCGCCCGCCGCGCGCTCGGGCGACGCGAAGCCTGGGGTGCCCCGTTCCCGCCCGAGCGCGGACCCGACCAGGTCGACGAGCACGGGCCGCACACCGATCACCACGTTCGCGGGCGAGACGTCCCCGTGGGCGAGGCCCGCCTCGTGGAGCGCGGCCAGGGCATCCGCGACGCCCGCAGCCAGCCACACCCATGCGCCCAGCTCCTCGCACCGCCCCGCGGCAGCGACCGCGACGCCCGGCACGCGCGGCGCGCAGACCACCACCGCATCGGCCTCGCGCACCACCTCTACCGGCGCGCAGAGCCCGGGATGGGCGAGCGCGCTCAGCGCCTCGAGGCGGGCCCTCGCGAGCCTCTCGTCACGGTCGCCCGAACCGACCGCGCGCGCGACCCGGTCGAGCCGGAGCGGGGTGATCTGTCGCACCCCACCACGGTGACAGCCGGGCCGCGTCGCGCGGCGTTGTCCACAGGACTAGTCGGAGATCTTCCGCGAGGCCCACCACGCGCGGGCGCGGAGATCGCCGATCAGCCCGGGCACCAGGAGCGACCGCACCACGAACGTGTCGATGAGCACGCCCGCGGCGACGATGAACGCGATCTGCGCCAGGAAGATGAGCGGGATCACGCCGAGCGCCGCGAACGTCGCCGCCAGCACGATCCCCGCGGAGGTGATCACGCCGCCGGTGACGGCCAGAGCGCGCCGGATGCCCTCCTTCGCCCCATGCTGGAGCGACTCCTCGCGCGCACGGGACATGAGGAAGATCGAGTAGTCGACCCCGAGCGCCACCAGGAACACGAACCCGAGCAACGGCACCGAGGGGTCGGTGCCCGGGAAGTCGAGCAGGTGGGTGAACACGATGGCGGACAGCCCGATGGTCGCGGCGAAGCTCAGGACGTTCGCCACGATGATCAGCACCGGGGCGACGAACGCGCGCAGCAGCAGCACCAGCACCACCAGGATGACCGCGAGGATGGTCGGCAGGATCACCGTGAGGTCGCGCTCGGTGGTGAGGCGGGTGTCGAGCGACTCGGCGGCCTGGCCGCCGACCAGCGCCTCGGCATCGACGGCGTGGACCGCCTCGCGGACGTCGGCGACGATGTCGAGCGCCTCCGCCGACGAGGCCGAGACCTGCGTGATCGCGTCGACCTCGACGCGACCGTCGACCACCACGGGCTCCTCGCCGGGCACGGATCCGGCGGGCGCGCCGGCCGCGACGGCCGGGGTGAGCACGTAGGCGTCGACGATCCCGTCCACGCCCTGGACCGCCGCGAGGACGTCCTCCGCGGACCCCTCTGCGGCGATCACGCGGATGGGCGACGTCGCGCCCGCGTCGAAGTGCTGCTCGAGGAACTCGAAGCCGGTCACCGACTCCGTCTCCGCGGTGAAGATGTCGCGCTCGCCCAGGCCGCCCGACTTGAAGGTGGGCACGAAGGCTGCGAGCACCGCGAGGCCGAGCGCCGCGGACACCCACACCACGCGCGGACGCGCGTCGACGCCGCGCGAGATGCGGCCCCACACCCCGGCGCGCGCCTCGACGGCCTCGATGGTCTCCTCGGCCTCGTGCGCATCGTCGCCGCGGTAGCGCGGCATCGCCGGCCAGAAGACCCCGCGCGCGTGCTTGCCGCCGATGAGCAGCAGCGCGGGCAGCAGCGTGAGCGCCGCCAGGAACGATGCGGCGATGCCGATCGCGCCGGCCGGGCCGAGCGCGGCGTTCGACTTGAGGTCGCTCAGCAGGAGGACAAGGAGGCCGATGACCACCGTGCCGGCGGAGGCCGCGATGGGCTCGAGCGACCGCTTCCAGGCGTGGGACAGCGCCGAGTACGGGGACTGGATGCGCAGCAGCTCCTCGCGGTAGCGGGCCACGAGCAGCAGCGAGTAGTCCGTGGTCGCACCGACGACGAGGATGAACATGATGCCCTGGCTCTGGCCGTTGAGCGTGATGACGTCGGCGTTCGCGAGGGCGAAGACCGCGATGATCGCCCCGGTGAGCGCGAGCATGGAGGTGGCGAGCACCAGGAACGGCAGCACAGGGCTGCGGTAGACGATCAGCAGGATCACGAGCACCACGCCGAGCGCCACGAGCAGCAGGATGCCGTCGATGCCTCCGAAGGCCTCGACCAGGTCCGCGACCAGGCCGCCGGGGCCTGTCACGTAGCCGGTGAGGCCCGTGTCGGCCTCGCTCCAGGCGGTCCGCAGCTCGTCGACGTAGAGCTGTCCGATGGACTCCTCGCCCGCCATCTCGTCGAAGACGTCCGCGTCGACCGCGAAGGACACGAGGATCGCGTCGCCGTCCTCGGACGGGATCGCGGTCGGGCCCTGGCCCTGCGGGCCGGTGAGGGTGACGTCGCCGAGCGTGCGGCCCTCGGGGTCTCCCTCGAGGGGAACGGAGAGGACGCCGTCGACGAAGGACTGCACCGTCGCGACGTCGGATGCGCCGCCCTCGACCGCGAGGAGCGTGGGGACGGAGTCGGTCGGGGCGAACTCGGCGTGCGCCGCCGCGGCCTCGGTCGACTCGGCGCTCGAGGGCAGGAACGCGGCGGAGTCGTTCTCCTGAACCTCGGAGAGCTTGCCGAACGTCTGTCCGCCGGCGCCGCCGATGGATAGCCACGCGAAGATCACCAGGATGATGAGCAGGGGACGAGCCCAGGATCGAATGTTCACGTCGGTAATGATCGCGCAAAGGCGGGACCTTATTCCCACTTTCGGCGAAGAGTTACCATCCTGGGATGCAGATCGTCCCCCTCGAGCTCGGCACGCGCCTCGTCCCGTACCAGGAGGCGTGGGATCTCCAGCGCGAGATCCACGCGCAGGTCGCGACCGGCGAGCGCGAGGACACGCTGCTCCTGGTCGAGCACGAGCCCGTGTACACGGCGGGCCGCCGCACCGCGACGTGGGACCGGCCCGTCGACGGCACCCCCGTGGTCGACGTCGACCGCGGCGGCCGCATCACATGGCACGGGCCTGGCCAGCTGGTCGGGTACCCCATCGTGCGGCTCGCGGAGCCCGTGGACGTGGTCCGCTACGTCCGTCGCCTCGAGCAGGCCGTCATGGACGTGTGCGCCTCATTCGGCCTGGAGACGATGCGCGTCGAGGACCGCTCGGGCGTGTGGCTGCCCGCCGCCGACGGCAGGCGCGAACGCAAGATCTGCGCGATCGGCGTCCGGGTGGCGAAGGGCGTGACCATGCACGGCTTCGCGCTCAACTGCACGCCGGATCTCGACTGGTTCGACCGCATCGTCCCGTGCGGCATCTCCGACGCCGACGTCACCTCCCTCAGCGCCGAGCTCGGCCGCGAGGTCCCGCTGTCCGAGGCGGTCGAGCCGACCGTCCGATTCCTGAACGATGCGCTGGCCGACGTAAGGTGGGCGCTGGCGCCCACCCCTGCCGCCTCCGACCTCCCCACGAAGGAGCCCGTGTGACCATCGCCCCCGAAGGCCGCAAGATGCTGCGCGTCGAGGCGCGCAACTCCGCCGTCCCGATCGAGCGCAAGCCCGAGTGGATTCGCACCAAGGCGACCATGGGCCCCGAGTACAACGACCTCAAGGGCCTGGTGAAGACCGGCGGCCTGCACACGGTGTGCGAGGAGGCCGGCTGCCCCAACATCTTCGAGTGCTGGGAGGACCGCGAGGCGACGTTCCTCATCGGCGGCGACCAGTGCACGCGCCGATGCGACTTCTGCCAGATCGACACGGGCAAGCCCGCGGCCTTCGACGCGGACGAGCCGCGCCGCGTCGCGGAGTCGGTGCGCCAGATGGGTCTCAAGTACTCGACCATCACCGGCGTGGCGCGCGACGACCTCGAGGACGGCGGCGCGTGGCTCTACGCGGAGACCGTCCGCCAGATCCACGCCACCACCCCCGGTGTGGGCGTCGAGCTGCTCATCCCCGACTTCAACGCGGTCCCGGAGCAGCTGGCCGAGGTCTTCTCCTCGCGCCCCGAGGTGCTCGCGCACAACCTCGAGACGGTCCCCCGCGTCTTCAAGCGGATCCGCCCCGGCTTCCGCTACGACCGTTCGCTGTCGGTGCTCACCGCGGCCCAGGAGGACGGCCTGGTCACCAAGTCGAACCTGATCCTCGGCATGGGCGAGACGTTCGACGAGGCCGTCGAGGCGCTCCGCGACCTCCATGCGGCCGGCTGCGACCTCATCACCATCACGCAGTACCTGCGCCCCTCGCCCCGCCACCACCCCGTGGACCGCTGGGTCAAGCCGCAGGAGTTCGTCGAGCTGTCGGACATCGCCGAGGAGATCGGCTTCCTCGGCGTGATGTCCGGGCCGCTCGTGCGGTCCTCGTACCGCGCGGGCCGCCTCTGGGGTCAGGCGATGAAGCGCAAGGGGCGGGAGATCCCTGCGTCGCTCGCGCACCTGGGCGAGGCGACCGAGTCGCGCCAGGAGGCCTCGGCGCTTCTCAAGGCACGTCCCGAGCTCGCCTGAGCCGCGCATCGTCCCGTCATCCTCACGGGGGTCCCGAGCCGGTCCCCACCTGCGACTAGACTGACCGCATCATGGCGAAGAACGACGCACCCAAGCCCAAGAAGCAGCGCTGGTACCACCTCATCGCGCAGGCGTACCGGACCACCGCCCCGTACGACAAGAAGCTGCTGCCGGGCATCCTCGGCATCCTCATCGGGACCATCGCGGCCTTCGTGCTGTTCGGCATCTTCGTCATCGGCGGCACCATCGCGATCGTCTACATGTCGATCTTCGGTGTGCTCACCGCGGCGCTGCTCGCGATGTGGTTCCTCACGCGCCGCTTCGAGCGCGTCGCGTACTCCCGCATGGAGGGGCAGACCGGTGCGTCGCTCGCCGTCGCCCAGTCGATCCGCAGCGGATGGCACTTCGAGGACGCTCCCGCGAACATGGACGCGCGCGGCAGCGCGATCGTGTTCCAGGGCGTCGGCAAGGGCGGCATCCTCCTGGTCGCGGAGGGCGGAAGCGCCGCGCGCAAGCCCGCGGGTCAGGCGAAGAAGCGCATCGAGAAGCTGGTCCCCGGTGTCCCCGTGACCATCATCTACGTCGGCCGCGGCGAGGGTGAGGTCCCGCTTCCGGACCTCACCAAGGCGATCCGCAAGACCAAGAAGGCGCTCGGCCGCAACGACCGCCCCAAGGTCGAGGCACGCCTCAAGGCCATCGGCGGCGCGAAGCCCCCGATGCCCAAGGGCATCGACCCGGTGCGCGCGCGTCCCGACCGCAAGGGCATGCGCGGCCGCTGAGCCTCACGCTTCCGACAATCCCCTCCACCCGGAACCCGGTCCCGCCCGGCACCACCGGAAGTGGTAGGGGGTTGTCGCTTCTCCGGGATCCGCGCATCCCGGTGGTGGATGGTTGTCGCGCCGTCGCTACGGCAGCGTGACCAGCACGCCCCCGTCGGTGCCCGCGAACTCCACGCCACGCAGGTCCGTCACGCGCGGCAGCCCCGCCGTCGCGGCGGTGTCGAGGCCTCCGACCACCACCACCTGCGCGCCCGCCGCGAGACCCGAGCGGACGCCCGCGTCCGAGTCCTCGAACACCACGCAGTCCTCCGGATCGAGCCCAAGCGCATCCGCGCCACGGCGGTACGGCTCGGGATCGGGCTTGCCGTGCTCGACGTCCTCCGCGGCGATCAGGACCTGGACCACGGGGAACCCGAGGCGCGTCAACCGGCGAAGCGCCGCGTCGCGCACCGCCGATGTCACGACGGCCCAGCGACCGGACGGCAGCGTGCGCACCGCGGCGACGGCGCCGGGGATCTCGACATCCGCGTCGAAGCGCTCGTTCTCCCACGCGGAGACCTGCGCGAACCACGGCTCGATGTCCGCGCCCTCCCCGAGGAAACGGCGCAGCGTCGCGCGCGCGGGCACGCCGTGGACGTGGGCGAGGACCTCGGCGGGATCGAGCCCCGCCTGGCGCGCGAAGTCTCCCCAGACGACGTCGACCGTCGCGGTGGAGTCGATGAGCGTGCCGTCCATGTCGAGCAGCACACCGCGCGCGTGGAGCTCCGTCATCATGCCTGCCCGCCCGTGCGGACGATGCGCGTGCCGGCGAGGCGGTCGTGCAGGCCTCGGCCGTCGGGGCCCCAGACGACCGCGGGGATCACCAGCACCAGCAAGCCCGTGCGGATCGCCGCCTTGGTGATGCCCACGACGGACGCGCCGTCCTCGCGCACCACCCGCAGGCCCGCGATGCGGTGGCCGATGGTCGAGCCGAGCGTCGCGACCAGGAGAAGGTGCTGGAGCGCCCAGACGGCGAGCGTCGCGAACGGGGCGCCCGCAAGGAAGGCCCGCTCGACGGACGTCGCGCCCGACGTCGCGTAGGTGGGGTCCGGGAAGAACGCGGACGAGATCAGGAGGCACATCGCCCAGTCGATCGCGATGCCACCGAGCCTGCGCGGGACATGCGCGGACGGGGTCGACGTGTCGGTCGGGGGGCTCTGCTCGCTCACCGCGACAGCCTATCCGGACGATGCCGAGGCAAGCCTGCGCGCATCGTCCGATTCGTCCTCGGCTACCACAGCCGCCGGAGTGCCACATGTAACACCGATGAAACATTGCGTGTATGTGCAGGCAACCCTCCGCCCCTAGGGTGTGGAGTGCCACTGTAGGCCTGTCTCTCTTGAGGAGTACCGGATGTTCAAAGACGCCAACGAGGCGATCGAGTATGTGAAGAACGAGGGCGTCGAGTTCGTCGACATCCGCTTCTGCGACCTTCCCGGTCAGATGCAGCACTTCAACATCCCCGCGTCGCAGTTCACCGAGGACGTGTTCACCGAGGGCGCGATGTTCGACGGTTCGTCGATCCGCGGTTTCCAGGCGATCAACGAGTCCGACATGAAGCTGCTGCCGGACGTGGCGACGGCGTTCGTCGACCCGTTCCGCAAGGCGAAGACGCTCGTCATCAACTTCTCGATCGTGGACCCCTTCACGAACGAGCCCTACTCGCGCGACCCCCGCAACATCGCGGCGAAGGCCGTCGAGTACCTGAAGTCCACCGGCATCGGTGACACCGCCTTCTTCGCCCCCGAGGCGGAGTTCTTCATCTTCGACTCGGTTCGCTTCGACACGAACCAGCACGAGGGCTACTACCACATCGACTCGTCCGAGGCCTGGTGGAACACCGGCGTCGAGTACGAGGAGGACGGCACCCCCAACCGCGGCTACAAGACGCGCTACAAGGGCGGCTACTTCCCCGTCTCCCCCGGCGACCAGTTCGCGGACCTCCGCGACGAGATGTGCAAGGTCCTCGGCGAGGTCGGCCTCGAGCTCGAGCGCGCGCACCACGAGGTGGGCACCGCCGGCCAGCAGGAGATCAACTACCGCTTCAACACGCTGCTGCACGCGGGCGACGACATCCAGAAGTTCAAGTACGTCGTCAAGAACGTCGCGTGGCGTGCGGGCAAGACCGTGACCTTCATGCCGAAGCCGCTCTTCGGCGACAACGGCTCGGGCATGCACGTCCACCAGTCGATCTGGAAGAACGGCGAGCCGCTGTTCTACGACGAGGCGGGCTACGGCGGCCTCTCGGACATCGCCCGCTGGTACATCGGCGGAATCCTCAAGCACGCGCCGTCGCTGCTCGCGTTCACCAACCCGACCGTCAACTCGTACCACCGCCTCGTGCCGGGCTACGAGGCCCCGGTCAACCTGGTGTACTCGGCCCGCAACCGCTCCGCCGCGGTGCGTATCCCGATCACCGGCTCGAACCCGAAGGCCAAGCGCATCGAGTTCCGCGCGCCCGACCCGTCGTCGAACCCGTACCTCGCGTTCGCGGCGCTCCTGATGGCCGGCATCGACGGCATCAAGAACCGCATCGAGCCCCCGGCCCCGGTCGACAAGGACCTCTACGAGCTTCCCCCGGAGGAGCACGCCCAGATCGCTCAGGTCCCGGCCTCGCTCCCCGCGGTGCTCGACGCGCTCGAGGCGGACCACGGCTTCCTCACCGAGGGTGGCGTGTTCACCGAGGACCTCATCGAGATGTGGATCGACCTCAAGCGCACGCAGGAGATCGACCCGCTGCGCTTCCGTCCGCACCCGCACGAGTTCGAGCTCTACTACGACTGCTAAGCCGTAGCGCTCACCCGAAGGCCCGTCCCGCATCCGCGGGGCGGGCCTTCCGCGTTTGTGGCCGGTCCTGCGCTCCCACGCGACCGCTGGCGGGACATGGGTGCGGGATTCGGCGCCGATCCTGCGCCCATGTCCCGCCAGGAGGCGTCGCCGGCACGATGCGGTGGTCCGGCGGTGTCCCCGGGCTGCGGCAGGATAGTCGGATGCCTCAGACGTGGACCGGCCGCTCCGGGTGGACGCTCACACGTGAAGGGGCGGGCCTGGCGCTCACGTTCGACGGCCAGACCACGCGCCTCGAGGGCGCCGAGGCCGCACGGGTGCGCACGGCCTGGTGGTGGACCGGACGCTGCCTCGTGGTCGAGGCGACGGACGATGCGCCCCGCACCCGCCTGCCCGGCCTTCGCCGGGGCCACGCAAAGGACGTGACGGCCGCGGTGTCCCGCATCGTCACCGGGGCGAAGCTGCGCGAGCCGCTCCTTCTCGCCGCCGCACGCGAGCCCGTATTCACCCGCCTGCTCGAGACGCGCGTGCGCACGCAGCGGTGGATCGCCCACGACGACGCAGCCGCGATCCTCGCCGGGCTCCCCCGCCACGACGACGTCCTGGCCGCGCTCACCGAGGCCGAGCGCGAGGGCGTCGAGGACCGGCTCTCCCCCACCGAGCATCGCGCTCTGGCGTTCCTCGCGCGCGACCACCTCGCGGACGTCAGCGCGGCGAACGACGAGATCCTGCGTCGCGAGCTCAGGTCCGGCCGCGCCTTCTTCGCTCGCGTCGAGAAGTCGCCGCTCACCGAGGAGCAGGCGCGCGCCGTGGTCTCCCACGACAACCGCGTGCGCGTGATCGCCGCCGCGGGCTCCGGCAAGACCTCCGTGATGGTGGCACGCGCGGCGTACGCGATCCGCCGCGGGTTCGTGCGCCCGGAGCGCGTGCTCATGCTCGCCTTCAACGCGGACGCGGCGAAGGAGCTCGAGGAGCGCGTCGGCACGCGCCTGCGCGCGCTTGGCCTTGCGAGCGACGGGGTCAAGGCGACGACGTTCCACTCGTTCGGGCTCGCGCTCATCGGCGAGGCCACAGGTCGCAAGCCGCGCATCGCACCCTGGGTCGAGGGCGGTCGCGACGTGGAGAAGGTGCAGGAGATCGTGGATCGCCTGCGCGACCAGGACCTGGGCTTCCGCTTCAAGTGGGACCTGTTCCGCCTGCTCTACGGCAAGCTGTCCGTCGCGGGCGACGGCGGGGCGCCCGACAGCTACGACCCGGCGACCAAGCTCAGCGGCTTCGAGACCTACCGCGGGGAGACCGTCCGGAGCGAGGGCGAGCGCCTCATCGCGGACTGGCTGTTCCTCCACGGCGTCGAGTACCGCTACGAAGCGCCGTACACGCACGATGTCGCCGACCGCGCCCACGGCCAGTACCGGCCCGACTTCTACTACCCGGCCGCGGACGTGTGGCACGAGCACTGGGCGGTGCGTGCCGACGGCTCGGTGGTCGAGGACTTCCGCGGCTATCGCGAGGCCATGGAGTGGAAGCGCAAGGTCCACGCGCGCCACGGCACCGCGCTGGTCGAGACCGAGTGGCACTCGATCATCGACCACAGCGGCTTCGAGGCGCTCGCCGAGGACCTCGAGCGTCACGGCCTCGCGCTCGACTGGAACCCCGACAGGGAGCTGCCCGGCGCCGAGCCCCTCGAGCATGAGCGCCTCGCGCGGCTCATGCGGACGTTCATGTCGCATGTGAAGCCGGGCGCGCTCACGCGCGAGACCCTGCGGGCCCGAGTCGCCGCGCACCCCGAATGGGACACCGCCCGCACCCGCCTGTTCGTGGACCTGTACTGGCACATCCACGACGCCTGGCAGGCCGAGCTCGCCGCGACCCGTACCGTCGACTTCGACGACATGCTGCTGGCCGCCGCCGAGGCCGTCGAGCGCGACCCGTCGCTCGCGCGCTGGGACCTCGTCATGGTCGACGAGTTCCAGGACACGTCGCGCGCGCGAGCCCGCCTCACCAAGGCGCTGCTGCACGGTCGCGGCAAGCACCTGCTCGCTGTCGGCGACGACTGGCAGGCCATCAACCGCTTCGCCGGCGCGGACCTCTCGGTCATGACCGGCTTCGCCGAGTACTTCGGCCCGGCGTTGACCCGCCGCCTCCAGACGACGTTCCGCACCACGCAGACCACCGCCGATATCGCCGGCCGCTTCGTGTCGCGCAACCCCGCGCAGATCACCAAGACGGTCCGCTCCGCCCGGGGCGAGGGTGGCGCGCCGGTCACCATCGTCCGGGTACCGCGGCACGATGCGGTGCCGGGCGCCATCGAGGCTCACCTGGAGCGCCTCGCAGCATCGGCTCGCGGCGCCCGCAGCGGCCGCGCGACCGTCGATGTCCTCGGCCGCTACGGCTTCGACCAGCAGCTCATGCCCGCGCGGCGCGTGGACGGCCTGGACGTGCGCTTCCGCACCGTGCACCGGTCGAAGGGCCTCGAGGCGGACCACATCGTCCTGCCGAACGTCACGAGCGGCCGGTACGGCTTCCCCAGCACCATCCCGGACGACCCGGTGCTCGCCCTCGCGATGTCCGAGGACGACGGCTACCCCGACTCCGAGGAGCGCCGGCTGCTCTACGTTGCGCTCACGCGCGCGCGCCAGACCGTGACGCTGTTCACCGTCGCGAGACGCGAGTCGCCGTTCGTCCTCGAGCTGCTCGAGGACCCGGGCGTCCAGGTGGTCGACGCGACCGGCGCGCCCGCGGCCGAGGTGCAGGTGTGCCCCGGCTGCGGCGAGGGCACGCTGGTGAAGCGCACCGGCAGGTACGGCGACTTCCTCGGCTGCAGCGCGTTCCCCCGGTGCACGCAGACCGTCAAGGTGTAGGCGCGCTCACGGCTCCGCCACACGGTTTCGCGGCTCCGCCACACGAGGATCGGCGTGTCGTCGGCGAGTCGCAGCGTGGACGACCTCCAGAGCACGGTGGCAACCGCACCGGTGTGGCGGAGCCGTAGACCGACTACTGCTTGCCGAAGAACTCGGCGTTGCTCACCTGCGTGGGCGCCGCCGAGGGCTGCGTGACGTTCAGCGCCGCCGCGATCGCCTCGATCGCGGCCGCCTGGCGTGTCACCGCAACCAGGGTCAGGACGAGGCCGATGAGCGCGGCGATCGCACCGATCACCGCAAGCGCGGCCACCGACGACAGCGCGCCGAACATGGACACGAAGTTGCCGACGATGAGCAGGGCCAGTCCACGGCCGAGGTTCGACGCGAACGTGAAGGGAGCGCCCGCGGGAGCGTTGTCACTGGTAGGCATGGCGATACTGTGGCACAGCGCTACCCACGCCACCACACCCCAGTTGTGGGGGCGGCTTCGCGCGCGGCCTCAGTATCCGCGCGACGTGTCCGCGGACACGAGCTCCCCGGACAGCGCTGCGACGAACTCGTCCACCGTCGTGGGCTTGGAGAACATCGGGTAGTCGAACTTGATGGCGTTCGCGTGCTCCTCCATGGACGTCGCGCCCACCGCGTCGGTGAGGGTGAGCACCTCGAAGCCCTTCTCGTACGCGGAGCGCATGGTCGACTCGACGCAGCAGTTGGTGAGGAAGCCGGCGAGCACGATGGTCGTGATGCCCTTCGAGCGCAGGATGAAGTCGAGGTTGGTCGAGGCGAACGCGTCGAGGCCGCGCTTGCCCTCGATCACGATGTCCTCGCCCGCGGGCTCCATCTCGCCGACGATCTCGCAGCCCCACGTGCCCTTGACGAAGGACGTCGTGTCCACGACGCCCTTGAGGATGCCGTAGGGGTGCGCGGTGATCTCGTAGTAGCCGGGCTGGAACGCGATGGGGCTGTGGATCACGGTGGCGCCGGCCGCACGTGCCGCCTCGAGCGCGCGCTTGGCGTTCGGAAGCGTGCCGGTCTGCTCCATGACGTCGGCGACGGCGCCGTGCAGCGAGCCGCCCTCGCTGGTGAAGTCGTTCTGGAACTCGATGAGGACCAAGGCGGTGGTGGACGGGTTCATGAGAGTGCTCCTTCGTTGGATGCCGGGTATACCAGGGATGGAGGGGTGAGGTCGAGCCGCTCCGCGAGAAGCTCGAGGACGTGCCGGTAGGGCACGCCCGTGGCTCGGGACATCCCGAGCTCACAGGTCCGGTTGCACGAGGCGTGCGCGTCCGAGCCGAGCGCCGCCGCCCCAGCGGCCTCGGGTGCGGTGGCCGATGCGGTCAGCTCGGGGTGCAGGAGGCCGCGGTCGCCCGCGAAGGCGCAGCAGCCCCAGTCGTCGGGGACGGCGACCTCGCGCGCGACCGCTCCGGCCACGCGACGCAGGTCCGCCTCGAGCCCCAGGTGGACCGACGAGCACGTGGGGTGCAGGGTCAGCGAGTCGAGACGCGACACCTCGCCGAGCACGGGGAGCACGCGCTCGGCGACGAACGTCACGGCGTCGACCACGCGCACCTCGAAGCCCTGCGCCGCGGCGACCAGGCGCGCGAAGCCCTCCGTGCAGGACGATGCGTCGCTCACCACGGGCAGCCTGCCGCCGTCCGTCGCGGCGCGAAGGACGGGCAGCACCCTCGCGCGCATCGCAGCGAGCCCGGCCGTCGCACCCTTGGAGGACCACACGGTCCCGCAGCACAGCGAGTCGATGCCGTCCGGCACGAGCAGCGGGATCCCCGCCGCCGCGCAGAGCGCCTCGAAGGCCCGCTGCACGCCAGGTCCAGCCCCCGGACCGAACATCGCGCTCTGGCACGAGGGCAGATAGACCACCTCGGGAGGGCCGTCAGGCGCGGGCCGGGCACGGCTCGCACCACCCTTCGGGAGGTCCGCGGACCACAGCGGCACGGTGTCCTCGCCGAGCACCGCGCGCGCCGCCCGGTTCGCGCCGCGCACCAGGGGGTCCGGGGCGGCCGCTGCGGCGGTCAGCGCCGCCGATGCCACGCGGTTCGCGCCTTCCCAATGGCGCGCCGCACCGGTCCAGACCGCGCCCAGCGGTCCGGGCAGATGCTCGGCTCGCAGCCCCTTCACGAGCGCGCCGGTGTCGATCCCCAGCGGGCACGAGGTCGCGCACAGCGAGTCGACCGCGCATGTCTGCTCCCCCGCGTACCGGTACCCGGCCGCGATCTCCGCCGCCGCATCGTGCTCCCCCGCCGCCTCGGCGGCGCGCATCTCGCGGCGCAGCACGATGCGCTGGCGCGGCGTGAGGGTGAGGTTCCGCGACGGGCAGATGGGTTCGCAGTAGCCGCACTCGACACACGAGTCCGCGAGCGGCTCGATCGCCGGGGCGAGCTTGATGTGCGCGAGGTGCGCGTGGGGATCCTCGGACAGGAGGATGCCGGGCCCAAGAACCCCCTGCGGGTCGCACAGACGCTTGATCTCGCGCATGACGGCGTAGAGCTCGTCGCCGTACTGACGGCGCACGAACGGCGCCATCACCCGGCCCGTGCCGTGCTCGGCCTTGAGCGATCCGCCCAGGCCGAGGATGAGCGCGACCAGCTCCTCGGTGAAGGCCTCGTAGCGTCCCAGCGCCTCGGCGCCCTCGAAGCGATCCGTGAGCATGAAGTGGAGGTTGCCGTCCTTGGCGTGTCCGAAGATCACCGCGTCCTCGTAGCCGTACCGCTCGAGGAGCGCCGCCAACGCGATGCAGGCGTCCGCCAACCGCTCGACCGGCACGACCACGTCCTCGAGCAGGGCCGTGGTCCCGCTACGGCGGGCGCCGGCCACCGTCGCGTACAGCCCCTTGCGCAGCTTCCACAGCTCCTCCCGATGCGCGGCGTCGGTGCCGAGCACGGCCGGCCTCTCGAGCGGGAGCGCGGCGAGGACCGCCCGGGCGCCGTCCACGAGTGCGGCGAGCGCCTGCGCGGTCTCCGCCTGGTACTCGACCAGCAGCGCGGCCTGCGTGCCGACGGCGAGCGAGCGCACGGCCTCGGGGGCGCCCTTCTGCCCCTGCCCGACACGGAGCGAGGTGGCGTCCATGAGCTCGAGGGCCGCGGCCCCGGTCGCGACGAGCGGCGGCAGCGCCCGGCTCGCGGCCTCGAGGTCCCGGAATACCAGCAGCGCGGTCGCGGCGTGAGGACGCAGGGGGACGGTGCGCATCGTCGCCTCCGCGACGAAGGCGAGCGTGCCCTCGCTGCCCACCAGCAGATGAGCGAGGATCTCGGCCGGGCGCTCGAAGTCGACGAGGGCGTTGACGCCGTACCCCATGGTGTTCTTCATCGCGAACTGCCGCTCGATGGTCGCGACCGACTCCGGGTTCGCGAGGATCCGGGCGCGCAGCTCGAGCAGCCCGGCGTGGAGCGCCGGCTCGTCGCGGGCGAGCGTCGCGTCCGCGCCGGGGTCCGCCGTGTCCACCACCGTGCCCGACGGCAGCACCGCGACGAGCGACTCGAGCGTCCGGTAGCTGTTCTCCACCGTGCCGCAGGACATCCCGGACGAGTTGTTGGCGATCACCCCGCCGAGCGTGCACGCGATCTCGCTCGCGGGATCGGGACCGAGCCTCCGGCCGTGGCGCAGCAGGCGCGCGTTGACGCGGCGCACGGTCGCGCCGGGCTGGACGCGCACGCGCGCTCCCCCGTCGAGGACCTCGATGTCGGTGAAGTGACGGCGCACGTCGACGAGCACGCCGTCCGTGCCGGCCTGTCCGGACAGCGACGTCCCGCCGGACCGGAACGTCAGCGGTGCCTGCGCCTCGGCGGCGGCGCGCATGACCGCCCCGACCTCGGCGGCGCTCGCGGGCGCCACCACGGCCGCGGGGACCAGCAGGACGTGCGAGGCGTCGTGCGCCATCGCGCGACGCGTGAGGGTGTCCGTCCGCACCTGCGCGGGATCGTCCACGCACGCATCGAGCAGCTCGCCGAGCCGGGAGTGCTGCGGGGACATGGGTCTCCTCGTCGAGAGCGCCATACACACGGACACGCCGATTGTCCGACAAGTAGACGCAAGTGACAAGGGTCCCGGATCGGATAGATTGCTCGCAGGCGTTGCGGCTCGGACCGCCGCATCGTCCCGACCCGACCGACGGAGGACGGCGATGGCGCGAGGGATCGTGGTGACCAGCCTGGTCGACGCGCTGGTCGAGGACCTGCGCGAGAAGGTCGTCTCAGGCGAGCTCGCTCCCGGCACGCCGCTCACCGAGCTCGAGGTCTCGACGCGCTACGACGTCGCCCGCGCGAGCGCCCGCGCCGCGATCGAGCGGCTCACCGGCGAGAAGGTGCTGGTCCGCGCCAACCACAAGACGGCGCGCGTCATCACGCTCGGGCCGGAGGACGTGCGCGACATCTACCGCACGCGCACCTACCTCGAGTCGGAGGTGCTGCGCCGGCTCGCGCTCACGCGGCAGGTGCCTGCAGCCGCGTGCGAGGCCAACGCCGAGATCGCGGCGCTGTGGGCCGAGGGCTCCTACGCGATCGTCGACCCGGACATGCGCTTCCATACGAGCCTCATCGACTCGCTCGCCAGCACGCGCACCTCCGCGATGTACCACTCCCTCGCGTTCGAGGTGAAGCTGTGCATGGCGCAGCTGCAGGGCCGCCAGCGGCTGAGCCCCGAGATCATCGTCGCCGAGCACGCGCGCATCCTCGCGCTCATCGAGGCCGGCGACGGCGAGGGCGCGGCGGCGATGCTCGACGAGCACCTCGCCCGCGCGCGCGAGCTGCTCGCCGCGAGCCTCGGGGGCGAGGCCGGCCCGGAGGCGTCGGTGCCGTCGTCGGCGCTGCCACCGACCCCCTGAGCGCTTCCCCGCAGCGCGCCAGCGTTGACACCGACGCGAAGTGCCCGCCCTCGTGGGAGAACGGGCACTTCGCGTCGGCAGAGGCGACGAGGCGTCAGGCTCGCTCGGCGTCGCCCTCGGACCCGCCGGCGACCGCCGGGACGGCCGCGGCGTCGGCGCCCGAGATCTGCTCACCCGCGGCCGCGACCGCGGCCTCGCCGGCATGCGCCCCGCCCACCATCGGACGCGACTGCACCAGCAGGGCGGCGACGAGCGCCGCGAGCAGCACCGCGCCCACCGAGATCCACATCGCGGTCGAGAAGCCCTGGACCGTGGCCTCCGCCATCTCCGCGGGGGTGGTGGCGCCGTGATCGGCGATCCAGTTCGTCGTGGCGGTCGCGGCGACCGTGTTGAGCAGCGCGATGCCGATCGACCCGCCCACCTGCTGGGTGGTGTTGAGCGTCGCGGAGACCACGCCCGCATCGGTCCCACGCACACCGCCGGTCGCGGTGGCCATCGACGGCATGAACGTCATGCCCATGCCGAGGCCCAGGAGCAGCAGGCCGGGGAACACGTGCAGCCAGTAGGTCGAGCCCACGTCGATCTGCGTGAGGAACGCCAGCGCCGACGCCGCGATGAGCATGCCGGGGAGCATGAGGCGACGGGGGCCGACGCGGGGCAGGAAGCGGGCCGAGATGCCGACCGCGCCGGTCATCATGCCGAGCACCATGGGCAGGAAGGCCACGCCGGTCTTGAGCGGCGAGTACCCCTGGATCCCCTGGAGGTAGTAGGTGAGGAACAGGAAGACGCCGAACATGCCGATCTGGGTCAGGCCCACCGCGCTCAGGGCGCCGACGCGGTTGCGGTCGCGCAGCAGGTGCAGGGGCAGGAGCGCGTGCGGGGTGCGGCGCTCGACGAGCACGAACACCACGAGCAGCGCCGCGCCCAGGGCGAGCATGGACAGCACCAAGGTGGACGTCCACCCGTGCTGCTCGGCCTCGCTCAGCGCGTAGACGATCGCGAGCACGCCGCCGGTCGCGAGCAGCGCGCCGGGGATGTCGAGCCGGGTGCGGATGCCCTCGGTGCCGTGGTTGTGCAGGAAGAGCACCGCGCCGATCACGGCGACCACCGCGATGGGCACGTTGACCATGAGCGTCCAGCGCCAGTCGAGGTACTGCGTGAGCGTGCCGCCGAGGATGAGGCCCAGCGCCGCGCCGCCGCCTGCGATCGCGCCGTAGACGCCGAGCGCGCGGGCGCGCTCCTTGGGATCGGTGAACGTCACGTTGAGCATGGACAGGGCCGCCGGCGCGAGCAGCGCGGCGAACACGCCCTGCAGGGCGCGAGCGATGATGAGCATCGCGAAGGTCTGCGAGACGCCCCCGAACGCGGAGGCCGCGGCGAAGCCGATCAGGCCGGTGATGAGGACCTGCTTGCGTCCGAAGACGTCGCCGAGGCGGCCTCCGAGCAGGAGGAGCCCGCCGAACGCGAGCGTGTAGGCGGTGATGACCCACTGACGGTCGGCGTCGGAGATGCCGAGGTCCGCCTGCGCGGTGGGCAGTGCGATGTTGACGATGGTCATGTCGAGCACGACCATCAGCTGAGCAAGGCCGATCGCGGCCAGGCCCCACCAGCGGCGGGGATCGGGGGTGGTGTCCATGGGTGCCTTTCAGGTGCACGCGCGGTGGCGCGCGTCAGGTCCGGGGAGGGCGGCATCGCCGGGGAGCCCGTGCGGGCGGGGCCGGGGCTCCTGAGGGAGCCGGGGCCTTGGGCGGTGCGGAAGCGGGACGATGAGCCCTTGAGGAACTTCCTAGCCGCCCGGTAAGTTACAGACAGGACGCTATGCTGGAACTAGCCGGCCGTCAAGTCGATTCCCGAATTCCCGCAGAATCCCGCTTGCACCGGCGTCATGAGAGGAAGCGATGACCGAGACCCCCACCCGACGCCGCGGCGACACCCGCGCGCGCATCCAGGAGGTCGCGCTCGAGCGCTTCACCGAGAACGGCTACGACCAGACCTCGTTGCGCGAGATCGCCGAGGACCTGGGCGTCACCAAGGCCGCGCTCTACTACCACTTCAAGACCAAGGACGACATCCTCGAGTCGCTCCTCTCGCAGGCCTCGACCGCGCTCGACGAGCTGGTCGCCTGGATGCGCGCCGAGCCCTCGACCCGCGAGCGTCGGCTCGAGATGATCCACCGCCTCGCGGGCATCACGCAGGGCGTTCCCGGCGACGTGATGCGCTGCGTCCAGCAGAACGAGGTCGCGCTCCAGAACCTCGGCACAAGCCTGGTCCACGACCTCAAGGTGCGCCTGTGGGAGGCCGCGATCCCCGACGAGGCCTCGATCGAGGATCGCCTGCGCATCCGCATGGCGGTCATGACGGTGCTCATCGCCAACAAGCCGGGCAACGACCTGGGCGGCACGGCCGCCGAGCGCACCGCCGCCGCGCTGGAGATCGCCGAGGACCTGGTCCGCTAGGACGGCTCGATCGCGTTCACGCCGGCCAGCCGGTCGCGGAACCACCGCTCGTCTGACGGTTCGAGCGCGATCTCGATCACCGCATCGGCCGTCCGCAGCGTCACGACGCTCATGTTCGTACCGACACTCCCCTCCTCGACACTGGTGGGGATGCGGGCCCCTCCGTCTGCCACAACGCCCGCAAGGACCCGCCGGCCCACTCGCAACTCTTCCCGTGCGACGGTCCATGTGGGGTACGCCTGCCACCAGGGCTGAAGCCCGGGGACTCGCCCCGATGTCGTGCGCGACGGCGCCGTGATGCGTCCGCGCGCGCGATCCTTGGCGAGCGCCTTCTCGCTCGGCGAACCGCCCCAGCTGTCGCCGAAGAACCCAGCGATGACCTCAAAGACCGCTTCCCACATCACGCGCCCCCGAGCGCTGCGGCGTCGCGCGCCCCCATGAGCCGCTCCCGGAACCACCGCTCGTCGGCCGGGTCGAGCGCGATCTCGATCGCGGCATCGTCCGTGCGGACCGTGACGATCCTGAGCGGCGGCCCCTCACCGAAGGGCTCATCGCCGAACGGGACGCGCACCCGGTGCGCGCTCGCCGAGGTGCCCAAGACCTGCTCCTCGACGGCCGTCGGGACGCGTCCCGCGACATCCACGGCGCGGACCGCGATCGCCTCGTCCCGGCGCGCGAGCCTGCCCTCCTCGACGCGCCAGCGCGTCTTGGACTCCCAGAACGGCTTGAGCCCGGGCACGGTGCCGGACGCGACGCAGGTGTGCGCGGAGATGAGGCCGCGGGACCTCAGCTTCGCGAGGCGCCTGCGGGTCGGCTGGAATCCCCAGAGCTCGAGCAGCTCGATGATCAGCCAGAACGCCCTGACGAACAGGTAGCCCTCCACCGCACCCCCTCAGTTGTCGCCGAGCATAGCGGCGGCGCACACCCGCGCGTGCTCGCCGGCGTGGAGCGCCTCCAGCCCCGACCAGGGGCAAGCGGTCAGCCGGCCACCTCCTCCTGGCGGGTCGCGGCCGCCGCCGAGCCTGCCGACGCCACGTAGCCGGGGATGTGCCTCTCCCCCGGACCGTCGTACAGCGATAGCGGCCGGATGAGCGCATTGCTCGCGAGCTGCTCCTGGATATGCGCGGTCCAACCCGCGATCCGCGACATCACGAAGATCGGCGTGAACAGCTCGGTGTCGAAGCCCATGAGGCGGTACGCCGGGCCCGACGGGTAGTCGAGGTTCGGGTAGATGCCCTTGCGCGCGACGAACTCGGCCTCGAGGGTGTCGTAGAGCTCGGCGAGGTCGGGACGGTCGTAGTGCGCGACGAGCGTGTCGAGCGAGGCCTTCATGGTCGGCACGCGGGAGTCGCCGCGCTTGTAGACGCGATGCCCGAAGCCCATGATCTTGCGCTTCTCCGCCAGCGCCTGGTCCAGCCAGTCGCGCACCTTCGCCGCCGAGCCGATCTCGTCGAAGGTCCTCATCACCGCCTCGTTCGCTCCCCCGTGGAGCGGACCCTTGAGGGCGCCGATCGCGGCGACGATCGCGCTGTAGTAGTCGGAGAGCGTCGACGTCACCACGCGCGCGGTGAAGGTCGAGGCGTTGAAGCTGTGCTCGGCGTACAGCGTCATGGAGACGTCGAACGCCTTCCTGACGGTCTCGGGAGGCTCCTCGCCGAAGGTCATCCAGAGGAAGTTCGCGGCGTAGCCGAGGTCCTCGCGCGGCGGCACGATGTCGAGACCGCGCCGATGACGCTGGATGTACGCCACCACCGCCGGCACCTTCGCGATCAGCACGAGCGCCTTGTCGCGGATCTCCTCCGGATCATGGCTCCACGCCGTCGGGTCCTCGCCTCCGAGCACGCTCACCGCGGTGCGGACCACGTCCATGGGGTGGGTCGAGTCGGGAAGCCTCTGGATCACCCCCATGAGCCGGTCGCCCAGGTCACGATGCGTGCGCTCGAGGGCGAGCGAGCGCTCACGTTCCTCGGGGGTGGGGAGGACGCCGTTCCACAGCAGGTAGACCACGTCCTCGAAGGAGCACAGGGCCGCGAGCTCCTGGACCGGGTAGCCGCGATAGAGCAGCGAGTTGGTCTCGACGTTGACCTTCGACACCGCGGTCGTGTCGGCCACGACGCCGACCAGGCCCTTCCGGACCTCGGGGTTGTCGCTCATGATCACTCCTTTGTGATGCCCGAGTAGATGACTTGCAGAGGTCAGTCCCTGACCACGGAGAAGTTGAAGATGTCGGAGTCGAACCGGCTGTAGCCCTGGTAGTCGAGGAGGTCGTAGAGCTCGGCGCGGTGCTGCATCTCCCCCACGCGAGGACCGAGCGTGCCCTCGGAGTCCAGCGTGTCGAGGGCGCGCATCGCGGCGCCCATCGCGAGTCGCAGCAGCGACACCGGCCAGATCACCATGTTCACACCCACGTCCCGCAGCGCCTCGACCGTGAACAGCTCGGACTTGCCGAACTCGGTCATGTTCGCGAGCAGCGGGACGTCGACCGCCGCGCGCATCGCCTCGAACTCCGCGAGGGTCGCCATCGCCTCGGGGAAGATCGCGTCGGCGCCGGCGTCCACGAGCGCCCGCGCGCGGTCGAGGGCATCCGCCAGGCCCGAGACCCCACGGATGTCGGTGCGCGCCATGATGACCAGGTTCGGGTCGCGGCGGGCGTCCACGGCGGCGCGGATCCGCGCGAGCGCCGTGGCCTCGTCGACCACCTCCTTGCCGTCGAGGTGACCGCAGCGCTTGGGATTGACCTGGTCCTCGATGTGGAGGCCGGAGACCCCGGCATCCTCGAGCTCCTGCACCGTGCGCGCGACGTTCATGGGCTCGCCGAAGCCCGTGTCCGCATCGACGAGCACAGGCAGGTCCGTCATGCGGGCGATCTGACGCGTCCGCGCCGCCACCTCGGTCAGGGTGGTGAGCCCGATGTCCGGCAGCCCCAGGTCCGCCGACAGCACGGCGCCCGAGACGTAGACGCCCTCGAAGCCGCGCTGCTCGATGAGCCGCGCCGACAGCGGGTTGAAGGCGCCCGGCATGCGGAGCAGCTCGCCGGACGCCAGCCGCTCGCGGAACGCCGCGCGCTTGGCCGCGGGCGTGGCGGTCGAGTACAGCATCGTGCCTCCCTAGAGCAACCCGCGCGGCGCGGGGGCGGCGGCGCGCACGGCATCGGGGACGGTGAAGGTGAGCTCGCCCAGCTCCTCGGGGGCGAGCGCGGGCAGGCGCTGCGCGACATCGAGGAAGCGCTCGACCTCCGCCTCCTCGAGGACGTCCGCCGCCAGGGTGCGAAACTTCCGCACATAGTCGACGCGGGCGAAGGGCCGCGCGCCCAGGGGGTGCGCATCGGCGACAGCGATCGAGTCGCGGAACATGCTGCCATCGGCGAAGGTCACCTCGATCGACCCGCCGAACGCCTTCTCCGCGGGGTCGGTCGAGTGGTAGCGGCGAGTCCAGTCGGGATCCTCCGTGGTGACGATGCGCCGCCACAGCGCCACCGTGTCCGGCCGCGCGGCGCGCTCGGGCAGGTAGGACGACTCGTGATCGAAGCACCCGTCCTGGAGCGCGACGGTGAAGATGTACGGCAGCGAGTGGTCGAGCGTCTCGCGTGAGGCCGTGGGCGAGTACTTCTCCGGGTCGCCCGAGCCCGAGCCGATCACGTAGTGCGTATGGTGCGAGGTCGCGAGCACGATGCGCTCGACGCGGTCGGGGTCCGCGATCTCGGGGTGCTCGTGGTGCAGCCGACGCGCGAGATCGATCCACGCCTGGGACTGGTACTCGGCTGAGTGCTCCTTGGTGTACGAGTCGAGGATGGCGCGGCGCGGCTCCCCCTGCTCGGGTAGCGACACCTCGTAGGCGGCGTCGAAGCCGCCCAGGAGCCGCGCGATCACCCCGTCCTCGCCCTCGTAGATGGGGGTGGGCGAGGTCTGGCCGCGCATCGCCCGGTCCACGGCCTCGACGGCGAGCTTGCCGGCGAGCGCGGGCGCGTGCGCCTTCCACGACGAGATCTCGCCCTTGCGGGACTGCCGCGTCGCGGTCGTCGTGTGAAGCGCCTGCCCCACGGCCTGGAAGATCGTCTCCGTGTCCAGCCCGAGCATCGTCCCGATGCCCGCCGCGGCCGAGGGGCCCAGGTGCGCGACGTGGTCGATCTTGTGCCGGTGGAGGCTGATGGCCTTGACCAGGTCGATCTGGATCTCGTAGGCGGTCACGATGCCGCGCAGGAGGTCCTCGCCCGTGACGCCGCATCCGGACGAGTGCTGCGCGACCGCGACGAGCGGCGGGATGTTGTCACCCGGGTGCGAGTACTCCTCCGCGAGGAACGTGTCGTGGTAGTCGAGCTCGCGCACCGCGACGCCGTTGGCCCACGCAGCCCACTCCGCGCTCACGCGGGTCGCGCCCGGCTCGCCGAGGACCGTCGCGCCGCGCCCGCCGGACGATGCGCCATGGGCGAGCGCCTGCGCGCGGGCGGCGGACGGGGCCGAGCGGCCGTACGACGCGACCGCGACCGCGGCGTTGTCGATCACGCGGTTGATGACCATGTCCTCGACGTCGGGTGTCACGGGCGCGGGATCGGCGGCGACCTCCGCGATCCTCCAGGCGAGCTGCTCCCAGCGAGGCAGCGCCTCGGCGGAGGTGTGGGCGCGGACGGCGTAGGTCTTCACGCGGGGATCTCCTCGGGGTCGGAGCGGTCGACGGATCGCAGGACGCTGGCAAGGCTGCGATGGAGGTGGAGCTCGGTCGCATGGGCGGCCATGGTGGGCGAGCCCTCGATGATCGCGTCGACGATGAGCAGATGCTCCTGGGTCGCCTCGCGCAGGCGCGACTCGTCGTCGCTCGAGAGGCGGCGCAGGCGCGCAACGTGCGCGCGCACGCCCCTGAGGGCGGCCTGGAGGTACGCGTTCGCGGCCGCGCGATCGATCTCCGCGTCCATGCGCGCGGTGAGGGCGTAGAAGCCGTCGCGGGAGGGCTCGGAGGCGAGCCGCTCCCCCGCGTCGCGCAGCTCGTCACGGAGAGCCTCGAAGACCACGGGGTCGCGGCGCTGGGCCGCGAGGCTCGCGGCCTTCACCTCGAGCGCCGCGCGGAGCTCGAACAGCTCGCGGACATCGTCCAGCGAGAGCCCGGCGACCACGAGCCCACGTCCGCCACGCGCCGCGACCAGGCCGTCGGACTGCAGCCGCGAGAGCGCCTCGCGGAGCGGGGTCCGCGAGACCCCCAGGCGCTCGGACTGCTCGATCTCAGCCAGCGGGGCACCGGGCGCGAGAGCACCCTCGAGGATCTCCGTGCGAAGCGCCGCGTAGACCCGCTCGCTCGTGCGCATCTCGCCTCCTCGGGGCCTTGCATACAGAATGCGGCCCAACACGGCGAAAGTAGCACTGGTGTCGCAGTGATGTATACAACGGGTCCGTCAGCGCCCGCTGACGGACCCGAAGCGACCCGCGACCGGCGCGATCAGGAGCGGCCTGAGAGCCGCCACCGCGCCCGCGATGACCCCGAGCGACACCAGGAAGATCCCCACGCCCAGCCATCCGCCCGCGTCGCTCGCGGCGTACATGTGCTCCAGGTTCTCGCGGGCGCCGGTGAGGAGCACCAGCCCGACGTGGCCGACCACGAAGGCGACGAAGTAGACCATCACCGGGAAGTGGAGCGCCCGCGCGACGCTCTTCGGGTAGACGCGGTCCCCTCGCGGGCCGCCACGCCAGTAGATGCTCATGCGGACGCCCGTGACGATCGCGAGCGGCGCGGCGATGAACACCGTGACGAAGTAGGCGAGCTGCTGGAGCGCGTTGTAGTACGCCCAGCTGTCGTGCGCCGGCCAGTCGAGCGAGGCGTACTGCAGCGCCGTCGAGAGCGCGTTGGGGAAGACGCTCCAGCTCGTGGGCACGATGCGCATCCATTGCCCCGTCGCGAGCAGCAGGACGATGTAGAGCGCGCCGTTCGCCACCCACAGCACATCGAGCGCCTGGTGGGTCCACGAGCTCAGGCTGATCCGGCTCGCAGGGTCGGCGCGACGCGCCCAATGCGCCTCGGGCCGCTGCTGCAGGCGCACCTCGAGCCCCGTGCGCACGATGAGCACCAGCAGGAAGACATTGAAGAAGTGCTGCCAGGAGAGCCACGCCGGGATGCCGACCGGCGCCCCTTCCGGGAGCGGGTAGGTGCCCGGATAGGTCTCGAGGAACCGCTCGACCGCGTCGAGGCTCACGAGCCATCGCGCCACCAGCACCACGAGTCCCCCGACGGCGAGCAGCACCGCGAGACCGATGACCGCGCGCCCGCCGCGCCCCATGCGGCGGGGCGCGGGGATCGGGACCGGGGCGGGCTCATGCGCGGCGGGGGCCGCCTCGGGAGCCGGCGCCACCGGCGCCGGCTCGTCGACCGGCACGTCGACCGGCGCACCGGCGGGGACCGCGACGGACGCCGGAGCGAAGCCCGCCGCGGGCCACGGCTCACCGCCCGGCGTCCTCGGCAGGCCGCGGCGCAGCGCCACGCCGACGGCGTCGGCGGATCCCCCCGCGCGCGCCGGCGGCCACGGCTCGCCTCCCGGCACCCGGGGAAGACCTCGACGCACGCCGGGGGTCACGAGCCCCGCCTCGCCTCGAGCGCCGCGATAAGCTGCGGCACCACGTCGAACAGGTCGCCGACCACGCCGAAGTCGGCGATCTCGAACAACGGCGCGTCGGCGTCGGTGTTGATCACCACGATCGTCTTGGAGGTCTGCATGCCGGAGCGGTGCTGGATCGCCCCGGAGATGCCGAGCGCGATGTACAGGTCCGGCGACACGGAGACGCCCGTCTGACCCACCTGATGCGAGGACGGCGCGAAGCCCTCGTCCACGGCCACGCGCGAGGCGCCCACCGCGGCGCCGAGCGCATCGGCGAGCCGCTCGACCAGCGCGAACTGCTCCGCCGAGCCGATGCCGCGGCCGCCGGAGACCACCTTCGCGGCGCCGCGCAGGTCAGGCCGCGACGAGGACTCGACGATGGGCTCGACCGCGGCCACCGCGACCGCGGGCAGGCCGGACGCCTCGACCTTCAGCTCCTCGACCACGGGATCCGCGACGGCCTCCGCACGGGCCTCGACGGCGCCCTGGCGCATCGTCACCACCGGAGCGCCGAAGGTGGGCGCCGAGTCGACCAGGAAGCCCCCGCCGTACACGCTGTGATGAGAGACGACGCCCTCGCTGTCGCGCGAGACCCCGACGGCGTCGACCGCGAGCGTCGCGCGCGCCCGCGCCGCGTACCGTGCGGCGGCCTCCCGACCCTCGACGGAGTGCGAGACGAGCACGGCGGCGGGGACCACGGCGGCCACGGCCGCCTCGAGCGCGTCGACCGCGCCGACGCCGAACGCGCCCGCGGGCGCGATCAGCACCCGCGCCGCACCCAGGCGGCCGGCGGCGGCCGCCTCGACCGCCGCATCGTCCCCGACGAGGAGCGCGACGGGTGTGCCGAGCGAGCCGGCGGCGCCCAGCAGGCCGGCCGACGACGCCGCGAGGCCACCCGTGGGGTCGCGGTCGAGCAGCACCAGGATGGGTTCCGTCATGGTCCGCCCCTTCACGCGAGCCGGTTCTCGACGAGGAAGTCGGCGAGCCGCTCCCCCGCGTCGCCGGAGTCGACGATCTTCACGCCCGCCTCTCGCGGGGGCCGCTCGCGCGCCGCGATCATGATCGAGCGCGGCACGGCGGGGTCCTCGGCGTCCACGCCCAGTTCCGCGAGCGAGAGCACCGCGATCTCCTTCTTCTTCGCGGCCATGAGCCCCTTGAAGTTGGGCAGGCGCGCATCGGGCAGCGCCTCCGTGACCGAGATGAGGGCCGGCAGCGGCGCGGAGACGCTCACCGCCGCCGCGTCCGAGGCTCGGACGCCCGTCACGGCGTCCTCGGTGATCTCGACAGAGGACAGGAACGTCGCGCACGGCACCGCGAGCAGCTCGGCCATCGCTGCCGGCACGGCGCCGCCCATCCCATCGGTCGAGGCGTTGCCGGCGACGATCAGGTCGAAGCCTGCGTGCCGGGCGGCTGCGGCGAGCACCTCCGCCGTGAGCATGAGATCAGCCCCTACGAGCGCGTCGTCGACCACCTGGACCGCGTCGGTCGCCCCCATCGCGAGCGCCTTGCGCAGGGTCGGCTGCGCGAGCTCGGGGGCCATCGCGAGCAGCACCACCTCGGTCGCCTCGTGGGCGTCCGCGTAGGAGAGCGCGACTTCGAGTGCGCGCTCGTCGACCTCGTCGAGCACCGCCGTGTCCGCGGAGCGCTCCGCGAGCCCGGTCTCGAGCGACAGCGTGCGCTCGACGTAGGTGTCCTGCACCACCTTCATCAGCACGATGATCCTCATGCGTCTCCCTCCCCTCGGTCCGCACGTCCTCAGTGGACCAGGATCCGCAGCGATGCGCCAGGTGCAGCGCGGACTCGCTGCGCGCGGAGGGGGATTCCTTCCGCCCCGCGAGATCCCAGGCAGACCGCCGCGCAGCGGCCTAGGGTGAGCCTATGGTCGAGGCGCTGCTCGTGGGCATCGCGACGCAGTCCTCCCTGCTGCTCGCGTGCCTCGTGGTGTACCGCCTCACGTTCTCGGACGGGACGGTGGGGTGGCTCGCCGGGCTGGGCTCGGGCGCGCTCCTGGGTGCGGCCTCGTTCCAGCTGGTCCCCCAGGCCCTCGACTCGCTGGGCAACCTCGAGATCGGCGCCTGGCTCCTTATCGGCGGCGCCGTGTACGCGCTCGCCGACCGCATCGTCGAGCGGCGCTTCGGCGAGTCGGGCGCCATGGGGATCGTCGTCGGCAACATCATCGACGCGCTCCCCGAGTCCCTCATCTTCGGCATCCAGCTGGCGGCGGGCCTCACCGTGAGCCCCGCGCTCGCGACCTCGGTGTGGGTGTCCAACATCCCCCAGGCGCTCGCCCCCGCCGCGGAGATGCGCGCGACCGGCTGGAAGGCGTCGCGGCAGGTGGCGCTGTGGGGCTCGGTGGTGGTGGTCGCGGGCGGCTGCTCGGCGTTGGGCTTCGGCGTGGCCACCGCGCTCAGCGACGTGACGGGCGCGCGGCTCGCCGCCTTCACCACGGGAGCGCTCATCACCATGCTCACCACGTCGATGATCCCCTTCGCGTACCGCAAGGGGCGCGTGGCGGCCGGCCTGTGGGCGGTGGTCGGCTTCGGGCTGACGCTCGCCGGGTCCTGACCCGGGCCGAGCGGTCCGCCGGGCGCATCGTCCCTGCGCTTGTTAGGTTTCGAGAGGACGATGCGGCGTGGGAGGAGGGCCGATGGCGGGATCCCCCGGGCACGCACCCGTGAAGCTGTCGCTGCTCACCATGACCACGATGGTCATCGGGACGATGGTGGGCGCGGGCGTCTTCACGCTCCCCCAGAGGTTCGCCGCGGCGACGGGCGTGAGCGGCGCGCTCATCGCCTGGGCCGTCGCGGGCTTCGGGACGCTCATGCTCGCGCTCATGTTCCAGGCGCTCGGCAACCGCAAGCCGCACCTGGACGCGGGCATCTACGCCTATGCGAAGGCGGGCTTCGGCGAGTACCTGGGCTTCTTCTCCGCATTCGGCTACTGGGCGACCACATGCGTGGGCAACGTGTCCTTCTGGGTGCTCATCATGTCGACCATGGGCGGGATGTTCCCCGCGCTCGGCGAGGGCGACACGGTGCTCGCGGTGGTGCTCTCGAGCGCGGGGCTCTGGGGCTTCTACCTGCTGGTCCGCCAGGGCGTGAAGGAGGCGGCGGCCATCAACCGCATCGTCACGCTCGCCAAGCTGGTACCGATCATCGTGTTCATCGTGATCGTGCTGTTCTACGTGGACCCGCAGGTGTTCATGGACAACATGGCGGGCGCGTCCGGGCTGCCGCTGTTCGACCAGGTCAAGGAGACGATGCTCGTCATGGTCTTCGTCTTCCTGGGAGTCGAGGGGGCGAGCATGTACTCGCGGCACGCGAGGCGCCGCGAGGACGTGGGCCGCGCGACGGTGCTGGGCTACCTCAGCGTCTTCGCGATCTTCGCCTCGGTCACGATGGTCTCCTACGGCGTCATGCCCGCTGCCGAGATGGCCGAGCTGCGCCAGCCGTCGATGGCCGGCGTGCTCGAGTCCGTGGTGGGCGGCTGGGGATCGGTGTTCATCAGCGTCGGGCTCATCGTGTCGATCCTGGGGGCCTACCTCGCGTGGACGCTCATCGCGGCGGAGCTGCTCTTCGTGGCCGCGCAGGACCACGACATGCCGCGCTTCCTCGGCCGCCAGTCCGATCGCGACGTCCCCACGACGGCGCTCATCACCACGTCGGTGCTCACTCAGGCGATGCTGCTCGTGGTGCTAGTGTCGGCGGACGCGGTGAACTTCATGGTGGACCTCACGAGCGCGCTGTCGCTCATCCCGTTCCTCTTCGCGGCGGGCTACCTGCTCAAGATCGCGGCGCTGCGCGACGGCTACCCCGAGGCGCGCGCGAGGCGCCGCGAGCTCGCGCTCGGGGTGCTGGCGACCGCGTACGTGGTGTTCCTGCTGTTCGCGGCGGGCCTGACGTTCGTGCTCGTGTCCTCGATCATCTACGCGCCCGCGTCGATCCTGTTCATCATGGTGAGGCGCGAGCAGGGCCGGCGGTGGTTCAGCCCGCGCGAGACCGTGATCCTCGCGGTGTCGCTGGTCGCGGCCGCGGTGGGCGTGGTCGGGCTCGCGACGGGGTGGCTCACCATCTAGCCGTCGGCGCGCCACGGCACGGGGCCGACAGGTGCGCGCGGCGGCCCTCGCACTTTTCCTGCACGAGGGGACGGCGGCAGGCACGGCGTGATCGCGCCCCCGTCATCGCCGTTCGCGCAGGAAAGGTGCGAGGACGTCCGAGCGATCACGTCACCGCGCTGCCGCCTCGAGCAGGCTCAGACCTCCGTGACACGATGCGGCCCGGCGAGCGCATCGATGAGGTTCTGCGGGTGGTCGGTCGGCTGGGCGGCGTGGCGCGCCACCGCGGTAGAGGACAGCGACTCGAAGCCGTCCTTCGCCTGACCGATCGGGCGGATGAGCGGCCGCCACAGCTTGAAGATTCCGGAGCGCGAGTTGCCGATCGGTCCCATCTGGTCCGGCGTGAACGGGACCGACTCGGCCTCGCCCGCGCGCACGGTGCCGCCCTCGACGAACGCATCGTCCACGAAGGCCAGCCCCTGCGCCGCGGCACGATGCGCGACCCACCGCATCGTGATGTCGGACAGGCCCGTGCCGCCACCGCCTCCGCCCCCCACGTTCGAATGGCAGCCCGCGAACCACACCTGCTCGAGGATCTGGCCCGGGGCCGGCTCGGGGAGGTTCCAGAGCGTGGGTGCGAAGGTGGTCCGCTGCTCGTCGATCGCGATGGCATGGTGCGCGGCCTTGACCGAGCGCGACAGCTGCGTGTCGTGGAACGACCACCGCCGGTTGAACCACTCGATCACGGGCACGGTGGTGCCGGGGATGCCCAGCGAGCCGACCGTGTCGAACACGCCCACGAACTGGATCTCGAGGCCCTCGTGCGAGTAGTTGCGGCGGAACAGCTCGGCCTTGCGGGCCCCGGGCGCGCTCGCCTTGGACCGCGACCGGTACAGCGCGTAGGCCTCACCGAGCCTGCCGAGATGGTCGGGCTTGAGGATCCCGGCGTTGCGCAGGAAGCCCGCGATCGAGCGCGCCGTGTAGGCGCCGCGGCTGTAGCCGATGAGGTAGATCTGGTCGCCGGGCTCGTACTCCTCGGCGATGCGCAGGTAGCCCTGGCGCACGTTCTCCGACAGGCCCCAGCCGAAGGCCCCGCCCAGCAGCTTCGGCCCCGACGTGCCGACCCCGGTGACGTAGTGGACGTGCTGCTCGACGCCGTCCCCATCCTGCGGCGCCACCGCGAGCGCGAGCTTCACCACGTTCGTCGGGTTGCCCTGGTCCGCCTTGCTCCATGTGCCGTCGCAGCACACCACGATGCGCTTCATCGCGCCCCTCCCCCGGTCGCGCTCAACCTCTCAATGAAACGCCTGGTCCGGGGCCACGTCAACCGGTGGGGCGGGTCAGAGCAGCCCGGGGAGCGCGAGGGTGTGCGCGGTGTGCTCGACCTTGGTCGCGAGGTAGCGCGCGTTCGCATCGCTCAGGTGCACGCCGGTCGCGACGCGCTCCTCGACCGACACCCCGAGCAGCGCAAGCTGGGCGGCCTTGTCGGGGTTGTTGCTCAGCAGGCGGATCCGGTCCGCGCCGAGCGCGCGCAGCATCTGCGCGGCAGGCGCGTAGTCGCGCTCGTCCTCGCCGTGGCCCAGCGCGACGTTGGCCTCGTAGGTGTCGAGACCGGCGTCCTGGAGGGCGTACGCGTCGAGCTTCGCGTAGAGGCCGATGCCGCGACCCTCCTGACGCAGGTAGAGCAGGAATCCACCGGTCGCGCCGATGCGCTCGGCCGCCTCCCGCAGCTGGGGTCCGCAGTCGCAGCGCTCGGAGCCCAGGACGTCGCCCGTGAGGCACTCGGAGTGCGGGCGCACGAGCGGCGCCTCTCCCCCGGAAGCCGCGCGGGCGAGCGCGCGCTCCCAGTCGCCCAACGCGATCGCGAGGTGCTCCTTGCCGTCGACAAGCCCCGCGAAGGTCATGACCCGGCCGGTGGTCGCGAAGCCGTCGGCGAAGCGCAGCGGCACGGTCACCGCCGTGCGGACCGTCGCGGCGGGCGGGTCGAGCGGCGTGGCAGTCGGGGCATCGTCGCGGGACGCGCGGCGGCTGGGGCAGATCGCAGTCATGGCGGCTCCTTCGGGCGGGCGCCCGTGCGCGGGCGCGATGCGTGCCGCAACAACCATGAGGTCGCGGGGATTCCCGTGCGCGCACCAGAGCCTGGCGGGACATGGAGGCACGATCCGGTCAGGATCTGGCACCCATGTCCCGCCAGCGCGCGCACGGCGCCCGGCGTGGGTCTCGGGCTCGGTTTGCACCCACCCGATGTAACCGCTTACATTGGGCGGCATCGTCGCCGCGGGTCCCTCGCGCGACCACCCGACCCTCCGAGAGGACACCGTGGCCCACACCGTCGCAGCCCAGGACATCGCCGCCCCGCACCGCGAGGCGCAGGACTGGTGGCGCTCGTCCGTGATCTACCAGATCTACCCCCGCTCGTTCGCGGACTCGAGCGGCACCGGGGTGGGCGATCTGCGCGGCATCACCGCGCGCCTCGACTCGCTCGCCGACCTGGGCGTGGACGCGATCTGGCTGTCGCCGTTCTACCGCTCGCCCCAGAAGGACGCGGGCTACGACGTCTCGGACTTCCGCGACGTGGACCCGCTGTTCGGCACGCTCGAGGACTTCGACGCGATGGTGGCCCGCGCGCACGAGCTCGGCCTCCGCGTGATCGCGGACATCGTCCCTAACCACTCGAGCGACCAGCACGAGTGGTTCCAGGCCGCCCTCGCGGCGGGCCCGGGCTCGAAGGAGCGCGAGCGCTACATCTTCCGCGACGGCAAGGGCGCGCACGGCGAGCTGCCCCCGAACAACTGGGAGTCCGTGTTCGGCGGGCCCATGTGGACCCGCGTGACCGAGCCCGACGGCACCGCCGGCCAGTGGTACCTGCACATCTTCGACACGTCGCAGCCCGACTTCAACTGGGAGCTCGAGGAGGTCCGCGAGGAGTTCGACGGCGTGCTGCGCTTCTGGCTCGACCGCGGCGTCGACGGCTTCCGCGTGGACGTAGCGCACGGGCTCATCAAGGCCGACGGCTTGCCCGACTTCGTGCAGGACGACGAGGAGGCGTCGATGGGCGGCGGCGCCGCCACGCAGTCGCCGTACTGGGCGCAGGACGGCGTCCACGAGGTCTGGCGCCGCTGGCGCAAGGTCACCGACGAGTACGACGGCGACCGCATCCTCGCGGCCGAGGCGTGGGTGTACCCGCTCGACTTCATGGCGAACTGGGTGCGTCCGGACGAGATGCACCAGACGTTCAACTTCGGCTACATGGAGACCCACTGGGACGCCGCGGACCTCCGCGCGGTGATCGACGACTCGATCGCCACCTTCGGCGCCGTCGGCGCCCCGTCGACCTGGGTGCTCTCCAACCACGACATGATCCGCCACGCCACGCGCCTCGCGCTGGGCAAGGACACCCCGCAGGGCCACGGCGTGGGCCCCGCGAGCCCCGGCCTTCCCGACGTCGAGGAGGGCATCCGCCGCGCCCGTGCGGCCTCGCTCTTCATGCTCTCGCTGCCCGGCGGCGCCTACCTCTACCAGGGCGAGGAGCTCGGCCTGCCCGAGGCGATCGACATCCCCGACGATGCGCGTCAGGACCCGACCTGGCACCGCACCGAGGGCGAGCGCTACGGCCGCGACGGCTGCCGCGTCCCGCTCCCGTGGGAGGCCGACGCCCCCGCGTACGGCTTCTCCCCCACCGGCGACGCGTGGCTGCCGCAGCCCACCGTCTACGGCACGCTCGCGCGCGACGCGCAGGCGGGCGTCGAGGGCTCGACGCTCGAGATGTACCGCGCCGCGCTGCACCTGCGTCGCGAGCACGGGCTGGGCGTGGGCGCCGGCGCGGTCGAGTGGGAGGACTCCCCCGAGGGCGTGTTGATCCACCGCGTGGGCGACATCCGCGTGATCGCGAACGTGAGCGGCGAGCCGGTGCCCGTGGACGGCGACGTGCTGGTCGCCTCCCACGCGCTCGAGGACGGCGCGCTGCCCGCGGACGCGACAGTCTGGGTGCGCGCGCGCGGGTAGGATTCCCGCAGGTACGGCCCGCGCGCCACGGCGGCGGGCGGGTCCGCGACGGAAGGAGCCGAGGGTGGCGACGATCCAGGGTGTCGCCGAGCGCGCAGGCGTGTCCACCGCGACCGTCTCACGCGCCCTCGCGGGCAAGGCGACCGTCTCGGCTGCGACGCGCAAGAAGGTCGAGGACGCCGCGCGCGAGCTCGGGTACGTCGCCTCCGCCACCGCATCGTCCCTCGCGTCGGGCCGGACGCGGAACGTGGGCTTCGTGCTGCCCGTCCTGGGCAGCTGGTACTACGGCAGCGTGCTCAAGGGAGCGAACCGCGCTCTCGCGGATGCGGGCTACGACATCACGCTCTACCACCTCGAGGACACGGACCGTCATCCGGAGCGGCGCAAGCGCCTGTTCGCGGAGTTCCTCCAGCGCAAGCGTGTCGACGCGTTCATCGCGGTCTCGGTCGAGCTCACGGACTCGGAGCTCGCGCGCATCCACGACCTCCGCAAGCCGATGGTGGGCGTCGGCGGCCCGCTCTCCGGCGTCACCACGCTCAGCCTCGACGACCGCGCGGTCGCGCATCTCGCGACGTCGCACCTCACCTCCCTGGGCCACCGCCGCATCGGCTTCATCGGCGGCGAGGAGCGCACCAACCTCGACTTCGCGCTCCCCCTGCACCGCCGCGAGGGCTACGAGGCGGCGCTCGCCGATGCCGGGATCGAGCCCGATGCGCGCCTGCGCTCGATCGGCGACTTCACCATCCAGGGCGGCTACGAGGCCGCCAAGCAGCTGCTGGGCGACCCCCGCGTGCGACCGTCCGCGATCTTCGCGGCATCGGACGAGATGGCGATCGGCACCATCCTCGCCGCGCGCGACCTCGGGCTGCGGGTGCCCGAGGAGCTCTCCGTGATCGGGATCGACGGTCACGAGCTGGGCGAGTTCTTCGAGCTCACCACCGTCGACCAGCATCCCGTCGAGCAGGGCCGGCTGGCCGCCGAGGCGCTGCTCGGCGAGCTGCGGCCCGACGCCGCGGAGGCCACGCACGTCGCCGTCTCCCTCCCCTACGAGCTCAAGGTGCGCCGCTCGACCGCGGTGCCGCAGGCGGCCAACCGTGACTGAGCCCGAGGTGCTCGTGGTGGGGCCCACGAGCGAGAACCTCATCGTCACGCTCGACCGGCTGCCGCGCCCCGAGCCCCACACGGTCTTCGCGCAGGCGTCGAGCACCGTGCTCGGCGGGACCTCCGCGGGCAAGGCTCTCCACCTGGTCGACAGGGGCGTCTCGGCCACGCTGCTCACCACGCAGGGGGACGATGCGACGGGCGAGTCGCTCATCGCGGCTCTCCGGGCTTCCGGCGTCGACGTGACCGCCGTGCGCACCGCAGGCCCCAGCGAGCGCCACCTCAACCTCATGTCGGCGCGCGGTGAGCGGGTCTCGATCTACCTCCAGGCCGCAGCCGACATCGGCGAGGAGGAGCTGCGACGCGCCCGGGCGAGCGCGCGAGAGGCGCTGGTCCACGCGCGCGCGGTGTTCCTGGACCTCGCCGACCTGTCCCGCGCGCTCATCCCCGAGGTGACGGCGCTCGCCCACGAGGTGTGGGTGGACGTGCACGACTACGACGGCGTCGAGGCCTTCCACCGGCCCTTCGTCGAGGCCGCGGACGTGATCCTCATGAACGGCGACCGCATGGACAGCCCGTCGGTCTACCTGCGCTCGCTGGTCGAGGACGGCAAGCGCCTCGCGGTGTGCACGCTCGGCGCGCGCGGGGCGATCGCCGTCGGCTCGGACGGCTCCTTCGCACGCGTCGAGGCACCCGTGGTCGACGTGGTGGACCCCAACGGCGCGGGCGATGCGTTCGCGGCGGGCGTGATGTCCCACGCGCTGCGCGTCGGCGGCGCCGCGTCGCTCACGGGCGACGCCCTGTGGGAGGCGCTCGAGGCGGGATCCGCCCAGGCAGTGCGGGCGCTGTCGACGCGCCAGATGTCGCCGCTGCTGGACTGAGGACGCCGACCTGGCGCGGGTCAGGCCCGCCGTCGCCCCATGAGAAGCGCCCCCGCGAGCGCCACGGCGCCCACTGCGAGGCCCACGAGCGCGACCACGCCGAGCCTCCCCGCAAGCGCGTCGACGCCCTCCGCCGTGACGATGCGCAGCAGCGCCTCCCCAGCCGCGCCGTCCTGGCCCCCCGGCAGGGCGCGCGCGATCCCCTCGACGCCCCACCACGTGAGGACCAGCCACAGCCCGCCCGCCACGGCCCCGACCGCGAGCCCCGCCTTCGCGAGGAACCATCGGGTCCGGTGCGTCACCACGAGCCCGAGCACGATGCACGCGATGCCCGCCCACAGGCCCCACCGCTGCGCGAGCTCGGCGTAGCGGTAGCCGGTGCGCACGCGCTCGAAGGCCGTCGCGCTGAGCACGCGGACCGGCACGGGCTCGAGCGCCAGGTCGGGCACGCGCGAGCCGATCCCGGGGACGTCGTCGATGCGCGCGTTGACGTACCCGGAGGCATCGATGTCGATGAGGAGCGGCGCCGGCGCGCGGTCCTCGGCGGTCGCCTCGGCCGCGAACTGGGCGTGCGCCGCATCGATCTGGTCGAGGACCGCGTCACGGAAGTCGTCGGAGCGCGCGGCGCCCTCGATCGCGGCGCGCACCGCCGCGTCGAGGCCGAGGCGCTCGAGGTCCACGCCCGCTTCCGCGATCGCGTCGAGCGCGCCGTCGGCCATGGCGTCCGCGGCGGCGTCGACGATCGCGTCGGTCGCGAGCGCCCGCTCCGCGATCCCGTGCACCGCGGTGCCGTCCTCGACCGTGCGCACCAGCACACCGCCCACGGCCCACGACGCGATGAGCGAGGCGCCGAGCAGGATGAGGACCGCCGACGCGACGGTCCTGAGCGCCTTCACCGCGAGTCCTCGTCCCAGCCGAAGAACAGGCGCTCCGTCACCGCGCGGGCGCGGCGGGAGTTGCGCGAGTAGCGCTCGTCGAGCTCGGAGCCCGTCAGGGACGTCCCGAGGATCTCGGCCAGCACGCCGAGCTCCTTGAGGTCCGGCGGGAGCACGTCGGTGTCGCGCGCGTTGCCCCGCAGCGCGAGGGCGCCGCGCAGGTCGGTCGCGAGCACCCATGCGGACCGCAGCTGCGTCGCATCGGGCCGCGCGATGAGATCGAGCCGTGCGGCGGCCTCGAGCGCGTCGAGCGTCACGGTGGTGCGCAGCTCGGGGTGCGCATGCCCATGGCGCAGCTGCGTGAGCTGCACCACCCACTCGACGTCGGACAGCCCGCCGGGCCCCAGCTTGAGATGACGGCGCGGGTCGATGCCGCGCGGCAGCCGCTCGGCCTCCATGCGCGCCTTGAGAAGGCGCATCTGCTTGAGCGCGCTCGCGGGCAGCTCCCGGGGGTAGCGCACGCCGTCGATCATCCTCAGGAAGTCCTCGCGGAGCCCCGCGTCGCCCGCGCACGGACGAGCCCGCAGGAGGGCCTGGGCCTCCCACGGGTCCGACCATCGGCCGTAGTACTCGGTGCACGAGCCCAGCGAGCGTGCCAGCGGCCCGTTGCGCCCCTCGGGGCGAAGGTCCGCGTCGATCGCGAGCGGCGGCTGCGGACCCACCTTCTGGAGCAGGCTGCGGATCTCCTGCGCGAGCTGCACCGCGATCGCCTGACCGTCGGGGCCGTCGCCGTCCCACACGAACTGCACGTCCGCATCGGACGCGTAGCCCATCTCGAGCCCTCCGTAGCGGCCCATCGCGATCACCGCGAAGCGGATCGGGAGCTCCTCGAGGCCGCGCGCCTGCGCGACCGTGGCGCGCGCGATGCGCAGCGCCCCCTCGATGAGCATGTCCGCGCTGTGGGACACCGCGAGCGCCGCGGCCGAGGAGTTGATCATGCCCAGCACGTCCGCGGCGGCCACGCGGGACAGCTCGCGGCGGCGCAGGCCCCGCAGCGCGGTGATCGCCTGCTCGCGGTCGTTCGACCGCCTCAGCACCGCATCGGCCTCGCCCCACAGGCGCGCGTAGTCGCGCGGGACCAGGTCCTCGTCGCGATCGAGCCACGTCACCGCCTCGCCGCCGGACGCGAGCAGCGCGCGGGCCACGTACTGCGAGGTCGACAGGAGCCGTGCCAGCCGCTCGGCGGCCGTCCCCGAGTCGCGCAGCAGCTTGAGGTACCACTGGGTGCCGGAGAGCTGCTCCGACAGCTGCCGGAACGCCAGCAGCCCCGCGTCCGGATCGGCGCCCTGCGCGAACCAGCCGATGAGGGCGGGCATGAGCTGCCGCTGGATCGCCTTGGTGCGCGAGACGCCCTCGGTCAGCGCCTGGATGTGACGGTACGCGCCGGCGGGATCGACGAAGCCGATCGCGGCGAGCCTCGCCTTGGCCGCCGCATCGTCGAGCCGTGCCTCGTCCGCGCTGAGCCGCGCGACCACCGGGAGGATGGGCCGGTAGAACATCTCGAGGTGCATGGCGCGCACATCGCGACGGATGTCGGTCCAGACCTCGTCCATGTACTCGACGGTCGCGAAGCCGCTCGCGCGCGCGAGGATGCGACGGTCCTGCGCGTTGTCAGGCATGAGGTGGGTGCGGGTGAGCTTGCGCAGCTGAAGGCGGTGCTCCCAGACCCGCAGCTGGCGGTAGGAGCGGTCCATCGCGGCGGCCTGCGGCCTGCCCACGTACCCGCCGGCGCGGAGCCGGGCGAGGGCGTCGAGCGTGCCCCTCACCCGCAGCGACTCGTCCGAGCGACCGTGGACCAGCTGAAGCAGCTGGATGGTGAACTCGACGTCGCGCAGGCCCCCGGGCCCGAGCTTGATCTGGCGGTCCGCCTCCGCGGCCGGCACGTGCTGCTCGACGCGGCGGCGCATCGCCTGGGCGGACTCGACGAAGCCCTCGCGCTCGACAGCGCTCCACACCATCGGCTGGAGCCGCCCGACGTACTGCGCGCCCACCTCGGGATCGCCCGCCACGGGACGGGCCTTGAGCAGCGCCTGGAACTCCCATCCCTGGGCCCAGCGCTCGTAGTAGGCGACGTGCGAGGCGAGGTTGCGCACGAGCGGCCCGTCGCGACCCTCGGGCCGCAGGTTGGGGTCCACCTCCCACAGCGCGGGCTCGACCCCCATGCCGCCGCAGGCCTTGGCCGTGGCGACGGCGAGGCGCGTCGCGACCTGCAGCGAGCGCGCGTCCTCGACCCCCGCGGCCGGCTCGGCGGCGTAGATCACATCCACGTCGGAGACGTAGTTGAGCTCGCGCGCGCCGCACTTGCCCATCGCGATGATCGCGAGGCGCGTCGCGGCGTGGTCGGGCTCGTCGTGACGCGCGATCGCGAGGCCCGCCTCGAGCGCGGCGCCCGCGAGGTCGGCGAGCGCCGCCCCGACCGCGGGCATGATCGTCTGGGGCGTGCGCTCGTACAGGTCCGCCGCCGCGATCCGCATGAGCGCGCGCCGGTACGCGATGCGCATCGCCGCGATGCCCTCGGCGCCGCCGATCGCCGCGACCGGAGCGTCGTCCGCCGGGTCCGCCCCCACCGCCTCGAGAAGCGCGGCACGCGTGTCGACCGCCGTGAAGGGCTCGTCGGCGGGCCAGCGCTCGAAGTCCTCGAGGAGCTCCGGATGGCGGATCAGGAAGTCGCCGAGCGCGGTCGAGCCCCCGAGCAGCACGCCGAGCTTCGCCCCGGCGAGGGACGATGCGAGGCGCACCAGCGTGTCGAGGTGGCCGTGGTCGCGGGCGGACTCCGCGAGCCGCAGCAGCTGCAGCAGCCCGGTGTCCGGGTCGGCCAGGTAGGAGACCGCCGTCGCCGGGTCGTCGAGCTCGATCCCGGTGACCTCGAGGATCTCGCGGACGAGCCCCTCGGCCCGTGCGGGGTCGTCGACGCCCGCGCGCCTCAGCCGGGTGGTGAAGGAGACCTCGCGTGCGCTCATGGCGCTCCGTTCAGAGCACCGACAGGTACGTGTCGAGCTCGTACGGCGTCACCTGGGCGCGGTACGCCTCCCACTCCGCGCGCTTGTTGCGCAGCACGAAGTCGAACACGCGCTCGCCCAGGGTCTCCGCGACCAGCTCGGACTTCTCCATCTCCGCGATCGCCTCGGCGAGCGACGTGGGCAGCGGCTCGTAGCCGAGCGCACGGCGCTCCGCGTTGGACAGCTCCCAGACGTCGTCCTCGGCGCCCTCCGGCAGCTCCATGCCCTCCTGGATGCCCTTAAGGCCCGCGGCGAGCAGGACCGAGAACGCGAGGTACGGGTTCGCGGCGGAGTCCATCGCGCGGTACTCGACGCGAGCCGACTGGCTCTTGCCGGGCTTGTGCACCGGCACGCGCACCAGCGCCGAGCGGTTGTTGGAGCCCCAGCACACGTACGACGGCGCCTCGGCGCCGCCCCACAGGCGCTTGTAGGAGTTGACGTACTGGTTGGTGATCGCCGTGATCTCCGGCGCGTGCTTGAGCAGCCCCGCCATGAACTGACGCGCGGTGAGCGACAGCCCCATCTCCGCGCCGGCCTCGTGGAACGCGTTGCGGTCGCCCTCGAACAGGCTCATGTGCGTGTGCATGCCGGACCCCGGGGCCTCGAACAGCGGCTTCGGCATGAAGGAGGCGAACACGCCCTGCTCGAGCGCGACCTCCTTGATGACCGTGCGGAACGTCATGATGTTGTCCGCCGTGGTGAGGGCGTCCGCGTAGCGCAGGTCGATCTCGTTCTGGCCGGGCCCTGCCTCGTGGTGGCTGAACTCGACGGAGATGCCCATGTTCTCGAGCATCGTGATCGCCTCGCGGCGGAAGTTGTGCGCGGTGCCGCGCGGCACGTTGTCGAAGTACCCGGCGCGGTCCACGGGAACCGGCTGCTGCCCGCTCTCGAACTGCTTGAACAGGTAGAACTCGATCTCGGGGTGCGTGTAGAAGCTGAAGCCCTGCGCCGACGCCTTGTCGAGCGTGCGCTTGAGCACCTGACGGGGGTCGGACAGCGCGGGCTCGCCGTCGGGCGTGTAGATGTCGCAGAACATGCGTGCGGCGCCCTGGCGCTCACCGCGCCACGGCAGGATCTGGAAGCTCGCCGGGTCCGGCTTCGCGATCATGTCCGCCTCGTAGACGCGCGTGAGCCCCTCGACGGCCGAGCCGTCGAAGCCGATCCCCTCCGCGAACGCGTTCTCGAGCTCCGCCGGAGCGATCGCGACCGACTTGAGGATCCCCAGCACATCCGTGAACCACAGGCGGATGAACCGGATGTCGCGCTCCTCGACGCTGCGGAGCACATATTCCTGCTGCTTGTCCATGCCGCCTATCCTGCACCATCCATGTGTCCATCGTGTGTCCCGGCAAGGCGCGCCGCCCGCCCTACGCTTGACCCATGTCCGACCTCCGCATCGCGCTCGCCCAGATCAACACCTGCGTCGGCGACATCGCTGGTAACGCTTCCCTTGTCCTCGACCGCTGCCGCGCGGCCCATGCGCTCGGCGCGCACGTGGTCGCGTTCCCCGAGATGACGCTCACCGGCTACCCGATCGAGGACCTCGCGCTGCGCGAGAGCTTCCAGCGCGCGGCCGCCGCCGCGGTCGACGGCATCGCCGCGACGCTGGTCGCGGAGGGCCTGTGCTCGCTCACCGTCATCGTGGGCACGCTCGGGGTGTCGGCGGGCGGGCGTCCGTTCAACCAGGCGGTGGTGATCGCCGACGGCCGGGTGGCGGCGCGCTACAACAAGCACCACCTGCCCAACTACGGGGTGTTCGACGAGCGCCGCATCTTCGCCGCCGGCCACGACGCGTGCGTGGTCGATGTCGCCTCGTCCTCGCTGGGCCTCGCGATCTGCGAGGACATCTGGCAGGACGGCGGGACCGTCGCGGACCTCGAGGGACGCGGGCTGCGCCTGCTGGTGGTGCTCAACGGCTCGCCCTTCGAGGAGGGCAAGGGCCACACCCGGGTCGAGCTCGCGGCGCGGCGCGCCCGCGAGGTCGGGGCGCCGGTCGCCTACGTCAACCTGTGGGGCGGCCAGGACGACCTGGTCTTCGACGGCCACTCCTTCATCGTGTCCCCCGCGGGCGATGTCGTCGCCTCGGCGCCCGGGTTCTCGGACGCCATGATCGTGTGGGACGTGCCCGAGGCGGGGTCCCCGGTCCCGGTGTCCGGGATCGCGCCTGCGGAGTCGCTCGACGAGCAGAGCTACTGGGCGTGCGTCACGGGGCTGCGCGACTACGTGGTGAAGAACGGCTTCCGCAGCGTGGTGCTCGGCATGTCGGGCGGCATCGACTCCGCGCTGACCGCCGCGATCGCGGCCGACGCGATCGGCGGGGAGAACGTGGTGGGCGTGTCCATGCCCTCGGAGTACTCCTCGGACCACTCGAAGGACGATGCGGCCGACCTGGCCAAGCGGATCGGCGCCGACTACCGGGTCGAGCCCATCGCGACGCTGGTCGGGGCCTTCCAGGACCAGCTCGCGCTCACCGGCGTGGCCGAGGAGAACCTCCAGGCGCGGCTGCGCGGCGTGATCCTCATGGCGCTGTCGAACCGCGAGGGCCACCTGGTGATCGCGCCGGGCAACAAGTCGGAGCTCGCCGCGGGCTACGCGACCATCTACGACGCCGGATCCATCGGCGGCTTCGCTCCGCTCAAGGACCTCGACAAGACACGCGTGTGGCAGCTCGCCCGGTGGCGCAACGCGTACGCCGCCTCGCGCGGCGAGGTCGAGCCCATCCCGGTGAGCTCGATCGAGAAGCCGCCGAGCGCCGAGCTGCGTCCCGGCCAGACCGATCAGGACTCCCTGCCTCCGTACGAGCTGCTCGACGAGGTCCTCGACGCGTACGTCGAGCATGCGGAGGGCCGTGACGCCCTGCTGGCGCGCGGCTTCGACGCCGCGGTGGTGGACAAGGTGCTGTCCCTCGTGGACCGAGCCGAGTGGAAGCGGCGGCAGTACCCGCCGGGCCCCAAGGTCACGGCGCTGGCCTTCGGCCGCGACCGGCGCCTGCCGATCACGAGCCGCTGGCGCGAGCTCGACGTGTAGCCCGCCACCGCGCCACCCCACCACCCCACCACCCCACCCGGAATGGGGCGCTCATGGTCGTTTTCCGCTCGTCCGTGCTCGCCATGGGGCGACCAGCGTCACTGGGGCTCCCCCATCGTGAGAGGCTGAAGCCATGAGCCGCAAGAAGGTCCGGATCCACCACTTCAAGGAGATGAAGCAGCGAGGCGAGAAGATCGCCATGCTCACCGCCTACGACTTCCCCACCGCCCGGGCGTTCAACGCCGGCGGCGCGGACATCCTCCTGGTCGGGGACTCCCTGGGCGACAACATGCTGGGCATGGAGTCGACGGTCCCGCTCACGCTCGACGAGATGATCCCGTTCGCGCGCGCCGTGGTGCGCGGCGCCGAGCACGCCTTCGTGGTCGCGGACCTCCCGTTCGGGGCCTACGAGGTCTCCCCCGAGCAGGCCGTCGAGTCCTCGATCCGCATGGTCAAGCTCTCGGGCGCGCACGCGATCAAGTTCGAGGGCGGCCGTCGCATCGCGCGCCAGGTCAAGGCGGTGACGGATGCGGGCATCCCGTTCTGCGGGCACCTCGGCTTCACACCGCAGTCGGAGACCGCTCTGGGCGGCCGCCGCATCCAGGGCCGCGGCGAGCACGGCATCGACGAGCTGGTGGCCGATGCCCTCGCCCTCCAGGAGGCCGGCGCCTTCGCGGTGGTGCTCGAGATGGTGATCGCGCCCGCGGCCAAGGCCGTGACCGAGGCGCTCGACATCCCCACGATCGGCATCGGCGCGGGCCCGGACACCGACGGCCAGGTGCTCGTGTGGCTCGACATGGCGGGCGTGGGCGACTGGCACCCGCGCTTCTCGAAGCAGTTCGGCGCGGTGGGCCAGGCGATGACCGATGCGGCCGCCGCGTACGTCGGCGAGGTCAAGGAGGTCGCCTTCCCCGCCGCCGAGCACACCTTCGAGAGCTGAGCCATGGCGTCCATCGTCGTCACCGGGTCCGAGGGGAAGCTCGGCCGCCACGTGGTCGCACGCCTCACCACGGACGGTCACGCGGTCCACCGGCTCGACGCGAAGCCGCTCCCGCCGGCGATGGACTACACCCGCGTGGATCTCACCGACGCCGGCCAGGCGATGGACGCGATGTTCGGGGTGCAGGACCGGTACGGCGCGGTCGACGCCGTGGTCCACCTCGCGGCGGTCCCCGCGCCCGGCCAGATGACGGACGTCGCGACCTTCCACCACAACATCGCCGCGACCTTCAACGTGTTCCAGGGGGCGCGGCGCGCCGGGATCCGGGACATCGTGTACGCGTCCTCCGAGACCGTGCTCGGCCTGCCCTTCGAGACTCCCCCTCCCTACATCCCCGTCGACGAGGACTACGACGCGCGCCCCGAGTCGCACTACTCGCTGGTCAAGCACCTCGAGGAGCAGATGGCGATCCAGCTGTGCCGCTGGGACCCTGACCTCAAGATCCTCGCGCTGCGCTTCTCCAACGTCATGGACGTCGAGGACTACGCCGCCTTCCCCGGCTTCGACGAGGACCCGAAGGCGCGCCGCTGGAACCTGTGGGGCTACATCGACGGCCGCGACGGCGCCCAGGCGGTCGCGCGGGCGCTGGCGTACGGGCCGCGAGGGTTCGACCGGTTCGTCATCGCCAACGCCGACACCGTGATGTCGCGGTCGAGCGCGGAGCTCGCGGCGGCCGAGTTCCCGGAGGTGCCCGTCACCAAGGAGCTCGGCGTGCACGAGACGATGCTGTCGATCGACAAGGCGCGACGCCTGCTGGGCTACGAGCCGCAGCACTCGTGGCGCCAGCACGTCTGACGGAAGCGCGCCCTACTCCTCGACGGGCACGAGCGGCGGCGCGGCCCAGGTCCCGTCGACGATCTCCGGCCGGGGCCGGTACAGCCGTAGCACGATGCCCCACGCGGCGGGCACCGGGACGTCGTTCGGGCCCGACGGCTCGCCGTGCACCAGGCGGACCGTCACGGCGCCCTCATCGTCCGGCGTCGCGGTGACGCTGTTGACCGTGTAGCGATCGAAGGCGTTCGGCTCGAAGAAGCCGTCGCCGTTGTACACGGACACGGACCAGAACGCGTCGACCGGAACATCCGCGAGCACCATCTCGTGGTCGCGCGACGCATCGTCCGGTGCCAGCGACACGTACACGGCCTCGCTCGTGGGCAGGCCGCCCCAGCCGGACGCCGTGCCGATGAGGTGGTGGATCGGGTCGACCTCGCCCGCGCGGCCGAAAGCGCCCGTGTAGTCGCTCAGACGCGCGGCGAGCGACAGCAGCGCGTCACGGGTGGCGTCGAGGCTCGCGGTGTCGTAGTCCGGGTAGGCGAAGGGCTCTCCCCCGCCGCCGGCGAGCGACACCTGGTCCTGCAGCGCGCGGACCGCGGCGACGTCGTCCGCGTCGGCGGGGTCCACCAGGATCCGCAGCGCGACGAGCGCGTACCTGGTGCCGACCGTCGCCTGCTCGAGGACGTGCGCACCCGCATCGTGAAGGATCACGGGGATGTGGTGGTCGTTGCTCACGATCATCGCGGACAGGTACCGTCCGCCGGCGTCCGGCAGCGTGAGCGTGACCGGCCGCGCGAGGTCGACCACCCCGAAGCTGTAGAGCGTGTCGCGGTTCATGCGGATGACCGTCTGCTGGTCGATCGGCGTCGGTGCGCGGTGATGCATCAGCACGCCCAGCCCTCCCGCACCCCGCTGGATGTCCGAGAACATGCGATCGGTCTCGGCGCGCACGAACGTGTCGACGTAGACACGGATGCTCATGACGAGCCTCCCTTGGTCAGGGCGGATCCTCCGACGCGGGGTCTACGACTCGTTCCGCCAACGGTCGTCATCGTCGTCCCAGGACTCGCTGCGATGCCTCGCGATCTCGAGCGCACCGGCCGCCTCCTCGGCGGTCGGGTACGGGCCCATGAGGTGCTCCCACGAGCTCTGCTGCCCCTTCTCGACCTTCCCAGTCTTGGTGTTGAACCAGTACTCCACGGGGTCGTCCGCTCCGTTCGACATCGACATCGCCTCCATGAATAGACTGCCAGGCATGAGCCCTGTACGCGAGAAGGTCACCAAGGGCGTCGTCTCCCCTTGGCGCGAGGTTCCCCAGTCCATCGCCCGGCCGGAGTACGTCGGGAAGAAGCGGGCGGCGATGTGGAAGGGCGGAGACGTCCACAGCGCCGAGACCATCGAGAGGATCCGCATCAGCGCGAGGATCGCGGCCCAGGCGCTCGCCGAGGTCGGCCGCCACGTCGCTCCCGGCGTCACCACCGAGGAGCTCGACCGCATCGGTCACGAGTTCGTCCTCGACCATGGCGCCTACCCGTCGACGCTCGGCTATCCCGGTGCGGCGGGCCGTCCGCCGTTCCCCAAGGCGATGTGCACCTCGGTCAACGAGGTCATCTGCCACGGCATCCCCGACTCGACCGTGATCGAGGAGGGCGACATCGTGAAGGTCGACATCACGGCGTTCAAGGACGGCGTGCACGGCGACAACTGCGGCTCGTTCATCGCGGGCGAGGGCTCCGCGGACGCCCGGAAGCTGGTCGAGGTCACGCACGAGGCCATGATGCGCGGCATCAAGTCGGCGCAGCCGGGCCGGCAGGTCAACATCATCGGCCGTGTGATCGAGAAGTACGCCGCGCGCTTCGGCTACGAGTCCGTGCGCAGCTACACGGGCCACGGGGTCGGCCCCGCCTTCCACACCGGCCTGATCATCCCCCACTACGACGCGGCGCCCCACCACGACGACATCATCGAGGTCGGCATGGTGTTCACCGTCGAGCCGATGCTCTGCATGGGCGCGGAGGACAACCACGAGTGGGACGACGGCTGGACCGTCGTGACGAACGACGGCTCGTGGGTCGCGCAGTTCGAGCACACGATCGTCATCACGGAGACCGGACCGGAGGTTCTGACGCTGCCATGAGCAAGAACATCGCGATCGGGGTCGACATCGGCGGCACAGGGATCAAGGCCGCTCCCGTCAACCTCAAGAACGGCAAGTTCACCGACGAGCGGTACCGCATCCCCACCCCCCAGCCCTCGACACCGGATGCGATCGCCCGCACGGTCGCGAGGGTGATCGCGAAGTTCAACCCGTCGAAGAAGGTCCCCATCGGGGTGGCCTTCCCCGGCGTGGTCCAGCACGGCATCGTCAAGACCGCCGCCAACGTCGACGACTCGTGGATCGGCACGGACCTGCGCGCGATCATCCGCGACTACGCGGGGCACGACGTCCACGTGCTCAACGATGCCGACGCCGCCGGCTACGGCGAGTACAAGTTCGGTGCGGCGCACGGACGCAACGGCTCGATCCTCATGACCACGCTGGGCACGGGCATCGGCACGGCGATGATCGTCGACGGCACCCTGGTGCCCAACCTCGAGCTCGGGCACATCATGATCGACGGGCACGATGCGGAGGACCGGGCGGCCGAGTCCGCGCGCGACCGCTACGGCTACGACTGGGACCAGTGGATCGAGCAGCTCCAGAAGTACTACTCGGAGCTCGAGCGGCTGCTGTGGCCGGACCTCATCATCGTCGGCGGCGGCGTGTCGAAGTCGCACCACATGTTCCTGCCCAAGCTGCGCCTGCGCGCACCGATCATCCCCGCGGACCTGCTCAACGGCGCCGGGATCGTGGGGGCCGCGGCGGCCGCGGCGGCCGAGGCCAAGCGGGAGCACGAGGAGGCGAAGGCCGCGGAGAAGGCGGAGAAGAGGGCCGAGAAGCGCGCCGCCAAGGAGGCCGCCGCTTCCGCGTGACGATGCGCGGGAGGCCCTAGGCTCCCGGCATGGCCTTCCACGAGTCGCCCCTGCTCACGCACCCGCTGGTCCGCCTCGAGCCGCTGTCGCCCGCTCACCGCGACGACCTCGCGGGCGCCGTGATGCCCGGCGAGCTGTGGCGTACCTGGTACACGCGCATCCCCTCGCCCGAGGAGATGGCGAGCGAGATCGAGGCGCGCGTCGCCTCGCAGGCCGCGGGACGAATCGCGGCGTGGGCGGTGGTCGATGCGGCGCGCGACGCCGCGGTGGGCATGACCACGTACCTCAACCTCGATCCTGTCAACGGGCGCCTCGAGATCGGCAGCACGTGGCTCGGGCGCGAGGCGCAGGGCACGGGGATCAACCCCGCGATGAAGCTCCTGCTGCTCTCGCGCGCCTTCGACGAGCTCGGCTGCATCGCGGTCGAGCTGCGCACGCATTGGCACAACCACCAGTCGCGGGCCGCGATCGCGCGCCTGGGCGCGCATCAGGACGGCGTGCTGCGCCAGCACCAGCGCTGGCACGACGGCACGCTCCGGGACACGGTCGTGTTCTCGATCCTCGACCGCGAATGGCCCGCGGTGCGCAGCGGGCTCGAGGCGCGGATCGCGCCGCGGCTCTAGCCCCACCACCCGGACAGCACGAACGGATCTCGCGGCGACGCGCTCCGTTGGCGCTGTCCGGGGTGGGCGGCGGATCAGCCGGCGTCTCCCGCGAGCAGGCGGTAGAGGTCGCGGCGCGCCGCCGCGAGGATCTCGACGGCACGCTCGGCGAGCTCGCCGTCCCCCTGCCGCGCGACGTGGACGGCGGCGTCGCGCAGGCCCGTCATCTCGTGACGTAGGGCGATGTCGCGCTTCTCCCGCTCGTCGACCTCGAACAGCGCGTCGAGCTCCTCGGCGTGCTCGGCGGTCCAGGCGTCGCCCGCCTCGGTAAGCGCGGCGGTCTTGCGGCCCTCGACCACCTCGATCGACACGAGGCCCTCGTCCTCGAGCGCCTGAAGCGTCGGGTAGATCGACCCCGGGCTGGGTACCCAGGCTCCCCCGCTGCGCTCCTCGACGGCTCGGATCAGGTCGTAGCCGTGGCGAGGCTGCTCGGCGAGCAGCAGCAGGATCGCCGCGCGGATGTCGCCGCGCGAGCGGCCGCCGTGGCGTCCCCTCCCGCGCCCGCCGGGGCTGTGGCCTCCGCCTCGGCCCGGCCCTCCGTGGCGGCGGCCCCGGGGTCCGGGCCCGTCGACGCCGGGCGCATCGGCGCCGTCGCCGGGCCCGGAGCCTCCCCGACGGCGCATCGGCCGCTCCCCCGCGGCCTCGTTCTCCTCGACCCACCCCGGGCCGAAGCCGCGCATCCCGCGCGGCGAGTGGTGCTGATGCGTGCTCCGCATGAGCCGCTCCCCTCATCTCGTCTATCGCTGTTCGATCACGATATATCGCGATAAGAGATAGAGCAAGCGACGCGTCGCTTCCTAGCGCTCGCAGACGGTCCCGTCTCCGTCCCCGTCGCGGTACCACGCGTACTCCTCGTCCACGCCCTGGACGTACGGCCCGTAGCCCGCCGCCACGGCCTTCGCGCACGAGGAGAAGCGGGGGTCGGTGGACGATGCGGCGCTCGGGGACGGCGACGGCGAGGCGCTCGTGCCGGCACCCTCATCGTCCGCTTCATCCGCGGGGCCGTCGCCGAACCCGGTCGCGGTCACCGGCTGGTCCCCGAGGTCCGGCATCGCCTGATCAGGGCACGTCTCCAGCACGTCGACGATCGCGTCGCGCTCGTCCGCGGTGACCCACAGCCCGTACTTGGACTTCACCGCCACCTGGCGCGCGACGTACTCGCATCGGTACGACTTGTTCGGCGGGAGCCACTCCGCGGCGTCGTCGTCGCCCTTGGCGCGGTTCTCCCCCGCATCGACCGGCTCGAGGTTGAGAGGGTCGTTCGCCAGCGCCACCCTCATCGCGAACTCCCAGTCCGCCGCACCGGTCTGCCACGCGGCGGACAGCGCGACCATGTGATCGATGTCGATCTCGCTCGCTCCGCCACGCTCGAAGTGGATCGAGGTGCCCGTGTAGGGGTCGTCGAGGTCGCCCTCGAGCACGATGCACGCGCCGTCGAGCGTGACGTCGGTGAGGCGCAGCCGGAGCATGTCGTTGCGCGTGTCGCAGCCGTTGTGGTCGACGTCGGCCCACGCCGACCCGAACTGCGCACGGCTGTACCCGTCCGTCGACGCCGGCGCCGCGACCACGAGGGCGAGCGCCGCGTCGAGCGCCTTCCCGGTCGCGGCGGGCGACGCGCTCGCGGACGAGGCGGGGCTCGGAGCCGCCGTCACGCTCGCCGACGGCGCCGCCGTGACGGTGGGGACGCCGCGCAGGTCGGAGCCGTCGCCTGCGCCCGCGCACGCCGCGAGAAGGACCGCGACCGACGTGAGGATCGCGATCCGGGACCTGCGGAGGCTCATGGGCGCAGCATCACCTTGATCGCGGTGCGCTCGTCCATCGCGCGGTACGCCTCGGCGGCCTGCTCGAGCGGGAGCTCGAGGTCGAACACGAGGCCCGGGCGGATGCGCCCGTCCAGCACCTCGGGCAGCAGCTCCTCGATGTAGCCGCGCACCGGCGCGACGCCGCCCCGCACGCCGACGTTGGTGTCGAACATGGTGCGCACGGGCAGCTCGGGCCCGCCGTTGGGCACGCCGACGAACCCGACCTGGCCGCCCGGACGCGCCGACCGCAGCGCCTGGTCCATGGACTCCTTGGTCCCGACGCACTCGAGCACCACGTCGGGGCCGATCCCGCCGCACATCTCCTTAAGGCGCGCGACGCCGGCGTCGCCACGCTCGGGCACGATGTCGGTGGCGCCCAGCTCGCGCGCGAGCGCCTGGCGGTCCGCGTGGCGCGACATCGCGATGATGCGCGACGCGCCGAGGCGCTTGGCTGCGATCACGGCGCACAGGCCCACCGCACCGTCGCCCACGACCGCGACCGTCGAGCCCTCCGTCACCCCGCCCGACACCGCCGCGTGGTGGCCCGTGCCCATGACGTCCGACAGCGTGAGGAGGCCCGGGATCATCGCATCGTCCGGCATGCCTCCCGGGACCACCGCGAGCGTGCCGTCCGCGAGCGGCACGCGCACCCTCTCGCCCTGGCCGCCGTCCGCGAAGCCGAGGCCCTCGGCCTCGCTGCCCCACCATCCGCCGTTCTGGCAATGCACCGTCATGCCGTTGCGGCAGTTCACGCACGTGTTGTCGCACTGGTAGAACGGCGCGATCACGAAGTCGCCGGGGCGCACGTGGGAGACGCGGTCGCCCACCTCCTCGACCACGCCGACGAACTCGTGGCCGATGCGCTTGGGCGCCTTCACGGCCGTCACGCCGCGGTAGGGCCACAGGTCGGATCCGCACACGCACGCCGCGACCACGCGCACGATCGCGTCGAGGCCGGTGCTGAGCACCGGGTCGGGGACGTCCTCGACCCTGATGTCCCTCTCGCCGTGGATGAGCGTCGCTCGCATGCTTCTCCCTGCCGTCCTGCCGTCACTCGGTCCCGCCCGCGAGGCGCGTGAGGCCCTCGCGGAGCGCGTCGACCGCCGGGCCGCCCCATGCGGCCCTCCACTCATGCTCGCGCGCGCGCATGGTCTCGGTGGCGCGCGCGCAGAACTCGGCGCCGGCCGCGGTGAGGCCGACCAGCGAGGCCCGGCCGTCGCGCGGGTCCGGACGCACCTCGACGATCCCGGCGACCTCGAGGTCGCGCACCAGCGCGGCGACCGCCTGCCTCGTGTGGCCGATCCGCGGAGCCAGGTCCGCGACGCGGCTCCCCCCTGCGTCGAGCGCCGCGATGACCGGGACGTGGGCCGCCCTGACACCCGAGGTGCCCTCGGGGTCGATCCGGGCGAGCGCATCGTCCGTCACGGCGCGAGACGCGTCGACGAGCAGCCTGCCGATGTCCTCGCGCGCGGCGGTCGCGAAGGCGGCCAGCTCGACCTCGTACGTCACCTTGTCTCCCGCAAGCCGGAATAGGCAGCCCGCCTGCCTTGTTAGGCAGGATGCTTGCCCATCTATCGATCGGAGTCCCGATGACCACCCTATCCGCGCCCCTCACGGCCGGTGACACGCTGCCCCGACTCGAGCTCGTGTCCCGCGCGGGCGCGCCCGTCGCGCTCGAGACGATCGCCGCATCGTCCCCCCGGACGGTGCTCTACTTCATGCGCACGTCGACCTGCCCCGTGTGCCATCAGCACCTGCGCGCGATCGCGCGCCTGGGGCTCCCCGCGGTGGTGATCGTGCCCGGCGGCGCCCCGGAGGCCGATGCGGTCGCGCGCCGCCATCCCGCGCTCGCGGAGGCCGTGGTCGCGTCCGAGGACGCGCATGCCGCGGTGGGCCTGTTCGTGCGCCATGGCCTGCAGCAGTCCGGGACCTACGTGGTGGAGGGTGCGCGCATCGTCGCGGCGCGGCACGCGACCGTGCCGCTCGGGTCCTTCGACGCCGCGGAGGTGCGCGCGGCCCTCGCGTGACGGCCGCGGGCGCGTCAGACCGGCGGGCGCGTGAGGACCGTGACGGGGTCCTCGGCCTGGGCGACGTCGTCGGACGGCGCGCCCGTGCGCACGAGCGCCGGGTCGACGATGGTGAGCGTGAAGACGCCTGGCCCGGAGACGAACAGCACCACCAGGAGGAACCAGCCGCCCTCCACCAGGAGCCGCGACTCGGTGAGGGCCTGGAGCGCGAGGGCGGCGGTCAGCAGCGCCCACCCGAGGGGGATGTACGTGTCCCCGCGGCTCGCGCGCTCGACCAGGCGCCACGCGCTCCCGAACGAGAGCACCACCATCACGATCAGCAGCACCAGCCCGATCAGGCCCAGCTGCAGCCACGCGTCGAGGAACGCGTTGTGGGCGTGCGCCGCGACCACGCCGGCGTGGTCGACGATCGTCTTGTAGGGGTCCTCCCAGATGGGCCAGTAGCCCACGTAGCCCCAGCCCTCGGGACGGTCCCACGCGTACTGGACCACCTGGTCCCAGATCGCGGTGCGGTTCGTCGCATCGGGACCGCGGTCGAACATCGCGAAGATCTCCTCGCGGAACTTCAGCGTGAGCACCGCGACCACCGCCGTGACGGCGAGCACCGCGAAGGACAGCCGTCGCTTGTTCGCGGCACGCGAGCGGCGGATCATGATCGCCGCGACCGTGAGGCCCGTGAGGTAGACGGCGGCCACCGCGACCGTCGCGGAGGACGTCAGCAGGTGCACCACCACGGCGAGCGCGAGCGTGAGCGTGCCGTCGAGCACGCGGATGCGGCGCTCGAGCAGGAGGATGACGGCGACGATCGCCGTGAACAGCGCGATCGCGGCGAACGGGTTGCGGTTGCCCACGAATCCCTGGATCGGACCGCCGTCGAGGAGGTTGTTCCGCGACCACGTGATGGGCTCGCCGCCTCCGTCGACCTTGGCGATGCTCGACAGGTCGGTCGCGAGCGGGGTCAGGTCGTGGCGGACCACGAGCGCGACGAACAGCTCGAACAGCAGCCCGCCCAGGAGGCTCACCTGCAGCCCCCGGTAGAGGAACGCCATGAACTGGCCGCGTGACGTGCCGCGCGCGATCAGCACCGCGACGAACGTGGTGGCGGCGAGCACCACCACCGCGAGCACCGAGACTGCGGGCGTGGCCGACCACAGGATGCTCAGGGCCGCGAGCGCGACGAACGTGCCGATGAGGGGCGGCACCCGCATCTGCCCGAGGAAGCGACGGAAGCTCACCGCGACGGCCGCGACCGTCAGCACGCACAGCGTGCCGTAGAGCGGCACACCGAGCAGGTAGCGGAAGCCCTGGCCCGAGAAGAGCAGCACCACGGTCCACACCGTCACCCACGCGCGTGCGCGCTGCGAGCGCGAACGCGACCACCACGAGGCGGCGGACCTGGGCTTGCGCATGCACTCTCCTGTTCCGGGTGGGGCGGGTCCCGGTCACGGCGGCATGCATCTGCCGCCCTCGTGGTCGGCTCGGGGCTGAGCGAGACCGGCGCGCCATCCTAACGCGGGGCGATACTGACAGCGTGACCCCCACCACCCATCCCGTCGAGCGCATGCGCGCCCGGATGGGCGCGGCGCTCTTCGCCAAGGTGGGCGGGGACCAGGGCCCCGCGATCCGCGCGCAGGTCCACGAGACCCCCGGTCCACGCTGGTTCGCTCCCGGCAGCGCCATCCGCGTCGTGCACGGGGACGCCGCGATGTACGTCGGCGGCGTCCGGGCCCTGCTGCTGCAGTCGCTCCACCCGCTCGCGATGGCGGGCGTCGCGGGCCACTCGGGCTACCGCTCCGATCCGTGGGGCCGCCTGTCGCGCACGGCGACGTTCCTGGCGTTCACCACGTTCGGGACGGGGGACGACGCCGAGGCGACCGTCGCCCGGATCCGCGCCGTGCACGAGCGCGTGCGGGGCCGCCTCCCGGACGGGCGCGAGTACCGCGCGTCGGATCCCCACCTGCTGCGGTGGGTGCACATCGCGGAGGCCGACTCGTTCCTCGCGGCGCACACGCGCTACGGGGCGCGTCCGCTCACCGCGGCGCAGCGCGACGAGTACGTGGCCCAGGTCGCGCAGGTGGGTGAGCGCCTGGGCGCAGCGGACCTGCCGGTGTCCGTCGAGGGTCTGCGCGAGGCGATCGACGCCTTCCGCCCCGAGCTCGAGGTGACACGCGAGGCGTTGGACGCCGCCGACTTCCTGCTCCGGGAGCCGCCCGTGAGCCGTGCCCTGCGTGTGCCGTACGGGATGCTCGCCTCCGGAGCGGGCGCGCTGCTGCCCTCCTGGGCACGCGAGATGCTCGAGCGTGATCGCTGGTCGACGCGCGCCTTCGGCCCGGTGGGCGGCGCGATCGCGACCCGCGCGATCCGCTGGGCGGGCAGGGCGACCCGCCCGGTGCAGAACGTGGACTAACCGCGCTCCCCTCTCCCCGCCCTGCCCGCCCCGCCAATGTGTGCGAATCGTGTCGCCTGGCGGCATTCATCGACGCCTATCGGTGCTGATCGTGCGATTCGCGGCTCCGCAGAACCGCCGACACGATGTCGCGGCACCATGCGGGTCGACCCATGACGTCCTCGTAGCTGAGGCGGATGGTCTGGATCCCGAGGGTCGCGAGATCCGCCTCGCGGCGGTTGTCGCGCACGCGTTGCTCGCCCGGCAGGTGGAACTCGTCGCCGTCGAGCTCGACGTTGGTGCGCGTCGCGGGGTCGTACATGTCGAGGAAGCGCGTCTCGCCGCGCGCGACCGCCTCATGCTGCCGCACGAACCGCGAGAACTCCCGGTGGGCGAACACCCGCGTGAGGCCCTCATGCTCGAGGAAGCTGTGGGCACGCGACTCGAACGCCTCGAACACGCGGTGCAGGCCCGCGCGGTCCCGGACCCGGGGCATCCTCCGCATCGCCGCGCGGACGTCGTCGGGGGTGCAGACCCTCCGCTGCAGCGCCCGGAGGATGGTGCCGACGCGGTCCCGCTCCGAGCCCCGTTGCCACTCGTGGAGCACTGACCACGCGGGTCGCGCGATGTCGATCCCCCGCCACCGAGCGGCCGGCGGGAGGCGCGGCTGGCGCACGATGCGCAACCACGGCACCGCTGGAGCACGCACCGCGGTGGACGTGGTCACGTCGATGACGCCAGGGGCGCGGCGCTCCGCGCCGGCGAGCAGCAGCGCTGCCATGCCGGTCACCACCCCGTGGGTGACGCACACGCCCGCGTGGGCCCGGACCAGCCACGACCGGGCATGCGGGCCCGACGCGTAGCGACCCGGGAGCACGAGCGCGATCTCGCCCGAGGCGATCGCCATCCGGACCGCGTGCGGCGAGGTCGACCGCACGAGCTCGGCACGGCTGAAGCTCAGGCCGCCGTCGTGGACCTCGGAAGGCATTCGGGGCTTGTCGCCGGTCGCGGGCATGGCTCCACCTCAGTCCCGGGATCCCCGCGAGGTCCCCCACCACCGCGCCGCGGTGGAGAGATCACGCTCCCCGGTTGGCTGGGGACACCACGAGCAACTCGCACGCCGCACTATCCGCACCGGATCACGCCTCCAACGGCGCGTCGCCCGCACGATCCGCACCTGTTGTCGGGGGGCGGCGCAGGGGGCGGCGCAGGCGGAACGGGGCCCGGGGTACACGTGGCGCAGCGTCAGGGCGCTCCGCCGACCTCCGTGCCCGGCTCGTAGGCGCCGGTCGCGATGTCCTCCCAGAACTGGTCGGCCTTGTCCGCGTCGAGCAGCACCGTCGAGCCCACCCCGGCCACCGAGTAGCCCATCGAGGTGATGGGCGGCGTGCCCCTGACCGCGTCGCCACCGCGACCGGAGTTGAACGCGAGGGCCACCTGGACCAGGTCGAACGGGCCGGCGGACTCGTCGACCCGGAAGGCGTCGAGGCCCGCGCCCACGGTGGGCACCAGCTGGAACGGGTTGAGCACCGTCCCGGGGCTCAGGACCTTGTCGGCGACCTTCGCGACCACCTGCTGCTGGCGCTCCGCACGGCCGATGTCGCCCAGGGGATCGCTGTAGCGCATGCGTGCGAAGGCCAGCGCGGTCTCGCCGTCGGCGACATGGCAGCCCGCCTCCCACTTGAGGCGGCTGAGCTTGTCGTTGACCGTCTTGTCGTAGCAGAGCTCGACACCGCCGACCGCGTCGACGATGTCCGCCACGCCCGTGAACCCCACCTCGAGGTAGCGGTCCACCGTGAGCCCGGTGAGGCCCTCGACGGTCTTCACGAGCAGCTGCGGCCCGCCCCATGCGAACGATGCGTTGATCTTGTTCTTGCCGTTGCCCGGGATCTCGACGTACGAGTCGCGCGGGATGCTGATCAGCGCGGTCGGACCCGACTCCGGCTTGTGCAGCAGCATGATCGTGTCGGTCCGCGCGCCCTCCGTGCCGTCCTCGTCCCACCCCTCGCGCGAGTCCGAGCCCACGATCAGCGTGGTGAGCCCCGGCGTGCCGGGCGCGCCCGAGAGGGCGTCGACGTGGTTGATGTGGGACGCGACCCACATGTAGAAGATCACCAGCAGCGCCACGAGGATCACGAGCAGCGCCAGGAGCGTCCGGCGCACCGGGTGACGCTTGCGGCGACGCTTGGCGGTGGCCGGGGCGGGCGGCGGTGCCTGTCGCGGCGGAGCGGTCCGCGTGCTCGAGGACGATGCGGGCCTCGCCTGCGCGGGCGGCGCCTGGCGGGCGGCGCGCGAGTCCTGCGCCGCCGCCGCGTGGCTGCGGCCCGGCGGGGTGTCGTACTGCTGACCGTCCGAGGGGCGCACGCTCTGCCGGCGCACGGGCACCGCGGGACGCGCCGTGCCGGGCCGCTCCTGGCCGCTGCGCGGCTGGATCGAGGGCGGCACGCGCCGGGAGCTCGCGCCTCCGGGGGTGCCGTCGCGGTCGTCTGTCACGTTGCGTAGGCTAACCCGTCCGCGTCCGCGAACCCGCGTGGCGGGACCGGACGAGGGCGTTTAGGCGACGCTCGCGGCGCCTGCTCAACAGCACGGTGCTGGCGAGCGCCGCACCGCCGGCGCCCTCGACCAACGCATGGGTCGAGATCCCGGTCCGGGCGCGGTCGGGCTCGGGGATCGCCTCCTGGATGCTCTCGCATCCGGCGGGCGGGGCCTCGTGCGAGGCCTCGGCCGGAGCGGCGACCAGGGACACGCCGACGACCGCACCGGCGACGGCGAGCACGCGCATCGTCCATGCGCGTGACGGCGGGGTCGGTCGCATGGGGCTCCTCCTTGGGCAGCGGTCAGGGTCAGATGAAGGCGGCCGGGGCGAGCATCGAGACCGAGAACATCGCCCAGTCGTTGAGGATGTGCGCGCCCGTCGAGACCCACAGGTTGCGAGTAACCACGTAGGCCAGCGTGAGGAACAGGCGGGCGACCGCGATGAAGACCAGGCACTGCAGGACGTTCCAGCCGTAGGTCGGGAGGTGGAGCAGCCCGAACATCACGGCGGTGGCGATCCACGCGACCGCGAGGGCCGCACCACGCGACCACCGGAGGCGACGGACCAGCACCGACATGAGCGCGAGCAGCGGCAGGATGGTGATGAGCTCCTCGCCCAGCAGCTGAGGGATGGTCGCGGCGAGGAAGTTGAGGCGCTCGGGACCCGTCGCCTCCGCGAGCAGGTTGCCGGCGGGGTTCGCGTTGGCACCGATGACGCCGTTGAGGGTGATCGCCGCGACGAGGCTCACGGTGAGGTTGAGCGCGGCGAACCCCAGCATCTGCAGGACCTGCCGGGCGCGCACCTTGCGGAACAGCTGGGTCCAGCCGCGCGGCGCGGCCCAGGCGAGCGCGAGCAGCGGGATGAGCGGGAACAGGATCGCGTGGACCCACAGCTCGAGGTCGCTTCCCCCGGGGATCGGCAGCAGCGAGAGCTGGGCGAACGCGACGGCGCAGGCCGCGACCACGACGAGCCACCGGCCGCCGCTGATCGCGAACGGGCCCGCGTAGAGCGGCAGATCGGGCTTGGCAGAGGCCGTCGGAAGGCTCTCCTGGATCGGCGCGGTGGGGACCGTGGTGCTCATGTCATCTCCTCGTGGGTCGATGTCTCAAGCCTCCCGAGACGCAGCCTTCGGCGCATCGTCCCGGCGTGGACACCTGCGCCTGCTACGGCTGCAGTACGCGCGCCTAGAGTGGGAGCGTGATCGACCTGCGCCACGCGCCCACGCTGGGGCTCAGCCTGGGCGGCGGCGGGACGCTCGGAGGCGCTCACATCGGCGTGCTCCAGGTGCTCCACGAGCGTGGGATCACCCCCAGCATCGTGGTCGGCACCTCGGCCGGCGCGCTCGTGGGCGCCGCGTACGCCCACGGCATCGACCCGTACCGCCTCGAGGAGCTCCTGCTCGATCTCCGGTGGCGGGACGTCGCGACGGTCCCGCGACGGCCGGGCCCCGGGCTGCTCGACGCGGCGGCGTTGCGCGCCTCCGTGACCGAGCTCGTGGGCGGGGACGTCCTCATCGAGGACCTGCCGGTGCGGTTCGCGGCCGTCGCGACGGACATCGTCGCGCGGGAGGAGCGGATCATCGACCGGGGATCGCTGGTCGATGCGCTCCGCGCGACCATCTCTGTCCCGGGGATCTTCCGGCCCGTGATGCTCGAGGGCCGCCGCCTCGCCGACGGCGGGCTCAAGTCCAACCTGCCCATCGACGCGGCGCTGCGGCTGGGAGCGACCCCGGTGATCGCGGTGCGCGTGGCGCCCGAGTGGGACGTGCCCGGCTACGCGAGCTCGACCGCGCTGCGGGCCCTCGAGATCCGCCCCGACGTCCTGGTCATCAAGCCCGCGCTGCGTGGGCGGACGTGGTGGCAGACCAAGGACCTCGGCGCGGTGGTCGCCGCGGGGCGCGCGGCCGCCGAGGCGGCGCTGCCGGCCTGAGCGGAAGTCGCCCCCGCATCGTCCCCCGGGAACACTGGCCGCCCCGCGCACGTCAGGACTGTGGAGGGGCGCAGCGCGCCCGCATGGCGACGGCAGGAGCACGATGACGGAGTCGACCGCGATGGAGGCCATCGCGAGGCTGGGCGAGGACGCCGTGGGCACGATGTCCCCCGGCCAGGTGCGCGAGGTCCGCAAGGAGATCCAGCAGTTCCTGCTCCAGTACGAGTTCGGGCTGCGCGAGATCGAGACCAAGCTGTCGATCCTCCGCGACGAGTTCCTCGAGCTGCGCGACTACAACCCGATCGAGCACATCTCGAGCCGCGTGAAGTCCCCGGAGAGCCTGCTCGAGAAGGTCGCGCGCAAGGGTGTCCCGCGCGATCTCACTAGCATCCGCGAGCACGTCACCGACATCGCTGGCGTGCGGGTCACCTGCAGCTTCGTGTCCGACGTCTACCGGCTGTTCGAGCTGCTCACCCGCCAGGACGATGTCAGCGTCCGGACGGTCAAGGACTACATCGCCGACCCGAAGCCCAACGGCTACCAGAGCCTTCACGCGGTGGTGGAGATCCCCGTGTACCTCTCCTCGGGCCCGGTGGCGGTACCGGTGGAGGTGCAGTTCAGGACCGTCGCCATGGACTTCTGGGCGAGCCTCGAGCACAAGATCCACTACAAGTACGACGGCGGCGTTCCCGAGTCGCTCACCGAGGAGCTGCGCGAGGCGGCCGCGACCGCCACGGAGCTCGATGCGCGCATGGCCCGGCTCCACGCGCAGATCCACGGCCCGCGGGTCTGACCGGATGGGCGCGCGATCGCCCGTCAGCCGGTCATCACCCACGGGCCGATCGCGAAGGCCGCGATCACCGCCGCGAGGGTGACCGCCACCACCGTCACGTCGAGGGCGCCGATCGAGAGCCGGGCGATCCGCAGCTCGCGGCCCTGACGGGCCGTGAACCCGCGCGTCTCGAGCGACTCGACGGTGGTGCGCACGCTCTTCGCGGTGTTGAGGAAGATCGGGTAGAACGCCTGGACGGCGTATGTCCCCCAGCGCCACAGAGCTCGCAGACCGAGGAATCCTCTGGCCCCCGGAGCCGAGCGGAGCCGCAGTCCCGTGAACACCACGCCGAACTCCTCGAACAGGATCGGCATCATCCGGTAGCCGTAGCTCACGCCGAAGGCGAGCAGCTCCGGAGCGCCGAGAGCGAGGAGTCCCGTGCTGAGCTTCTCCGGGTCGAGCGACACGAACGCGGCGATCGACGCGAGCGACACCGTCGCGAGCTTGAGGTTGATCTCGACGAGCGCGAGCGCGGTGTTCGCGTCGCCGCCGAACATCCACGCGGCGAGGAACGCGTAGAGGAAGTCGGTGACGAAGCCGACGAGGAACAGGCCCAGCACCAGCGGGCCGACCCTCGCGAGCGCCGCGCTCACCGCCGTGATGACGAACAGGGCGATGATGGTCGCGAAGCTGTGCGTCAGCCACGGCGCGACGGCGAGCATGAGGTACCAGCCGATCACCATCCGCGCGTCCATCTTCGCGAACAGCCCGCCGCGCGTGGCGTACGCGGTGCGGATCAGCTCGAGCTTCACCCACTCGACGGACAGGACGTCCCTGGTCTTGCGGCTCATGCGTGGACCTCCGCTCCGGCTGCCGTGAACGCATCGCGCCACTGGCCGACCGACAGCGGCACGGGATCCATGCCGAGCTCGCGCCCCAGCGAGACGATCTGGGGCGGCACCAGCCGCGCCCGGGTGAGCAGCGCATCGTCCCCGAAGAGGGCGCGAGGCGCGAGGTCGGCGAGGATGCGTCCCTGCTCGAGCACGACGACCCGGGTCGCCCACTCGGCCACCAGGTGCATGTCGTGGGTCGCGACCACCGCGGCCGCGATCGTGTCGGACAGCTCGTCGAGCATCGCGATGACGCTGTCCCGGCTCGCGACATCGAGGCTCGCGGTGGGCTCATCGGCAAGCAGGAGCGCGGGTCCCATCGCGAGGCCGATCGCGAGGGTCGCGCGTCGCTGCTGCCCGCCCGAGAGGGTCCGGCCGTCGCGGTCGGCGAACGGTGTGAGACGCACCCGGTCGAGAACGCGGTCGACCAGCGCGTCCGCGTCCTCACGCCCCCGGCCGGCGGGATGCAGCCGCACGTCCGAGCGGATCGAGTCCTTGAGGAACATCTGCTCGGGCCGCTGGAACAGGTAGGCGGCGTGGTCGGCGAGGCGCGCGCTCGACGCGGAGCGCGTGTCGACGCCGTCGAGCACGATGGTGCCCTCCCGGGGCACCTGGAGGCCCCCGAGCAGGCGCATGAGCGTGGACTTGCCCGCGCCGTTGCCGCCGACGAGCGCGATGCGGTCGCCCGCGTCGACGGTGAGGTCGATGCCGTGCAGCACGGTCATCAGATCGCCCGCGACCGTGCGGTAGCCGTGCGTGAGGGACGATGCGGTGACCACCGGGCGCGCGGGACAGGCGGGGCTCTCCCCCGCCGCGTCCTCGACAGACGATGCGCCGCGCGGCGTGACGCCGGCGCCGCGCACGATCGCAGCAGCCTCGGCGATGGTGCGCGGCGCACCCGGGAGGTCCAGCGCCGCGCACGCGTCGATGATCTGCGGCGCGGGGATCCCATGGGCCTCGAGCTCGGCGGCCCGGGCGGCGGCCTCGGCCGCGGGAAGATGCCACACCGGCGCGCCATCGTCCATGAGCACCACGGACTTCGCGTACTGAGAGATGAACTCGGCATGATGCTCGATCACCACGACCGTGATGCCGTGCTCGCGATTGAGCTGCGTGAGCCGCTCGTAGAGCGCGTGCGCGCCGGCGGGGTCGACCTCCGCGACGGGCTCGTCGACCACGATCACCCGGGGCCGCATCGCGAGCACGGAGGCCAACGCCGTGAGGTGCGCCTGGCCGCCGGAGAGCTGCCAGACGAAGCGCTCGGCAAGGTGGTCGATGCCGAGCATCTCCATCGCCTGCCGGCCACGCTCCGCGAAGTCGGGCATCCCGAAGTTCATGGGTCCGAACTCGACCTCGTCGCGCACGCGCGGACGCACCAGCTGGTTCTGGAAGTCCTGGTAGACATACCCGACGGTGCTCGACAGCTCGGCCACGCTCGAGTCGTAGGTGTCGAGGCCGGCGACGGTCGCCTCCCCCGCGAACTCCCCCACCCAGTAGTGCGGCACCAGGCCGTTGAACGTCTTGCACAGGGTCGTCTTGCCGGAGCCGTTGCCGCCGATGACGGCGACGAAGTCGCCCTCCTCGATGGTGAGGCACACGTTGCGCAGGGTGTCGCGGCTCGCTCCCGGATAGCGGAAGCTCACGCGGTCGAGCTCGATGATGGCGGTCATGCGCGGTACTGCTTTCTACGAGGGGCGGTCCGGGCCGGGGTCGCTCCCCCGGCCCGGACCGTGGTGTCAGTTCTCGGCGTCGGACTTGCCGCGCGCGGCGCGGGCCAGCGCGATGCCGACGAGGAAGGCGATCGCGGCGGCGCCGATCCCGACCCAGATGAAGCCCGGGCCGTAGGTGTCGAGCCACTCGGGCTCGAAGACGCCGAGCTCGATGTCCCACGCCTCGAGGAAGGCGAAGAGGAACGAGGCGATGCTGAGCGCCAGGGCGACCGCGACGAACAGCGCGTTGCGCGGCGCCGAGCCCTGGATCGGCTCGCCCGGGACGCGGGGGCGCATGCCGAGCAGCGGCTCGATGCGGCCGTGCAGCGCCGGGATGAGCCAGATCGCGGGGATGACGCCGAAGAGGATGCCGCTCATGAGGATGTCGACCGCATAGCCGATCCCCTCGAGCAGGATGATCGACTCGGGCAGACCCTCGACGAACTCGGCGTCCTCGACGCCGATCCACACCTTGGAGAGGTCGACGAGCGCCGAGAGCGCCTTGTCGATCACCACGACGGTGACGGCCGCGATCGCGATCTGGAGGCGGTTGCGCGGGTTGCGGACCAGCGAGCCGGCGATGTAGAGCGCGAGGAACATCTGGATGATGCCCTCGACCTCCGCGAGGCCCGAGAAGTCGCCCATGAGGAGGTCGACGAAGATGACCTCGCCGATCGGGGCGCCGAGCGCGGCCCAGAACGGGTTGAGCAGCGCGACGAGCGCGAGCGGCACGAACACGAAGTAGCTGACGGACACGTCGACGGGGCCGATCGTCACGTCGGGGATGATCTCGAGGACCAGGTTGGCGACGCCGGACAGCGCCATGGACAGCACGAAGACCATGAGCTTCTGCGACGCGCTGAGGTCGCGCGGAAGGCCGGCGACGGTGCCGCGGATCCTTCCGGCACGCTCGTCGGTTGCGGTGGTCTGGGACATCGAAGGCTCCTTCATCAGGACATGGATCAGGACACTGCGAGGTGAGGCTTGGCCTGCTGCATGAGCGCGAGCAGGCCGTTCGCGTCGTCCACCACGTGGGTCGCCGTCCCGGCGGCCACTGCGGTGTCGAGCACGTCGTCGACGACCGCCCCGCCGCGCACGAGGACGCGGTGGCCGATGCCTGCCGCGATCGCGGCCGCCGCATCGGCATGGGGCTTGTCGCCGTAGAACCAGGAGGAGGAGGGATCCGCGTCGGCGATCCTCAACGCCTCCTCGACGACGCTGCGGTGCGGCTTGCGCATCCCGTGCTCGTCTGAGCAGACGTACGCACCGATGTACTCGGCCAGTCCGTGCGCCGCGCAGGCATCACGCACGGCACGGCCGGACAAGGTGTTCGACACGACGACGATCGGCATGCCGCGGTCGCGGCACTCCTGCATCACCTCGGCCACGCCGATGCGCAGCGACCGGCGGCTCTTGGCGCGCCCGTAGCGGTGCATGAGGTCGACCGCCTCGGCGGCGAGGACCGCGCGGGAGCGCTCGTCGAGGTCCGCACCGAAGCAGTCGACCCAGAACTCCGCGGGCTGCGTCTCGGCGAGCGAATCGCCCTTGCGCTCGGCTCGGCGCTCCTTGGCGACGCGGATCATGCGCACCGCCTCGTCCGCGGAGAGCGGCGCACCGGGGGTCGCGAGCAGGCGGGACAGGTGCTCGCCGAGCGCGAGCAGCGCATCCGGGTCGGGGTGCGAGGCGGAGATGACGCCGCCGTGGTCGATCAGCAGCGCGGCGCGCCGTGCGGACCGTGCGGCCGGCGCGGGCGCGGCGAGCGATGCGGACGGGGGTGTGGCGAGCGCCGCCTCGAAGGCATCGGCGAGCCCCTCGGGGGTGTCGAACACCGCATCGGCGTCCAGCGCGACATCGAACGGCGGGTGGTCGGTGTGCTTGTCGCGCGTCACGATCGCCGCGCCGATCCCCGCCCGATGCGCCGCCACGACGTCACGATCGAACGTGTCGCCCACGTACCAGCAGTCGGCGGGTGCGACGCCGGTCGCAGCCGCCGCGAGCTCGAGCATGCGCGGGTTGGGCTTTCGCATGCCGACCTCGTCCGAGTAGACCTGGACCGCGAACGCGTCGACGATGCCGAGCTCCGCGAGGATCCGGCGGTGGCTGCGGCCCGAGTGGGCGTTGGAGACGATGCCCACGGGGATCGCGCGGCTCCGGGCCACCTGGAGCAGGCGCCGCACGCCAGGACGCAGGTGGTGGTCGTTGATGAGCGTCTGGAGCGCGTCGAGCAGCTCGGCCGCCTCCGCGATCAGCAGCGCCCTCGCGCTGACCGGGAGCTCCGCCGCGAGGAAGTCGCCCACGATCTCCCGGTGCGTGAGCTCGCGCGGCTCGAGGCGGCGGCTCGAGGCATGCTTCCAGTGCGTGAGAGCGGTGAGACCCGCCTGGAGGTTGCGACGAACCTCGGCGACCGGCACGGGCACCCGCCCGCGCTCGAGCATCGCCGCGGCCAGCGCCGCCGCCTCGTCGAGGCCGTTCTCACGCTTCGCGGTGGTCACGACGACTCCGCCGAAGTCGAGGAGGAGGGCGCGCGGCCGGGGCAGGCGCGGAGCCGCGTCCGCCCGGGAGGTGGCAGGGGTCTCGGTCGTGGAGAACGTCATGCCGTGGACGCTACTGGAACGTTCCAGGCCTTTTCCGATCCGTTCCCGCAAGTTCGCCTGACGTTCATCTGGCGTCTGCTAGAACTTCAGGGTGACCACTCCCGGGAGAAGCGCGCCGACCATCGTCGACGTCGCCCGGGAGGCCGGCGTCTCCAAGTCCCTCGTGTCGCTCGCGATCCGCGGCGACGCCGGCGTCTCGGACGCCACGCGCCTGCGGATCCTCGATGTCGCGGAACGTCTCGGATACCACTCGAACGCCCTGGCACGAGGCCTGGTCAAGGGGCGCACGCAGGTGGTGGGCCTGCTGGTGAGCGACCTCTCGAACCCCTACTTCGCCGACGTGGTCGAGGGCATCGAGGAGGATGCGGCCGCGACCGGGCTGGGTACCGTCATCGGCCACGGCCGCGGCTCCGTCGACGTGCTGGCCCGTCGCCTCGACGAGGTGCTCGACCTGGGAGTCGACGGCGTCATCGTGATCTCGGCCATGCTCGACGCAGCCACGCTCGACAGGGCGTCGTCCCGCCGCCCCATCGTGATGGTCGGACGCCCGTTCGACGCCCCCCGCCGCGTGAGCGTGGTGCGCAACCACGACGAGCACGGCGCGCAGGCGGCCGTCGGCCATCTCCTCGACCTGGGCCACCAGCGCATCGTCCATGTAGCGTCCTCGCGGCGCGCGGCGGCGACCGCGCGCCGCGCGAGCTACGAGAGCACGATGCAGGAGGCCGGGCTCGAGCCTCAGGTGGTCGAGGCCGCGGATGGCGGGGTGTCCCAGGCGCTCGACCTGTTCGCACGCACGGGCGGCCCGACCGCATGCTTCGCCGGGAACGATCGCATCGGCACGGCCATGATCCACGACGCGCTCGAGCGAGGTGTCGAGGTCCCGGGCGATCTGAGCGTGGTCGGATATGACAACTCCGAGGTCGGACGGCTGATGCGGCCCGCCCTCACCACGGTCGAGCAGCCGCGCGAGGCGATGGGCCGCGAGGCCATGCGCCTCCTGCTCGCGCGCATCGACGGCGACCGCGAGGTCGCCGAGGTCACGCTTGAGCCCCGGCTTGTGCTTCGCGCCTCGACCGGACCCGCGCGAGAGGCACCGCCGTCAGCGTGAGGCGTTGAGCCCGTCCCGCCACGACAGCCATTCGTCGAGGCCCGGGATCGCGTAGTCGGGGCCGCCTGTGCCCAGCGTGAACAGCGTGACCCCGCGATCGTGCAGGGCGGACGCCTCGGCGATCGAGCGCCTCCCCACCTCGGTCGAGATCTCGATCTCGCTCACGTCGCGCCCCACGGCCTCACCGTGCTGCGCGAGGATCCCGAGCTTGCGCTCGAGCGTCGGCAGGTCGGAGAAGCTGTGCCAGATGTCGGCGTGCTTGGCGACCAGGCGGAGCGTCTTGCGCTCTCCCCCGCCGCCGATGAGCACGGGGATCCTGCGCGTGGGCGCCGGGTTGAGCCGCGCCCAGCGGTCCTCGATCGCGGGCAGCGCCTCGCCGAGCGCGTCGAGGCGCGAGCCGACGGTCCCGAACTCGTAGCCGTACTCGTCGTAGTCGCGCTCGAACCAGCCCGAGCCCGTGCCGAAGATGAACCGCCCCGTGCCGCCCTTCGCGCTGATGTGGTCGATCGTCCGCGCCATGTCCGCCTGGAGGTGCGCGTTGCGGTAGCTGTTGCAGTTGACGAGCGCGCCGATCTCCACGCGCGACGTCTGCTCGGCGAGCGCCGCGAGCATGGTCCAGGACTCGAAGTGGAGCCCGTCGCGGTCGCCGGACAGCGGGAAGAAGTGGTCCCAGTTGAACAGGATGTCCACGCCGGCATCCTCGAGCTCGCCCGCGACGTCACGGATGCGCTCGTAGGGGGCGTGCTGCGGCTGGATCTGGACGGCGATACGGACGGGCCGACGTGCGGTCACGATGCCTCCTCGGGGATCGGGTTCCCTCCCGAGGCTACCGAGGCGTCGACGCAGAAGGCCCCCGCGCGGCGGCGAGCTGGGCTCGACGCCACGCGAGGGCCTGGAGGGCGCGGTGAGCGCTACTCGGCGATGGTGACCTCACGCACGACGGTGACGTCGTCGTTGGCGATGGAGGCGAAGTGCGAGGTGTCCGAGGTGGACACGGTGAAGTACTCGCCCGTGAGCACACCGGTGGTGTCGGAGGCGGCCTCGATGTTCGGGAGGTCGGCCTCCTGCATGTCGGTGCCCTCGTAGATCGCGACCGTGGTCTCGACCACGCCGTCGCCGTCCACGTCGCACGTGAACTCCCACCCGGCGATGACGCCCTCACCGGCGACCTTGCCGCCCGCCCACGAGCCGCCGAAGGCGTCGCAACCGGTCAACGTGTTGATGTTCTCCGCGATGGCGGCGACATCCGGGCCGGCCTCGGCCATGGCGGTGGCGGTCGCGGTCGCGTCGGCATCCGAGTCGGAGCTGCAGGCCGAGAGCATGAGTCCGGCCGTCGCGGCGACGAGCGCCACCTTCACACCGTGGTTGATGCGCATGTTATTCCTTTGTGTTCGGGGGACTGTTATGAGAACCGAAACATCGTAGTCCTCGCCCCACCCCCGGATGACCGGGACCTCGGTCCGCGTCCCTGGTCAGGACCCGAGCTCGCGCACCACCTCGCCCATGCTCTCGAGCGCGGCCAGGTGGTCGGGGTCGTTCGTCGCGATGATGACCTCGTCGCCCCTGATGATGGCCGCCGTCGCATCGGCCGCCTCGACGTTCGCGAGGTCGCTCTCGAGCGCGTCGCCCGAGGTGTAGACGGACAGCGTCGTCTCCACCACGCCGTCCCCGTCCACGTCGCACGTGTACGCCCAGCCCGCGAGCACGCCCTCGCCCGCGACCCGGCCGCCCGCCCAGGTCTCGCACCCGGTCGCCGTCCTCGCCTCCTCGACGATCCCGGAGACGTCGGGCACGGACTCCTCCGCCGCCGCCATCGTCGCCTCCGCGCTTGACTCGTCGCCCGAGTCACCGCCGCAGGCCGCGAGCGCGAACCCCGCCGACGCGGCGATGAGCGCCGCCGTGACCCCTCGGATGATGCGCATGTCGATACCTCCCCATCCGGTTCCCGCGCGAGAACCGCACCCTCCATTGGACGCCCGCGCGCGCCGATGCGCGACTGGGACGGGGGCTGGGCGCCTCAGCTGGGCGACGGCGGCATCGCGACCTCGGCATCGGGACCGGCGTCACGATGCACGGGTGCGGTCCGGACGGCCCCGACCCCCGCGACGGTCACCATGACGATGCCGAGCGCGACGGTCCACGTGAGCGCCTGGTCCAGCACCACGAGCCCCGTGAGCGCCGCCACCGCGGGCGCGAGCGCCATGAGCACCGCGAAGGTCTCGGCGCGCAGCCGGCGCAGCGCGGTGAGCTCGATGCCGTACGGGATGGCCGAGGACAGCACGGCGACCGCGAAGCCGAGGGCGAGCACCGAGGGCGTCACGAGCACGCTGCCGACCGTCGCGAGCGCCACGGGCACCGTGAGCACGGCGCCGAGCGCGGTGGCGATCGCGATGCCGGACAGCCCCGGCAGCGCCGCTCCCGCCGATCGTGCCATGAGGATGTACACCGCCCAGAGCGCACCCGCGCCGGCAGCGAAGGCCACGCCCACCAGGTCGAGGCCGTGCGCCGTCCCTCCCAGCAGCGCGACGCCCACCCCGGCGGTCACCGCCCAGACGAGGCCGCGCATCGTGCGGCTCTCGACCACGCTGAGCGTGAGCGGGCCGAGCACCTCGATGGTGACGGCGATGCCCAGCGGGATGCGCTCGAGCGACAGGTAGAACAGCACGTTCATGAGCCCGAGCGCGAGCCCGTATCCCAGCAGGATCCGCCAGTGCCGGATATCGACGCCCCGCAACGACCGGGCGGCGATCGCGAGGAGCACCAACGCCGAGAAGAGCAGGCGGAGCGCGACCATCCCGACGGGTCCCACGCGCGGGAACAGCAGCACGGCGATCGACGCACCGACCTCCTGGCATGCCAGGCCCAGCAGCACGAGCAGGGGCGCGGCGGCCGCACCGGGGCGTGACGTCATGGGTCAAGCATGCCGTCACGCGTGACGCGCCAGGGACGCCGCTGTCGCTAGCGTGAGGACATGACCGACGCCATGCATGAACCGGGCTGGGTCGCGCACGCGATCTGGTGGCACGCCTACCCGCTCGGGTTCACGGGTGCCGAACGCCACGCGCTCGCACCCGACGCACCGGTGCGCCATCGCCTCCCCCGGCTCGTGGCGTGGCTCGACCACCTGGTCGAGCTCGGAGCGTCCGGGCTGCTGCTGGGACCGGTGTTCGACTCGGAGAGCCACGGCTACGACACGGTCGACCACCTCCGCATCGACCCGCGCCTGGGCGATACGGCCGACCTCGACGCCCTGATCGCCGCGGCGCACGAGCGCGGCGTGCGGGTGATGCTCGACGGCGTCTTCAACCACGTGGGCCGCGCTCATCCCGCCTTCGCCGCCGTCCTCGCGCAGGGGCCGAGCGCCCCGACGGCCGGCTGGTTCCGGCTGCGGTGGCCCGACGGGCCCGAGGCGTGGCGGCCGGGCGTCGAGCCCGACTACGACGACTTCGAGGGCCACCGCCACCTGGTCGCGCTCGACCACTCCTCGCCCGCGGTGGTCGACCACGTGGCGGAGGTCATGACGCACTGGCTCGACCGCGGCATCGACGCATGGCGGCTCGACGCCGCCTACGCGGTGCCCGCATCGTTCTGGGCCGAGGTGTCGCGCCGCGTGCGCGCGACCCACCCCGACGCGTACCTCATGGGCGAGGTGATCCACGGCGACTACGCGGGATCCGTCACGGATGGCGGCCTCGACTCCGTCACGCAGTACGAGCTGTGGAAGGCCGTCTGGTCGAGCCTCAACGACCGCAACCTCCACGAGCTCGCGCATGCGCTCGGGCGCCACGACGCGATGCTCGCGACGTTCGTCCCGTTCACGTTCATCGGCAACCACGACGTCACGCGCATCGCATCCAAGCTCACCGACGCGCGCCACCTCGCCCACGCGGTCGTGCTGCTCGCGACGCTGCCGGGGACGCCGGCCGTCTACGCCGGCGACGAGCTGGGCCTCACCGGGGTCAAGGAGGACCGCGCGGGCGGGGACGATGCGGTGCGGCCGGCCTTCGCTGAGCGTCCGGGAGACGTCTCCCCCGAGGCCGCCGCGGTCCTCGCGCTCCACCGCGAGCTGCTGGGGCTGCGCCGCCGCCACGCGTGGCTCCACGCCGCGCGTGTCGAGGTGACGCACGTCGCGAACGAATCCATCGTCTACGTCTGCACCGATGGCGACCGTCGACTCGCGGTCGCGCTGTCCACCTCGGACGGCGAGTCCGCGTGCCCGCTCCCGGCGGGGACGCGCGAGCTGATCGCCGGCGACGGCGCCCTGCTCGACAACGCCACGACGGTCCGCCTCCCGGCCCACGGATGGTGCGTGGTCGCGGCCTGACCGGCGCGCGGCGAAGCGGGCCGCGCGTCGCGCCGCCCGCCCCACGTGCGCATCAGGCCGCCGGACCCGCGATGAGCGTCACCGTCGCGCTCTGGCTCGTGCCGCTCGCATCGGTCCACGTCAGCGAGATCGAGTCGCCGGGATCGTGGGCCGCGATGGCGTCGGACAGCTCGGTCCCGCTCGTCACAGCGCTGCCGTCGACCGCCGTGACCACGTCGCCCGCCTCGAGGCCGGCATCCGCGGCCGGGGTGCCCTCGTAGACGTAGCCGATCTCGACGCCGCCGGCCGAGGCGCCGGTGCTCGTGCCGGGCGTGAAGCCGAGCTGCGTCTGGCTCGCGAGGCCGACCCCCAGGAACGCCGGGTAGCCGAGCACCACCCCGTCCGACTCGTCGCCGGCCTGGATCTGCGCGACGATCGCGAGCGCGTCCTCGATCGGGACGGCGTACGCGATGGTGGTCGCGAGGCCGCTCGAGGCGGCGGTCGTCATGCCGATGACCTCGCCCTCGTCGTCGAGCAGCGCACCGCCCGAGTCGCCGGACACCACGTCCGCGGAGAACTCGATCATCCCGGTGAGCGTCTCGCCCTCGATCGTGTACTCGGAGGAGGTGGTGACGGAGGAGTCGACGGCGGTGAGGTCTCCGTCCGCGGCCATGAGGACGCCGCCGCCGGAGGCGTTGCCGACGGCCGTGACCGTGTCCCCCACCACGACGCCGTCGTCGTCGAGCGTCACCGTCGTGAGGCCGGATGCCCCCTCGAGCTGGAGCAGCGCGACATCGTCCTCCGCGTCGGTGCCCAGCACCGTCGCGGTGTAGGTCTCGCCCGTGGAGGGGTCCGTGACCGTGATCGAAGTCGAGTCCTCGATCACGTGGTTGTTGGTGAGCACCAGACCGTCGCTCGTGAGGATCATGCCGGTGCCGGCCGCCTCGCCGTCCGCGTAGCCGAGCTCGGTGTCGATCAGCACGACCCCCGTGGACTCGGCGTCCGATGCGGCGGTCGCCTCCTCCTGGGTGGAGGTGGCCGACTCGTCCGCATCGGGCCACGTCGTCGTCCCGTCGCCGAGCGACGTGTCGCCGGAGGAGCCCGGTGCGCCGCCCGGCATCGTCCCGCCCGGCATCGTCCCGCCCGGCATCGTCCCGCTGGACGGCGGGAGGGCGCCGTCCCCCAGCGAGGGTGCGGAGCCGAGCCCGCTCGACGAGCCCGCGTCGGTGTCCGTGTCCGTGTCCGTGACGGTGCCGCTCTGCAGCGCGACCGCGTCAGCCGTGTCCGCGTCGGCGCTGGTGAGGTGGGCGCCCGCGACCACCCCTCCGAGCACGAGCGCCGACGCCCCCGCGACGATGCTCGCGCGTCGGAGCCGCGAGCGGCGGTGGGGCCGCACCTCGGATTCCACCAGGGTGATCTCGGACTCGGTCGGGGGCAGCAGCGCGTCGGTCATCGTCGTCTCCTCTTGTGAACTCCTATCCCCCACTTCACCGCCGGGTCCAGGGAGGTCGCGGGGAGGAATCCGAGAGTTTGCCGAGAGTGGGGGCGCCGCGCACCCGAGGCCTCAGCCCCCCGCGAGCCCCGCCTGATACGCGGCCACCACCAGCTGCGCACGGTCGCGCGCCCCGATCTTGGTCATGGCGCGGTTCACATGCGTCTTCGCCGTGAGCGGGCTGACCCACAGCTGCTTCGCGATCTGGTCGTTGGTGAGCCCCTGCGCGACCAGGAGCACCACCTCGCGTTCACGCTCCGTGAGGTGGCGGAAGACGTCGCCCTCGACGGACGGCTGCGGGCGGTCCTCGGCCACATGGGCGATCACGGCGCGCGTCGCGGCGGCGGACAGGAGCTCGTCGCCGGCCGCGACGGTGCGGATCGCACCGAGCAGCTCCGCGGGGCGCACGCTCTTGCCCAGGAAGCCGCTCGCGCCGCCGCGCAGCGCGCGCAGCACGTACTGGTCCTCCTCGAACGTGGTGAGCACCACGATGCGCACGGCCTCGAGCTCCGGGTCCGCTGCGATCGCCTCGGTGGCCTCGAGCCCGTCCGTCCCCGGCATACGGATGTCCATGAGGACCACATCCGGCCTCTCGCGCCGGATGACCTCGAGCGCCTCGGCGCCGTCCGAGGCCTCGCCGACCACCTCGATGTCGTCGGCCGTCCCGATGATCGCGACGAACCCGCCGCGGATCAGCTCCTGATCGTCCACGACCACCACGCGCACCGTCATGATGCGGTCCCCTTCCGTACCGGGAGCGTGGCGTGCACCACGAACTCATCTCCTCGCCGCTCCGCCGCGACGCTACCGCCCGCCGCCGTCGCGCGCTCTGCCATGCCGATGAGGCCCAGGCCCGAGCCCTGCCCGCCGGGGCGCGCAATGTCCACCCGGTTCCGGACGTCGACCGCCAACGCCCCATCACGCAGGGCGACCTCGACGCGCGCCGTGCCAGTGCCGTAACGCCGCGCATTGGCGAGCGCCTCCTGGACGATGCGATACGCGGCATGGTCCGTGGCGGCGGGAAGCTCGGCGGGCACGTCGACGGTGTCGAGCGCGACCTCGAGGCCCGCGTCCGCGGCCTGCGCGGCCAGCTCGCCGAGCGCCGCGATCCCCGCGGTCGGGTGGATGTCCTCGTCGGCTTCGCCGTCGGTCTGGCGGAGGACGCGCAGCATCACGGGAAGCTCCTCGAGCACCCGCGCGCCAGCCTCCTGCACGCGGACCAGAGCATCGGACGCGCGGGCCGGGTCCGTGTCGATCAGCGCCTCGGCCACGCCGGCCTGGACGTTCATCACCGCGACGTGGTGCCCCACCGCATCGTGCAGCTCGCGCGCAATCCTCAGCCGCTCCTCGGCGACGCGCCCCCTTGCCACGGCCTCGCGCGTCTCCTCGGCCTGACGTGTGCGCTCTCGCTCCTGCGCGACCGAGCGCCGGTAGAGGTTCATCGCCACGCCGATCGCCGCGACGAGCGCCATCCAGATCTCCGCGGACACCACCACGGGGTCGGTGATCGTGCGCTCGGACCCGACCGCGAGCACGCCCGCGACCCCCGCCACGGCGGCGGCGCCGACCGCGAGCCCCACCGGGATCCGCGGGACCCGCGACACCACGGTGTACAGCGCCACCACGAATGGGACGAGCGCCGACGCGACGTCCCCGGTCGCGATCGTGGGGACCGCGAACAGGAGTGCGCACGCGAGCAGGACCGGCATCGGGTACGCCCGGCGCCATGCGAGGGCGACGCTCGCCACGAGGCCCCCGAGAGTCTCCGGCGCCACCAGCTCGCGCGCCCCGCCATCGGAGACCGCGAGCAAGGCGAGCGCCGCGGCGACCACGGCGGCGCCGAGCGCGTCACGCCCCAGCGTGGAGGCCGGCAGCGGCATACGGCTCACGCTGGACGTCATGACCGCCAACCTAGCGCGCTTCGCTCGCGCGGCGGCTCAGTCCGGGCGCACCTCCGCGGCCGCCCCGGGCCCTCACCCTCAGCGTGCGCCGGTCGCGACCTCGCAGATGGTCGAGAAGAACCAGTCCTCGTCGAAGAAGTCGTCGAACGACGCGTCGACGTAGCGCGTGGTCACTCCGTCCTGGGTGACGTGGCCGGTGAAGGTCGTGTCGCCGCCGTACGGTGTCACCATCCGCCCGACGACCATGTACACGATTGCGCCGTTCGCGCCCTGGATCTTCCAGTGGACGCCGTCCGCCACGTACGACAAGGTCGCGTCGTCACCCGGCACCGCGAACTCCTCCGTCCACCTCACATCGGTCCGGATGCTCACCGTCGCGGGTCCATCGTCGGTCAGCGCGTACTCGTCGATGTCGTGGGTGCGGAACCGCCGGAAGTCGTTGAGGTTGTCCTGGTCGTAGTAGCGGATCTGGTGACGGTGCTCGGTCCGCCGGTTGTAGACGGGGACGTCGCAGCCGGGCTCATCGTCGAGGGTCCAGTCGTAGTGGAGATGCCGCTCTCCCGCGCACACGGTGCCGTGCGGCGTGACGTGGCATGACCATGGAGCGAACGACCCGCTCAAGGCCGGGACGAGCAGCGACTCGACGACAGCGTCGGGGCGGGCCACGGCGGGACCGGCGAGCGCGACCGAGAGGAGTGCGGCGGCGAGGCCGACCGCGGCTGTCTTGTGCATCATGAGCTCCTTCCATGCGGCGCAGCGTGGGGCTTCACGGTGCGCGCATGGTCCGGGCTATCGGGTCCGGGTATGCGAGCGGTATGCGGTCAGCACAGTGAGCGGCGCGCTCAGCGCACCACGTCGTAGACCAGCTTCTGCACCCCGTTCGGGTACACCTCGTGCTCCGCCACCGTGAGCTTGACCGCATCCCCCGTCAACGGGCCGAAGAGCCGTCTGCCGTCTCCGAGAAGCACCGGGAACACCAGGAGGTGGTAGCGGTCGACCAGCCCTGCGTCGGCGAGCGCGTGCCCGAGCTCGAGGCTCCCGTGCACGATGATCGGGCCGGCGTCGGACTCCTTCAGACGCGCGACCTCCTCGAGGGAGCCCAGGATGGTCGCCGGCCACCGCTCGTCGTCCTGCTCGAGCGTGGTCGAGACGACGTAGCGCTGCATGGCGTTGTAGCCCGCGAACTCCTCCATCTGCGGCCAGACCGGCGCGAACATCTCATAGGAGCGGCGGCCCATGAGCATGGCCGTCGACTCCTCCTGCTCCCGGCCCTTGAGCTCGTAGATCGCGGGATCGAACTCGACGGTGGTCATGGTCCATCCGGACTTCGCGAAGGCGGGCTCAGGTCCGGGCCCCTCGGCGACTCCGTCGGCGGTCACGAACGCCGTGACGATCAGCTGGCGCATGGTGGATCCTCTCGGGGACCGGCGATGGTGGATCCGTACGCCGCTGGGTCAAGTCATACGGCGCTCGGGCCGCTTGGGCAAGAGGAGCCGCCCCACCGACCCGCCGCGGTCAGCACCGCAAGCGGCACCAATGCGGCGAGAGACACCCATGAGAGCATCGCGAACCCGGACGCGGCGAGCAACGGACCCGCGAGGAACGCCGTGGCCGCTCCCGTGAGGTTCGACAACGCGTCGAGCGCGCCCTGCGCGGAGGCGCGGGCCTCGGCCGCGATCGAGGAGCTGAACAGTGCGGAGCCGGCAACGTTGACGAACGACCACCCCACCCCGAGCAGGATGAGCGACACCGTGGTCCACCGCATGCTGGTCGCGAGCGTCGCCCCGAGCAGCAGCGAGGCGGCCAGGATCCCGATGCCGATCCCGATGGTGAGCCGATGCCCGCGAAGGTCCACGAGCGCGCCCACCACGGGAGCGAGCGCGTACATGCCTGCCACGTGGAGGCTGATGGTGATGCCGACGATGGTGAGCGATCCGCCCTGATGGACGATGTGCACGGGCGTCATCGTCATCACCGCGACCATCACGGCCTGCGACGTCAGCACCGCGATCACCGCGTAGCGCGCGGCGGCGCTCGACCGCAGGGCCTCGCGCAGGCGCCCAAGACGCTCGCGGACGGACGATGCGCGGCTCGGGTCTGCGTCGGCGTGGAGGCGCGTGGGGCTCGCCAGCAGCGGGTCGGGCCGCAGCCAGACGAACACGATAGTCCCAGCGAGCGCAAGACACACGGCGGCGATGAGGAAGGCGTTCGCGTAGACGGTGAGTCCGGTCGCGTCGCTCATCGCCTCCCCCGGCGCGCCCAGGTTCGGGCCGAGGACCGAGCCCAGGGTGCCGATCCAGACGATGAGCGAGAGCGCCCGCGCGCGATGATGAGGCTCGGCGAGGTCGGTCGCCGCGAAGCGCGACTGGAGGCCCGCGGCCGAGCCCGCGCCGATGAGCAGCAGGCCGATGAAGAGCGGCACCACCGCGCTCAGCTGCGCCGCGGCCACGAGGATCGCGCTGCCGACCGCCGCCGTCCACCACCCGAGGGCGAGGGCGAAGCGGCGGCCGTGCCGCGCGGCGAGGATGCCGAGCGGAAGCCCCAGCAGCGCGGCACCGAGCGTGCTCGCGGTGCGGGCCAGACCTCCCCAGGCCTCGCTGTTCGTGACATCCCCGGCCAAGAGCACGCCGATGGACGGCGCCACGCCGACGCCGATCATGCCGACCACCTGCGTGACGGCGAGCACACGCATGGTGCGCCGCTGCAGGGCGGCCACCCCTGCCGGGTCGACCTCGTGCTCCACCACGGCTCGTCTCCCTCCGGGCCGGCCCGCGCGGGCCGCGCGCTGCTCCGCCGTCACGCGGAGCCGCGCCGAGCCTAACCGCGAGACCTGCCTCGCGGACGCGGCGGACGTCCCGGATGGGCCTCGGTGCGCCGGTCGGTCGGGAGCCCGCTCGCACCCTCCGCGCGTCACGCCGTGCGTCCTGATCCTCCTGCTACGTTGTGCCGCATGTCGAGCGATCCCTTCGAGGTCCTGCGCCGCGATGGCGCGCCCGAACCCGAGGGGGCGGGTCCCGGTGCCGGGGCATGGACCCCTCGATCGGCCGGGGAACGCCTCCGCGGGGCGAACGACCCGTTCGAGACGCTCGCGATGCCGCGACAGCGTCAAGCGAGCCGGGCTACGCCTGGCGTGCCGCCTGTCCGCGACCCGCTCTCCGCGAGCGCGCCACGGCGTGCCCACGTGGGGACGCCCGGATCGGACCAGCTGGTCGCCGGCCTGTGGAAGTGGCTGCTCTGGGGGCCGATCGTCGGTGCGGTCGGCTACGGCATCTTCTACCTGGCCGCGCTGTACGCGGAGAGCCCCGGCGGCTGGTTCGTCCTCGCCCGCCTCATGGTGCTGACCGGCGGCATCGTCGGGATCGTGGGCATCGTCCAGACCGTCCTCGGCGTGCGCGACTTCACCTCGGTGGTCGAGAGCGCCGCGCGGCGAACCCGCTAGCCGATCCCTTCGGCCTCGAGCGCGTCCACCAGCAGCGCGATCAGCGCGTCGAGCTGGACGTCGGTCGACGTCGACCCCTCCTCGACGTCGACGCCGTCGAGCGCCGCGGCCGCGAGGCCCGCCTTGGAGTCGATGAGCTCGGCGATCTTCGCGTCGATGGTCTGCGCCGCGATGATGCGCCAGGCGGTGACGGGCTCGGACTGGCCGATGCGGTGGATGCGGTCGATCGCCTGCGTCTGCTCGGCATCGGTCCAGGACAGCTCCGCGAGCACCAGGTTGGACGCGACCTGGAGGTTGAGGCCCACGCCTGCGGCCATCAGCGAGCACACCACGATCTGCACGTCGGGGTCCTCGGTGAAGGCCTTGACGTTGCGGTCGCGCGCCGCGCGGGTCTGGTCCCCGCGGATCGAGGCGTACGTGATGCCGCGGTCGGCGAAGAGCTGCTCGGCGGTGTCCATCACGTCGATGTGCTTGGCGAAGAACACGACCTTGCCGACGTTGCGCGCCAGCTGAGCCGCGTAGTCCGCGGCCAGCGTCGCCTTCGCCTGGCCGATCCTGCGGACCATGGTGAACACGTTCTCGCCCGACGTCTTCTCGTCCGAGTCCTTGAGCTCCGAGGTCGCGATGCGCTTGGCGAGCTCGAGGTCGATGCCCTCCACCGCATCGTCCCCACGCGCCGCGACGGCGCGGTGGTACTGCTCGACCATGCGGGCCGCGAGCGCGGCCTCGGCGGCGCGGATCGACCGTCCCACGGGACCGTCGAGCTCGACGGGCAGGTCCGCGACCCGGCGCGCGGGGATGTCGGCCGCGACGTCGACCTTGCGGCGGCGCACGATGCCGCGGTCGATCACCGCGCCGCGCGCGGCGGCGCTGAAGCGACGGTCCGCCGGGGTGAGCCCGGTGTCCTCGAGCGCCTGCATGAGAGCGCCGATGGGACGTTCGTCGTCGATCCAGCCGAGCAGCTCCCAGATCGCGCGGAAGTCCTCGATGTCGTTGATGAGCGGCGTTCCGGTGAGCGCCATGAGCAGCGGTCGCGCCTGGCGCTCGCGGATGCGCTCCGACAGCGCGAGGACGTGCTGCGAGCGCTGGGAGCCCTTGTTCTTGATGAAGTGGGCCTCGTCGACCACCATGCCGCGGAAGCCCAGGTCCCCGAACCAGCCCACGTGGCGGTCCAGGATCTCGTAGTTCACCACCACCACATCGGCGAACGCGTCGACCTGGTCGCCGTCGCCGTGGACCACGGTCGCGCGACGATGCGGGATCCACAGGTCGACCTCATGCGCCCAGTTGGTCTTGACCACGTTGGGCACCACCACGAGCAGCGGGAAGGCGTCGGCGGCCTCCGCCGCGAGCAGCGCCTGCGCGGTCTTGCCCAGGCCCGGCTCGTCCGCCAGCAGGAAGGTCCGGTGCCCCTGCGCAGCCGCGGCGACCACCTGCGCCTGGTGCGGCATCAGGGTGCGCCCCAGCGGCGGACGCGCGCGCGACTGCGCGAGGGCGGCGGGCTCCGGCAGCTCCATGCACGCGCGCACCCCCGAGGTGTCGTGCTCGAACGAGCGGAACAGCGGCTCGAGCAGCTCCCAGCCGGCGAGGCGGCGCGGCTGGACCGCACGTTCCTGCGCGGCCGCGAAGTCCGGCGCAAGGAACGGGTTCGCGAGCTGGTACGAGATCGCGGACTGCGGCACCACGCGCTTCTCCGCGCCCGGCGGAGGCGTGACGGGGGCCGGAGGCTCCGGCTCGTCGGGCACCTCGCGGCCCGCGGCCTTCAGCACGGTCGCCTTGTAGTTGCGCGCGGCGTCGGAGACGCGCGCATCCTCGGCGAGCAGCGACAGCAGCGACGTGTCTCGGGCGGCGATCTTCGCGAGGATGGTCGCGAGCCCGTCGAGGCGCTTGAGCTCCTCCTCGCGCTTGGAGGCCGAGAGGGTGCCATCGGCCTTGACGCTCGCCCGCTCCTCGCGCACCAGCAGCGCGACCACCTGGTACTTGGTGCGGGTGGTGCCCTTGGTCGGCGGCTTCTGGACCGAGCGGTCCACCTCGCGCGCGATGCCCGCGAGGAGAGGGATCAGGCCCTTCTCCGTGGGCCGCGACGTGCGGCGTCGCTGGCTGCCTGCGGCGCTGCGGGTGCGGCCGGACCGGCGCTGCCCAGTTCCTGACACTACGGCTCCTACTCGACTCCGTGCCGCGTACGCGGCACGCTCTCCCAGGCAGGGACGCCCGTCCTCTCGCGCGCCGGGACTCGATCTCTACGCGCGGCTGGCGGACGGTGCGCGCTCGATCGGCGGCTTCCCGGTCCATCCACGCGGACGGCGGCGTGCACCCACGACGGCCCTGCGTGGTCGTGCGTGCGTGAGCATTCTACGGCGCGAGGTCCCGGTTCGACGACAGCGACGCGGCCGCGTCGGAGGCTACGACTCGTCGGCGGGGGCCAGGGGCCGGTTCTCGTAGAACGTCTGGAGGACCACCGTGGTGCGCGTGCTCACCGGCACCGCCTGCCGGATGTCGCGGATGAGCGCCTCCAGGTCGGGCGGCGTGGGGACGCGGACGAACAGCATGTAGCTCGCGTCCCCCGCGATCGAGTGGCAGGCCTCGACCGCGGTGAGGTGCTCGAGCAGCTGCGGGACGTCGTCCCCCTGAGCGGGGTCGAGCGGCGTGATCTCGATGAACGCCGACAGCGGACGGCCGAGCGCCTCCGGGCTCACCAGCGCGCGGTAGCCGGAGATGACCCCGCTGGCCTCGAGGCGCTTCAGGCGCGCCTGGACCGCGGACGTGGACAGCCCGACCTGCCCCGCGAGCTGCGCGAGCGTGGCGCGAGCGTCGCGGGACACCTCCGCCACGAGCCTCGCATCCACCGGATCCCGCATGACACGGACCGTACCGCATCGGCGGCGCGCCCGCGCCGCTCCACGCGCATGTTGACCGACGCAATCCTTGCGACGGGCCGCTCTAGACGAAATTACTCCCGTCCTGCATGCTCGGCTTAGGAAGATTTCCTGCCCGACGATGAGGGAGGTCCCCATGCCCGTCTCCGTTGAAGCCCCGCGGCCCGCGTCCGCCACGGACGTCCGCACGGTCGAGCACAGCGCCGAGTGGCTGCGCCTCAAGGCAGCCGCGACCGCGCTGCAGGCGTTGCAGGCCAAGGACGGCTCCGTGCCCTCCTCCGCGGATCACGCGGACGCACGCGACCACGTCGCGGGCATCGTCGACGCGATCCGTGCGCTCGCCCCGCTGTTCCCTCATGACGTGGCCTACCTGGAGTCGCTGCCCCGCGACCTCTCCCGCTGGGCCGACGGCGGCTTCGGGGAACCGGACTTCCTCGACTCGCTGGTGCAGTTCCAGCCGCAAGAGCACCGGGTCGACGGGATCCGCCACCTCATCGTGTTCCCGATGTACACCCAGAACGGCTCCCCCGACCGTCACGTCGAGGCGCTGATCGCCGAGGCGATCTGGCCCGACTTCGTCGCGGACCTCGAGGCCGGCGACTACGGCAACCGGATGTTCGTCTCGCTCCGTCTCATCGACTTCACCGCCGGCTACGACACGAACTCCGCGGTCCTCTTCCCCGAGACGATCGCGATGCGCGAGATCCCCCGCTTCACGTGGGGCGCGATCTTCCAGGACCGGGAGGCTGCGCGCTACCGCCGTGTGGTCGCCGCGGCCGCCGACACCACCCGGCTGGAGATGCCCGACGAGGCAGCGGCCATGCTCGAGGACCAGGACCTGGCGGAGAAGACCTTCGTGATGTGGGACCTCATCCACGACCGCACCCACATGCGCGGGGACCTGCCGTTCGACCCGTTCATGATCAAGCAGAGGATGCCGTTCTTCCTCTACACGCTCGAGGAGCTGCGGTGCGACCTCACGGCGTTCCGCGAGGCCGTCGCGATCCAGCGGGCGCTCGACGCGCGCATCACCGCAAGCGAGGAGCTCGCCCCGAGCGAGGCGGACACGCTCAGGCACGCGGGGCTGGTCCAGTACGCGATCCTGTTCGACCGCATCTTCCGCTTCCCGATCACCGGGAGCCGCATCAGGAACTACGACGGGCTGGGCGGGCAGCTCCTGTTCGCGTGGCTGCACCGGAAGCATGTGATCGAGTGGCGCGACGTCGAGCTCAGCATCCGCTGGGACCAGGTGGCCGATGCCGTGGTCGAGCTCAGCGACGCCATCAACGCGCTGTACTGGGAGTCCATCGACCGGCCCAAGACGGTGCATTGGCTCAAGGCGTACGAGCTCATCTCGGAGGTCCTCACCCCGAACCCCGCCTCGAAGTGGGCCGCGGGGCTCCCGCGCGAGGTCCTCGCGGGCCCGCCGAGGGGGTACACCGACGCCGTGATGGATGACGAGTTCCCGCTGTCGATGTTCTTCGAGGCGCTCGAGAGGAAGATGAAGCCCGTGATCGAGTCCACCTCCGGTATCCGAGCCACGGCCGCGTGACCGTGACTGACCTCAGCGGCCGGACGGTGCTGATCGCGGGCGCGACCAGCACCGTGGGGCTGGCCGCGACGCGCACGTTGCTGGCCGCCGGCGCCCGGGTGGTCGCCACGGGCCGCGACGCGGGCCGGCTCGCGCCGCTCGCCGCGCTCGGCGCCCGGACGGAGGTGGTGGACCTTGCGGACGAGGCCGCTGTCGCACGTCTCGCGGAGCGGCTGGGCGGCGACGGCACGGCGATCGACGGCGTGCTGCACCTGGTGGGCGGATGGCGTGGCGGCGGCGGGCTCGCGGGCCAGACCGAGGAGGACTACCGGGTCCTCGAGACGTCGTTCAGCGCGCTCCGCCATGTCTCCCGTGCCTTCGACGAGGACCTGCGCCGCTCCCCCGCGGGCCGGCTCGCCATCGTCTCCTCGACGACCGTCGCACGTCCCCTCGCGGGCGGCGCCAACTACGCGGCGGTCAAGGCCGCGAGCGAGGCGTGGGTGCTGGCGGTGGCGCAGGGATATACGAAGACGGCGCGCGACGCCGGCGCACCCTTGCGAGCCGCCGGCGTCATCTTCCGCGTCGCGAGCCTCGCCGGACTTGAGGACGCTGTCGCGCGGGCGTATGCCGAGCTGTGGGACGCGACCGCCGAGGACGCGAACGGCTCGGTGATCGAGATCCATGGCGACGGGGTTCGATGACCGAGCCTGTCGCCAACGCGGAGACCCTCACCGAGCGCTGACGCGCCTCACTGCAGGTCCGCGTACGCGAGCCTGCGCAACAGGTCGCCCAGCGCCACCTGCTCCTCCTCGGTGAGCGGCGCGTGCGTCTCGCGCTGCGCCCCCGCGATCGCCTCACGTGCCCGCGCGAACAGCGCGAGGCCCTCGGGCGTGGCCACGACGATGCGGGCGCGCCGGTCGGACGGATCGAGCCGGCGCTCCACCAGCCCGCGCTCCTCGAGCCCGTCGACCAGAGCGACCACCTGGCTCGGGTCCAACCGCAGCCTCTCGGCCAGATCGCGCTGGGACGGACCGACCTCGGCAGCGAGCGCGAGCACCGAGTAGGACCGCACCTTGAGGCCGAGACCGGACAGCGCGCGGTTGCCGGCGGTCGCCGCGAGCGCGCTGGCGCGTGCGAGCAGGAAGCTCGTGTCCGCGTCGAGCGCAGGCGAGACGCGCACCGGGGCATCGTCTGCGGTGGCCATGCCGCCATCCTGCCACGAGACGTGAGAAATTCAATCATTGACATTCTCAACGACCGGTGCTGTGCTGAGTCCTGAACAAAGGAGTTCTGCGATGTCCTCACAGCTTGCCCCGCTCGCCGGCCGCGCCGCGATCGTCACCGGCTCCGGCCGCGGCCTCGGCCTCGCCTACGCCCTCGAGCTCGCCCGCCAGGGCGCGTCCGTCGTGGTGAACGACGTCGATGAGACGGCCGCGCACGACGCCGTCGCCGCGATCGAGAGCGCGGGAGGCGCCGCCGTCGCCGTGGTCGCCCCGGTGGGGCCGACCGAGACGGCCGATGCGCTGCTCGCCGCGGCGCTCGACAGCTTCGGTCGCCTCGACATCCTCGTGACCAACGCGGGCGTGCTGCGCGACACCGTGCTGTGGAAGATGTCCGACGACGACTTCGACACGGTGATCTCCGTGCACCTCAGGGGGACGTTCACATGCGTGCGTGCGGCCGCCACCTACTTCAGGGAGAACGGGGTGCCCGGGCGCATCGTCTGCATCGGCTCCCCCACCGGGCAGCGCGGCAACTTCGGCCAGACCAACTACGCCGCCGCCAAGGCGGGGATCGTCGGCATGGTGCGCACGTGGGCGATGGAGCTCAAGCGCGCCGGCGTCTCCGTCAACGCGGTGATCCCCGTCGCCGCGACCGCGATGACCGCGACGGTCCCGTACTTCGCCGCCGCGGTCGAGGCCGATGCCGCGGGCGAGCCGATGCCGGAGTTCTTCCGCCACGATCTCGGATTCGGCACGTCGGACGACGTCGCGGGGCTCGTGGCGTATCTGGCCTCGGACGCCGCTGCGGACATCACCGGGCAGGCGCTCGGCATCGGCGGCGACCGCATCCAGGTGTGGTCGCACCCCGAACCCGTGGCGACCGCGTATCGCGACGGCGGGTGGAGCTTCGAGGCGCTCACGGCCGACCTCCCGGGGCTGCTCGACGGGAACCTCCAGTCGGTGGGCGAGCGCTTCCCCCCGCTGCCCGAGTCGCTCGTGCGGCCGGCGCCCACCGCCTGAGCGCCGCCATGACACGCTACGAGCCCGCGATCGATCTCGATGCGATCGAGGCGATCGACGTCCACGTCCACATCGAGGTCGACGGTCACGGGCACACGTCCCTGCCGCCCGACCTGGTCGAGGCCGCCTCGCGGTACTTCCGCACCGACGGGCCGCGCCCCGAGCTCGAGGCGATCGCGACGTACTACCGCGAGCGCCGCATGGCCGCCGTGGTCTTCACCGTCGACGCCGAGACGCAGCTGGGCCACCCGACGCTCGACAGCGCCGCAATCGCGTCGCAGGCCGCCGACCACGCGGACGTCCTCATCCCCTTCGGCTCGGTCGACCCGCATCGTCCCAATGCGGTGGACCGGGTGACGAGCCTGGTCGAGGACCACGGCGTCCGCGGCTTCAAGCTCCACCCCACCGTCCAGGGCTTCGACCCGTCGGACGAGCGCTGGTACCCGCTCTACGCGGCGATCCAGGACGCGGGCGTGCCCGCGCTGTTCCACACCGGGCAGACCGGGATCGGGGCCGGCCTTCCCGGCGGCCGCGGGCTCCGGCTCGGGCTCTCGAACCCGATGCTGCTCGACGGCGTGGCCGCGGACTTCCCCGACCTCGACATCGTGATGGCGCACCCGAGCGTGCCGTGGCAGGACGAGGCCCTCGCGGTCGCGACCCACAAGCACCGCACCTGGATCGACCTCTCGGGCTGGGGGCCGCGGTACTTCCCCGAGCAGCTGGTCCGCGCCGCGAACTCGTACCTCAAGGACCGCATCCTGTTCGGCACGGATTATCCGCTGCTCACCCCCGACCGCTGGCTCGAGGACATCGGCCAGACCGCGCTCAAGCCCGAGCGCCTGCCCGCGATCCTCAAGGACAACGCCGTCCGACTGCTGAGGCTCGGCTCGTGACAGCGCCGACCCGCCGCATCGTCCCCACCTCCGAAGAAAGGCACCGCCCATGACCACCACCGTCCCCTACGCCGAGGTCCCGTCGCTTGTGGGCCGCGACCTGGGCTGGTCCGACTGGCTCGAGGTCACGCAGGACCGCGTGAACGTGTTCGCCGATGCGGTGGACGACCACCAGTGGATCCACGTCGAGCCCGAGCGGGCGCGCGCGGAGAGCCCGTTCGGGGGCCCCATCGCGCACGGCTTCCTGTCGCTGTCGCTCACCACCAGGTTCTGGACCGAGCTGCTCGAGGTCGACGGCGTCACCACCAAGGTCAACTATGGGTTGGACAAGGTGCGCTTCATCTCCCCCGTGCAGGTGGGCGCGCGGGTCCGGATGAACGCCGTGATCGCGGAGGTGGCCGAGATCCCCGGCGGCTTCCAGCTCACGGTCGACCAGACCATCGAGATCGAGGGCGGCACCAAGCCCGCGGTCGCGGCGCGGGGGCTCTACCGCTTCTACGCCTGAACCACGGCAACACCCCACCCCCATTGCATCAGCGAGGATGACATGAAGAACCAGGGGCTCGGCGACTGGATCGCGCGGCGACGCATCAAGTCCGAAGGCGACACGGCGCTCATCTGGCCGGGCGGCACCTACACCTACGACGAGTTCGCGGACAGGGTCGCGCGGCTCACGCAGGCCCTCGCCGACCGCGGGCTCGCCAAGCGCGACCGGCTCGTGTATCTGGGCAACAACACCCCGGACTTCCTCACCACGTTCTTCGCGTGCGGCGCGCTGGGCGCGGTCTTCGTGCCGCTCAACACGCGCCTCGCACCGCGCGAGCTCGAGTACATGATCGAGGACTCGGGGGCGGTGTTCCTGGTGACGCACGAGTCGGTCCGCTCGCTCGCGCGGGCGGCCGCGTGGTCGAGCGGTATCCGCAAGCGCCTGGTGGTCGACGGGGAGGCCGACCTCCCGGCGGTGGAGAGCCTCGACGAGGTGGTCGCGGCGACGGAGCCCTGGACGCTCGACGTCGAGGTCACGCTGGAGGACCCCGCGATGATCCTCTACACCTCCGGCACCACCGGACGCCCCAAGGGTGCGGTCCTCACCCACGGCAACCTCACGTGGAACGTCATCAACGCGATCGTCGACTACGACGTCACGCGGGACGAGGTCGCGATGATGATGTCACCCATGTTCCACGTCGCGGCGCTCAGCATGGGCGCGCTGCCCACGCTGCTCAAGGGCGGCGCGGTGGTGCTCCACGAGCGCTTCGACGGAGGCGACGTGCTGCGCGCGGTCGCCGAGCACGGCATCACCAGCCTCTCGGGCGTCCCGACGACCTTCCAGTTCCTCTCGGAGCACCCCGACTGGGAGTCGACCGATCTGTCGAGCATCCGCAAGCTCACGTGCGGCGGATCGGCGATGCCGGCGCGCGTGGTCGAGGCGTACGAGGCGCGCGGGCTCGCGTTCTCGAGCGGCTACGGGATGACCGAGGCCTCCCCCGGCGCGACGTCCCTGCCGGTGACCAAGACGCGGGACCACGTGGGCACGTCCGGCCTCGCGCACTTCTTCACCGACGTGCGCATCGTCGGCCCCGAGGGCGATGTGCTGCCGCCCGGCGAGGCGGGCGAGATCCAGATCAGCGGACCCAACGTCATCCGCGAGTACTGGCGTCGCCCCGAGGCGACGGCCGAGGCGCGCGACGGCGAGTGGCTGCGCACCGGCGACGTCGGCCGGCTCGACGAGGACGGCTACCTCACCGTGACCGACCGCCTCAAGGACATGATCATCTCGGGCGGCGAGAACGTGTACCCCGCCGAGATCGAGCAGCTGGTGATGGAGATGCCCGAGGTGCGGTCGGTCGCCGTCATCGGCGTCCCCGACGAGCGCTGGGGCGAGGTGCCGCTCGCGGTCGTCGCGCTCCACGAGGGCGCCGAGGTCACGCCCGACGACATCCTGGGGCACGTGCGCGGACGCGTCGCGAAGTACAAGCTGCCGCGCGCGGCGATCCTGGTGGACGACCTCCCCCGCACCGCGAGCGGCAAGGTCCGCAAGATCGAGCTGCGCCAGCAGTTCCCGGCGCTGCCGGACACCGCGGCGCGGGGCGGATGAGCTGGCCGATACGCCGGGTTCTGTCTCTCGCACCCGTTGCCGGGAACGAGGGGCGACCATCCATCTAGGCCCTGGATTGCTCCAGGGCTCAAGCAACCTACCCGCATGCTCGGGCGAGCAGCCCTCGAACGCATGCTGTCTGGTCTTGCTCCGGGTGGGGTTTACCTTGCCGCTCCTGTCACCAGTCGCGCGGTGAGCTCTTACCTCACCCTTTCACCCTTACCCCGCTCCCTAAGGAACGAGGCGGTCTGCTCTCTGTGGCACTGTCCCGCGGGTCACCCCGGGTGGCCGTTAGCCATCACCCTGCTCTATGGAGCCCGGACGTTCCTCGGGACCCTTGTGGGGTCACGCGGCCGCCTGGCCAGCTCATCCGCGCTCCTAGGGTACCGGCGGCGCGGCCCGCCGCGCACGCGCCCTGATCCACTTCTCGGCGCCCACTACCAGGCTCGCGAGCGCCGCCACCGCGAGGATCCGGACCCATGCCTCCCCGCCGATCGGCACCGTCCCGAACACCCGGTTCATGATCGGCAGGTACGTGAACAGGGCCTGCGCGCACGCCTGAACCGCGATCCCGACCACCACCCACGGGTTCGACAGCAGGCCGATGCGCCACACCGAACCCTCGAGCGAGCGGCAGTTGAGCAGGTAGAAGGCCTCGACCGCGACGAACAGGTTCGCCGCCACGGTCCGCGCCTCGGCCAGGCTCGCGCCGTTGGCCACCTCCCACTCGAACAGCCACCAGGAGCCGCCGACCAGGATCGCGGACACCAGGACGATGCGGGCCATCAGCGTGGGGGTGAGGAGCGCCCGGCGCGGGTCGCGCGGGGGACGCGTCATGATGCCGCGCTCCTTGGGCTCGAACGCGAGCATGAGGCCGAGCGCGACGGCCGTGGTCATGTTGATCCACAGGATCTGGGTGGGCTGGATCGGCAGCGCTGTCCCCAGCAGGATCGCGATGAGGATCACCAGCCCCTCCGCCAGGTTCGTGGGGAGCGTCCACGTGATGAACTTGGTGAGGTTGTCGAAGATCCCGCGCCCCTCCTCGACCGCCGCCTCGATGGTCGCGAAGTTGTCGTCGGTGAGGACCACGTCAGCGGCGTCCTTGGCGACCTCCGTGCCGATGCGCCCCATGGCGATGCCGATGTCCGCGTGGCGCAGCGCGGGCGCGTCGTTGACGCCGTCCCCGGTCATCGCCACCACGTGGCCGCGCGCCTGGAGCGACTCGACCAGGCGCAGCTTCTGCTCCGGGGAGACGCGCGCGAGCACGGTGGCCCGCGCGACGGCGTCCGCGCGCTCCTCGGGGGCGAGCCGCGCGAGCTCCGGCCCGGTGAGCACGGTATCCCCGTCCCGCGCATCGTCCACCAGCCCGACCCGCCGGGCGACCGCCCACGCCGTCTCCGCGTGGTCGCCCGTGATCATCTTGACGTCGATCCCGGCGGTGCGGCACGCGCGCACCGCGTCGACCGCCGCGGCGCGCGGCGGGTCCCACATGCCGTGCAGCCCGGTGAAGACCAGGCTCCCCTCGAGCGCCTCCTCGCTGAACCGTGAGGGCGCGACGTCCGTGAGCACCGCGGTCGCGAGCACGCGCAGGCCCCGCTGGGTGAGGCTCGCGACGGCCGCCTCGACCGCGTCGGCGTCGAGCGCGGCGAGCGTGCCGTCGGGCTCCAGCTGGGCCGCGCACAGGGAGACGATGCGCTCGGCGGCCCCCTTGGCGAGCACCACGTGGCGCGCGTCGCGCTCGGCGGCCACGTGGAGCGTCGCCATGTACTGCCGGCGCGAGTCGAACGCGATGGTCGCCACGCGCGGATAACGCTCCTTGACGTGGCGCTGATGAAGTCCCGCCTTGGCCGCGACCACCAGCAGCGCGGCCTCGGTGGGGTCGCCCACGGCGCTCCAGCGGCCCTCCTCCTCCTGCAGGCCGGCGTCGTTGCACGCGGCCCCCACCAGGATCGACCACCGCAGGGCGCCGTCCCGTCCCAACTGCTGCTCGAGCCCGCCCGCGACCTCGATGGTGCCGCGGTCCGCTGCGTAGCCCGTGCCGCTCACCGCGAGCTCGCCGATGCCGGGCACCCAGATCGCGTGCACCGTCATCTGGTTCTCCGTGAGGGTGCCGGTCTTGTCCGAGCAGATGACGGTGGTGCTGCCGAGCGTCTCCGCAGCGGGCAGGCGCCGGATCACCGCCCCGCGCCGCGCCATGCGCGTCACGCCGATCGCCATGACGATGGTGATCGCCGCGGGCAGGCCCTCCGGGATCGCGCCCACCGCAAGCGCGACCGCGGCGGTGAAGGTGTCACCCAGGTCCTGACCATGCAGCCAGCCCGCGCCGAACGTCGCCGCCGCGAGCGCGAGGATCACCGCCGTGAGGTCGCGGCTGAAGCGCGCGAGCTTCCTGGTGAGCGGCGTCGCGAGCGTCTCGCCCGTGCCGACCAGCCGATGGATCTCCCCGAGCTCGGTGTGCTCCCCGGTCGCGACCGCCACGCCCGTGCCGGTGCCGGTGGTGACCAGCGTGCCCGCGAAGATCATGTTGCGGCGGTCGGCGACGATGGTCTCGACGGGCAGCGTGAGGTCCTCCTTCTGTGCAGGCACGGACTCGCCCGTCAACGCCGACTCGTCCATCGCGAGCTCGGCGCAGCGCACGATGCGCAGATCCGCAGGGGCGAGGTCGCCGGCCTCGAGCAGCACCAGGTCGCCAGGGACCACCTCCTCGGAGTCGACGATCACCGCGGCTCCCGACCGCACCACCCGCGCCCGCGTGCGCACCATCGACTGCAGCCCCCGCAACGCGGCCTCCGCCTTGCGCTCCTGCACGAACCCGACCGCCGCGTTGACGAGCACCACCCCCATGATCACCGTGGAGTCCACCACCTCTCCCAGGAGCAGCGTGACCGCCGCGGCCCCGAGCAGCACGTAGACGAGCGGGTGGTGGAACTGCAGCAGGATGCGCATGACCACGCCGGGCCCCGGCGCGTCGGGCAGCGCGTTGCGCCCGAAGGCCTCGAGCCTTCGCGCGGCCTCGTCCTCGCCGAGCCCGCGCTCGCGGTCAGCCTCGAGGAGCGCGAGCACGTCCTGCGCCGCGAGCCCGTGGTGCGCCTCACCCCACCCCGCCACCATGCCGGACCTCCGTGGGGACCCGCGCTACCGCACGCGCGGCGACGGCACCGCGCGGCCCACGCCGTGCCGCGGCTCCACCACGAGCACCGGCACGTCGCTGTGGTGCACCAGATGGTCTGAGACGGTCCCGAGCACGCGCCGGGAGAGCCCGTGACCCCGCCGCCCGACCACCAGCAGGTCGACGTCGTTGTCCGCGGCGCACCGCAGCAGCGCCTCCCCCGGCGGCCCGGCGAGCACCTCGATGTTGACCGGGGCGTCCGGCGCGAGGGCCCGCGCGCGCTCGAGGTGCGCCGAGGCCGCCTCCATGTCCTCGGGCTCCTCGGGGTCGGTGGCGTCGTATCCCACCACCTCGGCGAGCACCACCTGCCCGCATCGGTCGCCCATCGCCGCCATCGCGAGCTCGAGGGCGCGCTCCGCCTCCGGAGATCCGTCGACGCCCACGAGCACCCGGAGCCCCGGGCTCGCGTCGCGCGACGCGGGCGGGCCGTCCGGCGACGCATCGGCCACGCGAGGCGTGCGCTCGACCCGCTCGAGCGCCATCGGCACGAACAAGGGACCCAGCGCGATCGCGACGACGATCCAGCGACGGTCGTGCCCGCGGCGCACCATCCACGCACCGGTGATGACCCCGGTGCCGACCCACACCGCGGCCGCGATCAGTGGCCATGCGTCCACCTCTCCACACTATGCCGATCCATGCGATGCCGAGCGCCCAGCGTCCGCCGTACGCCGGGCCTGCGACCTCCGTCGGGGGGACCGGTGCCGCGCAGCCCCTACCCTTGTCCCCGTGCTGATCCTGCTCCCGCCCTCCGAGGGCAAGACCGCTCCCCCGTCCGGCGGCCCCGTCGACCTGACCACGCTCTCCCACCCCGAGCTGGCGGACGCCCGCCGCCGCGTGGGCGATGCGCTCGCGAAGGTCAGCGGCCAGCGCAACGCGATGGACGTCCTCGGCGTGGGCGCCTCCCTCACGGCCGAGGTCGAGCGCAACCGCACCGTGTGGGACAACGCCAGCGCCCCGGCGGGCCAGGTGTACACCGGCGTCCTCTACGACGCGGCCGGCATGGCCGCGTGGGATGCCGCGACGCTCGACAAGGCGGCCGGCAGCGTGCGCATCGTGTCCGCGCTCTGGGGCGCCGTCTCCCCCGCCGACCGCATCCCCGCCTACCGCCTCAGCATGGGCACCACCCTGGGCCGCCTCGGCGGCCTCGCCACGTACTGGAAGAAGCACCTGCCGGCCGAGCTCGACGCCCTCGCGGACGGCGGCCTGGTCATCGACTGCCGCAGCGCGTCCTACGTCGCCGCCTACAAGCCTGCGGACACCGCCTGGGTGAGCGTGAGCGTCCAGCGCGAGCTGAACGGCAAGCGGGCGGTGGTGAGCCACATGGCCAAGCACACGCGCGGCCTCCTCGCGGCGCACCTCGTGAGGGACGATGCGCGGCCCGGGTCCGCGCAGGACCTCGCCGACGCCGCGGCCGGGATGATCGGCGAGGCGCTCGTCGACGTCACCCTCACCCCCAAGGCGAAGGGCCCGGACGAGCTCACGCTCGTGATCGCGGGCTAGCCTCGAACCCTGGAGAGGAGCCACCATGCAGCTCTCGCAGCGGGCCGGCACCGTCGAGCCCTTCCACGCGATGGCGTTCAGCGACATCGCCGCCGGGATCGAGCGTTCCGGGCATCGCGTGGTCCGTCTCAACCTCGGCGAACCGGACTTCGGAGCGCCGGCCGCGGTGCGGCTCGCGATGATCGATGCGATGGACGGGCGCCCGCTCCCCTACACCTCGGCGCTCGGCACGCGCGCGCTGCGCGAGCGCCTGTCCTGGTTCTACCGGACCCGCCACGGCGTGGACGTCGACCCGGCGCGCATCGCGGTGACGATGGGCGGCTCCGCGGCGCTCGACCTCGCGGTCGCCGCGACCGTGGATGCCGGCACGGACGTCCTCATGGCCGACCCGTCGTATCCGTGCAACCGGCAGATCGTCACCACGTTCGGCGGCAATCCCGTCACCGTCCCGACGTCTGCACGGACCGGCTTCCAGCTCACCGCGGACCTGGTGCGGGACGCGTGGACGCCGAGGACGCGCGCCGTGATGATCGCGTCGCCGTCGAACCCGACGGGGACCTCGCTGTCCGCGGCGACGCTCGCGTCCGTCTGCGCCGTCGCGCGTGACCGTGGCGCATGGCGCATCGTCGACGAGATCTACCTGGACCTCGCGGACGTCGACCGGGCAGGGCGCCGCCCGCGCAGCGTCCTCGCATGGGACCCCGACGCGATCGTGGTCAACTCCTTCTCCAAGTCCTTCGGCATGACGGGGTGGCGCCTGGGCTGGTCCGTGCTGCCCGAGGCGCTGGTCGACCCCGTCGAGCGGCTCGCGACGAACATGTTCCTCAGCCCGTCCGCGCCGGTGCAGCACGCCGCGCTCGCGTGCTTCACGCCGGGCTCGCTCGCCGAGGCCGAGGAGCGCCGGCTCGAGCTGCTCGCGCGCCGCGCGCTCATGCTCGACGGCCTCGCGCGCATCGGCCTCCCCGTGGCGTGCCCGCCCGACGGCGCCTTCTACGCGTTCGCGGACGTCTCCTCCACCGGCCTCGACGCGTGGACCTTCGCGGACCGCGCCCTGCGCGAGGCGCACGTCGCGATCACGCCGGGCCGCGACTTCGGCGCCACCCACGCCGACACGCACGTCCGGCTGTCCTACGCCGCGTCCCGCGAGGCCATCCTCGAGGGCATCGAGCGGCTCGGCAGGTTCGTCGCGTCGCTCAGGTGAGCGAGTAGCCACCGTCCACCGCGATGGTCTGGCCCGTGATGAACGTGCTCGTCATGAGGAACAGGTAGGCGCGCGCGACCTCGCGGATGTCCGCGGTGCGGCCCAGGGGGATGCGCGACTCCATCTCCTTGCGCATCGCGACCACGTCCGCGTCCGAGTGGTGGCGCCACAGCGGCGTCTGCGTCCAGGTCGGGGCGACCGCGTTGACGCGCAGGCGCGGCGCGAGCAGCACGGCCTTCTCGCGCACCAGCTCCTCGATCTCGGCGTTGCCCGTGACGGCGGCAACGCCGTCGTGCTCACCCGGCCGCCGCGTCGAGCCCGCCGTCAGCACGAACGACCCGCCGTCGCGCACGCTGTGCGCGAGCACCTCCATGAGCAGGCGGTTGTCCTCGACCTTGCGCGCCGCCACCTGGCGGAACGTCTCGTCGTCGACCTCCGGGACGTCGTCGGCGAGCCGCCCCCCGAGGGTCGAGACCACGTGGTCGACCATCCCGACGGCCTCGACCAGGCTGGTGCGGCCGCGGTCGTCGCTCACATCGATCGCGAGCGCGCTCGCCTTCCCGTGCGCGAGCGCGCCCGCCTCCTGAGAGGTCGCATGCGCCTTGGCGCTGTCGCGGCCGACCACGATGACGTCGGCGCCCGAGATCGCGGCGTCGAGCGCCACCTGGCGGCCGAACCCTGAGGATCCCCCGACCACGAGCACGCGCTTCCCGTCGAGCGAGTGGCGGGCCACGATCGGGTCCTCGTAGCTGGACGGCGGCTTCGGCGCGGGCGTCATCATCACTCCTTCTGTCAGGATCCCCCCATGCAACGTCCGGCGCGACCCGCAGGCTTCCCCGCGCCTCGCCACGGCTGAGGTCCCGCGCCGTCGACCCTGGTCTGTGGGAGCCTGGGGCCATGAGCGATCAGAGCGCACTGTTCCCGGGCAAGCAGTTCATCTCGACGGTCTTGGACGCGCTCGAGACCAAGACCGCGATGAGCGGCGGCCTCGCACGCGTCTACCTCATGCGTGCCGCGATGGCCGGCGTGATCATCGGCCTGATGTACCTCACCAACTTCGCCGTCGTCGCCGCGTTCGCCAGCTTCGGCGATGGCGGCCTCACCAGCATCGGCAAGATCCTGGGCGCCCTGATCTTCGGCTTCGCCCTGGTGTTCATCTACTACTCGAAGTCCGAGCTGCTGACCTCGAACATGATGGTCGTCACGGTCGGCTGGTACCACCGCCGCGTCAACGCGCTCCGCGGCCTGCGCATCCTCGCGATGTGCTACCTGGGCAACTTCATCGGCGGCCTCGCGATCGCCGTGCTCGTGCACTTCTCAAGCATCCTCGACGGCGGCGCCGGGGAGCAGTTCGACGCGACCATCGAGCACAAGCTCGCCTACCTCTCCGAGGGGGCGGCCGGGTGGGGCGACCTCTTCGTGCGCGCGATCCTGTGCAACTTCATGATCAACCTCGCGATGATCCTGGTCTACAACGGCATGATCAAGGATGATCTCACCAAGGCGATCGCGATGATCATGAGCGTGTTCGTCTTCGCGTTCGTGGGCTTCGAGCACTCGGTGGCCAACACCGTCGCCTTCACCGTCGCGGCCCTCCAGGGCGGCCTCGACTGGGGACCCGCGCTCGGGAACCTGGCCATCGCGCTGGTGGGCAACTTCATCGGCGGCGGGCTGCTCATCGGCTGGTACTACGCTTACGCCAACGACGACCGCAAGTACCTGCGCAAGCAGCTCGCGCGCGACGTCTAGCCGCGCCGGTCTACACCGCCAAGGCGAGCCGCACCCCGTCACTCACCGCACGCATCACGTGGCTGGGCAGGTGTCCCACCGCGAACGGATCAACGAACTCCCGCCCCACCGGCCCCACCTGCGACACCACCGCGATCGAGTCGCGGTCGAGCCCGCTCGCCGCGCGCGCGACCCGCACGTTGCCGGGGAAATCACCGAGATCGACGTTCGAGGTGAGCGGCACCACCAGCACGGTCGCGATGGCGGTGGCCAGCAGCCAGTCGGCCTGGAACACCACCGCCGGGCGCCTCTTCGCCGGCTCGGAGCCGCGCGGCGACCCGAAATCGACCCACACCACGTCACCTCGAGCGATCACCACTCGGATCCTTCGAGGACGATGCGCTCGGACTCCCGCAGGAAGGGCGCCTCGAGCGCGCGGACGCCAGCACGCTCGAGGACCGAGTTCGCGAGCGCGGTGAGCTCGGAGCCTCCCTCGAGATCATCCGCGAGCCGGCAAGCGGCCACCCGATAGAACTCGGACCGGCTCATGCCGTGCTGCGCGGCGACCCGTTCGAAGCGCTCGAAGTCACCGTCCGGCAAGGAGATCGCAGTCTTCACAACCTCGAGTATAACGAGTTATACCGGCAGGTCGTCGAAGAGATGAGGAATCGACGCTACTCGACCGGGACGCCCAGGCAGAGCAGGTGCGTCTCGGCGATCGATCCGTCCTTGCGGGGCCGCACCTGAAGGATGGTCGACGATGCGGGAGACGGCCAGATCGCGCCCCAGTGGGAGGCGGGCATGCCCAGCGCGACCCCGACCGTGGACTTGATGGCGACGGCGTGCGAGACCATCGCGACGGCGCGGGGCACGTCGCGCCCGCCCATGCACTCGGTCGCGTGCCCGCGGGCCAGGTCCGCGACGGCGGCGAACGCCCTCTCGCCGACCTGCGGGATCGACTCGCCGTCCGGGGCCACGCCCTCGGCACGGCGCCACGCGTGGATCGCGTCGCCGTCGCGCTCGATGATCTCCGGAACGGTGAGCCCCTCCCACGCGCCGAAGTCGACCTCGCGCAGCCGCTCCTCGGTCTCGACGTGCGCGCCGATGCGGCGGCCGATCGCCGCGGCGGTCTCCTGCGTGCGCACGATGGGCGACGCGAGCACGCGCGTCACGTGCGGCAGGTGGGTCCACGTGCGCCGGCCGATGCCGTAGAGGAGGTCGGCGGCCTTCGCCGCCTGGATGCGGCCGGCGGAGCTCAGCGACGGTCCCGGCACTCCCCCGCCGGACATCCGACGGGAGGTCGTCATCTCGGTCACGCCGTGACGGACCAGCACCACGAACAGCGGCGCGACCAGGTCCTCCTCGTCCGGGGAGAAGGGCGACTGGACGCGCGCGTTCGGGGCGGGAGCGGCGACCTCGGCTCCCGCATCGGCGCCCAGGTCGGTGCCGTCGTCGTAGCGGTGGCCGTGGTGCGGCACCGCGGGCTCGACCTGGGCGTCGCTCACTTCTTCGCGTCCCGCACTAGGATGCGGCCGCACTCCTCGCACCGCACGATCGCGTCGGCGGGGCGGTTCTCGATCGCGCGCAGGTCGCCGGGGTTGAGCTGGGTGCGGCACCCGAGGCACTGGCCCTGCGCGAGCGCGGCGGCGCCGATCCCGCCCTGGGCGTCGCGCAGCTTCTCGTAGAGCGCGACCAGGCCCGCGTCGAGGCCCGCCACCGTGGCGGCGCGCTCGTCGGCGATGGTCGCCAGCTCCGCGTCGACCTCGCGCCACGCCACGTCGCGCTCCGCCGTGAGCTCGGTGATCTGCGCGCTGATCGCGTCGACCTGCTCCTTCGCGGAGGCGAGCTCCTGCTCGGCGGTCTCGAGCGCGTCCATGGCCTCGAGCTCGATGTCCTCGAGAGCCTCCTTGCGGCGCGACAGCACCTCGAGCTCCGACTGGAGCGCCTGGAGGTCCTTCGCGGAGCCCTGGCCGGACTCGAGTCGCGCGGTGTCGCGCGCGGCGCGATCACGCACCGTCTGGACGTCGTCCTCCGCCTTCTGCACCGCGCGCTTGAGGTCGTTCACCTTGGTGTTCGAGGCGACGCGTGCCTCGTCGAGGTCGGTGAGGCGCCCGGTGAGCTCCTGGATCTGCACGATCACGGGCAGGTGGCCGCGGCGGTGGCGCGCCTGCTGCGCGCGAAGGTCGAGGTCCTGCACGTCGAGGAGTCGGATCTGGTCTGCTGCGGGTGCGTCGGGCACGTGATCTCCTTGCGCGTCAGAAGCGCGCGGTCCAGGGGTCGGTGGTGAGGGTCGAGACGAGGGTGTCGATTCCGGTCGCGTCGCCGAGGTACTCGGCGGCGGCCTCGAGCCACGTCCACTCGGATGCGTAGTGTGCCACGTCCACGAGGTACGGCCGACCGTCGCCCAGGAGGGCGGCCTCGCGCGCATCCGAGGTCGGGTGGTGGCGCAGGTCCGCCGTGAGGTAGACGTCGGCGCCCGCCTCGCGTGCGGCGGCCAGGAACGAGTCCCCCGATCCGCCCACCACGGCCACTGTCTGGACCACGCCGTCGAGGTCGCCGGCGACGCGCACCCCGTGCGCCGTGGCGGGCAGCACCTCCGCGGCGCGCTCGGCGAAGGCGCGCAGCGTCAGCGGGGCGTCGAGGCGGCCGATGCGGCCGGTGCCCTGCTCCGCATCGTCCCGCAGCGGGACGAGCGGGAGCGCACCCGAGACGCCGAGCACCGTGGCGAGCGCCTCCGCGACGCCGCTGCCCGCGTGGTCCGCGTTGGTGTGCGCGTTGTAGAGCGCGATGCCGTTCTCGATGAGCGCGTGGATGACGGCGCCCTTGGGCGTCGCGGCGTTGACCGTGGTCACCCCGCGCAGGAGCAGCGGGTGATGGGTGACGATGAGGTCGCATCCGGCCTCGATCGCCTCCTGGACCACGGCCATGGTCGGGTCGACCGCGAACAGCGCGCACGTGACGGGCGCATCGGGCCGGCCCACGGTGAGCCCGTTGACGTCCCAGTCCTCCGCGAGGTCCGGGGGGAAGCGCCTCTCGAGCGCGTCCATCACATCGGCCACAGAGGTCATGGGAGACAGGCTACTCGTTGGGAGGTCGCTCGGACCGCTCACGCCGGCGTCCCGCATCGGCAGCCGGCGGAGCCGTCTGATGAGGCAGTCCGGACACCCCCTGCGACGGCTGGACCAGGCCGTCGATCTTGGCCTCGAGGGCGTCGATCCGCTCGAGCAGCTGGGTCCGCGTGACCTCCTCGCGCTCCTGCTCCCGGGCCTCCTCGGCGCCCTGCGTCAGGCTCACGAACCACGCCGCCACCGTCGCGGTGACGATTCCGATGAGGGCGATGCCGATGAGCATGAGAAGCGTCGCGACCACGCGACCCTCGACCGTCACGGGGGCGAAGTCGCCGTAGCCGACCGTCGTGACGGTCACGAGCGACCACCAGATCGAGTCGCCGAAGTTGACGATCTGCGCGCCCTCGTGCCCCCGTTCGGCGTCGAGCATCGCCACCGCCGAGATCCACAGCAGGAGGAGCACCGCGATGACCACCGCCTGCGTGGACTTCACCACGCCCTTGCGGCTCGCGAGCATCGTCCCCGAGGCGAAGACCGAGAGGATCTTGAGCGGCCGCGCCGCGGGGATGATCACGGCGACCACGTCGAGCGGGTGGGTGAGGAGGAACCGCCAGCGCTGCTCGTGGAGCGCGACCCGGATGAGCAGGTCGACGAGGAAGATCAGCCACACCAGGCCCTGGATCGTGAGCAGCGTCGCGCGGACGCTGCCGGGCAGGTGCTCGCGGAACGCGATGCGTGCCGACCACACCACCAGGAAGACGAAGGCGAGCACGGCCATGGCGCCGTCGGCGCGCTTGGCGAAGGCCTCGTACCTCTGGCCCTTCTTCAGCCCGCCCTCGTGCTCATCGAGCTCGAACGACACGTGCGGCTCCCCTCGTCAGGTGTCCCGGCTGGTTCGAGGCTAGCGCGCGACGACGCCTACGAGGCGAAGTCCATCCCGTCGATGCCCGTGATGAGGGCGTCGGCGTGCTCGGGGCACACGGTGAACGCGAGCATCGTGCCCATGAGCTGCGACGTGGCGACGGCCACCTGCGCCTCCATCTCCTCCTCGGTGGCGTCCTCGTCGAGCCCCGTGAAGGCCGCGCCCATCATGAGGTCGGTGAAGGCCTCCTCGAGCAGGTCCTCGACGGGCGTGCCCTGCTCGACGGCCTGGCACGTGTCCCACGCGCCGGTGAGCGCGGCCGCCTCCATCTCGGGCGTCGCAGCGATCCCGAGGTCGAGGCCGTCCAGGGACGCCAGCAGCAGCACCTCGCGCTGCATGCGCGACAGGTCGCTCCCTGCGTCCACCAGGAAGGCGGTGAGGGGATCCTCCCCTGCGGTGGCCGCCTCGCCCTCGATCGAGCCCGCGAGAGCACCCTCGAAGCCCGCGTACACGTCCGGGTCGATCAGCGCCGTACGCTCCTCGGCGGTCATCCCCAGCACGGGCGAGTCCTCGCCGGCCCAGTCCTCGTCGCCGGCGGGTGCGGGGCTGGCACCGTCATCGGTGCCGGCGTCATCCGCGGTGGCCTCATCGGTCGGCTCGACGCTCGTCTCGACGGTCGCGACGGCCTCCGAGGCCGTGCCGGCGGGCTCAGGCGTGGCACCGGAGTCCTCACCGCTGCTCGAGCAACCCGCGACCAGCAGCAGCGCCGCGACGGCGACCGTCATCTTTCCACGCATGTGGTGAATCCCCCCTCGGATCAGGACGCCGCCGAGCGGCGGCTGGCCGTAGCGTATCGCCTGGTCCGCGGTAGTTCCGGTATCGACGCCGGGCCGATGCGGTCATGCGCCGCGCGAGCGTGCGCGTCGCGAGTTGCGTTGATGCCAACCGCGCGATTCTGTCGCACTCCCCAAGCCGCGTTCCGAAACCCTCGAGTGCGACGATCAGGACGTGGCCGCGGCGAGAACCCCCAGTATGTTTGCCGCGAGGAGCCCCCAACTCCATCCCGAGAGCGACACCGCTGTCCACATCGGCGGCCTCGAAGGCGCAGCGCGCGTGGTCGCGAAGATCGTGATGGATACGATCGCGACAATTAGTAGCGCGTGAGCAAGGTCGGACTCAAGAAGGCTCAAGTCAGCGAACGCGACGGCGGTGAGCACCATGGCGGGAAGGTTCGCGGCGACGTCTGTGAGACGTTCAAACCACGACGCCAACACCGCACGCGAGACGCCGTACGGGATGGCTGGCGGTTCGCTGCCGGTCCCGGTGCCAGTGACGCGCCGCTCGTACTCCTTCGCGAATCGGCTCACAAGGCTCGCGTTCAGCAATGACCCGAGCACCACCACGATGCCGGAGACGATGAAGAGTGTCACGTGAGCGGGACGTCCAGCGAACGCACATATGGCTTTGAGTAGGGCATCCGCGCACTCACGGAGTATTCGATCCGGCAAGATCCCGTCTGCATGCCGTCCGGGGCGTTGATCGCAGCCTTGGCGGATACAGGTGCCGTCGAGCCCGTCGCGGTCGTGCCTACGTGGCGCCACTTCTTGCCGTTCGAGATCACCTTGTCGGCGATCGCAGTCGCGGCGTAGGTCTGACCGGCCTCACGCAACTCTGAGGTGAACGAGAAGGTCAGTTGCTCTCCTAGGTGGTTGCGATAGAGCAACTCATGGTTGTGGGTGAGCAGAGTGTGTTCGCATCGCGACTCGGCTGCCGCCTGCCCCTCAAGACCGACAATCGTGATATCCGCACGCACGACTCGGAGCTTGTTCTTGTTGCCGCTTCTCATACGAGGAACTTCCTCCGCCGTCCCGATAGGAGAACTTCGATTGCGCACTGACCCTGCTCAAGCAGGGCGATGTTCCGCATCGTGCGCCGCGCCAGACTGCGTATTGCAGGGATTTCGCCGCGCGGGACGATGACTCCGACCGCGCCGACGAGGTGATCGCGATCGTGGAACCGCTGTTGCGGCGCACGCCACGTAGCCGCGATACCGTCCGACACGGGAATGCGCGCAGCAGTCGCGCGCGTCACGAGACCTCGCGCGGCTAACTCGTGCCACGTTCCTTCGTGATAGGCCACATATGGTTCGTCGACCTCGACGTGCTCCTCCGATGTACCGACGAACGCCGAGGAGTTCAGTTGCTCGACTCCCAGCCCCGCGCTCGGCATAGCCGCAATCAGCGTGTGAAGGTCCATGGCGGAAGACCAGAACGCGACGACCTTGTCGCGCCCAGTTTCGTATGCAAAGTACTCACCACGCGCGTCACGCCAGAGGTGCGCCGGCAGGCTCCTCGTTCCGTACTCGAAGTCCTCTACGTCGCCTCCATCTGCATCTGTCCGCTGCACTGCAGCAGATTTGTAGCGCGTCTCGGGAAGCGCGACTACCGCGATGAGGTCACGGACCTTGCGCACATTGCCCCACATCGCCGCATCTGAACTTGCCCGCAACGACGCACTGTGCGGATGCCTCAGCCCAAGGCTTCTGAGGGCAGCCGATCTCTCCGGTGTTTGACCGATAGCGCTGCGAAGCTGAATTAGCAGCAGGTCACCTTCGCGCCCGACAACTCTGTCGAACCCAGTCTCGCGATCGAGGGGGAGCACGTAGCCACGCGGCAGTACCGATGCACGCGGAGAGATCGCCGCAACAATCTCATCGCGCGCGGCAAGCGTCGAAGTCGCCAACTCAAGCCCCCCGAAATCGCCGTTTACCTCCGCCTGGCGATCGCGGCCCGCCGCGTGCCATGCGTAGAAGTCGAGGGTATAGCCCCTGGAACTTGCCATGCAAGGGCACCAGTAGCGACCATTCGAAGGCGCCCGTTGCAGCAGCATTCGGACGACCAGTGGTGGGCCCTGCCGGACTCGAACCGACGACACCTGCGGTGTAAACGCAGTGCTCTAACCAACTGAGCTAAGGGCCCGCGGACCATTGTGGCAGGCGCGTCGCGACCGCCGTGACAGGTCAGGGGCGCAGCACGGCGACGAGCAGCGCCGCCGCGCCCGCGAGCGCCCAGCTCACCAAGGATCCGACCAGGAACTCCTCCGCGGTGGAGCCGCGGCCGCGGTCGCCGGAGATCTCGGGGAACCGGCCGATGCCCTTCGCTGCCATGAGGCCCACGACCACTCCCTCCGCGCCCACGAGCGCGAGCGCCGCGATGAGCAGCCGCTCGAGCGGGCCGATGAACCGCCCGCCACGCAGGTGGGACGCCACGCCCGGCGGGTCCTCCTCCTCGTCTTCGGGCGCGGTGCGCGCCCGTGCGAGCACATCGCGGCAGACCTCGTTGCCCGTGCGCGTGAGCAGCACCACAGCGCCGAGCCCAGCGATGATCGCCGCGGCACGGTCCGGCCCGCCGTCGGCGAGCACGAGCAGCCCTGCGGCCGCGACGAGGAAGCCCATCGCGATGTCGGCTCCGTAGCGCCACCGCAGGATCAGCCATGCCGCGGAGCCCGCGCCCAGCGCGAACGCCCCCCATGCGCCGACAGCGTTCGCGACACCGGCCGCCACGAGCACGATGAGCAGCCACGCCGCGGACGAGGCAAGGAGCGTCCGGCCGCGGAGGAACCACCGGAGCACCTCGGTGCCGGCGATCATCGCGACGAGCACCGCCGCGGTCATCGCGCGCCTCCCGCGAGCTGGCCCAGCGCCTCGCGCAGCGCGATCGCCCCGGACCGGTGGGCCGACTGCGACACCGCGCCCTGGCTGATCGACTCACGTGCGGCGATGGCCTCCTGGCGCTCGCCGCGGATCACGCCTGCTGCGATGCGCCGCTCGCGCGCCTTCATGCGGCCGAGCACGTGGTCACGGAGGAGCAGCACCGAGGACGTCATGCCAGCATCGTCCCCCGGACCACCGACACACCACGCGCGCACCGCCGTCTGACCCGCATCCTCACGCCGATGCGCCTCCTCGATCGCGTCGCGCGCGCGCCACCACGCGCTCCCGTCGGAGATGTCGCCCTCGACCTCGACCACCTCGCCGAGGCCGATCCCGGTCCGCACCTCGACCTCGTCCGGCAAGGCCAGCACCGCCAGGGTGGTGGCACGGATCGCGTCGGCGACCGTCCGGTACACGCCCTGGAACTCGTCCCCCACCGTCGCGCCGAGCGGGCGCACCGCTGAGACGTCCCTCTCCGCGTCCGCGAAAGCCTCGAGCACCGCGGCCTGGCCGGCGACGCGGTCCTTCAGCTCGCGCGAGCGCACGATGTCCACGATCACTGCGGCGACGTGCTCCATGGGATCCACATTAACACTTATATGTAGAACATATAAGGCTATTCAAGCCCACTCCGTCACCCGGCTGCCGGGTAGCCTCGCACGATGCGCCCGACGCCCCGCCCCCGCCGTCGCCCCGACGTGACCGAGATCGAGCTGGTCGGCGGCGTGGAGAAGCGCAGCATCGTGGTGGCCGACCCGGACCCGACCTGGGCGGACGTGTACGAGGTCCAGCGCGATCGCATCGCCGGCGCGCTCGGACCGGTCGCACGCCCGCGCTCGACGTCCACGTGCACGTCCTCGAGGCGGGCGACCCCGCGGTCGAGAATCACCTGCTCCTGCGCGACCAGCTGCGCCGCAGCCGCGAGGACAGGGCGCTCTACGCGGAGGCCAAGCGCGCGCTCGCCGCGCAGGACTGGCCCGACATGAACGCCTACTCGGACGCCAAGACCGCGGTGATCGAGGAGATCAAGTCCCACGCTCGCGCCTATATCCGATAGATATCAGCGGTTCTGCGGGCCGGCTCCGACCGCTGGGGCCTCAGCCGAGCAGCTGCTGGACCGCGCCGCGATACTCGGCGACGTCCCGCGCCTCGCCCTCGGGGTTGACGATCGCCCAGCGCACCACGCCATCGCCGTCCACCAGGAACGAGCCGCGACCGGCCAGCCCCTTGTGCGGGTTGAACACGCCGTACTGACGCGACACCTCTCCGTGCGGCCAGAAGTCGGACAGCAGGTCCGCCTTGTAGCTGTGCGTGTCGGCCCACGCCTTGAGCGTGTAGATCGAGTCGCAGCTCACCACGATCACCCGGAGGCCGTCGTGCGTCAGCAGGTCCTCGGCCGCCCGCAGCTCGATGAGCTCGTTGGTGCACGTGTCGGAGAAGGCGAACGGCACGAAGACCAGCAGGTACGCGGTGCCGCGCAGGTCCTCGGTGCTCACCACCCTGCCGTGCGTGTCCGTCATGCGGAAGTCGGGGGCCTGATGGCCCACCAGGGGATGGCTCACTTGGAGCGGCCCTTCTCGACCAGGTAGGTCGCGGTCCACCGGGTACCGATCACGAACGTCGACGTCGCATGCAGGCCGGCGACCGAGGCGGCCTCCTGCACCTCGCGCGGCTGCACGTGGCCGGACTGGCCCGCCTTGGGCGTGCACAGGCACACCGCGGCGCCATCGTCGAGAAGGGTCTGCGCGTCCATAAGAAGGTCGGCGAGATCGTCCTCGCCGTCCCGGAACCACACGATCACACCGTCGGTGACGTCCCCATAGTCCTCGTCGACCAGCGCCTCGCCCGTCGCCGCCTCGACAGCGTCGCGGAAGTCCGCGTCGGTGTCGTCGTCGTAGCCGTATTCCTGGATGATCTGGCCCGTCTTCAGCGCGAGCCGCGCGACGACGGCGTCTACCGCCTTCGCGTCCTCCTGTGTCGCCACGGTGGCGGGACCCCCTTCGTCGGTTCGTCGTGCGCGGAAGCGCACGCTTGGCGTCCACACTAGAGGCACCCCGCGCCGGGGGGCAATTGCCCGCGCCGCGCATCGTGCCGGCCGCCGTGCGCAGCACGTGGCGCGTGACAGTAACCTGGTGCGTGGAAACTATGTGGAGCGCGCCTGCGTACACGCGTGGCGCGCCCTCCCCACACCCGGCGCGCCACCGCGCGCCCGAACGGAAGGTCACCTGTGGCACATCACGGCGAGGTTGACAAGGACCCGGGCGAGACCCAGGAGTGGCTCGAGTCCCTGGACGGCCTGATCGAGGCCGGCGGCGAGAGCCGCGCCGAGTACATCGTGGACCAGCTGGTCGAGCACGCGGCCAAGAAGCAGCTCAGCGTGCCTCTCAGCCTCAACACGCCGTACGTCAACACGATCCACAAGGACGACGAGCCCGAGTTCCCCGGCGACGAGGAGCTCGAGCGCCGCTACCGCGGCTGGATCCGCTGGAACGCGGCCGTCATGGTGACGCGCGCCCAGGCCGGCGGCAAGGGCATCGGCGGCCACATCTCGTCGTACGCGTCCGTGGCGACGCTGTACGAGGTGGGCCTCAACCACTTCTTCAAGGGCAAGGACCACCCGAGCGGTGGCGACCAGGTCTACTACCAGGGCCACGCCGCGCCCGGCGTCTATGCGCGCGGATTCGTCGAGGGCCGCTTCGGCGAGCAGGACCTCGACTCGTTCCGCCAGGAGAAGTCCGGCGAGGGCCGCGGCCTGTCGTCGTACCCGCACCCGCGCCTCATGGAGGACGTGTGGGAGTTCCCCACCGTGTCGATGGGCCTCGGCCCCGCCTCCGCGATCTACCAGGCGTGGACCAACCGCTACCTCCACCTGCGCGGCATCAAGGACACCTCCGAGCAGCACGTCTGGGCGTTCCTCGGCGACGGCGAGATGGACGAGCCCGAGAGCCGCGGCATGCTGCAGCTCGCGGCCAACCAGAACCTCGACAACCTCACCTTCGTGGTCAACTGCAACCTGCAGCGCCTCGACGGCCCCGTGCGAGGCAACGGCAAGATCATCCAGGAGCTCGAGGCGTTCTTCCGCGGCGCGGGCTGGAACGTCATCAAGGTCGTGTGGGGCCGCGGCTGGGACCCGCTGCTCGAGCGCGATGAGGACGGCGCCCTGGTCAACCTCATGAACACCGTCCCGGACGGCGACTTCCAGACCTTCCGCGCCGAGTCCGGTGCGTTCATCCGCGACCAGTTCTTCGGCGGCGACCCGCGCGCCAAGGAGCTCGTCAAGGACATGACGGACGACGAGATCTGGGCCCTCAAGCGCGGCGGTCACGACTACCGCAAGCTCTACGCGGCGTACGCGAAGGCCACCACCGAGAAGAACGGCAAGCCCACGGTCATCCTCGCGAAGACCGTCAAGGGCTACGGCCTGGGCTCGAACTTCGCGGCCCGCAACTCGACCCACCAGATGAAGAAGCTGGCCGCGGCCGACCTCAAGGTCCTGCGCGACACGTTCGACATCCCGTTCACCGACGAGCAGCTCGAGGCGGACCCGTACCACCCGCCGTACTTCCACCCCGGCTTCGACGACCCGGCGATCCAGTACATGCTGGACCGCCGCAAGCAGCTCGGCGGCTTCGTGCCCGAGCGCCGCGGCGACCGCAAGGAGATCACGCTGCCGGAGGCGAAGGCCTACGACCTGCTCGCGAAGGGCTCGGGCAAGCAGGAGGTGGCCACCACCATGGCGCTCGTGCGCCTGTTCAAGGACCTGGTCCGCGACAAGGAGTTCGGCCACCGCCTGGTGCCGATCATCCCCGACGAGGCCCGCACGTTCGGCCTCGACTCGATCTTCCCCTCCGCCAAGATCTTCAACACGCAGGGGCAGAACTACCTGCCGGTGGACCGCGAGCTCATGCTCTCCTACAAGGAGTCCGAGTCCGGCCAGATCATGCACACGGGCATCAACGAGGCCGGCTCCGCCGCCGCGTTCCAGGCCGTGGGCACGTCCTACGCCACGCACGGCGAGCCGCTGATCCCGTTCTACATCTTCTACTCGATGTTCGGGTTCCAGCGCACGGGCGACCAGTTCTGGGCGGCGGGCGACCAGCTCACGCGCGGCTTCATCGTCGGCGCCACCGCGGGCCGCACCACGCTCGCCGGTGAGGGCCTCCAGCACGGCGACGGCCACTCCCCGATCCTCGCGGGCACCAACACGTCGATCGTCCAGTACGACGCGGCCTACGGCTACGAGCTGCGCCACATCGTCAAGGACGGCATCGAGCGTTGGTACGGCCCCGACACCGGCCGCGACCGCAACGTCATGTACTACCTCACGGTCTACAACGAGCCGTACGTCCAGCCTGCCGAGCCCGAGGACGTCGACGTCGAGGGCATCCTCAAGGGCATCCACCGCGTGTCCGCGGCGCCCGAGGGTCCCGGCCCCGAGGCGCAGATCCTCGCCTCGGGCGTGGGCGTGCCGTGGGCGTACGAGGCGCAGGAGATGCTTCTCCGCGACTACGGCGTGCGCGCCGCGGTCTGGTCCGTGACGTCGTGGAACGAGCTCCGACGCGACGCCCTCGAGGCCGAGCGCCAGGCGTTCCTGCACCCCGAGCACGGCATCCGCGTCCCGTTCCTCACCCAGAAGCTCCAGGGTGCGGCGGGTCCGTTCATCGCGACCTCGGACTACGACCACCTGGTCGCGGACCAGATCCGCGCATGGGTCCCCGGCGACTACGCGACGCTCGGTGCGGACGGCTTCGGCTTCTCCGACACGCGCGCCGCCGCCCGCCGCTTCTTCAACATCGACGGCGCCTCCACCGCGGTGCGCGTGCTCCAGATGCTCGAGAAGCGCGGCGAGGTCCCCGCCGGCACCTACGCGCAGGCCATCCAGCGCTACGAGCTGCTCGACCCCCGCAAGGGCACGTCGGGCGGTGGTGGCGGCGAGGGCTAAGCAGACCTCACCGGCTCAGGGCCGGAGCCCTCGTCCTCGGACGTGGGCTCCGGCCCTTCGTCGTCCTCGGGCGACTCCTCGGCGACGACGCCGTCCTCGTGCTCCGCGTCCTCCGGGACGATGCGGTCCTCGTCGTCCGCGACGGGCTCGCCCTGCTCTTCGGCGGGCTCGGCGTCCGTGGACCCGGTCTCCCGCTCCTCATCCTCGGGCTCCTCACCCGCGGTCTCCTCGTCGGCGCTGAGCTCCTCGTCGACAGGCTCGACCTCGCCCGTCTCGTCCTCAGGCTCCTCGTCGAGCAGCTCGGGCTCGGCTCCGGCGTCCTCGTCGGCCACGAGCTCATCGTCGGCCGGCCCCTCCTCGCCGCTCGGCGATGCCGCCGCCTGGTCCGAGGACGCCTCGCCCGAGCCCGAGCCGTCGACCGCATCGTCCGCCGCCCAGGCACCGGCAGCGGGAGCGGTGCGGGACGCGCGCGAGCTCGTCGCGGTGTCGTCGGGCCCGGTGCGGGGGGACGCCGACGCGTCCGCACGCTCCTCGCGCGCAGCCGAGGGAGGCGCCGCGATCTCCTCGGCCGGCACCACGGGCTGGCCCGTGCCGGGCGTCCAGGCAGGCGCCGGCGCAACGTGCTCGATGGGACGCGTGTCCTGCTCCTCGAACGCGGCCAGCTCCGCCGCCTCGCGGTCCGCCGTGCCGTTCTCCACCGCACGACGCTCGTCGTCGCGGGCGCGGCGGGCGCCCCGGAAGGACCGCCACACCACGATCGCGGCCCACACGATGAGGACCACCAGCACGGCGAGCGCGGCCCACAGGATCACCAGGGTGTTGGTCGCGAACGCGCCCGCGGGCGCCACCGCGACGTATCCCTCGACCAGGCACGTCACGGAGCCTCCGGACATCTCGCCGTACGCGTGGTAGACGCCGGTGGGCTCGAGCCAGGTGCGGTCCGCGATCCAGTCGACCCCCGCGGCGACGTCCACCTGGCCCGAGATCTCCTGCCCCTCGACCGCACCCTGGCTCGTCACCGTACGGATGGGGATGGCGAAGCCACCGATCATCACCCCCGCGACCCGCTGCTCGACCGAGACGGGCGTCGCCGAGGTCGCGGTCCACTCGACCACCGCATCGGCGGGGACGTCGAGTGGCGTGAGCGCCGCGGTGCTCGCGGGCGCGTAGGTGGTGCCGTCGACCGTGGCCTCGAGCGTGCAGCCGTCCGAGATGGAACCAGCGCTCACCAGCTCGGGGATCCCCGTGAGCGCCACGCCGCCGAGCAGCCCCGCGAGCACCGCGACCGTGGTCACCCGGCCCCGTGCGGCTGCCGCCTCGCGCGTGAGGAGGAGCGTCACCAGGATCATGGCGATCGCGACCAAGCCGAACAGCACGGTGCGGCCCGGATCGATCACCGCGAGCTGCCACAGCAGCCCCACCACGACCAGCCCGAGCAGCAGCCCGAGCACCATCCCGGTCAACGGTCGCGGCCGTGGTGTCATCTCTCCTCCTGAGGGATCGCCTGGTGCCGACGCTACCGGGCACATCCCGGACAAGCGCGACGACTCTCGGAAGCCCCCCATTTCCGACACTCCGAACGGAAGGAGTCCCGGTTGACGCGCGTGTCGCGCCGGTGCCACCCGCCCACGCGGCGTGTCGCGTCCAGATCCGTTGCGGCTGTCGAATGGCGGGATTGTGCGGTGCCCACAACCGCATTGTCTTGATCCGACAAAGGCGCACTACGCTGACCCCCATGGTCAGCCCCGACATGCGCGCCGAGACGCTGCGCCGCCTCCGCGCCGGCACCGGTCGGCTCGCCACGATCGCGCTCAAGACGCTCGACGCGGACTACCCGTGGTTCCGCGAGCTCCCGGCGCAGGAGCGCTCCTGGGTCGGCTCGGTGGCGCAGGCGGGCATCGCCTCGTTCGTCGCGTACTTCGCGGACCCTCACGCGGGCCACCGCGGCACCGTCGAGATGTTCGCCTCCGCTCCCCCGGAGCTCACGCGCTCGATCTCGCTGCAGCACACCCTCACGATCGTCCGCACGTTCGTGTCCATCGTCGAGGAGCACTCCGACGAGTTCGCAGCGCCCGGCGCCGAGGCGCACCTGCGCGAGTCGATCCTGCGCTACTCCCGCGAGATCGCCTTCTCCGCCGCCGAGGTCTACGCGCGTGCCGCCGAATCGCGCGGCGCGTGGGACGCGCGGCTCGAGGCGCTCGTGGTGGACGCGCTCGTGCGCGGCGAGGTGGACGACGACCTCCCCTCGCGCGCCGCCGCCCTCGGCTGGAAGCCCGGACCCACGCTCGTCCTGGTCGGCCAGACGGACGGACCGCTCGGCGAGCTGCAGTCGGCCGAGCTGCGCCGCACGATCCGCCGCGCCGCGCATGGCGCGCTCGTGGGCATCCACGGCGAGGACCTCGTGGTGATCGCGCGGGCGGACGGCGACCGCGAGGAACTCGCGCAGACGCTGCTGCCGAGCTTCGGTCCCGGCCCCGTGGTCGTGGGGCCCCCCGCCGTCACGCTCGTCGAGGTCGCGCGCGGCACCCGAGCGGCGATGCACGGGGCGGCCGCCGCGCCCGCATGGGCGCTCGCGCCCCGGCCCGTCAGCGCCGACGACCTCCTGCCCGAACGCGTGCTCGTGGGCGATGCGGCAGCCAAGGAGCGGCTGATCGCGGTGGCGTACGACCCGATCGCCGCGGCGGGAGGCTCGCTCAAGGAGACCGTCGCGACGTTCCTCGACTGCGGGCGCTCGCTCGAGCTCGCGAGCCGCACGATGTTCGTGCACGCCAACACTGTCCGATACCGCCTGCGCAAGGTCGCCGAGCTCACGGGGTGGGACGTGCTCGCCACGCGCGACGCGCACGTGCTCCAGATCGCCTTCGCACTCGGCCGCCTCCGCGATGCCGCAGCCGCACCTTTGTAGGTTTCACACAAGAACTGGGGCCCGAATCGGTATCTTGATGCCGCAGAGCCCCCTCCGATGTGAGGCAGGCTATAACCCGTGATCGCCATTCTCTGTCCCGGCCAGGGCGCCCAGACGCCCGGGATGCTCGCCCCGTGGCTCGAGCTCCCCGCGGTGGCCGCGTCCCTGTCCGCGCTCTCCGACGCCGCCGGCGTGGACGTGGTGCGCCACGGCACGCAGTCCGACGCCGACACGATCCGCGACACCGCGGTCGCGCAGCCCCTGCTGGTAGCGACCGCCATCGCGACGGGACGCGCCCTGCTCGGCGATGCGGTCCCTGCCGTGGCCGCCGGCCACTCGGTGGGAGAGCTGGGCGCCGCCGCGCTGGCGGGCGTGCTCACCGATACCGATGCGATGCGGCTCGTGGCCGTGCGCGGGGCCGCGATGGCCGCCGCCGCCGCTGCCGCCGAGCCGACGTCGATGGCGGCGGTCCTGGGCGGCGATCCCGCCGATGTCGCCGCCGCGCTCGAGCAGCACAGCCTCACCCCCGCGAACGTCAACGGCGGCGGCCAGGTGGTCGCCGCGGGCACCAAGGCCGCGATCGAGGCGCTCGTCGCCGCTCCCCCGGCGCGCGCCCGCGTCATCGAGCTCCAGGTGGCCGGTGCGTTCCACACCACCTTCATGGTCCCGGCGGTCGCGGACCTCCACGACGCCGCCACGGCCGTGTCGCCCGCCAACCCGCGACGGGTCCTGCTGTCCAACGCCGACGGCGCCCCGGTGGCCGACGGCGCGGACGCCCTCGCGCGCATCGTCCGCCAGGTGGCCAACCCCGTGCGCTGGGACCTGTGCATGGAGGCGATGCTGCAGCTGGGCGTCACGGGCCTCATCGAGGTCGCGCCCGGAGGCGTCCTCACCGGCCTGGCGAAGCGCGCGATGAAGGGCGTTCCTGCCGTCGCCCTCAAGACGCCCGATGACCTGTCCGCCGCCCGCGAGCTCCTGGAGGCCGCCGCATGACCACCCTCAACGTCCGCCGCGGCGCCGAGTTCACCCGCATCCTCGGCCTCGGGGTCGCGCGCGGCGAGAACCTCGTGCCGAACGACGACCTCATCGAGCCGATCAACTCCTCGGACGAGTGGATCCGCAAGATGACCGGCATCGCGACGCGCGTGCGCGCCGGCAAGGACACGAGCGTCATCGACCTCTCCGAGCGCGCCGCCCGTGAGGCCATCGCGCAGGCCGGCCTCGAGCCCGCCGACATCGACGCGGTGATCCTGTCCACGATCACGTTCCCCCACATCACGCCCGGTGGGGCCCCCGTGCTCGCCGAGCGCATCGGCGCGACGCCCGCTGCCGCGTTCGACATCTCGGCGGCGTGCGCGGGCTACTGCTACGGCATCGGCCAGGCCGATGCGCTGGTCCGGTCCGGCGCGGCGCGCCACGTGCTCGTGGTGGGCGCGGAGAAGATGAGCGACTTCGTGGACCCCGCGGACCGCTCGATCTCCTACCTGCTCGGCGACGCCGCGGGAGCGGTCGTCATCGGCGCCTCGGACACGGCCGGCATCGGCCCCACGGTGTGGGGCTCCGACGGCGGCGGCGCCGAGCTCATCGGCCAGACGAGCTCGTGGCTCGACGTGCGCGACAACCCCGGCACCCCGTTCCCGACGCTGCGCCAGGAGGGCCCCAGCGTCTTCAAGTGGGCGTCGTTCAAGATGGCCCCGGTCGCGCTCCAGGCGATCGAGGCCGCGGGCGTCACGCCGGACGACATCCAGGTCTTCATCCCCCACCAGGCGAACGTCCGCATCATCGACCAGATGGTCAAGCAGATCGGCCTGCCCGAGCACGTGGTGGTCGCCAAGGACATCGTCGACTCGGGCAACACGTCCGCCGCGTCCATCCCGCTCGCCACCGAGCGCGTGCTGCGCGACGGCGATGCCAAGAGCGGCGATCTGGCCCTGCAGATCGGCTTCGGCGCGGGACTCGTCTACGCCGCCCAGGTGGTGGTCCTCCCGTAGCCGGGAGGCCCCCGCGTAAAGTTCACAATCGTTCACCACGAACACGGCGCGTCACGCGCCTCACATCCCCAACGAAGGAGCAGCAATGGCACTGTCCAAGGATGAGGTCCTCGCCGGTCTGGCCGAGATCGTCAACGAGGAGACCGACATCGACGTCGCCGAGGTGACCGTCGAGAAGTCGTTCACCGACGACCTCGACATCGACTCGCTGTCGATGATGACCATCGTCACGCTCGCGGAGGAGAAGTTCGACGTCCGCATCCCCGACGAGAAGGTCAAGGACCTCGTCACCGTCGGCGACGCCGTCGACTACATCGCGAACGCGTAAGACACCTCTTCACCGTCCACCCCTCATCTCACCCTCGGGAGACAAGCCCATGAACGTCGTGGTCACCGGACTCGGCACCACCTCGCCGCTCGGCGGGGACGTCGCCAGCACCTGGGAGGGCGCCCTCGCGGCGCGCTCCGGCGTGCGCACCCTGGAGAACGACTGGGCCGAGAAGTACGGCGTTCCCGTGACCTTCGCCGGTCAGCTCGCCGTGCGTCCCGAGGAGGTCCTCTCCCGCCCCGAGACCAAGCGCATGGACCCGTCCGCCCAGATGGCGATCGTGGCCGCGCGCGAGGCGTGGGCCGATGCGGGGCTCTCCGAGGATGCGGTGGACCCCGAGCGCCTGGGGAGCATCGTCTCCTCCGGCATCGGCGGCGTGTGGACCCTGCTGACGGCGTGGGACACGGTGAAGGAGCGGGGCGCCTCGCGCGTCCTGCCCCTCACCGTGCCCATGCTGATGCCCAACTCCCCCACCGCGTACGTCTCGCTCGAGTTCAAGGCGCGTGCGGGCGCCCACGCGCCCGTCTCCGCGTGCGCCTCGGGCGCCGAGGCGATCGGCATGGGCTTCGAGATGATCCAGTCCGGCCGCGCCGACGTGGTGATCTGCGGCGGCACGGAGGCCGCGATCCACCCGCTCCCCATCTCCGCCTTCGCGTCGATGCAGGCACTGTCCAAGCGCAACGACGACCCCGCCGGCGCGAGCCGCCCCTACGACGTCAGCCGCGACGGCTTCGTGCTCGGCGAGGGCGCGGGCGTGGTGATCCTCGAGTCCGAGGAGCACGCCGCCGCGCGCGGCGCGAAGGTCTACGCCCGCATGCTCGGCGTGGGCATGACCGCGGACGCGCACCACATCGCGGCCCCCGAGCCCAACGGCGCCGGCCAGACCAAGGCGATGGAGCTCGCCCTCGAGCGCGCGGGCCTGACTGCCGCGGACGTCGCGCACGTGAACGCGCACGCCACGTCCACGCCGGTGGGCGACATGATCGAGGCCCGCGGCATCCGCGGGCTGCTCGGCGCTCACGCCGATCAGGTGCTGCTGTCCGCGACCAAGTCGATGACCGGGCACCTGCTGGGCGGCGCCGGCGCGCTCGAGTCCGTCTTCACCATCAAGGCGCTCGAGACCCGCACCGCTCCCCCGACCATCAACGTCACCGAGCCCGATCCCGAGCTCGAGGTCGACCTGGTCCGCGACACCCCGCGCGCGCTGCCGGAGGGCCAGATCGCCGCGATCAACAACTCCTTCGGGTTCGGCGGCCACAACGTCGCGCTGGTGTTCGGGGCCTGATCCCAGCCTGACCCGCGCCCACGGCTCCGCCACACATCGCTCGCCCGCGGCTCCGCCACACCAGGCGGACCGCGGGCGCGGCGTTTCCACTGATATCGACGCGACTCGCCGACGCCACGCGAGGACCCGTGTGGCGGAGCCGCGTCGCCGTGTGGCGGAGCCGCGCGCCGGGCGGTTGAATCGGGGCATGAGCCGCCCCCAGGCGATCGGCATCGCCCTCGCGTGCACCGCCGCGCTGACGGCATGCACCCAGGCCCAGAGCACCTCTGCCGAGGAGCTGTTCGCGCCGTACGCGCTCGAGCGGGAGACGGTCGACGCCGAGCTCGCGCAGCAGGCGGTCGCGACCGGCGCGTCGATCTACATCGCGGCGCCGATGCTCACCTCGGGCACGCAGGCGGTCATCGAGCTCTCGGCGGACCTCGAGCCGCTCACGCTCGTGGACGTCTCGGGCGCGTCCGTGGGCGCGCTCGCCGAGACGGGTGGCGAGCTTGCCTTCATCGACCGCTCGTGCATCTCCGACAACGGCGGGTACACCTTCTGCAGCCGGACCGGCGTGGTCAGCACGGACGGCGTCGTGGTCGACGAGCCGACGCGCGAGCTCGACCTGGACTCCCACGCGCTCGCCTACGATGCGGACGGCGCGGGCTTCTGGGGAGTGCGGTACGCCTCGACGCCGTGCGACGGCTCGGTCCACGCATGCACGCTCGCTCCCGAGGACGAACCGCTCGACTTCGTCTACGACTGCCAGGTGGTCCATGTGCGCGACGGCGAGGCCGTGTGGGAGTGGTCCGCGCTCGAGCACACGGACCCCGCGATGCTCGACGCCGCCGTGACCACAGAGATCTACAACCCCGTCGACCCGTTCCACTGCAACTCGGCGCAGCCCGACGAGGCCTCAGGGCTGGTCTACGTGTCGATGCGGCACCCGAGCTCGGTCCTCGCGATCGAGCTCGGCTCGGGCGACGTGCGGTGGACCTTCGGGATCGACCGGTCCCCCGCGGCGCTCGCCGTCGACGACCCCGACGGCCTGCTCGGCGACCGGCAGATCCTCAGCGGCAACCACGACTTCCGGTGGCTCGGAGGCACCCGCTACTCCGTCTTCGACAACGGCTCGGGTGACGTGGGTGCCGCGCGGGCGATCGTGTTCTCCGTCGCGGACGGCACCGCGACCATCGAGAACGTGATCGAGGACCCTGCCGGCGTGAGCTCACGATGCACGGGCTCGGCCCGGCCGCTCGACGCCGACGAGGCCTTCTGGGTCATCGACTGGGGGTGCAGCGCGTCCGGCATGTCCGTCATGACCGCGGCAGGCGAGCCGGTCGCGCACCTCACCCTCGACTACGAACGGGCGGTCGAGATGGACCTGCTCATGGACACCGCCGCGGATCAGCCCGACGTGGGCAGCACGGTGACGTACCACGCGGTGGTCGCGGCGCCCGATCTGCTCGCCCGCTGAGGTGCGGCCCCTCCCCGGGGCACGCGACGCGAGAGGTCTAGGCGATCCCCTGCTCGAGCCTCGCGAGCGCCCGGTCGAGGACGTCGACCAACGCATCGTCCGAATGCTGGGCCCACCACACCGATGCCGCGAGGATGCAGCCCGTGACCGCCTGTCCCGCCGCCCGCGCCTCCACGCCGCCCTCGTCGAGGAGCCCGTCCCGCGAGAGCTGGTGCGCGAAGTCCGACGTCATGACGCCCAGGCCCCGGACGCCGGCCGCGAAGACCTCGTCCGACTCGCCGATGATGCGGAACCGCACCCGGTCCAGATCCGTGCCCGACGGCTGATCGGTGAGCACCTGGCGCACCGCGACGCGGAGCCCCGCCATGCCGGGACCCGTGCCCTCGCTCGCGAGCAGGGCGTCGAGCCGCCCGTAGGCGGCGAAGAAGTCGTGCCACACCAGATCTGCCTTGTTGGCGAAGTGACGGAACAGCGTGCGGCGAGAGACGCCGCTGCGGGCCGCGACATCGTCCATCGACACGGCGGCGTAGCCATGCTCGGCGAACAACGCGACGGCCTCCCGGCCGATCTTCTCCGGGTCGGCGATCTGCGGGCGCCCAGGACGTCGATGCTCAGTCACATCGCCCACCCTAGCGTGCGATGTTATGCGTGCTCAGATGGCGGTCGGTGTGGCCTGGTGGAAGACCAGCCGCCAACGGTCGGTCCGCACCCAGATCGAGGACCGCAACGCGGCGCCACGCGAGCCGTGCACGGGCTCCGATGTGTAGCGGACATGCGCGACGCCTGGCGCGAGCTCAGACGCGCTGAAGCCCGTCAGCGGCAGCCTCACGTCGATCTCGACGGGCTCGAGACCCACCTCGTCGTCGCGGCTCCAGACGCGTCCCGACTGGCCGATCTCGACGTACCCGGGCGCGAGGATCGCGTCCATGTACGCGTGGTCGAACCGTGTCTCCGGGCGCCACATCGACTCCTCCAACGCCTGGAGGGTCAGCTCGTCCAGGTGGTCGAGCGCCATGTCATCCCACGCGGTGCAGCCAGCGCACGGGTGCGCCATGACCGGCGTACCGGAACGGTTCGAGCTCCTCGTCCCACGCCGTGCCGAGCGCAAGGTCCATGGTGCGCTTGACGTCCGCGAGGTTGCCGGCGTTGTCGATCGCCGCGCGGATGCGGTCCTCGGGGACCACCGTGTTGCCGTGCGAGTCGATCACCGCGTGGAAGATCCCGAGCGACGGCGTGTGCGACCAGCGACCGCCATCCGAGCCGAAGGACGGCTCCTCGGTGACCTCGTAGCGGACGTGCTCCCAGCCGCGCAGGGCCGACGCGAGGCTGGCCCCCGTGCCCTGCTGGCCCTGCCACGACACCTCGGCGCGGAGCAGACCTGAGCCGGCGGGCTGATCGGTCCAGTCGAAGGAGGCGCGCGAGCCCAGCACTCCCTGTGCCGCCCATTCGATGTGCGGAGTCATCGCGCGGGTCGCGGAGTGCACGAAAAGAACACCACGGGTGATTGCGGCCATGTCCTTTCCTTCCTGTGAGGTGCGTCTTCCCCTACGACCTCGATGGAACCGTCCATGGCACCGGGTGTGCCACGATTCTGCCTCACCCGCGCGCATATCGCCAGCGACGCGCCCCGAGTGTCGGACCCTTGTGCGAGGGTGGCCCTCATGAGCACCAGCGAGAACATCGTCAGCGTCGCGGGGCTGCGCGAGGCCGAGCGGCGCACCATGCTCACGGTCCCGGAGGACACCCTCATGGATCGTGCCGCCACCGCGGTGGCCGATGCGGCCCAGGCCCTCGCGGCCGAGCGCGGGCTCACCGTCGAGGGCCTGCGGGTCTGCGTGGTGGCCGGGTCCGGGAGCAACGGCGGGGACGCGCTGCTCGCGGGCGCTCAGCTCGCGCGCCGAGGCGCCGAGGTGGTCGCGGTCGTCGCCGCCGACCGCGTGCACGAGCGGGGCATGCGTGCGCTCGAGGAGGCGGCGGGCACGGGCGCCGTCTCCGGGGTGGACTTCCCGCTGGGCCGCGAGCGCGTGCTCGACGCCCAGCTGGTGATCGACGGATTCGCCGGGATCGGCGGGAGGCCCGGGCTTCCGGACGACGCCTGGTCGCTGCTGGGACGCGCGGTCGAGGCCGGGCTGCCCATCGTCGCGGTGGACGTGCCGTCGGGCATCGCGGCGGACTCGGCCGCGCTGCCGGACGCCGTCGACGGCGGGGTCCCCCGCCACGTGGTCGCGGACGTCACGGTCACCTTCACCGCGCGCAAGCGGTGCCTGGTCGAGCCGCCCGCCGCCCTCGCCGCCGGGCGGGTGATCCTGGCGGACGTGGGCGTCGCCCTGGACCCCTGACGGCTACCGCGAGGACTCGAGGGACTCGCGCAGCTCGCGCATCGCCTTGCGCCGGACGTCCTTGCGAAGGCGGTCGAGGTAGAGCTTGCCGTCGAGGTGGTCCACCTCGTGGTTGATGAGGCGCGCCCAGATCTCCTCACCATCGATCTCGACCTTGTCGCCGTTGAGGTCGGTTCCCACGGCGCGCGCGTACGCGGGGCGCTCGCACTCGTACCAGAGGCCGGGGACCGAGAGGCAGCCCTCCTCGCCCAGCTCCTGGAACTCTTCGCTCACCTCGACGATCTCGGGGTTGAGGATGTAGCCGATGTCCCCGTCGATGTTCCACGAGAACGCACGGAGCCCCACGCCGATCTGGTTGGCGGCGAGCCCGGCGCGGCCCTCGTAGTCCACGGTCTCGAGCAGGTCCTCGACCAGCTGTCGCACACGCTCGTCGATCGCGGAGATCGGCTCGCAGGGGGTACGGAGGACGGGGTCGCCGATGACTCGGATGTCGCGCATTGCCATGGCGCCTATCCTCCCATGCCTCGGACGCGGGCGTATCGTCGGGATATGACGCTCGAGACCGCGAGACTCCTGCTACGACCGTTCAGTGCCGATGACGCCGCGGACGTCCACGTCTACGCATCGGACCCCGCGGTGTGCCGATTCACCGATTGGGGACCGAACTCCGAGGAGGACACGCGGTCCTGGCTCGCGCACGCGGTCGAGGCAGGGATCCCCGCCCACTGGGCCATCACGCTGCGGGACGATGCGGTGGGCGGCGCGGGTCGCATCGCCGCCGGCACGGTGGTCGGGGGCATCGGGGTGTACGGACAGGACCGCGGTCCGCTGGACTCCACGCCCGGCGTGCGTGAGCTCGGCTGGGTGGTGCGGCGCGACCTGTGGGGCCGCGGCATCGCGACCGAGGCGGTCCACGCCGTGATCGAGGCGTTGCGCGAGGACGATGCGCTCGAGCAGGTCCATGCGCGCTGCCGTCCCGAGCACAAGGCGTCGGCGAAGGTCATGGCGCACCTCGGCCTCGCGCATTCGCACCGCATCGAGAACGACATCCAGCGAGACGGGCAGTGGATGCACTCCGACCTGTACGTCCTCACCCTCGCCCCGTGAGGCCGATGCGCGTGTGGGAGCGCGACGACGTCGCGTCCGCGTGGCCGGTCCCGGGCGCGGCCGACGACAAGTACTCGCGCGGCGTGGTCGGGGTGGTCGCCGGCTCGGAGGCGTACCCGGGCGCAGCGGCGCTCGTGGTCTCGGGGGCGGTGCGCGCGGGCGCCGGCATGGTCCGGTACGTGGGCCCCACCCGGGCGCAGGACCTGGTGCTCGCGCATCGTCCCGAGGCCGTGGTCCACCATCCGGTCGACGCCGCCGAGCGTCTCCCCCGCGCCCAGGCGTGGGTGGTGGGTCCCGGCGTCGCGGACTATCCCGAGCAGGACGCCGCGATCGGTGCCGTGATCGCCGAGTCGGCGCCGATGGTGGTCGACGCCGGAGCCCTCGAGACCGTGGCGCGTGCGCGTGCGGCCGGGGCGCGTGCGATCGGCGCGGAGCGCGTGCTCCTCACGCCGCATGCAGGGGAGCTGGTGCGGACGCTCGGAGCGCTGCGCCACGATGTCACGGCCGCGGATGTCGAGAGGGACAGGGTGGGCCATGCGCGCCTGCTCGCGGAGACGGCACGCGCGACGGTGCTGCTCAAGGGCGCGCTCACGCTCGTCGTGTCCCCGGGTGGGGGCGCGATCGAGCTCCCCCTCGCACCCGCGTGGCTCGCCACGGCCGGGGCGGGCGATGTGCTCGCCGGGATCGCGGGGGCGCTCCTCGCGGCGGGCCTGCGGGCGGATGTCGCCGGCGCGACGGCGGCGTGGGTGCACGCGCGCGCCGCCGAGCAGGCATCTGTGGGCGGTCCTGTCGCGGCGCTCGACGTCGCCACGGCGCTGCCCAAGGTCGTCGCGGGGCTGCTCGCCGGCTGAGCGTCAGAGGGCCCGGTCGACGTCGGGCCAGGTGACCCACACCATCGCGAGCAGCGCGCATGCGACCAGGACGCACAGGACCGCGGCGATCGCGAAGCCGGTGACCACCGTCTCGGACGCCGCCACGCGCGGCAGCAGCAGGCGCGTGAGCGCGGCGACCGAGGCGCACGGCAGCACGATCGCGATCGCGACGAACGCGAGCGCGGCGGGCTCGTCGCTGCCCGCCGCCACCATGCCCGCGGGGATCAACCCGAGGGTCCCACCCATGAGCGCGAACGCGGCCGAGGCACGCGCCGGAGAGGACCCGGCCGTGCGCGAGTGGAGGCGCCGTCCGATGGTGTGCGCGACCGCCGCGATGCCGACCGCGATGATCAGCGCGGTGACCGTGAGCACGGCGGCCTCGGTGTCGTCGACCCCCACGCGGGCCTCGCCCTCGACGCCGGTGAGCGTCTCCCACACCTGCGCCCCCACGTACGCGCATGCGCCCCCGATGAGCGTGTAGAGCGGGACGTCGACCACCGTCGCGATCCACGCCGCGACGAACGGGTCGCGCGGGCCGGCGGTGGCGTCGTTCACCTCCTCAGCGTCCCATGGGCGGGCCGTCAACCGACCGTCCTGAGCGCGAATGTCGCGGAGGATCCAGGCGCGAGGCCCTCGGCGTCCAGCACCGCGCGCTTGACGGGCAGGATGAACGTGCGCCGTTCCTTCGACGGGAAGACGCTGGTGCGCCACGTGGTGGCACCGACCGTGACCTCGACCCGGACCGCACCGAAGCCGCGCCGCGGTCCGTTCTGCGCGTCCTCGATCTCGTCCGCGACGTCGAACGGGAGGTCGGTGAACACCCAGGCCGCCTGGGTGGCCTCCCACAGGTAGAGCGGGGCCTCGAACTGGTAGGTGGTCACCGAAGCGACGCTAGCGCCGCCTCCACGATCCGCGCTACGGGTTCCGTCGCATCGGCACGGAACCCGTACTCGTCTGCCCCGAGCGGCTCGAGGGTGGCGAACTGCGACGCCACGAGCGAGGCGGGCATGAAGTGGCCCTCGCGTGCGGCGCATCGGCGCTGCGCCTCCGCCTCGTCGAGCGCGAGCTCGAGGAACCACACGTCCGGGGCCGACGCACGGATCTGGTCCCGATACGTGAGCCTGAGCGCGCTGCACGCGACCACCATGCCACCGGGCGCCTCGTGCAACCGCGTGCCGACCCTCTGGAGCCACGGCCACCGGTCGGCGTCGGTCAGCGCGACCCCCGCGGCCATCTTGGCGACGTTCGCGGACGGGTGGAGATCGTCTCCGTCGACGAACGGCACGCCGAGCGCGGCCGCGAGCGCGGAGCCCACCGTGGACTTGCCCGACGAGGTCGGCCCCATCACCACGATCGCCGCCATTCCGCCCCTCCCGACGCCGCATGTTTCCCCGGCGTTAAATCTTCACATTTCGGACACTCGACCCGCCGTGCCGGAACTACCATCACCCCAGGGGATCCTGGGAGACGTCGCGCCGCGCCGTGTTTCCGCGATCAGGGGGAAAGGATCCGCGCATGGTGCGACCTGCGTGGGTACCGGCGACGCGCAAGGGCGCACGCCGCATCGGGGTGATCGCCCTGGCGACCATCGCCGTCACGTTCGTGATGAGCCTGGCCGCAGCGCCGAGCCTCGCCGCGCCCCTCATGGCCGCGACCGACGCGGACTATCCGGCGGCGCCCCCGCGTACGGTGGGGATCCTCTGGGCGTTCGCGCTCGAGGGGCCCGACGGGGCCGCGGGCGCGGGCGGCGCGCTCCATCGCGGCGAGAGCATCACGCTCCGCGCGTCGGGGCTGCCGCCCGGCGCGCGGGTCACGGTCGAGCTCCACTCGACCCCGCTGCCCATGGGCGCGGCTGCGGTCGACGCCGCGGGCGACCTCACGCTCGTCGCGGTGGTGCCGGAGGCTGCGGAGTCGGGGTCGCATGAGGTGGTCGCGACGTTGACGGGCGAAGGCCTCGACCCCTCGACCGCCTCGATGGCGGTCACGGTGGCCGACCTCCTCCCGGCGGTCGTGGCGGCGCCCATCCTGATCGATGTCATCGACCCGGCCCCGCTCATCGAGGTCGAGCCCGCACCGGAGCCCGAGGCGAGCGCACCCGCGGCACCCGCACCCGTCCTGGTGCCCGCCGCCGTGCCCGATCCCGTCGCCGTGAGCACCGAGCCCGCACCCGTGCCGACCGACGGCTACCACTGGCTCGCCCCCACGGTCCCGACGCTCGGCGACCTGCACCTGTCCCCCTTGCGGGTCGCTGCGGCGGTGACCCTCGCCTCGGCGTTCCTGCTGCTCGCGGGCATCCCCGCCGAGCTGCTCCAGTCCACGCTCACCGAGAACTACTCGCGCGCGTTCGGGTGGCTCACGCCACGGCGCCGGGGCCGGCGGCGTTCGTGGGTGCGACGCACGCTCGCGCGACCGTGGCTCGCATGCGGCCTCACCGTCGCCCTCGCGACGGCGATCCTCGGGCTGGGGCAGACGGGCTTCCGGTTCGGCGCCGAGGAGGCGATCACCTACCTCAGCCTCTGGCTCTCGCTGACGATCCTCAACGTCGGGCTCAACGCAGGCAGGCTCCTCGCCTCCCGGCGGGGCCTGCGCGTGCCCGGCAGGCTCATGCCCCTGCCGGGCGCGCTCATCGTGGTGACCATCTCGGTCGTGGTCTCGCAGACCCTTCACATCGAGCCCGCGCTGCTGTTCGGCGTGGTGGTGAGCGTCCAGTACGGCCGCGCCGTGTCCACCAGGCACGAGGGCCGGCTCGCGCTCCTCGGGGTCGCGACGGCCTTCACGGTCGGGCTCGTCGCGTGGATCCTGCTCAGCGCGCTCGAGACCGTCTTCGCGGGCTCGGACGGGGTGGCCGTGACGCTGGCCGAGGAGACGCTCGCGGGCGTCGTGCTCGAGACGCTCGCCGCGCTGGTCGTCGGCCTGCTGCCGTTCACCTATCTGGACGGCAAGGCGATCCACGACTGGAGCAGGCGGGCGTGGGCGGGTACCTACTTCGTCGCGGCGGTCGCCTTCGTCATCATCGCCGTGCCGACCGGGGACGACTGGCAGTCCTCGCAGACCCCCCTGCTCACCTGGCTGCTCATCGTCGCGGGCTTCGGCGCGATCGCCCTGACCGCGTGGGCCGCGTTCCGCTTCATCCCGGACCGCCAGCACGCCCCGGGGCACCGCTCCGTGGCGGCCGAGGCGGCAGGCGAGGAACCCGCCGAAGCCGCCGCCGCATCGTCACCCGGCACCTAGGACCTCGGTCCCGGGTGGGACACCCCTCCGGGCTTAGCGTGAAGGGGTGGAGGTCGTCGGCGACCACCCGTGCCGGGCCGCGCATCCGCGCCGCCGCCGCTCCTCCCGGAGGACGCGCGCATGAGGCAGATACGGATTCACGGCCGAGGCGGACAGGGCGTGGTGACCGCCGCGGAGATGCTCGCCCGCGCGGGGTTCCTCGCCGGACATGAGGTCCAGGCGATCCCCTCCTTCGGCTCCGAGCGCACCGGGGCGCCGGTGGTCTCGTACTGCCGGTTCGACGACGCCCCGCTGCGCACTCGCGAGCCCGTCCTGGTGCCCGACGTGGTGCTGGTGCAGGACCCGACCCTGCTGGCCACTGGCGGCGTGTTCGCGGGCCTCGCGGCGGGAGGGCTCGTCATCGTCGACACCACCACCTCCGCCGTCGAGGTACGCGCGGCCGCGGGCGCCCAGGAGGTGGACGCGACCGTCGTCACCGTGCCCGCGACGCCGATCACGCTGAGGCACCTGGGACGGCCCAAGCCGGCCGCCGCGATGCTCGCGGCCTACGCCGCGAGCGCGTCGGACGTGACGCTCGAGGCGGTCAAGCAGGTGTTCCGCGAGCGCTTCCCCGGTGCGGTCGGCGAGGCGAACGCGGCGGCCGCGGACGAGGCGTTCGCGTTCGTGCGGGACGAGCTCACCGGCACGTCCGAGAGCGAGACGGATGCGGCGGCGCTCGAGGCGAGGGAGGTCTGACATGCGCGAGGTGCTTGAGGGATCGCAAGCGGTCGCGCGCACGGTGGCACGATGCCGACCGGGCGTCGTGTGCGCCTACCCGATCTCGCCGCAGACCCACATCGTCGAGGCGCTGTCCGCCATGGCCCGCACGGGCGAGCTCGCGGACTGCGAGTACGTGAACGTCGAGTCCGAGTTCTCCGCCATGTCGGTGTCGATCGGCGCCTCGGCGGCGGGGTCGCGCGCGTACACCGCGACCGCCTCGCAAGGGCTGCTCTACATGGCCGAGGCGGTGTTCAACGCCGCGGGAATGGGGCTGCCGATCGTCATGACGGTCGCCAACCGCGCGATCGGCGCGCCCATCAACATCTGGAACGACCACTCGGATGCGATGGCGTTGCGCGACTCCGGCTGGCTCCAGCTCTACGCCGCCGACAACCAGGAGGCCGCGGACCTCCATGTGATCGCGTTCGCCGCCGCGGAGGAGCTCGAGATCCCCGCCATGGTGTGCATGGACGGCTTCGTGCTCACGCACGCGACCGACGTGCTCGAGCTGCCCACCGCCGCGCAGGTCGACGCGTTCCTGCCGACGTACGCGCCACGGCAGGCGCTCGACATCGACCACCCGACCACCATCGGCACCATGGCGGGGCCCGAGTCCTTCACCGAGACGAAGTACCTCCAGCACCTGCGCTTCCTCGACGCGGCCGGGGTGATCGCCGCATGGTCGGAGCGGTTCCACGAGGCGTTCGGGCGGGAGGCCGGCGGGCTGGTGTCGCGCTACACGGCCGATGCCCTCGAGAGATCGCGCGACGCGGCGCCCGCGGACGAGGGCGACGTCACCGTGATCGCGATGGGGTCGGTCCTCGGGACCCTCCAGGCCGCGCTGCCCGCGCTGCGCGCCGAGGGCGTGCCGGTGAGGCTCGTGGGGATCGGCTCGTACCGGCCCTTCCCGGCCGAGGCGCTGCGCGACGCCCTGGGCGGCTCCCGCACCGTCGTGGTGATCGACAGGGCCCTCGAGCTCGGCTCGGGCGGCGTCCTCACCGGCGACGTCGGCCGCGCCCTCGCCGGCACGCGATCGCGCGTGCACTCGGTGGTGGCGGGCCTGGGCGGCCGGCCCATCCTCGAGGAGTCGCTGCGCGGCGTGGTGCGCCGCGCGCACGCCGGGGAGCTCGGCGCCCTGGAGTTCCTGGACCTCAAGGAGGGCGGCGTCCCCGTCCCGCACGCCGGCGCGACGGAGGTGCACCGATGAGCATCGTCCACATCCCGTTCCTCCAGACCGGCACCCTCGCCGTGGGCGGGCGCCTGCTGTCCGAGGACGAACGTTCCCTCCAGTCGCAGGCCGATCGCCCCTCCTCCCTCACCAAGGGCCACCGCGCGTGCCAGGGCTGCGCCGAGGCGCTCGCCGCGCGCTGGGTGATGGACACCGCCGTCGAGGCTGCGGGCGGGAGGCTCATCGTCGCCAACGCCACGGGATGCCTCGAGGTGTTCTCGACGCTGTACCCCGAGAGCGCGTGGAAGCCGCCGTGGATCCACTCGCTGTTCGCCAACGCCGCGGCCGTGGCGACCGGGATCGTGTCGGCGCTCCATGCGCAGGGGCGCGACGACGTGCGTGTGCTCGCGCAGGGCGGTGATGGCGGGACCGTGGACATCGGTCTCGCGGCGGTGTCGGGGATGTTCGAGCGCAACGACGACGTGCTCTACGTCTGCTACGACAACCAGGGCTACATGAACACCGGCGTCCAGCGGTCGTCCGCCACCCCGGCGGCCGCGCGCACAGCCACCACCCCGGCGGTGGGCCGCTCCCCCGGCCAGGCGTTCGGCCAGGGCAAGTCCATGGTCAAGATCGCGATGGCCCACGAGATCCCGTACGTCGCGAGCGCGACCCCCGCGGACCTGCGCGACCTCGAGGCCAAGGTGCGCACTGCGATGTCGATGCATGGCGCGCGCTACCTGCACGTGCTGGTGCCGTGCCCGGTGGGCTGGGGCTCCGAGTCGTCGCAGTCGATCGCGCTCGCGCGGGCGGCGGTCCAGTCGGGGATCTTCCCGGTGATCGAGGCGCGCGCGGGCGAGCTCACCGATGTGCAGCGCATCCGCGAGCGCGCCGACGTCGAGGAGTACCTGCGCCCCCAGGCGCGCTTCGCCCACCTGTTCAAGACCGGCGGCGAGGATGCGCTCGCGCGTTGGCGTGCGCTCGCCGAGGCGAACATCCGCCGCTACGGCCTGCTGGAGGCACGCTCATGAACGGTCACGACGCCCCTCCGACCATCGGGCTGTCCACGGGCCCCGCGACGTCGCTCGCGTACCACACCGGCACGTGGCGCACCGAGCGGCCCGTCTACGTCGAGCTGGCTCCACCCTGCTCGCTGGGCTGCCCGTCGGGCGAGGACATCCGCGGCTGGCTCGGCTCGACACAGGAGGGCGAGGCGGGCTTCGAGGCCGCGTGGCGGCGGCTCGTCGCGGCCAACCCGTTCCCCGCCGTGATGGGACGCATCTGCTACCACCCGTGCCAGGAGGCCTGCAACCGCGCCGAGGTCGACGAGGAGGTGGGCATCAACGCGGTCGAGCGGTTCCTGGGCGACACCGCGCTCGAGAAGGGCTGGGCGCTGCCGGCGCCCGCCGCATCGTCCGGGCGCCGGGTGCTGGTGGTGGGGTCGGGTCCCGCGGGCTTGTCCGCCGCGTATCAGCTGCGCCAGCTGGGCCATGCGGTGACGGTGCGCGAGGCCGCGGCCGAGCCGGGCGGGATGATGCGCTACGGCATCCCGGCGTACCGGCTGCCGCGCGAGGTGCTCGCGGCGGAGATCCGCCGCATCGAGGACACCGGCGTCGCGATCGAGTGCTCGACGCCCGTCACGTCGCTGGACGATGCGCAGGCGGAGTTCGACGCCGTGGTCCTCACCATGGGCGCCGGGGTCGCGCACCACGTGGACATCCCCGCGGGGGCCGCGTCGCACATCGTCGACGCGATCGACGTGCTGCGCGACGTGGCCGCCGGGAACGCACCGCTGGTGGGGCGACGCGTGGCCGTCTACGGCGGCGGCAACACCGCGATGGACGCGGCACGCACCGCGCGGAGGCTCGGGGCCTCGGATGCAGTGGTGGTGTACCGCCGCACGCGCGAGCAGATGCCCGCGCACCCGACCGAGCTGGACGATGCGGTGGGCGAGGGCGTACGGGTCCAGTGGCTGTCGACCATCGCTGCCGTCGAGGGTCCGCGCGTCACCATCGAGAAGATGTCCCTCGACGAGGAGGGACGGCCGCACGGCACGGGCGAGTTCGAGGAGCTCGACGCGGACACCGTGATGCTGGCGGTGGGCCAGGACGCGGACCTCTCGCTGCTGGCGGGGGTGCCGGACGTCACGGTGGCGGACGGCGTCGTCGCGGTCGACCCGGTGACGTTGATGACCGGGCGGGACGGGGTGTTCGCGGCGGGCGACGTGTCCCCGGGCTCGCGCACCGCGACGTACGCGATCGGGCGGGGGGCGCGGGCCGCTCGTGCGGTCGATGCGTGGCTGGCCGCACGCGTGCTGCCCGCGGAGCCCGTGCAGCGCGAGGCCTCGGCGGAGCGGCTCAATGCCTGGTACTACTCCGATGCGCCCAAGCAGCACCGCGCGGAGCTCGCGGCGGCGCGGAGGGTCACGGGCTTCGAGGAGGTGCTCACCGGCCTCGACGCGGAGCACGCGGTGTTCGAGGCGCGGAGGTGCATGTCGTGCGGATCGTGCTTCGAGTGCGACAACTGCTTCGGGATGTGCCCGGACGACGCGATCAAGAAGCTGGGCCCGGGCATGCGGTACGAGGTCGACTACGACTACTGCAAGGGCTGCGGCATCTGCGCCGCGGAGTGCCCGTGCGGAGCGATCGACATGATCCCCGAGGTCAGGTAGCCGTAGGCTCGCGCTACTCCTTGAGCTCCGCCTGAATCGCGCGGAACGCCCGCTCATACCCAAGCTGCGTCGCCACTCCGTAGTGGAGTGCGCCGTAGGCCTCGTCCGGACTGGTCACGAGCGCGACCGCCGGATCGTCGCCCTTGGCCCTCACGTCGGGATCGATCAGGACGCGCGCGTCCAGGTAGCTGCGGATGTCCCCGTCGGCGGCCTCGCCGTCGGTCGCTGCTGCGATCTCGCGCGCCGCTTCGCCCGCCGCCATCTGGGTACGGATTCGGTGAGAAGACAGCGATATCCCGTCAACCGCGTAGACCACGTCGACGACTCCGTCGCTCACTGTCCACGAGGTGACGTGCACGTAGGGACTCAGCGCTGCCAACTCACCGACCTCCGCTTCAAGGTCGGCATCCATCACACCGTCGCGCTCCTGCCAATGCCCCGCGTCGATCTGGCTCCTCCCGGCGACGAGGCTCGCCTCGATAAATCGTGCGAGCTCGCTTTCCGAGAACAGCGGCTGCGATACCGCGGGCGCGACCGGGAGCGTGCCGTCTTGAACGGCCGCGCCGCTGGTGGCGGGCGACCGGAAAGGCGATGTTGTGAGAACGTTCCAGAGTCCGATCACCACGATCGCGGCGACGGTCGCCATCACCACGCGCACGAAGCGCGACGGTTGCGCACGCCGGCGGGTTGCCGGCGGTCGCAGTCGCGGCCGCGGCGCTGGGCGGGCGCCAGGTCGCGCCCCCAGCCGTGCACCCGGCTGTGGCAGCGCTCGCGTAGTGACCGGTTGTGCGAGCCACGCATCCGACCAGCGCAGTATCCGGTAGAGCTGGTCGACCTCGTCGGGCGCCAACCGCGAGGGAAGCGCCTGCAAACGTGCTGCAAGCTCGGCGCTCCCGAACACCATGACGTCGCTCGGCGCGCCCTGAAACACCAGCTCGGTTGTACTTCCGGTGACGATCGCGACCAGGGGTATCGCCGGGATGTCTCGCAGCGCGGACATCTGCGCCGTGGCAACGACCACGGCCGCCTGGCGACGCGCTTGGCCGTAGTGCTCGAATGCGGCGCCGTCGACGCGCACGACCTCCGACTCGACGACTACCTTCCGACCCCTGTGGTTCTTCGTGTTGACCACGAACACCCCAGGAGGACCGACCACCAGGTGGTCGACATCGCCGATGCCAGGCAACGGGACCGAGTGCAGGACGTGCCAGCTGTCGCCGGGAAGCGCATCGAGGAGCGCGCCCACCAGGACTTCGCCTTCAAGACCCTTCTCGAACCTTGCGAGCTCGCCAGGGTTCCCGCCGCGCGCCCTCAGTTCCGCAATCGTGATGCCGAGCTGCCCGCCCGCAGGGCGACGAGCGAGATCCTCGCCGGGCTGAAGCCCGAAGTCGTTTCGCATCTTCCGCCCCTCATCGCCTGATGTCGGGCACACCGTATCGCCATCGGGTGTCCTGCTGACCGCGGCTGGCGGGTGAATGGCCCATCGAGCCGAGTGGGCGTTCGCTCAGTCGCCGGGCGAAGGCGTCCGCACCAGGGCAGGCTCCCTCACGCGCCCACGCAGGCGACGCTCGAGCGGCTTCTCGACCCACGTGTACGCCGCTCCTGCCGCCGCGACCGAGGCCACGAGCGCGCCGACGATCGCCAGCAGCGACGGCGCGAGGTCCGTGCCCACCGCGCCAGGCAGCGCCTTGTCGACGACGCCGCTCACGCTCACCAGGATCAGCGAGTGCGCGAGATAGAAGCTGTACGACCAGTCGCCGAGCACCACCAGGCGCCGCGACCGGTAGGGGGACGATGCGCCGTCCTGGTCCGCCGCGGCAGCTGCGGCGATGAGGAGCACCAGCGGGACGAGCGTCACGGAGACGTCGCCGAAGGCCTCCGGCACCGCGCCCGCCGCGAAGTACGCCGCCACGGAGAGGGCGCTCGCTGTGCGCAGCCCGACCGGCGAGCGCCACCCCCGCAGCATCGCGTGCGCGAGCGCCATGCCGATGACGAACTCGGTGATGCGCTGGAGCGGCAGGATGTAGACCGCCCAGCTGCCCACGGGCCCGCTGCCGAGCGCGACCACCACCGCCGGCACCGCGACGATCGCGGCGACCGAGACCACCAGCAGCGCGCGCCGCGGCCGCGCCCGCGGCACGACCACCGCGAGCACGGGGAACATGAGGTAGAAGAAGAGCTCGTCGGCCACCGACCAGGAGACCTGGTTGCCCGCGTGGTAGATCGCGGCGTCGGGGAACCACGACTGGATGCCGAGCATCGCGGGGGTGGCCCGGAGGACGATGTCGGAGATCGCCACTCCCCCGCTGATCGCGAACGCGACCGGGAACGAGGCGAGTTGGGAGAGCCAGTAGACCGGCAGGATGCGCGCGGCGCGCCTGCGGTAGAACGCGCGCGGCGCATCGTCGGGACGGCGCGACCACATGAGGACGAAGCCGCTGAGGATGAAGAAGAACGAGACGCCCACGCGGCCCTGCGTGAGCCAGTCCTGGGCAAAGCGCCCGACCGGGTTGTCGGCCGGCAGCCGCGGCAGGGCGTGGGTGAGGAACACCGCGAGGGCCGCGACGAAGCGCAGACCCGTCAGCGAGTCCAGCCGAATCCCCCCGGTCCGCATGCGGTCACCGTAGCGACGATCTCCACAAATGGCCAGGAAAACGCGCAAAACGGGCGGGGCCTGCGCATCGTCCCCCCTGCACCCCGCTGACATACGGTTGCCCGCACAGCGCTGTGCTGACGCTCATGTGTCAGCGCGACGGCGACCCGGACGCGACGAAGGCCCGCCGCGGCCGCCGTGAGGCGGACCGCGACGGGCCTCCGTCGAGACGCTGAGTTACAGCGGGCGGATGTTCGCCGCCTGCATGCCCTTGGGGCCCTGCTCGGCGTCGAACTCGACACGCTGGTTCTCCTCGAGCGTGCGGTAGCCCGAGGAGTTGATCGCGCTGAAGTGCGCGAAGACGTCGGCGGAGCCGTCGTCGGGAGCGATGAAGCCGAAGCCCTTCTCGGCGTTGAACCACTTGACGATGCCAGTAGCCATGATGCTGTTCCTTCTGTGTTGCTTGACCGCGGTGCGGCCGATGATACGTCGCCGGCGACGCCGACGTGCGTCGATCCCGTCGACCGAGGCCAACGGAAGTCTATGTGGATCCGGTCACGCCGAACAGCGTGGTGACGCTGGCGTGGAGGGACTCGCGATCCGGGCGGAGATGTACACGCCTGGGCGCTGGTGGTGCTCGGAACCCGGGTCCGCCGGGCTCGACGCGCATGCGAGCGGTTGCTCGCGATTGTTCAGTGTACGGCATGGTCGACGCCTGGCCCAGAGACGACGCGCGGGGCGCCTAGGACATCGCCTGCGCGCCGACCACCCTCAGCAGCGCGAGGCGCTCGACGCTGTCCGCGCTCTCGGGGACTCCTCGGATGCCTCCGTGCATCGTGCCGCGAGCCCGGCGAGGCGCCCATCGCCGGCCGATCATGGACCTGCAGGTCGCACCGGGTGCAGGATACAAAGGTGGCCGAAGCGAACGGTTCCGCAAGCGAGGACCTCAGCGCGCCGCAACGACACCGCGCCGACCAGTTGGCGATCCTACGCAGCACGAACCCGCTCGGGTACGTCACCGTCCGTTTCCTCGCGTACTGCACCGTGGTTCTTGCGGTGTCGTTCGTCGTCGACGGATTGGGCGGGCTCTTCGCGCTCGTCGCCACCAACGACCTCCTGCTGATGTGGCTGGCCGACGAATGGACCATCAGCGACGAGGACCGGTCAACCGCTCTCGCCGCGGGCTCCGGGCTCCCGTTCGACGCGGTGAGGGCGGTGCTGATCGTCTCGTTGATCGCACTCCTCCCGGTCGCACAGCTTGCCGCTACACGCAAGATGCCGCAGGGCGTCGAGGCGATGCGCAAGGCCGTGCTCGACGGTCCGCGCTGGCAGGGGGCGTGGCGGGCCGCAGCACGCCACGGGCCCGCGGTCCGCACGGCGGCGATCATCGCGCTCGTCACCGTGCTCACCGTGATCGACCTCCGGCACAGCGCGGCGGCGGGATGGGAGGACTGGTACTGGACGGCGTTCGGCGCGCCGATCGTGCTTCTCCTGGCATTCCTCGTGGATTGGATCGGCCGTGGCGGCGGGTTGATGCTCACGAACATGCTCCCCACCCACCTCGGCATCTCGGGGGACGATGTCGCGCACGCCGAGCGCGATGCCGCGGCAGCCGACGAGGCCGCGGCCCTGCTGCGGTGGCCCGCATATCCCGAGACTCGGTTCGTCACCGCCGCGCGCGTCTTCGCAAGCCCTCCACCGCCGTCAGGGCGCCGCGAACGCCGCCGAGTCGCCACGTGGACGGGCACCCCGACAAGTGTCGAGGCCCTGGCGACGGAGCTCGTGGTGGGCGCACTGCTCGAGGCGCGCGAACGCGGGTACGCGACAGTCAGCAGCGACGGCGGCCAACGCACGCAGGTCACGGCGACGCTCCCGCAAGGCCTTCAACCGGAGGGTCTCGCCGCTCTGGTCGTCGGTCGCCACCCGGAAGGCATGGCACCCGGCCGCACGGTTGACGGCCGCCTCCCGGCGCTGCTCAGCGAGATGGCGTCGGTGGACCCCCACGGTTCGGTCATCCGCCTCGCACTCGCCGATCTCGAGTCCCTCGGGGTCGCGGCACCGCATGGGAACTCATGGGAGCTCTCAGCGGAACTCCTGGCTGAGAAAGAGGCATCAGGGCGATGTGAAGGTGGATCCGTACCGCCGCGCCACGCCCCGCTCGACGGACTCGAGATCGCGAGGCTCCGCAAGGAGGTGGCGCACACGTTGCGCCGCACACGCACTTCCGACGCATACCAGGGCGAAGGACCGGTCGGGATGCTGAGCTGCATCAGCATCAGGATCGATGAGTCGCACCAGCGAAGCGGCTTCCAGCTGCCCGGGTGGACATCGTCTACATGAGGGCCGTGACCGCGCGGCGAGGACCCGTGCGCTGCGCGCGCCTTGCGCTCAGAGATCGCAGGGGCACCCCGCGTGGCCACGACTCGCAATTGACTGTCCAGGGACTACGTCCTGCGGTGGAACCCCCGGCCCATCGCCGTTCTGCGAACAGCCCAATCTAGGCGCGGACTTCCATCCGAGGAGCACGTCTACCAGGAACGATGCTCGGCGCCTGCTCGCGACATGCTACGCCGTTCGAGCGCCGTCACCCCAGACCGCAGCACTGTCCACCGACCCCGCCAGTCCCCTGCCGGCCCTCCACGCGTCTACTCGTGCTCAGGCAGCCGCGGTGCCGACACACCAGGGTCACGACCGATGAGCGCGGCGCGCGTGACGGCGGCGGAGCCGAATCGATCGCGGACCGCATCGAGGGCGGTGTCGATGCGCGCCCCGTCGTGCCAGTCGATCGGAAGCTCGGGCTGCAGCGTGCCGGCGCTGGTGAGGTGCGCGAGCGAGACGCCGATGAGGGTGACGCCCCGGCCAGCGATGTCGGGACCCGCCGCAGCGAGCAATCGCTGGGCGACGCCGAGCAGTACCTCGGTGCGATCGGTAGGCGCGCCGAGCGTGCGCGATCGGGTCGCCTTCGTGAAGTCGCCGTAGCGAAGCCTCAGGACCACGGTGGCGCACGCCGATCCGCGATCGCGCAGACGCTTCGCCAGACCGTCGACGATCTGAGTGAGGATCAGCCCGAGCTCACCGCTGGTGTACGACCGATTGCCGAGCGCGCGCTGCGAGCCGATGGACCCGTGGCGCTTGGTCGCCTCGACCGGCCGAGGGTCCCGGAGCCGGGCGAGCGCGTGCAGATGCGCGCCGGCCGCCTTGCCGAGCCACCGCTCGGCGGTCGCCGCCTCGAGCTCGGCCAGCTGCCCGACCGTGTAGACGCCGTTGCTGTGCAGCTTCTCCGCGGTCACCGCGCCGACGCCCCAGAGCCGTTCGACGGGGAGCGGATGAAGGAACGCCTCCTCGTGGTCCGGCGCCACCACGAGGAGCCCGTCGGGCTTGCTGACCGCGCTCGCAACCTTCGCGAGGAACTTGGTTCTCGCGACGCCCACCGAGATCGGGAGCCCGACCTCGGCACGCACGCGTTCCCGCAGGCGCACGGCGATCCCCTCGGGAGTCCCGGCGATGCGGCGAAGCCCGCCCACCTCGAGGAATGCCTCGTCGATCGAGACTCCCTCCACGTACGGCGTGGTGTCGTGGAAGATCGCGAACACCGCACGGCTCGCCGCGGAGTAGGCCTCCATACGGGGAGGGACGATGATCGCGTCGGGACAGAGCGCACGCGCCCGCTGCACGCCCATCGCGGTGCGCACGCCCCGGGCCTTCGCCTCATAGCTCGCGGCCACCACCACGCCGCCGCCCACGATCACGGGCCGTCCGCGCAGTGCGGGCTCGTCGCGCTGCTCGACCGAGGCGTAGAACGCGTCGAGGTCGGCGTGGAGCACCGTCGCCTCTCCGCGCATCCCTCACCTCCCGTCGCCACACGCTCTTCCAGGAATGGTCTCACCGGCGCCAGACACCGCGTGGGCGCGCCCCAGTGTTGGTCGACGTCGATCAACACCGGGGCAGACGCCCTTCGAGGCGTTCTGCCGCGGCTCATCACACCCGCCGCGCGGCACCAAGCTCCGCACGGGCACGGCCAAGGCAGCCCGATCCGCTCGAGCACGACGGCTCACCAGACATCGAACGAACAACGAGTGGACGAACGCCCGCATCACGAGTGCGCGCACAGTGGCGAAGACTCGGAATTGACTGACCAGGAGGTATGCCGTACTGCCCGAGTCCCCAGTCCATACCTGTTTTCCGTACAGTCCATCCGGAACGATCCCACCCTCGCAACAGTTACGTCTACCAGCCACGACGCCGACGGCGAGTTCGAGGCGTGGCACCATCTTCCCGGACCGCCACGCGGGGCCTGAGCGCAGTCCAGCGATCTCGCCTCGCCCGCGTCGACTGCCGAGACGCCCACGACGCACCATCTCCACGCCGGAACGAGAGTCCTCGTCCCGTGAGTCACACCGGCTGATCGCGAGGCCGCGACATCCCGGGTCGCAGGTCCACCTCTCCCCCGATGCTCAGCGGGGACGCCCAACAGTGCCGGGCACCCGGCTTGGAGGAGCGTCGGTCCTCGGTCCGGACCCTCGCGCGACAGAGTGTCAGGAAACTCTTGCGCCGGAGCCAGCACGCACCGCTGCGAGTGCGCCTGCGGCAAGTTCAACGTCGGGGGGCAGCGCGTGCATCACCGGTCCGCAATCCCTGCTGCGGCGACCGGTGATTGACCGTGGTCGGCCACCGGCGTCGCGGTGGTGCGGAATGGACAGCCGCCGCCGCCGACACTTCCGCCTCGGGGCTGCCGCTGATTGGATGGCCGCATGCTGCAGATCGCGAGTGGGATGTACTTCACCGAGCAGGACTGTCACGAGACTGTCCACCGGCGGGTGGTCTATAGCAATGGCATCCGCATGAACGCCGATGACATCGAGCTGCCCATCGGAACTCTGCGGTTCACCAACGCGCTCGGCTCGGTGGCCCCATTAACCGTGGAGGCGACTGACCGGCTGCCGAAGTTCAACCCCGACGGGACGGAGTCTTTCCACATTGCGACGAGCGGTGACGAGCTGATCGACGACATGGTCGACGTGGTCGCCTTCGGCTTGGACATAGTGGTGCTGTCGGACTCGGTGCTTGTCGAGAGCCTGGTCGCGGGCACGCGCCCGAGCGGCCCCGCTCGTGGGAAGCGTCTACGCCGTGTCCTCGAGCCTCAGCGGACAATCACGGACGATGAGATCACGTCGCTGCGTCATTTCTGCGCGCAGCTGCTCGCGCTGCGCCGGCCGGAGTTCGAGGCCGCGATGCGCGCGATCCGCAGGGTGTCGGACGCGATTGCGATGTCGTCGAGCGACGTCACGCTCTCGTACACGTTGCTGGTCGCGGCGCTCGAGTCGCTGTCGGCAGCCGCGGAGGTGCCCGACACGCCTTGGGAGAACTACCCGAACGAGAAGCGCAGGCTCATCGAGGCGGCCACGAACGACCTCACTCCCGAGCAGCGCGATGCGGTCCACGCGGCGGTACTGGAGGCCGAGAAGTTCGGCGCGACAGCGAAGTTCAGGGCGTTCGTGATCGATCACGTAGGCGAGGACTACTACCGCTCGGGTGCGGTGGGCGCCACACGCCCCATCCGAGATGTCGACCTGCGCAACGCGCTGAACTTCGCCTACAAGGCGCGCTCGCAGTCACTTCACGAACTGCGTGACCTTGCTCCAGAGCTCTGGGTGCTACCGGACGACGAGGACACGACGTGGCACCGGGGCACGATCGTCCTGACGCTGGAAGGGCTGCACCGCCTGTGTCAGCACGTGATTCGGGAGTTCGTCGCTCGCGCGTCGACAGAGTTCGACGAGAGCTTCTGTCACAGGTACGGCGACTCGCTCCCCGGGATCGTCAAGGTGCGATTGGCAACTCAGTACTGGATCCACCTCGAGCGCAACTTCGATGCAAGCGCAGTCCCGCGGCTGTTCTCGGCGCTCGTCGAGATGGTCACGGCGACGATTGGAGGCCAGACCGAGGCCATCGCCGACATGTCGAATCCGCTGGGGCGCATCGAGGAACTGCTCCCTGGCGAGAACAAACCTGCCAACCAACTTCCGATGATCGCCACGTACGTCCTGTGGCAATTGGTGATGCGACCCGAGCATCGGCGGGACGACCCGGGCGGGTTGTGCGAGAAGTTTGCGCCACTTCTCAACGAGCCCAGCATCTACTCCGCGGCGGTGGGGATCCTCACTGGCAACGACCTTCCGTGGGGTGACGATGAACTCGCAGCACTGGTCGACAATCGCGAGAAGTCGCTGCGCAGCACCAGCAACTCAACGCTCGAACTGCCGCCACGCCTCGATGCAGCACTCCAACTCGAACTTGCACAACGCGCATTCGCGGCCGGCAACCAGGTCACCGCAGAGACGAGGATCGCGAAGGTGGTCGAACTGATCCCTGGCGACGAAGCGCTGATGGCGCTCGAGGCAGACATGCACTCGGGGGCATTCGAAAAGGTCGGCCTGCGCGATTTCGTTCGAGGCCACATACCCGTGCCGCCGGAAGCGTAGATCTCAAAGAGTCATGCTCACGTGACCCGCGACGGAGGCCACCGTCGCGAACGCGAGCGCGCTGGAACGCAAAGCCGGCACTTCGATCCAGAGTCGAACGCACGCTGGGCTCGCCCCCGGCGCACCACCCGGGCACCCGACTTGAGGCGCGGCGGCATCGCTCGGGTGACGTCTGAGCCGTCTCATCACCGCTGACGCGGCATCAGCCCTATCTGGCAAGGCCCGGCGCGAGGAGTTCGGCCATTGGACGGCTGCCGTCGTTCAGAGCGCGCTCCATTTCGTCGAGATCCCGCAGCGTAAGGACTCCCGACAACTCAAGTGTGGCCGTGAAGTGGAGTCTTGCACCCGCACGACGGATCGCATCGTTCAGTGCCCCCAGGGCGGTCTCGCGGAGAGCCACAATGAGACGTTCGAATTGAATGGCGCGCCACGCCTTCTGGGGGTCAAGTAGATCCTCGGCATAGAGCGACCTCGCGGTCCAGCCAGTGTCACGGGTCGAGCGAAGGACAACGTCGCTGGTCTTCCGCTTCAGGGTTTCAAGGTCGAACCCGCTGTTCGCACCGTGCCGCCCCGTCGTGAAATCCATCATTACGGACACCTCATCGCCGGAGGCGCGGATTGCCGCGAGGGCTCGATCGAGGTGCCGTCGCAAGGCCTTCGGTGGACGCACAACAACGAGCGTCTCCTTGTCGATTGGCTCGTCTACGATCCGCGACCTGCCATCCGAGTCAACGTGTCTTGCGCGGTAGTGGTAATGACCGAATCGCCTCGATACAAACTCACGCTCAAGGATGTGGACTTGGAACGCGACCGGGTCAACAACTCCCTCGTCTTGACGAAAGTACTCAATCTCGAGGTACATCTCGCCTTCGCCAAGCCGCAAGAGCGCGGATTGGATGTAGTCGTGGAAGGCCTCGTGGAGAGTTCCGTGACGGTAGCCAACGACCGGTAGCGCATCAGTGATGAGTCTCGTTGCGGTGTCGTCAGCTGGTTCTACCGTGAGCGCGAAGCCGCGCCCCGCAGAGTTTCGATACGGCAGGGCGTGCGTGTGGAGATCGTCGAAGAACATGTGCTCGTGCCCGACCCGCTCGGGCCGCTGTGCTCGTGGAGAAACTGGCTGCACATAGTTGTCTCGTTGCTGCCGATTGCGGCCGTCAAGTGAGCCAATCATCCTTTCGAAGGGGTTCTCGAACACGACTAGCTGCTCCCATCTCGTTGCGCGTCATCCGCGCGATGCCGTGCAATCTGCCCGGCAAGCGACTTCGCCCGATGCCCGATGTCGGTCTCCGGTGGGAGTCTGCCTGCGAGAACTTCCGCGATGAACAAGCTGTACAAGTCGTCGTGGATGCCATAGTCCCCTGGCGCCAAGGCCGAGATAATGGGGCTGCGGTGCGGGCGCTTCGCCCCATCGGCCCCACCGAATCCCGACCGGCGATTCGCGCGAACGCCTCGCTCATCGAGCACTCGGTTCAGGCCGATCTGTCGACGGCTGCGTTCGAGCCCGCCGGGAGTCATTGCGAAGGTGGCGTCCACGAACATCGCAGCATCCAGGAGGAATTGCGCCAGGTCGGGCTTGCTGTCGAAGATTCGGTTCCACATTTCTTTGATCTGGGGCCAGATCCCATCACTATCGAGTTCATACATGACTAGCGCGTACCCCGCGAGGTCCATCACCGTGATGATCGGCTCCACTGCGAACGTTGTCTGCGTTCGCGCCCCCGCCTTGTTGAGATCGGCCGCGATGCGAACGCGTGCTTGATCCATCTCGAGAACGCACGCGGTATACATCTTCAGACCCCGGGCGGTATCGCCGCCGATTATTGCGGTGAACGCCCCATTGACAACGAACTGATACAGCTGGCCGTACAAGTCCGGCTCGCGGGGGTCGAACTTCTCGTTCCACAGGTCGGGCAGTAGTTCTGCGAGGCGCTCGACCATGGCGGTGTGCTCGTCGGCTGCATCAAACGGCGACTGCGTGCGCTCGGGCCAGCCTTCGATGCTCGTGTTCGAATTGCAGTACGACTTGAGGTGCGCTTCGGCCCGCCGGATGATCTTTTCGTGGAACTCGATCTTGTCGAACAGCTCTAGGGATGCCATTCCGGTCACAGCAGCGAGGTCAGGTCGATTCTGGGCCCTGAACAGGTCGACCTGTTCCACAGTTCGATCCTTGACTCGCTCTAGCACGCCAGCTTCAGTTGCCAGTAGCGCTTCGGACATGCTGCGGGCGGCGAGGTGCGCAATCCACCATGTCGGCGTGATGCGGCGACCCTCGAGTCTGAGCTCACGTTCAATCGCCAGTGAGAACTTCTCCACCATCTGCCGGGTTTCAGTAGGGAGGTCACCGCGGTACAGCACATCTGGATTGGCGATTGCCGCTTCAAGGTCTGCCGACAAGTCTGTCGCGGCGATGCGCTCCGCCGCGTTTGACAGCCCGAGAAGCATGAACGCGAGCGGCTGCAGGAGGCTCTCGGCAGCCGCCATCTGATTGAGCCTCACCTCGTAGTCATCCGCGTCGCCAGCAGCAACGTGGGAGGTCATGGTCACTCCAGATACGGCGTCGTCCCAGGCCGTCTCGATGGTGACGGCTTCGTCGATCTGCAACCGGGCGGTGAGGTTGCCTACGAGTCTTGCGACGGACCCCGAAACCGAAAGTGCGTTCGCGCCGGCTTGCGAACTGAACGCGATGGCGAGCGTCGTACGCAGCAGCCGTGCGGCCTTGGTTTCGAGCCACAAGTAGTCAGGCTGAAGTTCTGGGGGTGTGCCTGCCGAGGTCAGCAGCGCCATTTCGAGGCGGGTGTGGTCGACCGTGAGCCAGTTCTGATGGCGAGGCACGCGGTCCCACCAATTCGAGTCAGTGGGGATCCGGTATTTCACCGCAGAGTAGTTGCTGACAATCCAGATCAATTGCGTGGTCAGATCCACCGGCGCCGACGCGCTTCTAAGGCTCTGCGTGGAGAGCATCTCGACCACGTGTTTGAATGATGCGAGTGCTCGGTAAGCGTCGAGATGCGAGTCCGTTTGTCGTTGCGCCAATGATCGCGTCTTGGGTTCGGTTGCCACGCGGATGCTGACCACGATCTGCTGCAGCAGTGGTGTGGATAGCCGCGACGGATCGAAGTAGTCAAACAGGTGCTTCGTGACCACCACGAGGCCTACAGCGGTCAGGGCCGTGAATACGCCGAGAACCGCGAGCGTCAAGCCCGTGACCTCGTAGCCGAGCGTTCGCGAGACGAGCACGGTGACGGCAGCGGTCGTCGTGAAGATGAGCACTCTGAGGTATGTCTCGCTTGAGCGTTCGCGAATGAACAGATCGCGAACTACACCTGGGACGGATCTGTATATTGTCGAGGCGACTACGCCCACCGTCGTGTAATAGAGGCCGAGGAGTGTGGCCGCGATGGCGGCGGTCGTGCCGACGAAGACCGAAACGGGATCCTGCAGATCCGCCGCCGTGGTGGCGAAGATCTGTTGGTCGACGCCCCAGGAGGTTCCGCGCATGATCGTGCTGACGAACTCGACCGCGGCGACACCCACGATCGCCACAGCGATCGGGCCGAAGCTTCGCCTCGCGAGAACCCATCCAGCCGTCGAGGCACCACGGAGGTCTGTGTACCGAGACCGCAATCTCGCCGCGCGAGCCTGCAAGCGCCGCTTCACTTCGATTCGGCGTTGACGGCGCTTCCAGAAGCGAGGTGTGCCTAGATGGCGCAACCGCCACGCCACCATGCGACTCATACGATCACCTGACTACGCCCACGTTGCCCGTGCACGCCAACGTAGCGTGAGGCGGGCGCATTCAACCTGCACCGTCGGCTAAATAGTGCACTTTCATCTCGCTTCAACATCGCCCTCACATCGGTTCGCCGCGCGTAAATAGGACTGCCCCAGTATCGATTGATGGTCTCGCTCCCTGGTCCGTCTCCGTCGTTCTGATCGTCGTCGATTTCGCAATCGGCGGCGCGCGGCGCGACCTCGCTTCCGCGGTTCACTCGCTGGCCCGGTATTCCTCCGCTGCCGGCTCGAGGGTGAACTCGAGGACCTCGACGTGCTGCTCCTTGAGCGCGTCGAGGACTTCCTGGGGTGTGGCGCGGAAGTACTCGCGGCGCAGGTTGATCTTGTTGAGGCGTCGGTCGGCGAAGCGCTGGTGGAGGTTGGTCTCGAGGGTGACGGCGTCGTCGGCGAAGAACAGGGCGTGGACGTCGAAGCGGAACGGCACGGATGCGTCGCCGAGCTCGTTGACGCGGTCCATCGGCTCGAGGCGGCGTGTCAGGCCGATCTTGACGACGTCGGGGCCGAACGCGCCGATGTTCGAGATGACGTACACGTAGCCGGCGCGGGCGTTCGCGGCACGGTAGTCGACGTCGGCGATGGCCTTGTCGGTGTCCGCGAGCTTCTCCTTGAGTCGCGCGGCTCCTTCGAGGTCACCCTTGGCTTCGAGGGCGGCGAGCGCGTTCTCGTAGTGGGAGCGTTCCTTCTCGAGCTTCTCGCGTGCGGCCTTGAGCTCGGCCTCGACCTTGCGCTGCTCGCGCAGCTCCTCACGATGCGCCCGCTCGGCCTCGCGCTCGGCCTGGAGGGCCTGCATGTGGCGGGCCGCGAGCTCCAGCTCCTTGAGCCGCAGCCGGTGGTACGGGGCGGTGATGGACAGGTTGATCATCGTGCCGAGCTTCTCGACCTGCTCCATCGACTTCGTCAGCCTCTGTTGCGCGGAGGCCAGGTTGCCGGCCTTGACGGTCTTGACGCAGTTCTCCGCCTCCGCGTTGTACGAGCGCAGCATCAGCTTGGACATGTCGTTCACGAACCTCTCCCCCTGCTTGGCAGAGTTGTTGAACGTGAAGTTCGACGACGCCGACGTGGCCCTCTTCGCGGCCACGAGCTGCTTGATCTGCACGCGGACCCCCGCGAGTTCGGTGGCGAGCGTCACAGACGATTCGGCGGGGTGCTCGTAGTCGTAGATGCCGAATTCCTGCATGGACGCGGCTTGACGCAGGTTGACGAGGTCTTGCTCCGCGTCACGCTTCTGCGCATCGGCGAGTTGCTGGGCCGCTTGCGCGCCCGCGAGGTCGGCGCGCGCCTGCGAGATCTGGGCGATGACTTCCAAACGTGCGGCGTCGAGGTCTGCGATCTCCCCCAGCCCGTGCTTGTCGATCAGCCCCTGGAGGCGGTCATTCTCCTCCTGAAGGCTCTTCGCGTGCTTGCGGGCACCGAACAGCGGCACCTTCCGCTCCTGGCCCGTCACGCCCGCGCTGGTCGGAGCGACTGCAACGTACGGATCGACGCTCTGCGTGCCCTTCGTGAAGACATGGTCGGTCCACGACGACCCGTTCCAGTACCGCTTCTCGTGCCGCTTCGTCGGGTCGGCATACCAACCCTCAGCCATCTGCGCCATTGCTCGATTCCCCTCAGTATCAGCAGTGATACTCACGATCGTATGTGCGAAGTCCGACACCCCGCCACAATCCAAACGACGCAGCGGCGGAACCTCGCACGCACGATGCAATCCGGACAGACGTCCCTCTCGGTCGACCCGAGAAGGTCGGCGCGGCAGGCCACGACCGTCGACCGTTGCCGGTTGCAGCGCCTCCACTACGGGAGCAGCGTGTCGATGGCGTTGTCGAACGCCGACGGGGACCTCACGACCCACCTGCGCGCGCTTGTGAGGGTGACCGCGATGACGCAGATGTCCGCGGCATGGACGCCAGGCGCACACTCCACGACGAGCTCCTCTACGTCCGCGGAGTCGCGAAGCACTCGGGCGGTCCCCTCCGCCGCGAACCAGCCGTCCGCGATCGGTCCGGCCAGCGTGACCTCCGGCCACAGCTCTATCTCCGCAGCCTTGCGCGACGTCGCACCCGTCAACACCATCACATCTGGCCCTCCGCGGCCGCCGAACAGCCGCACGGGCCTTGTCCGGATGCCCCGACCGGCCACGCGGCTGGTGAGCAGCCAGGCCTCGTGCGACTCCGTCAGCAGCTCCCGCACCGCCTCGCGCCTCGCGGCGGCCGTCACTCCGGTCCGCCCCAGCGCCGCGTGGACTCCCACAGTGGGCCAGGCGGGGCTCGAACCCGCGACCGATGGATTATGAGTCCACTGCTCTAACCGGCTGAGCTACTGGCCCGAGGCCTCGGGGAGGCCGCCCGACAGTCTAGCGACGCGCCGGGCCGACACCCGCGCGCCCCGCACCCGGGGAATGCCTCGGACCCGAATCGACTTGCACCTGGGGTGGCCGCAACCGCGGCCGACGACGATTCGACGAGGAGAAGCCATGAGCATGTCCGACCGCGCAAGCAACGCCGCCGAGGATCTCAAGGGCAAGGCCAAGGAGGGCGCCGGCAAGGCGACCGGCGACGAGCAGATGGAGGCCGAGGGCAAGATGGACCAGCTCAAGGCCGGGGCCAAGGACAAGGTCGAGGACGCGAAGGACGCCGTCGCGGCCAAGTTCAACGAGGCCACCGACAAGGACTGACAGGCGAAGAAGGGCGACTCTCGACCCCCGGATTGGTCATCAGACCCCTCCGGCATCCGGTAGAGTATTCCTCGCCTTCCTCCGTAGCTCAATTGGCAGAGCAGCCGACTGTTAATCGGCAGGTTACTGGTTCGAGTCCAGTCGGGGGAGCCATCCAGGGCCGGTCCTCCTCGAGGGCCGGCCCTTCTGCTTGCCCGGGTGAGGCACCCGGAGGAGCTACGTCGTCAGCCCGTAGCCGTCGCCCCACTCCCACTGCCGCCGGTCCGCGCGGGCGTCCAGCGCATCGGCCGCCGCGTTCCGGTAGGCCGTCATGAGGCGCGCGTACTCGCGCCGCTCGGCGCGGTTCACACGCGGCTCCGACGCGATCCCCCACGCCACCGCGACGAACCCCACGAACAGCGCCGTGCCGTTGTGGAACACCGCGGCCCACGTGAGCAGCAGCGGCGCGACCAGGATGAGCAGCGGCGAGCGCTCCCACCACGGGCGCAGCGCGCCCTCGTCCCGCATCGCATGCCGGATCTGGCGCCTGGCGTGCCTCATGAGCGCCGCGAGCCTGATGTCGCGAAGGCCCCGGATCGACGGCACATCGACAGGATCGAGCGCCGCGACATCGTGTCGCGCCCGCTCCTGGATGATGAGCACAGCGTCCACCCTTCGGAACCTAGCAAAGTGCGGCGCGCGGTTCCAGAGTTCGGGCGCCGAAGGTCCGCACCAGGGACGATGCGGCGGCGGGGCTATCCCCCGAGCGCCACGGTGCCGTCCGGGTCGAGCGGCCAGAACGGGTTCATCGCGAGCTCCCACACGTGGCCGTCGGGATCCGCGACGTAGCCGCTGTATCCGCCCCAGAAGACCGCCTGGGGACGCTTGAGCTCGGTCGCCCCGGCCGCGAGCGCCTCCGCGAAGACCTCGTCGACCTCCGCCTCGGTGGCGTAGTTCTGCGCGAGGGTCATGGCTCCCGTGCCGAGCGTCGCGCCGGGCCGCGCCTGATCCTCCGCGAGGTCCGCGAGCCCGAACAGCGCGATCAGCGTGCCGTTCGCCTGGAACATCACCAGCCCGCCCTCACGGTCGACGCGCTTCCAGCCCCACGCCTCGTAGAACGCGAGCGCGCGATCCATGTCCGCCACCCCTAGGGTCACCAGCGATATCCGCGGTGCTGCCATCACGGCCTCCTCGTGTCTCCCTTGGAGGCTACGCGCGGGGTCCGACATCGGGGGCCCGGCCGCGCGGGACCCGCGCTCAGGCGTTCTCGCGCAGCTCGCGTCGGCGCGCCTCGATGCGGATCATCTCCGCGAACGCCTCCTGCGCGACCTCCGACCCCGCGCCTGCACGCTGCATGCGTCCGCGCAGGTCCGCGATCTTGCGCGTGAGCGCGTTGTCGAGCAGCCGCGCGAGCACCGAGCGCGCGTACACGCCCGACTCGGCCGGCTTGTCATGCGGGAGCGGCGTCACCGCGAGCTGCGAGACGAGCGGCGCGAGATCCGGACCGGCCTGCTCGACCACGGCACCCACCCAGTCGGCAGGCGCCTCCGACGGTCCGCCCGCCGCGGCCACCGCGTCGAAGACCTGCGCGTACTGCGGGGTCACGTAGGAGTCACGCGCCAGCTCGCGGTAGATCCCGAGCGCCTGCGCGTCCTCGGCGATCGCGCGCTGCGCCTGGAGCAGGACGCCGAGCGACAGCGCCTCGGCGCGCACGACGGGGTCGCGCGGGTTGGGGCGTGCCACCGTGACGGTCGCGATCTGACCCGTCTCGGGGTCCATCGGCGGCGGGCCGTCGTCGTAGGGCGGGGGCGCCTGCGACGGGCCGGGCGCGCCGCCTCCCGGCGCGGGACGTCCCGGGGACGATGCGCCGCTCCCCCGCTGCCCCGCCTGGGACACCGCGCGGAGGACGTCCGCGGGCTCCATGCCGAGCCAGCCCGCGAGCCGGCGCGCGTACTCCGGTCGGATCGCGCGGTCACGGATCTGCGCGACGATCGGCGCCGCGGTGCGCAGCGCAGCCACGCGACCCTCGGGGGTCTCGAGGTCGTGCGAGGCGAGCGAGGCCTTGATGACGAACTCGAACAGCGGGACGCGACGCTCCATGAGGCGCTTCACCGCATCGTCCCCATCGCGCTGACGGATGTCGCACGGGTCCATGCCCTCGGGGTCGACCGCGACGAACGTCTGGGCGAGGAACTGCTGGTCGAGCGCGAACGACTTGAGCGCGGCGTTCTGCCCGGCCTCGTCGCCGTCGAACGTGAAGACCACCTTGGCGCCGTGCGCGCCGACCTTGAGCTGCGTCTGGCCGGTGTCGCCCATGAGCCGGCGCACCACCTTGACGTGGTCCTCGCCGAACGCCGTGCCGCACGTCGCGACGGCGTTGGTGACGCCCGCGAGGTGGCAGGCCATCACGTCGGTGTAGCCCTCGACCACCACGGTGGTCCGCTCGGAGCGGATCGATCCCTTCGCGAGGTCGATGCCGTAGAGGACGTGGCTCTTCTTGTAGATCTGCGTCTCGGGGGTGTTGAGGTACTTGGGGCCCTGGTCGTCGTCGTGCAGACGACGCGCGCCGAATCCGATGACGTCCCCGGTGACCTCGCGGATGGGCCACACGAGCCGTCCGCGGAAGCGGTCGTAGACGCCGCGCTGGCCCTCGGAGACCAGGCCCGACGCCTTGAGCTCGGGCTCGGTGAAGCCGTTCTTGCGCAGGTGGTCCGTGAGGTGGGACCAGCCCTGCGGCGCGTACCCGCAGCCGAACATCTCCGCCGCCTCGCGATCGAAGCCGCGTTCACGCAGGAAGTCGCGCGCGATCCGCGCCTCCGGGCTTGCGAGCTGCGCTCGGAAGAAGTCGTTCGCCACCCGGTGCGCCTCGAGCAGCCGGCGGCGCATGTTCGCACCGGACTCGGAGCCGCGGCGGCCGCCCGCCTCGTAGCGCAGGGTCACGCCCGCGCGCTCGGCGAGGTACTCGACCGCCTCCGCGAACGGCAGCCCGTCCATCCGCATGACGAACTCGATGACGTCGCCGCCCTCACCGCAGCCGAAGCAGTGCCAGCGGCCGGCGGCCGGGCGCACGTGGAAGGAGGGGGAACGCTCGTCGTGGAAGGGGCACAGGCCCTTGAGGGAGCCGACGCCGGCGGACTTGAGGGACACGTGCTGGCCGACGATGTCCTCGATCGGCGCGCGCTCGCGGACCGCCGCGATGTCGTCCCTGTTGATCGTGCCCGCCACGCGCACAGACTACTCGGGCGCGCCGCCCGGCCCGCGCATCGCCCACCGTCCCGGTCCACGCCGTGTCACCGGGTGGCGCTAGGCTGGACGCGCACCCCCAGGAAAGGACGCTGTTGTGAGAGTGGACGCATTCCTCGCCGATTCGGCCGAGGTCGTGCAGAACAAGATCTACGCGCTCGGCGCGGGGTGGAACATCATCTTCGTCAACGGCTTCCCGGCCGTGCACCGCCGGCTGTCGGTGGGCGCGATCGTGCACGTCCCGTTCACCGAGACGAACCGCTCGCACCAGTTCGAGCTCAAGCTCCTCACCGAGGACGGCGTGGAGTACCCCATCGGCATCCGTCCCGACGCCGAGGGCAAGCCGGCCCCCGTGCGCGCCATGGGCGGCGAGTTCACCGTGGGCCGTCCCGCCCACCTGGTCGACGGCGACGAGCAGGTCGCCAGCTTCGCGTTCACCATCGACGGACTGCGCTTCGACAAGCCCCGCCTCTTCTCGTGGGTCATCAGCGTGGACGGCGAGGAGATGACCCGCCTGCCGATGCGCGTGCAGCAGGCGGCTCAGCGCGCCTAGTGGGCATCTACACCGGGGTCGTCTACCCCCTGGTGCTGGTCGTCTGCGCCGTGCTCGCGATCGTGGGCCTTGCCACCCTTGCGTGGCCCCGCCTGCATCGTGCCCTCAAGCTCATCACGCCGGCCGCGTTCGTCGCGGCCGGCGTGCAGGCCGTCACGGTCGTGGCACTGCTGCTGACAGGCATCGACGCGGACATGATCCTCGCGCTCGGCTACCTCATCGCGTCCGTGGCGCTGCTCGCGCTGCTGGGGATCGGCAGGCTCGGGACGCCCGAGGCCGCGGCCGGCGACCCCGATCCGAACCGGCCCGTCCTGTCCCCCCTTCAGATCGCGCGCGTCGACGCCGCCGCGGCGGCGATCGTCGCGATCGCGCTGGCGGTGGTGTCGTGGCGCGTCTACGTCATCCTGGAGACCGCCGCATGAACCCCGTCGCGCGCATCTCGCTCATCGTCGCGTACGCCGTCCTCGCGCTCGCCGCGCTGGGCCGTTCGAGCTACCAGATCTCGACGAAGCTCTCCGAGGCGCCCGTGCCCTACCTGGTGTCCGGCGTCTCCGCGCTGCTGTACCTGGTGATCGCGATCGCGCTGTGGAGGCGGTGGGCGGGCGTCGCGCTCGTCGGCACCGCGATCGAGCTCGCCGGCGTGCTCGTGGTCGGGACGCTCGGCTACGTCGAGCCCTCGTGGTGGGCGGACGAGACCGTGTGGACCGGCTACGGCTCCGCGTACGGCTGGGTGCCGCTGCTGCTGCCGCTCGCCGCGCTCATCCTGCTGGTGCGGGAGCGCCGCGCTCGAGCGGCCCGCGCCGTCGCATCGTCCACCGCACCGTCCGCTGCCACGACGGGAGACGCCCGATGACCGCCGCCCCCGAGCCCGCCGTCGAGACGCGACGCCGCAGCCCGCTGTCGCTCGCCCTCAACGTGGTGCGGGGCGCGATGATCGGCACCGCCGAGACCGTCCCGGGCGTGAGCGGCGGCACCGTCGCGCTCATGACCGGCGTCTACGAGACCCTGCTGACCTCCGCCGGCCACCTCATCGGCGGCGTGCGCCTCGCGCTGACGGACGGGCTCCGTGGTCGGGGCCTCGCGCGGGCGCACGAGCAGCTCTCGCACGTCGCGTGGGCCGTGGTGATCCCGATCGGCGTCGGCATGGTCCTTGCCCTGGTCGGCATGGCGCACGTGATGGAGGGCCTGCTCGAGGACCACCCGGAGACGATGCGCGGGCTGTTCCTCGGCCTCGTCGTCGCCTCGCTCGCGGTGCCGTTCCGCCACTCGCGCGCCTCGGCGTCGAGTTCCGGCCGCGCGGGCGCATGGGGCGTGCGCGAGTGGGTGCTCGCGGCCGTCGCGGCCGTGGCGGTCGGGATCGTGGTCTCGCTCCCCGGCGGCAACCTCTCCCCCGAGCCGTACATCCTGGTCCCCGCCGGCGCCCTCGCGGTGTCGGCGCTGGTGCTGCCGGGGCTGTCCGGCTCGTTCCTGCTGCTCACCATGGGTCTGTACGAGCCGACCATCGCCGCGCTCAACGACCGCGACCTCGGGTATCTCGCGCTGTTCGCGACGGGATGCGCGATCGGGCTGGTCACCATCGTCAAGGTGCTGCAGTGGCTGCTCGAGCACCACCGCCGCGTGACGCTCGTCGCGCTCACCGGCGTGATGGCGGGATCGCTGGTCGCGCTGTGGCCGTGGCAGGACGCGGACGGTGCTCGCGTCGCGCCGTACGGGTCGCTCGCGGGGCCCGTCATCGCCTTCGCGGTGGGCGCGCTCGTGGTGGTCGCGACGCTGGTGATCGAGCATCGGATCACGGGCGGGGTCGAGCTTCCCGAGCCCGCGCCCGCGGACGAGGACTGAGCGCGCTCAGCGCCTCCGCGCCACGTAGCGGTGGTGCCAGTCGTACGCCGACTTGTCGGTGAGGGACGCCACCTGGTCGATGACCACCCGCTTGCGCGCCGCATCGTCCGTCGCGTCGCGGTGCATCACGGCGAAGTGCGGCTCGAGCGCCTCGTCCCCCAGCTCGACGAGCGCCCCAACCAGGTCCGTGAGCCGCTGACGCTGTTGGCGGTAGGCGGCCTTCTTCTCACGCGGCGCCATGAGGAAGTGCACAGCGATGCCCTTGAGCATGAGGATCTCGTCGGCGAGGTCCTCGGGGATCACCAGCTGAGCGTGGTGGCGCGTGTGGGGCCCGTCGCCGTACGCGACGCTCGTCGCCTCGGCGACCGTCCCGACCACGCGGCCGATGAGCTGGCTGGTCATGTCCTTGAGCGCGGCGAGAGCGCGGTGGGAGCCGTCGTACTCCTCCATCCACCACGGCTCCGCGCGCAGCCGGTCGAGCGCGGCGATGAGCGCCTCGGGCTCGCCCCGGCCGTACCACTCGCGCGCGTGGTCAGCGATCTCCCTGGCACGGCCCGGGTCGCGCAGCACCCCCAGTGAGACCGTGTGATGAACCACGGAGTCCTCGACGTCGTGGACCGAGTACGCGATGTCGTCGGCGAGGTCCATCACCTGCGCCTCGAAGCTCTGGCCGCGCTCGGGCGCGCCCTCGCGCAGCCAGCGGAACACCGGCAGGTCGTCGTCGTAGACGCCGAACTTGCGCGTGGGGCTGCCGTCGGGACGCGTGGGCGTCTCGGGCTCGCGCCACGGATACTTGACGCTCGCGTCGAGGACGGCGCGCGTGAGGTTGAGTCCCACGCTCTCCCCGGTCTCGGGGTCGAAGGACTTCGGCTCCAGGCGCACCAGCAGGCGCAGCGTCTGGGCGTTGCCCTCGAAGCCGCCGATGTCACGGGACACCTCGTCGAGGGCGCGCTCGCCGTTGTGACCGAAGGGCGGGTGGCCGAGGTCGTGCGCAAGGCATGCCGCGTCCACCACATCAGGGTCGCAGCCGAGCACCTTGCCGAGGCTGCGGCCCACCTGCGCGACCTCGAGCGTGTGGGTGAGGCGCGTGCGTACGAAGTCGCCGGTGCCCGCGCCGAGGACCTGTGTCTTGGCGCCGAGGCGTCGGAGCGCGCTCGAGTGGACGATGCGCGCGCGGTCGCGTTCGAACGGCGTGCGCTGGGCCTGCTTGGGAGGCTCCTGGACGTATCGCTGCACGTCGGCTGCGGCGTAGCCGGGCGGAGGCGCGGTCATACCTCGACTCTAGCGGGCACGATGCGGTGGTCTGGGGAGGTGTGGCGCGGCGTCCTAGCCGGAGGGCCGCAGGTGGAGCTGGACCAGGCCCGGGCCGTAGCGCGCGACGCGTTCGACCGTGAGCTCGGTGGGGTGGGTGGAGCCGGCGAAGAGCGCGACGCCTGCGCCGAGGACCGTCGGCATGAGCGTGACGACCAGATGGTCGAGCAGCCTCTGCTCCAGGGCCTCGCGGACCATCATCGCGCCGTCGATGTAGATGTCCTTGTCTCCGGCATGCTCTCGCGCCCGGGCGAGGAGCTCTGCGAGGGAGCCGTCGACAGCGGTCACGGACGGGCGGGCGTGCCCCAGGTCACGGTGCGTCGCGACCAGCATGGGGATGTCGCGGTAGGCCCACTGGTCGAAGCCGGCAGCGACGTCGTAGGTGCGCCTCCCCATGAGGATCGCACCGACCTGGTCGAGGAAGGGCTCGAAGTCGAGCGGCTGGTCGGTGTCGGCGGAGGTCCAGGGCTCTGCGCCGATCGGGGCCCTCTCGGCGGTCCTGTCGAGCCAGGCGAGGTCGTCGGCGGGGCCGGCGACGAATCCGTCGAGGGACATCGCGAGGTAGGCACGTACCTGGGTCATGGCTTCACGGTAGTGCGGGGGTGTGACAGGGGTGGGGTGGGGATCGAGAGGGCTGTCGAAGGGAGCAACTCGTGAATGCACCCGCAGGGATGTGCGCCACGCATGGTCACCCAGTGCGCCTTGCCAGGACCTGCTGGCGCGCGGTGTTTGATTGAGGGGTGCACAGCTACAGCCTGGTCTTCGCCAGTTTCGTGGGAGAGCGCGACGGCGTGGCGCTCGAATTGCATGACGACTTCGGCGAGGTCGTTGCCGAGGTCTTCCAACCGGACGGATCGCAACGCGGCGAATTTCGAATGGCGCATGATGCCGCGATGCCGTTCGAGGTTGTCGAGTGGTTCCTTGCCCAATCCAAGGCACACCTAGGCATTTCGACGACCGGGAACACCAGCCGTCCCGATTAGTCCGCGCCCAACCCGCTGGCCCAAGGACATCCCCGTGTGTCCGGTGCCGCTACTAGCAGCCCGGTGTCGAGCGTCGCACTGCGGGGAGGTGATGTCCCCGGCCTGGAAACTGGTGTCGTTTTCCACATCTACCAGGGTGGATATCGGGGGGTGAGTGTCAGACTCCTCGTGTTGACTGGTGTCATGACCTTCCCGGTAGAGGTGATCGACGCGGCGCGTGAGGCGCTCGCGCCGTTCGCGCGCTGCGACCTGGGGGCGCTGTCGGAGGCCGAGCTGGCGGCCGTGCTGGAGGTGACGGCGCGGTTCGCACGTCTGGCCGCCCTGCCGCATGCTGCGGTGGCGGCCGAGGTCGCCCGCCGCTCCGATGCGGCCAAGGGCGGGGGCATGGCACGTAAGCACGGACATCGGAACGCGCACCAGATGGTCGCGCAGGGTCAGGGCGGCACGGGAGGACAGGCCCGCGACGCGATCGAGGCCGGCACGCTGCTGGCCGCTGACGGGGGCGGGGCGGGGCGGGGGTCCTCGCCGGTGGCGACCGCGGTGCTCGCCGGCGAGCTGTCGACGGCGCAGGCCCGCCTGATCGTGGAGACCCTGGACCAGTGCGACGGCGCCGGCGAGGCGCTAGCCAACACGCTCGTCGCGTCCGCGCGACGGCTGTCGCTGGCGGACCTGCGCAAGGCGTGCACGGATGTGGTCGCGCGGTGGGATGTGGACCGGTGGCAGGAGCGTCAGGACCGTCAACGCCGCGAGCGGTACCTCAACGTCACCGAGCAGGCCGACGGGATGGTGAACCTCAACGGCAGGCTCGATGCCGCGTCGGGTGCGGTGGTGAAGACCTGGCTGGATGCGCAGGTCTCGGCCGGGTTCGCCAAGCGCCGCGACGAAGGCCTCGGACCCGCCGATCCGGGTGAGGCCGGACGGATGCGCGTCGACGCGCTGGTGGACCTCGCCCGACATGGGATGCGCTGCACCGAGCCCGGCTCCGGGGTATCCACCACCGTCGTGGTCCGTATCGACGAGCAGGCGCTGCGCACCGGCGTCGGGCTGGGCTCCTGCGACGCGATCGGCGTGCCCCTCAGCCCCGGCGACGTCCGCCGCCTCGCCGTGGACATGCAGATCCTGCCCGTCGTCCTCGGCACCGGCTCCCAAGCACTCGATGTGGGCTACGCCAAGAGGTTCTTCACCCCCGCCCAGAGGATCGCCCTGGCCGAGCGC
>NZ_BBMB01000004.1:0-4573 GCF_000971235.1 Demequina subtropica
AATGTCGAACAAGCGGGGCAGGCCTGCACGGGCGATGATCCGTCCCGCCGTCGACGCCGAGATCCCCGCCGCGGTCGCGAGCTCGGCCGCGTTGAGCCGGTCGTTCTCGCGCAGCGCCACCACTGTCGCGACGATCTCCGTCGACGTCCGTGTCGGGCTCACGTGGGGTCGCGACGAGCGATCTTCCAGCCCCGCATCGCCTTCAGCCTGGTAACGGCCCCACCAGCGGTGCGCGCAGGTGCGAGAGACACCCATCTCCTTCGCGACATGCGCGACGGGACGGCCAGCAGCGATCCGCTCGACGAGGATCTGACGTCCACGGACAGTCAAACGAGCATTACGGTGGTGCACGAGAAGGCCTCTTTCGTTGGCGACTAGACACCACCAATGATCGAGGCCTTCTCCCTTACCTCCGTGACACCAACGTCATGACCGAGTACATCTAGCGCGAGCATCGGATCCGCGAGCCTTGCGAGGTCGCGAGGGTTCTCAAGATCGAAGTAGTGGCTGCGCTGAGGCTCCAGGTGCCTGCGCACCAGGGAGGTCTTTCCCACCTGGCGCTGGTCCGTGAAGAGCACCGCAGGTGACCGCTTGAGCGAGGCGCGGAGGCGATCGACGTCACGGTCACGGGGAAGCCGCTGGTCGCTCACCCTGTAATCCGAACGTCAGACGTTCGATCTGCGGGGTGGAGGTCGCGAGTCGCCCTCGACGGCGCATCGTCCGCCCGGGACTTTCAGGGGTCGCAACGCACGAATCGTTTCGATTACAGTGGGGGCAACACGCCCGAGAGAGCGCTCTCACGGCAACGCAGCCAGACGAAAGGCACCACCCATGCAGTTCGGCCACTTCGACGACGAAGCGCGCGAATACGTCATCACGACGCCCCACACGCCGTACCCGTGGATCAACTACCTGGGTGCCCAGGACTTCTTCGGGCTGGTGTCGCACACGGGCGGCGGCTACTCGTTCTACCGCGACGCGAAGCTGCGCCGCCTCACGCGCTACCGCTACAACAACGTGCCGGTGGACGATGGCGGCCGCTACTTCTCCATCAACGACGGCGGCGACGTCTGGAGCCCCGGCTTCCGCCCCTACAAGACTGAGCTGGACTCCTTCGAGACCCGCCACGGCATGGGCTACACGCGCATCACCGGCTCCCGCAACGGCCTCGAGGCGAGCGTCCTGCTCTTCGTCCCCGTCGACGTCAACGCGGAGATCCACCGCGTCGAGCTGACCAACACCTCCGATGCCCCCAAGAGCTTCTCGCTCTTCAGCTTCCTCGAGTTCAACCTCTGGAACGCCGAGGACGACCAGACCAACTATCAGCGCAACCTCTCCATCGGCGAGGTCGAGGTGGTCGACGGCGCGATCTATCACAAGACCGAGTACCGCGAGCGTCGCGACCACTACGCGGTCTACGGCGTCAACGCGGAGATCGCGGGCTTTGACACCGACCGCGACACCTTCCTCGGCTTCGGCAACGGTTTCGACGAGGCCGCCGTCCCGCACGCGGGCAAGGCCCAGAACAGCGTCGCCTCCGGCTGGTACCCGATCGCCTCGCACCAGCTCGAGGTCACCCTCGAGCCCGGCGAGTCCAAGGCCTTCACGTTCGTGCTCGGCTACCTGGAGAACCCGCGCGACGCGAAGTGGGAGGCGCCCGGCGTCATCCGCAAGGACGGCGCTCGCGAGCTGCTCGCGAAGTTCGCGACCGACGAGCAGACGCTCGCCGAGTTCGAGAAGCTCAACGCCTACTGGGACGGCCTGCTGGGCTCGTACACCGTCGAGTCGGGCCACGAGAAGCTCGACCGCATGGTCAACATCTGGAACCAGTACCAGTGCATGGTGACCTACAACATGTCCCGCTCGGCCTCGTTCTTCGAGACCGGCATGGGCCGCGGCATGGGCTTCCGCGACTCGTCTCAGGACCTGCTCGGCTTCGTCCACCTGGTCCCCGAGCGTGCCCGTGAGCGCATCATCGACATCGCCTCGACGCAGTTCGAGGACGGCAGCGCCTATCACCAGTACCAGCCGCTCACCAAGCGCGGGAACCACACGCTGGGCTCGGGCTTCAACGACGACCCGCTGTGGCTGATCCTCGGCGTCGCCGCCTACGTCAAGGAGACGGGCGACTTCGCGATCCTCGACGAGATGGTGCCGTTCGACAACGACGAGTCCAAGGCCGCCTCCCTCATGGAGCACCTCAAGCGCTCGTTCGACCACCCGCTCAACAACCGGGGCCCGCACGGCCTGCCGCTCATCGGCCGCGCCGACTGGAACGACTGCCTCAACCTCAACTGCTTCTCCACCGAGCCCGGCGAGTCCTTCCAGACCACTGGCAACCGCACCGGTGGCGTCGCGGAGTCGATCTTCATCGCCGGCATGTTCGCCGCCATCGGGCCGGACTACGCGGCGCTCGCGCGCCGTCGTGGGGACGATGCCGAGGCCGAGCGTGCGGAGGCCGCCATCGAGGAGATGAAGGCCGCCGTCATCGAGCACGGCTGGGACGGCGAGTGGTTCCTGCGCGCCTACGACTACTTCGGCAACAAGGTCGGCTCCGCCGAGAACCCCGAGGGCCAGATCTGGATCGAGCCGCAGGGCTTCTGCATCATGGGCGGCATCGGTGTCGAGGAGGGCCTCGCGGAGAAGGCGCTCGACGCGGTGGAGGAGCGCCTGGGAACCGACCACGGCATCGTGCTGCTGAACCCGGCCTACACCGAGTACCACGTCGAGCTGGGCGAGGTCACGTCCTACCCGCCGGGCTACAAGGAGAACGCCGGCATCTTCTGCCACAACAACCCGTGGGTGATCATCGCGGAGACCGTGGTGGGCCGCTCCGAGCAGGCGTGGGACCACTACAAGCGCATCACGCCCGCGTATCGCGAGGAGATCTCCGAGGTCCACCGCCTCGAGCCGTACGTGTACGCGCAGATGATCGCGGGCAAGGACGCGATCCGTCACGGCGAGGCGAAGAACTCGTGGCTCACGGGCACCGCCTCGTGGAACTTCGTGACCGTCTCCCAGTACCTGCTGGGCGTGCGCGCGGACTACGACGGCCTCGTCGTGGACCCGTGCATCGGCGCCGAGGTGTCGGAGTTCACGGTCCGCCGAGTGATCCGCGGCGCGACGTACGTCATCAAGGTGGCGAACTCGGGCGGCAAGGGCGCGTCGCTCACCGTGGACGGAGAGGCCGTTGAGGGGTCGCTCGTCCCGTACGCGGCGCCGGGCTCCGTGGTGGAGGTCGTCGCGACGGTCTGAACCGGTGAAGGTCAAGGCTGAGGGCGCCGCGGTTGCCGCGGCGCCCTCGTCATGCCGGTGGGGGTGTCGGGTCCCGGCCCGTGCGTGGCACACTGCCGGGGAACGGGGGGTTGTGCATGTGTGAGCCTGAGGTCGAGGACGCGTACCGGGAGTCCGGCGCGCTGGTCCACACCCTCGCGCTGCGCTCGCTCGGCTCCGTCGAGGAGGCCGAGGACATCGTCCGCCGCGTCTTCGCGTCCGCCGCCGCGTCCGGGGCGCTCGACTCGCGCGAACTCTTGCACGAGGCCGCGGACCGCATCACCGGCGACCTCGAGCGGCGCGTGCGCGCCAAGCTCGTCGCCCTGGACGATGCGCCGGTGGGCGGCGAGGCCGTCACCGACGCCTCCGCGGTGCTCGCCGAGGCGGACCGCATCCTCATCGCCGCGGCTCTCGAGGGGCTCGACGCGGATCGCCGCACCGCTCTCGAGCGCGCGCTGGTCGAGGGAGAGCCCCGCTTCGAGCTCGCGCGCTGCCTCGGGATGCCCGAGGAGGACCTCGAGGTGCTCCTGCGTGACTCGCTGCTCGCGCTGTGGACCGGCACGCGACCCGGCGAGGGGCATGCGTCCGTCGAGTCGCTCGCCTCGCGCGCGCTCGGGATCCGCATCGCGGACGGCGGACGCGAGCACATCGCGCAGTGCCGCGAGTGCAAGACGGCGTGGCGTTCCCTCAACGACCTGGTCGGCTCGGTGGCGCGCATGCGTGTCACGGGGGCCGTGGTGCCGCCGCGCGACGGCCTGTGGGATGAGGTCCGCGACGCGGTCGACGCGGGTGCTCCGGTGGAGGTCGACTGGCGGGCGCAGGCTCGTGACGATGCGGCACGGGCCCAGCGCCGCCGCACGATGGTGATGGGCGTCGCGATCGTCGCATCGAGCCTGCTGGTCGCGCTCGCGGTCGCGCTGGGGCAGGCGTTCCTCGAGGGGGACCGCGCCTCCCTGGTGTCCGCGCAGCTGGAGGACCCCCGCTCGGGCGCCGACGCCGGGCAGGCCTGGGTCGAGGCCACGCCCGAGGGTGCCGAGGTGATCGTCATCGACGGCGTCTACCGCGAGTACCCGGACGCCTACCTCGAGGCATGGCTGGTCATCGGCGACGAGCCGCCGATCTCTCTCGGGCAGGTGGCCTCCGCGCACCACGAGGTCGCGCTGCCCGCGGACGCCGTCACGGCGGTCGGGGCGCGCATCGAGGTCACCCGCGAGCCCTGGGACGGGGATCCCGCGCGCACAGGCGACGTGATCGCCGCCGGCGACCTCGGCTGAGCTTCCCCCGCACCCCGCCCCCGCCC